>NZ_PCPA01000012.1 GCF_002979515.1 Microbacterium sp. MYb54 | reverse complement strand
CCGATCCGCCTGCACCACCCGGAACTCTCCCGCACCCAGGTGCGGGAGCGGGCCGTGGAACTACTGGAGCGGGTGCGGTTGACGCCGGGGGAGAGTTTCGCGGAGCGTCGCCCGCACGAACTGTCCGGCGGGCAGCGGCAGCGGGTCGCGATCGCCCGGGCGTTGGCCCCGGGGGCACGGTTCATCGTCGCCGACGAGCCCGTGTCCATGCTCGATGTGTCGATCCGACTCGGGGTGTTGAACCTGCTCGCAGACCTGCAGCGCGAAGAGAACCTGGGCGTGTTGTACATCACGCACGATCTGGCCACGGCCCGGCATTTCTCGGATGAGATCATGGTGCTCTACAAGGGTGACGTCGTCGAACGGGGCCCCGCGGACGAGGTCATCCTGAACCCGCAGCACGAGTACACCAAGACGCTCCTCGGCGCGGCACCCGAGCCCGACAACCTCGGCCGCCTCCGCGACGAAGTCCGCACCGAACTCGGCATCGCGCACTGAGAAGTCTCGCCCACTGAGAAGCATGGCGCACTGACGCACAGCCCTTCGCCCCATCCGCTCCGGTCGCACTTCCTGTCGCTCGAACACGTTCACGGCGACAGGAAGTGCGACCGGAGCCTTGTCTTGCCCGGCGGGCCTCGAGGTTCGGAGGGCACCCGCTAGACTGAACGCACAACTGAAGACAGGCCGAATGACCCACGCGGGAGAGCCCCGGCGAACGCAGCCGGGCACCGAAGGAGCAAGCCTCCCCGCCAATCTCTCAGGTACGCGTACCGCGCGGTTCCGGCCACTCTGAAAAGCGATCCAGCGATACTGCGGATCCGCCGACGGTGAAAGCCCTGCCTCCGTGCACGGGTGAAGCTCTCAGGCCTATGACAGAGGGGGAGTTCCGAGGAACGACGGTGCCGCCGTTCCGCCCGATACAGCCCGGGAGAACTCCATGTCCGACCCCCGCTACACCCCGCTGCGCGAGCGCCATGAGGCGCTCGGTGCGTCGTTCACCGACTTCGGCGGCTGGCAGATGCCGGTGCGCTACACGTCTGACCTCGCCGAGCACCACGCGGTGCGCCAAAGCGCGGGCATCTTCGACATCTCGCACATGGCCGAGTTCACGGTCCGTGGCAGCGGCGCCGCAGACTTCCTCGACTACGCCCTCGCCGGTCGCCTCTCGGCTCTGGCTGTCGGCAAGGCGAAGTACTCGCTCCTGCTCGCCGAGTCCGGCGGGATCATCGACGACGTGATCGTCTATCGCCTGCAGGACGACGACTTCCTCATCATCTCCAACGCGGGCAACCGCGACGCCGTGTCGGCGGCCCTCGCCGCGCGCACCGACGGGTTCGACGTCACGGTGCACGACGTCTCCGACGACTACGCGCTCATCGCCGTGCAGGGCCCGAACGCCGAGGCCATCCTCGCGGCGACCGCTGCCATCACCGACGTCAGTGTTCCCTGGGCGGAACAGAAGTACTACGCCTGGGCCTCCGCGAACCACGACGGCAAGCCGGTCCTCCTCGCGCGCACCGGCTACACCGGCGAAGACGGGTTCGAGCTCCTCGTCGCCGCCGACAGCGCCGCGTCGCTCTGGGACGCTCTGCTCACAGCCGGCGAACCTCAGGGCCTCGTCCCCGCCGGGCTCGCCGCGCGCGACACCCTTCGACTCGAGGCGGGGATGCCCCTCTACGGCCACGAGCTGAGCCTTGACACCCGGCCGTCTCAGGCGGGCCTCGGGCGCGTCGTCGTGACTGCGAAGGAGCGCTTCGTCGGAAAGGATGCGCTCTCCGCTGCCGCAGACTCGAGCGAAGCATCCGATGCCCCGGTCCTGGTCGGACTCGTCGCCGAGGGCAAGCGCGCCGGACGCGCCGGATACGCCGTCGTCGACCATGACGGATCGGCCCTCGGCGAGATCACCAGCGGTGCGCTCAGCCCGACGCTCGGTCATCCGATCGCGATGGCCTACGTGAACCCTTCTTCCGCTGAAGAGGGAACCGCAGTATTCCTTGATGTGCGGGGGACCAGGATTCCCGCGACCGTGACCGCCCTGCCTTTCTATCGGAGGACCAAATGACCGACCTCACCGCACTCCACTACACCGAAGAGCACGAGTGGATCGCCGCTGACGGCGACACCGTGACCATCGGCATCACCGATTACGCCGCCGAGAAGCTGGGCGATGTCGTGTTCGTCGAGCTCCCCGCCGTCGGCACCGAGGTCACCGCGGGAGCGGTCGTCGGCGAGATCGAGTCGACCAAGTCGGTCGGCGAGCTGTATGCCCCCGTCACCGGCACGGTCGTCGAGGTCAACGACGCGGCGGTCGATGACCCGTCGCTCGTGAACGCTGCGCCGTTCGAGGGCGGCTGGCTCCTCAAGATCAGCATCGCAGCCGGCGCGCTCGACGGACTGCTCGACCGCGACGCCTACGTCGCACTCACGGAGGGCTGATTCACCAGTGGTCACTTTCGCCGATCGTCATATCGGACCCACGGATGCGGCGCAGCGCACGATGCTCGCAGCCCTCGGCCTCGACACCGCAGGAGCGGACGATGCGTTGAGCTCGGTCGAGGTGCTGATGCGCCAGGCCGTTCCCGCATCGATCTACACCGGCCCCTCCTCTGATGCGACGGATGCGCCATCGCGTATCCCCGCTGCCGCGAGCGAGACCGAGGCTCTCGCCGAGCTGCGCACCCTCGCCGCGCGCAACACGGTGAACCGACCGATGATCGGTCTCGGCTACTACGGCACCATCACCCCCCAGGTGATCCAGCGGAACGTGCTGGAGAACCCGTCCTGGTACACGGCGTACACGCCGTATCAGCCGGAGATCTCGCAGGGGCGCCTGGCGGCGCTGATCAACTTCCAGACGATGGTGTCCGAGCTCACCGGCCTGACCACGGCCAATGCGTCGATGCTCGACGAGTCCACGGCCGTCGTCGAGGGGATGCTGCTCGCCCGACGCGCCTCGAAGTCGGCATCGACCGTGTTCGCGGTCGACGCGGATGCACTTCCGCAGACCAGAGCGATGCTCGAGACGCGCGCTGAGGCTCTCGGCATCGACATCGTCTCCGTCGACTTCGCCGCAGGGGAGGAGCTGCCGGCCGACCTGTTCGGCGTCTTCGTGCAGTACCCCGGCGCGTCCGGACGGGTCTGGGATCCTTCCGCTGTGTTCGACGCCGCGCACCTCTCCGGCGCCCTCGCGGTCGCAGCCGCCGATCTGCTCGCGCTCACCCTGATCGCCTCGCCGGGTTCGCTCGGTGCCGACGTGGCCGTCGGCACGACCCAGCGCTTCGGCGTGCCGATGGGCTTCGGAGGCCCGCACGCCGGTTACATGGCGGTCCGCTCCGGCCTCGAGCGTCAGCTCCCCGGTCGCCTCGTCGGGGTGTCGGTGGATGCCGACGGCAAGCCCGCGTACCGGCTCTCGCTGCAGACGCGTGAGCAGCACATCCGACGCGAGAAGGCGACCTCGAACATCTGCACCGCCCAGGTGCTGTTGGCTGTGATGGCGTCGATGTACGCGGTCTACCACGGCCCGGACGGACTCCGCGAGATCGCGACCCAGACGACCGCGAAGGCCGCCCTGCTGCGCGACTGGCTGTCAGAGGCCGGCGCCGAGGTCGTGCACGCGGAGTTCTTCGACACTCTGCAGGTGCGCGTTCCCGGCCGTGCCGCCGAGTACGCCGCGCAGGCGCACGACGGCTACGGCATTCTGCTGCACGTGGCGGACGCCGACACGGTCGGCATCGCGGTCGACGAGACCACCACGCTCGGCGAGCTGCACCAGGTCGCCATGGTCTTCGGCGGGAAGAACGAGCGGGCGTTCGGGCTCTTCAGCAACGAGAAGCTGCGAGCCCTTCCCGCCGACCTGCTGCGTGAAGACGAGTACCTCACGCACCCCGTGTTCCACTCCCACCGCAGTGAGACCGCCATGATGCGGTACCTGAAGACCCTCTCCGATCGCGACTACGCGCTCGATCGCGGCATGATCCCGCTGGGGTCCTGCACGATGAAGCTCAACGCCGCCACCGAGATGGCGGCCATCACCTGGCCCGAGTTCGCGGGCATCCACCCGTTCGCTCCGGCTGCCGACGTGCAGGGCTACCTCGAGCTCATCGACCAGCTCGAAGGCTGGCTCGCCGAGGTCACCGGATACGACGCGGTCTCGCTGCAGCCGAACGCCGGTTCGCAGGGTGAGCTCGCGGGCCTTCTCGCCATCCGCGGCTATCACCATGCGAATGGAGATGCGCACCGCACGGTCTGCCTCATCCCGTCGTCGGCGCATGGCACGAACGCGGCCTCGGCCGTGCTTGCGGGCATGAAGGTCGTGGTCGTGGCGACAGACGAGCTCGGCAACGTCGACCTCGACGATCTGCGCGCGAAGATCGCCCTGCACGCCGATGACCTCTCGGCGCTCATGATCACCTACCCCTCCACGCACGGTGTGTACGAGGAGCAGGTCGTCGAGATCACGGCGGCAGTGCACGATGCAGGTGGCCAGGTCTACGTCGACGGCGCGAACCTCAATGCGTTGCTCGGCTATGCCCGCTTCGGCGATCTCGGCGGCGATGTCTCGCACCTCAACCTGCACAAGACGTTCGCGATCCCGCACGGCGGTGGCGGCCCCGGCATCGGCCCGGTGGCGGCGAAGGCTCACCTCGCGCCCTTCCTGCCCTCGCACCCGCTCGCCCAGAGCGACGAGCACTTCGGCGGCTACACGTTCGAGGGCGGCGTCATCTCGGCGGCTCCCTACGGTTCCGCGGGCATCCTGCCGATCTCGTGGGCGTACGTGCGCATGATGGGCCCTGACGGGCTGCGCCGGGCGACCGCTGCGGCCGTGCTCTCGGCGAACTACATGGCGGAGCGTCTCGGCGCTCACTTCCCGGTGCTGTACACCGGCGAGAACGGTCGCGTGGCGCACGAGTGCATCCTCGACCTCCGCCCTCTGAAAGACGCCACCGGCATCACCGTCGACGACGTCGCCAAGCGGCTCATCGACTACGGCTTCCATGCGCCGACGATGTCGTTCCCGGTCGCCGGCACACTCATGGTGGAGCCGACCGAGTCGGAAGACCTCGACGAGATCGAGCGCTTCATCGAGGCGATGATCATGATCAAGGCGGAGGCAGAAGCAGTGGCCGCCGGTCGCTGGCCTGCGGATGACAACCCGCTGGTGCATGCGCCGCATACCGCTGTCTCGCTCATCGCGGGGGAGTGGAACCACGCGTACTCGCGCGAGGACGCCGCATATCCCGTTCATGCTCTGGTCGCCGGCAAGTACTGGCCTCCGGTGCGACGCATCGACCAGGCGTACGGCGACCGCAACCTCGTGTGCGCGTGCCCGCCGGTGGAGGCCTTCGCCTGATCGAGGTGCTCATCTGAGCAGACGGTGCCGCGCTTCTGTGGAGGAGCGCGGCACCGTCTTCTGTTTCGCGGTGTTTCGCTGTTGTTACGGTTGGTCACCACTCAGTAACAGTTCGTTAGCTGAGGAGGATGGTGGCGAAGGGGCGGGTTACCCTCAGGTATCCCTGCGTGCTCGACGATGCGTACGCAGAACCCCAACTGTCCACAGGAGGACACAAAGTGAAGCGCAACAAGATCGCCCTTGCGGGCACCGCGTTGTTCGTGATCAGCGCCCTGGCGCTCGCCGGCTGCGCGAGCGGTGGCGGAGACGAGTCGAACGGCGATGCCGGTGGCAACGTCGACGCGGAAGCTATCATCACGACCAACGGATCTGAGCCCGAGAACCCGCTCATTCCGACCAACACCAACGAGGTCGGTGGCGGAAAGATCCTCGACGAGATCTTCGCTGGGCTGATCTACTACGACGCCGAAGGCAAGCCGGTCAACGATGTGGCTGAGGAGATCACCACGGAGGACCCGCAGAACCTCACTGTGAAGCTCAAGGAGGGACTGAAGTTCACCGATGGTGAAGAAGTCACCGCCGACAACTTCATCAAGGCGTGGAACGAGGGCGCCAAGGCCTCGAACAAGCACCTCTCCAGCTACTTCTTCGAGGACATCGAAGGCTTCAGCTACGACGAGGACTCCGAGCTGACCGGCCTGAAGCAGGTCGACGACTACACCTTCACCATCGCGCTGAACAAGCCGGCCTCCGACTTCGCTCTGCGCCTGGGCTACTCGGCCTTCTACCCGCTGCCCGACGTCGCTTTCGACGACATGGCAGCCTTCGGTGAGAACCCGATCGGCAACGGACCCTACAAGCTCGACGGCGACGCCGCCTGGCAGCACGACGTGCAGATCGATCTCGTTCGCAACGACGACTACGACGGTGGGCGCAAGGCTGCCAACGGTGGCCTCACGATCAACTTCTACGCCACGCAGGAAGCCGCATACGCTGACCTGCTCGGTGGCGAGGTCGACGTCATCGACGCGATCCCGGCTGCCTCGCTCCCGACCTTCCAGGATGAGCTGGGCGACCGTGCGGTGAACCAGCCGTCGGCTGTGTTCCAGTCGTTCACGATCGGCCAGTTCCTCCCGCACTTCTCGGGCGAAGAGGGCATCCTGCGTCGTCAGGCGATCTCCATGGCGATCGACCGCGAGCAGGTCACTGAGAAGATCTTCTCCGGAACCCGCACGCCGGCCGTCGACTTCACGTCGCCGGTCATCGATGGATGGTCGGACAGCGTTCCCGGCAATGAGGTTCTCAAGTTCAACGCTGACAAGGCGAAGGAGCTGTGGGCCGAGGCCGACAAGATCTCGCCCTGGGAGGGCACCTTCCAGATCGCTTACAACTCCGACGGTGGACACCAGGAATGGGTCGACGCCGTGACCAACCAGATCAAGAACACCCTCGGCATCGACGCCTCCGGCGCTCCGTACCCGACGTTCGCGGTCATCCGTGAAGAGGTCAACAACCGCTCGATCAAGACGGCAGCCCGCTCGGGCTGGCAGGCGGACTACCCGGGTCTGTACAACTTCCTGGGCCCGCTCTACGCCACCAACGCCGGATCGAACGACGGCGACTACTCGAACCCCGAGTTCGACAAGCTGATCGCCGCCGGCATCAGCAACCCCGACTCGGCAGCGCAGATCGAGGACTTCACGAAGGCGCAGGAGGTCCTCTTCAACGATCTCCCGGCGATCCCGCTGTGGTACTCGAACGTCACCGGTGGTTTCAGCGAGAACGTCGACAACGTCACGTTCGGCTGGAACTCGGTGCCGCTGTACTACGAGATCACGAAGGCCGCCAAGTAGGACGGACTGAACTGATCCCTGTGAGGCGGTGACGGCAACGTCACCGCCTCACAGGGCTGTTCTCGTTCTGCCTGCTTGCCGTTCTCAGAAGGAACCGCGGATGCTCAGCTACATCCTCAGACGTCTCCTGCAGGTGATCCCCGTATTCTTCGGGGCCACTCTGCTCATCTACTTCCTGGTCTTCGCGATGCCGGGAGACCCCATTCTCGCCCTGTTCGGCGATCGAACCCCCAACCCTGCGCTCGTCGAGGCGCTGCGTGAGCAATACCACTTGAACGATCCGTTCATCGTCCAGTACTGGTACTACATCACCGGCGTTCTGACCGGAGATCTCGGGACCACGTTCTCGGGTCGATCCGTTGCCGACGTTCTCGCGGATACGCTTCCCGTGACCGGTCGCCTGGCGATCATGGCAATCGGGATCGAGTTCACGCTCGCGATCATCGTCGGGACGATCTCCGGTCTTCGCAAGGGCAAGGCATTCGACAACATCGCACTCGTCGTAGCCCTGGTCGCGATCGCGATTCCGATCTTCGTGCTCTGCTTCCTCGCTCAGTACTTCTTGGCGATCCAGTGGGGCTGGTTCAAACCGACTGTCGGCGCCGACAACGACTGGGGCGGCTTGTGGTTGCCGGCCCTCGTTCTCGGGTTCAGTCTGTTCGCGGTGAGCATGCGCCTCATGCGCGGTTCCGTGATCGACACCCTGAACCAGGACTGGGTCCGCACGGCCTACAGCAAGGGACTGTCGCGCGGTCGGGTCATTCCGGTGCACGTGCTTCGCAACTCGCTGATTCCCGTGATCACCAACTCCGCGACCAACTTCGGTGTTCTGCTCGTCGGTGCGACGGTGACCGAGGGCATCTTCAATGTCCCCGGCGTCGGTAACACACTCTTCCAGGCGGTACAGAGAGGCGAGGGGCCGACCGTGGTCTCTTTCGTGACGGTGTTCGTCATCCTCTACGTCCTGGTGAACCTGCTCGTCGACCTGCTCTACGGTCTGCTCGATCCGAGGATCCGCTATGTCTGACCCCACGACTCCACAGCACTACGTCGCTCCGGTCGAGACTGAATCGATCACGGTCGATGCCGTCCGCATCGCGGAGAAGCCCAGCAACCTGTGGCGCGATGCCTGGCGCGATCTGCGTCGTCGGCCGCTGTTCTGGTTCTCCGTGGTGCTCGCCGCGCTGTTCATCGTCGTCGCCGCATGGCCATCGCTCTTCACGAACGTGGATCCGCGCAGCTGCGATCTCATGTACAGCAATGAGGGACCGGCTCCGGGACACCCGCTCGGCTACACGTTCCAGGGGTGCGACATCTACTCGCGCGTAATCTGGGGCGCGCAGACCTCGCTTGCGGTGGGCCTCATCGCGACGATCATCGCATCGTTCGTCGGCCTCGTCATGGGCGCGCTCGCGGGCTTCTACGGCGGGTGGCTCGATGCGCTGCTCTCCCGCATCGGCGACATCTTCTTCGCGATCCCGTACATCCTCGCAGCTGTCGTGGTCATGACGGTGTTCTCCGACTCCCGGTCGGTGTGGACGCTCGCGTTCGCGATCGGTGGATTCGCCTGGGCGTCGACCGCACGTGTCGTTCGCGCGGAGATCCTGCGCGTGCGACAGGCGGACTTCGTGATGGCCTCACAGTCTTTGGGGCAGTCGAGGTTCCGCATCCTGCTGAACCACGTCATTCCCAACGCCATCGCCCCGCTGCTCGTGGTCTCCACGCTGGGTCTCGCCGCGGCCATCGTCGCGGAGGCGACGCTGTCGTTCCTCGGCGTCGGACTCGGCAGCAACGTCATGTCCTGGGGTAACGACATCAGCCAGGCTCAGGCCGCGCTTCGTGTCGCTCCGATGGCACTCATCTACCCGTCGATCGCGCTCACGCTCGCCGTGCTCGCGTTCGTGACCCTGGGCGAACTCACGCGAGACGCCCTCGACCCGAAGGCGAGGGCCCGTCGATGAGAGACGTGATCTCCGATCAGGTTCCCCTCCTGAGCGTGCGCGACCTCAAGGTCGCTTTCCGGACTCAAGACGGGCTGCGCGAAGTGCTTCACGGCGTCAGCTTCGACATCCTCCCCGGTGAGACGGTGGCGATCGTCGGCGAGTCCGGTTCGGGCAAGTCGACGACGGCGACCGCCATTGTGGATCTGCTCCCCGGCACCGGCGTGATCACCCACGGTTCGATCACTCTCGAGGGACGCGAGCTCACCAAGCTCAGTCGCCGCGAGATGGAGCAGGTGCGTGGACGCGACGTGGGGTTCGTCCCCCAGGATCCGATGTCGAACCTCAACCCGGTCTGGAGCATCGGCTTCCAGGTGAAGGAGGCGGTACGTGCGAACGGTATCGCCAAGGGTCGGCAGGCAGCCAATGCGCGCACGGTGGAGGTGCTGAAACAGGCCGGACTCGCTGATGCGGAGCGCCGACTCCACCAGTACCCCCATCAGTTCTCAGGTGGTATGCGGCAGCGTGCGCTCATCGGAATCGGTCTTGCGGCCGATCCCAAGCTGCTGATCGCAGATGAGCCGACCTCGGCTCTCGACGTGACGGTGCAACGCGTGATCCTCGATCACATGGCCTCGCTCACGAGGGACAAGGGAACGTCCGTGCTGCTGATCACGCACGACCTCGGCCTTGCCGCTGAGCGCGCGGAGAAGATCATCGTCATGAGCGGCGGCAGCATCGTCGAGGCAGGCCCGAGCAGGCAGATCCTGGAGAACCCGCAGCATCCGTACACGAAGCGACTCGTGGCCGCGGCACCCAGTGTCGCCTCGCAGCGTATCCAAGCGGTGGTGGAGGACAGGGGTATCGAGACGCTCGACGACCTCGCCGACATTCCGCCAGCGGTGCGTGTCGCCGGCCTCACGAAGGACTACAAGATCCGGCAGGGGAACTTCCGCAGTGAAGCGTTCCGTGCGGTGGACAACGTGTCGTTCGAGATCCCGAAGGGCAAGACGCTCGCCCTGGTCGGCGAGTCGGGCTCCGGCAAGTCGACGGTCGCGAAGATGGTTCTGAAACTCGAGGAACCCACGAGCGGCACGATCGAGATCGATGGCCAGGATGTGTCCGGCCTGTCGAACGCTCAGGCATTCGGTCTCCGTCGGCGTATGCAGCCCGTCTTCCAGGACCCGTACGGTTCGCTCGATCCGTTGCGCAACATCGGCAACACGATCGCTGAGCCGCTGCAGATCCACGGCGTCGGTGATCGCGCCTCGCACCGCGAGCGGGTCGAGGAACTCCTCGACCAGGTGGCGCTTCCGCGAGCGCTCGCGACGCGGTATCCGAACGAGCTCTCCGGCGGTCAGCGACAGCGTGTCGCGATCGCGCGGGCGCTCGCGCTGAAGCCCGACATCGTCGTGCTGGATGAGGCGGTCTCCGCTCTCGATGTGCTGGTGCAGGACCAGGTGCTGAAGCTCCTGGCCGACCTGCAGTCGGAGCTCGACCTGACATATCTGTTCATCACGCACGACCTTGCCGTCGTCCGCGTGTCGAGCGATCTCGTCTGCGTGATGGAGAGCGGGAAGATCGTCGAACAGGGAACTGTCGATGAGATCTTCGCCAATCCTCAGCAGGAGTACACGGAGCGGCTTCTGCACGCGATCCCCGGTGCGGCGATCACCCTCGGCGGCCACTGAACGTGACTGAACCACAACACCCCGAGGGCGCACACACGTACCGTGCGTCCTCGGGGCTGGTCATCCTGATTCCGAGCGTGCTCCTGGCGCTCTTTCTCCTCGGCGACGCCGTCGTTCGGGGGAGTTGGGGCCAGATGCTGCTCCTCGCTCCTTGGGTGCTGCTCGCCCTCTGGCTCGTGTACGAGCTCAGCTACGTCTCATCCGTCCGGGTCGACTCAGAGGGTGTCGTCGTGCAGAACATGCTTCGGCGGACGAGCTTCGGATGGAAGAGCGTGCGTGACATCGATCTGCGCTGGCAGCTGCAGTTCTCACTCGACGACGGACGAGAGCTCACCTGCTACGGTGGCCCGGCGCGTGCACGGCCACCGCGTCCCGTGAGGGGCGGCGAGAGCGAGGCCAAAGCTCCGTCCGGACTGCGAGCGCTCACGACGATCCGCGACCTGTGGGACGCGGCTGCAGCTGGAGATTCGTCGATCCGTCGTAGCTGGGACGTTCCCGCGCTCATCGCGCTCGCTGTGATCGCAGCCTGGGCGGTCGGAGCGATCGTCGTCACCAACGCCGGCTGGTGATTTGGATCTTTGGTCGATCGAGCGCATCTTTCGGCCAGTGTGCGGGTCTATTGCGTGCAGAAGTCCATCAAGAATTGACGACCTTGGTCCAATCAAATTCGGAACGTCGCACTTATTGTGTTATTCGCTTGACGCGATCTTGAACAGGATGTTATTCCCTTAAGGACATTGTTCCAAAGGGGGAAACGCAATGAAGCAAAGAAATATCAAAATCGGTCTGATCGCAGGCGTGTCGGCTCTTGCCCTGGCGCTGGGTGGAGCCAGCTCCGCGAGTGCCGCAGCCCTCGCCACAACTACCATCGGAACGAAGACCTCGTCTACGTTGACGAACACCTTCGCCTCGACTCCGGCGCTACCAGACAATTCCAAAATCACGGTTACGGCGAATTTCACCAATCACACCGCCAATAGCGTCAAGATCACAACGTACAGGATCTGCTATACAAGCGGACCGGCCACGAGTATCACTGTGGCTCCTTACACGCGGAACTCGGGCGGCAATGCGGCGGGCGATACCACTCCGTGGCTGGTGGTTGCCAAGGGAAAATGCCAGACCTGGACGGCGAACAAGGTATACAACAAGCAGTCCGATGGCGAGGTTGTGCGGGTTGTGTCGAGAATCGGAACGACGATCGAGACCGTCGCCGCGTGGTACAGGTAATCCGGTAACAACCGTTCAACTGCGATGCCGACGCGCGAAGAGTGCGTCTTCAACGGGTGGGGTGCTGCATGCAGCGTCCCACCCGTTGTCCATTCAGACCGGCAGACCGAAGAGCCCTGGCCACATCGACGCCGCCCAGGGGTACCCGACGAACGCGGCGGCATCGATCACGAAATGCGCCACGAGGAACGGCATCAGCCGGCCGGTGCGCTGATACAGCCAGCCGAAGAGCAGTCCCATCGCCAGGTTCCCGATGAACGCGGGGTACCCCTGGTAGAGGTGGTAGCTGGCGCGCAGGATCGAGGTCGCGATGATGATCGACCACGGCCCCCAGCCGAGCTGCCGCAGTCGAGTGAAGAGGTATCCGAGCAGCACGAACTCCTCCTGCAAGGAGGCGCGGGCCGCGGCGAGCAGCAGGACGGGGACGGTCCACCAGTATGCGTCGATCCCCGCCGGGTCGATGGCCACCGTCAAGCCCAGGGCGCGGCCGGCGAAGTAGAGACCGAGACCGGGGATGCCGATCGCGAGCACGAGGAGGATGCCGCGTCCCGCATCCCCGGCGAACCGGCTGCCGTCCAGACCCAGGCGTTCCAGGTGCGGGCGGCGCGACTGCCAGAGCAGGAAGCAGACGAGCAGCACCGGGACGATCGAGAACCCGATCGCGAGAACCTGGTAGATCAGGTCGAAGATCTCCCGGTCGCTTCGCGATGGATTGAGCTTCGCGACCTGGTCGGCGATCGGAACCTCGTCGGTGAGGCGATAGGCCAGCTGCACGATCGCGTACACCGCGGACTGCCCGAGACCGAGCGCCAGGACGATCGCGATCTCCCACCACAGGCGCCCGCGAGACGGCGCGGGGGAGAGGTCTGGGAGGTCGCCGGAAGCCTGCGGTTGGGTCACGATCTCGATGCTACGACCTGCTTTCAGGAACATGCCCTGAGCTTGCGTTATCCTGGAACGTCGGCTTCCCGGCAAAACCCCACACCCTTTTAGGAAACTTGCATGGCGCACGCCCTCCGTTCTGACCTCCGCAACGTCGCAATCGTCGCCCACGTCGACCACGGCAAGACGACTCTCGTCGACGCCATGCTCCGCCAGACGGGTTCCTTCGGCGAACACGCCCACGTCGATGAGCGTGCCATGGACTCGAACGATCTCGAGCGTGAGAAGGGCATCACGATCCTCGCCAAGAACACGGCGATCACGTACAAGGGCAAGCACGCCCACGGCAAGGAGATCACGATCAACGTGATCGACACCCCCGGTCACGCCGACTTCGGTGGCGAGGTCGAGCGCGGCCTGTCCATGGTCGACGGTGTCGTGCTGCTCGTCGACGCGAGTGAGGGCCCGCTGCCGCAGACGCGCTTCGTGCTGCGCAAGGCGCTCGAGTCCAAGCTCCCCGTCATCCTGCTGGTCAACAAGACCGACCGCCCCGACGCCCGCATCGCGGAGGTCGAGGAAGAAGCACACGACCTGCTGCTGGGCCTGGCATCCGACCTCGTCGATGATGTTCCCGACCTCGACGTCGATGCTCTGCTCGACGTGCCGGTGGTCTACGCCTCCGGTCGTGCCGGCGCCGCATCGCAGAACCGTCCGGCCGACGGCTCGCTGCCTGACAACGACGACCTCGAGCCGCTGTTCGAGGCGATCCTCGAGCACGTGCCCGCGCCCTCGTACGACGACGAGCACCCGCTGCAGGCCTGGGTCACGAACCTCGACTCCAGCCCGTTCCTCGGCCGTCTCGCGCTGCTCCGCGTCTTCAACGGCACGCTGAAGAAGGGCCAGACCGTGGCCTGGGTCCGTGCAGACGGCACGCACCAGAACGCTCGCATCACCGAGCTGCTGAAGACCCGTGCTCTCGAGCGCTACCCGGCCGAGTCCGCCGGCCCCGGCGACATCGTCGCCATCGCCGGCTTCGACAACATCACCATCGGTGAGACGATCGCCGATCCCGAAGACGTGCGCCCCCTGCCGGCCATCACGGTCGACGACCCCGCCATCTCGATGACGATCGGTACCAACACCTCGCCGCTCATGGGCAAGGTCAAGGGCCACAAGCTCACCGCTCGCATGGTCAAGGACCGTCTCGACAAGGAGCTCATCGGCAACGTCTCGCTCAAGGTCGTCGACATCGGTCGTCCCGACGCGTGGGAGGTGCAGGGTCGCGGAGAGCTTGCCCTCGCCATCCTCGTCGAGAACATGCGCCGTGAAGGCTTCGAGCTCACCGTCGGCAAGCCGCAGGTGGTCACGAAGAAGATCGACGGCAAGACCTACGAGCCGTTCGAGCACCTCACGATCGACACTCCCGAAGAGCACCTCGGCGCGATCACTCAGCTGCTCGCAGGTCGTAAGGGCCGCATGGAGAACATGACCAACCACGGCACCGGCTGGGTGCGCATGGAGTTCGTCGTTCCGTCGCGTGGTCTGATCGGCTTCCGCAGCGAATTCCTGACCACCACGCGCGGTACCGGCATCGCCAACGCGATCTCCCACGGCTACGAGCCGTGGGCGGGTTCCATCACCACGCGTCAGAACGGCTCGATCGTCGCGGACCGCACGGGTGTCGTCACTCCGTTCGCGATGATCGCCCTGCAGGAGCGCATGTCGTTCTTCGTGCAGCCGACGCAGGAGGTCTACGAGGGCATGGTCATCGGCGAGAACTCGCGCGCCGACGACATGGACGTCAACATCACCAAGGAGAAGAAGCTCACCAACATGCGCGCGGCGAGCTCCGACACCTTCGAGTCGATGACGCCTCCGCGCCAGCTCACCCTCGAGGAGAGCCTCGAGTTCGCCCGCGACGACGAATGCGTCGAGGTGACCCCTGAGGTCGTCCGCATCCGCAAGGTGAACCTCGACGCGAACACCCGTGCGCGTGAGACTGCGCGTATGAAGCGTCAGGACGCCAGCGTCTGAGACACCGCTCAGAGCATCTCCGAGTGAGAGGGTCTCGCACTGCCATACGGCATGTGCGAGGCCCTCTTCTCATGTAAATCCCAGGTGAGGGATGGTTTTCGTTCAGGTTGATGGGTCAGACTCGTTCACTTGCGCCTGGGACGAGCTCCCGATGAGTCTCCTGCAAGGGCGTACGACCACCCGAAAGTCGAACCCATGCTTCAGAAAACCCGTGCGCTTCGGCGTGCCTCCGCGGCGGCGGATGCCCGCGCCGCTGCCCACCGTCCGATGACCATTCTGGGGGTCGCGGCAGCGACGCTCGTCGGCATCACCCTCAGTGTCGGCCTCGCCGCCACCCCCGCGGTCGCGGCTGTGAATCCTGCGGCTGCTGTCACCGCACCTGTCCTGGTCGGCACCGAGCCGCTGTCCCAGATCACCGAAGACGCCACGGCGGCGGTGGCCGAGGGGAAGGATGCCGTCGCGGCAGCCGTGGCGCTGGACGCAGAGGTCGTCGCTTCAGGGCTCGACGTCGGTGTCACGCGATCTGTCGACACCTCCGACCTCGAAGACCATATCGATGAGCTCGCCGATCGCGATGTGACACCGGTGCTCGTCGTGGGCGTCCAGGCCGACGAGACCGCCGCCGAGACGGCAAAGGTGGTCTCGAACACCGAGACGCTCCGGGGCGCCCTGACCGCCGCCCAGCAGAAGCAGGCCGAGGAAGAGGCCGCGCGTGTCGCTGCGGAACAGGCGGCGCAGGCCGCTGCGGCGCAGCAGGCGGCCGCGGCGCTGGCGGCGTCCAACACCGTCGAAGGCGCGAAGGCGAGCGCCCGGGAGCAGATGTCGAGCCGGTACGGGTGGGGTGACGGTCAGTTCTCCTGCCTTGAGTCGTTGTGGAACAAAGAGTCGGGCTGGAACTACCAGGCCTACAACCCGAGTGGCGCCACCGGCATCCCGCAGGCCCTTCCCGGCGGCAAGATGGCATCGGCCGGTGCCGACTGGCAGACGAGTGCCGCGACGCAGGTCGCCTGGGGGCTGGGTTACATCTCATCGGTGTACGGCACCCCCTGCAGCGCGTGGTCGCACTCTCAGGCGATGAACTGGTACTGATCCGAGGCATGCATCCGAGGAGCTTCTAGCCGCAGAAGGGGTTCGAGCGCTACGGTGACACTGACGGCTGGGGGCGTCACGGATCCGAGGAGGAGATGTGCTCGACCCCGTGGCGTGGCGCGATGTCCGGCAAGAGGTGTCCACCGGCACATTGCCCGGGTGGGATCGTGTCGAGGAGATCGTGCGCGACGCGCACTCCCGCTATTCGGAGGAGCGCGGTGGCCGGGTCGCCGACTACATTCCCGTGCTCGCCGAGGTCGATCCGGAGCTGTTCGGTCTGGCCGTCATCGAGGTGGGCGGCGGGCTGCACGACGCCGGTGATGCGCTTCATCCCTTCTCCATCCAGTCGATCTCGAAGATGTTCGTCTATGCCCTGGCGATCCAGGAGTACGGGCACGAGCGCGTTCGGCAGATCGTCGGAGTGAACAACACCGGACTCGCGTTCAACTCCGTGATGGCGCTGGAACTGAACAGCGGGCACCCCATGAACCCGATGGTCAACGCGGTAGCGATCGCGACGACCGCGTTGATGCCGGGTGCGACCGCGGTCGAGCAGTGGGAGCGTGTCCGGGAAGGGCTGTCGGCGTTCGCGGGACGCCCCTTGAGCCTCGACGGGGTGGTTTACGCTTCTGAGGCGGAGACGAACGACCGCAATCGCGCGATCGGTCGTCTGCTTCGCAGCTATGACCGACTGGCGGGGGATCCGGACGAAGTCGTCGACGTCTATACGCGTCAATGCGCGCTCAGCGTCACGGCGCACGATCTGGCGGTGATGGGCGCGACGCTCGCGGACGGCGGTGTGAACCCCGTCACCGGTGAACGGGTGGTCTCCGAAGAGGTGTGCCGTGACACGCTCTCCGTCGTCGCATCCACCGGTCTGTACGAGCGATCGGGCGACTGGCTGTTCGAGATCGGCCTGCCGGCGAAGTCAGGTGTCGCCGGAGGCATCGTCGCGGTCGCTCCCGGCAAGGGCGCGGCGGCCGGCTTCTCGCCACGTCTCGACGAGGCGGGCAACTCGGTCCGTTCCCAGATGGCGATCGGATATCTCTCGCGCGCGCTGGGCCTCAACCTGTTCGCATCGGCGCCTGCACGCTCGCATCACCCCGAGTCCGTCCCTTCGTCCGCACCGTAGGAGCCGTCATGACCCAGACGTCACAGAATCCGACCAAGACCTCATGGCTGCCGATGGTCAGTCTGTTCTTCGCGCAGGTACTGATGTCGTTCAACGTCGCGGCGCTACCGATCTCGCTCGGCGGAATGGTGAGCGAGTTCGGTGTCCCTCCGACGGTCGCGAGCACGACGATCGTCATGTACGGCCTCGCCGTCGCCGCACTCGTGATGACCGGTGCGAAGCTCGGGCAGCGGATCGGCTGGGTCACGATCTTCCGCATCGTCATCGCGCTGTTCGCGGGTTCGTCGGTGATGATGCTCCTCTCGCCGACGGTGGGCTGGGCCATCGCGGGGCAGGCGGTCGCAGGAGCAGCGGCCGCCATCATCGTGCCGTCGATCGTGGCACTCATCGCCGAGAACTACCGCGGCCCGCAGCAGGCGACCGCCATCGGTGCGATCGGGTCCGCGCGGGCGATCTCCGGGGTCAGCGCCTTCCTGATCGGAGGGACCCTGGGCACGCTGGTCGGCTGGCGGCCGATGTTCTTCATCGTGCTGGGGATCGCCGTTCTCGTCTTCGCTCTGAGCTTCACGCTTCGCGGGGACCGCGGGGACGCGTCGATCCGCATCGATCTCGTCGCATCGCTGCTCATCGGCGCCGCGATAGTGCTGCTGACGCTGGGGTTCAACAATCTCAATTCCTGGGGTGCTGTTGCGGCCACCGCAAGTGCCCCCTTCAACGTGCTCGGGCTGTCGCCGGCACCCATCTTCATCGTGGTCGGCCTGGTGCTCGGCCAGGCCTTCTTCCTCTGGACCAGGAAGCGGATGGCCCGAGGGAAGGTTCCGCTCATCGACCTGAGCGTCCTCGGATCGTCGCGGGAGCGCGCGGCCGTGTACGCAATGTTCATCGTGGTGGCGCTGGAAGCCTGCGTGAACTTCACCATTCCGCTCTACATCCAGATCGTGCAGGGGCGCACCCCGTTCGACACCTCCATGGCGATGATGCCGTTCAACCTCACGGTCTTCGTCACGGCCACACTCGTCGTACGGCTGTACAAGCGCTTCCCGCCTCGAGCCATCGGCGTGGTCGGCTTCATCCTCACCACGGCCGCTCTCGTGTGGTTGTCGTTCGTCGTGAACAACAACTGGGAGACGATTCCGACGATCGCCGGTCTCATCGTGTTCGGCATCGGACAGGGTGCGCTCGTCACACTGGTGTTCAACGTACTCGTGACGGCGGCTCCCGCCGAGCTCGCCGGAGACGTCGGGTCTCTACGGGGGACCACCCAGAATCTCGCTTCGGCAGTCGGTACGGCCCTCGCGGGGGCATTGCTGGTGTCGCTTCTGGGGCTCAGCGTCGGACGCGCGGTCGTGGAGCACCCCGATCTGCCGCCGTCGCTCGTCGCTCAAGTCGACATGGATGACCTCAACTTCATCAGCAACGACGATCTGCGCGCTGCGCTCGAGGCCACAGATGCGACGCCGGTGCAGGTCGACGCCGCTGTCGCCGTCAACGAGGCGTCTCGGCTCGGCACGCTCAAGCTCGGACTGCTCCTGCTCGCGGGGATCAGCGCGCTGGCGATCCTTCCGGCCTCTCGGTTGCCGCAGTACCGGCCGCACGAGATTCCCGATCCATCGCCCGCTGCCGGATCGGAATGATGCTCAGCGCAGTTCGGAGATGAGGACGGCACTCGTACCGGGGGCGGTCGCCTCGAAGATGTGCAGGGCGTCGCCGGCGTAGGTGAGGTAGTCGCCCGGATTCAGCAGCACGGGCTCGCCGATCGGGCCGATCAGCGCCTGTCCGGCGATGAGGACCACGTGTTCTATGGTTCCGGGGTGATGCGGGTCCGATCGCCGGGCATCGCCGGGTTCTGCCTGGATCAGGTAGACGTCGCGACGGGCCCCGGGCGGGCTCGCCGACAGCAGCGTCGCGCTGTACGCGGCGGCAGCGGACGGCACGCCGGCGAGGTCGTCCGCGCGGATGAGCGTCGGCGCGTTGGTCTGCTGATCGACGAGCACCGCGAACGGCACTCCCAGCGCGACCCCCAGCGCCCACAGGGTCTCGACGCTGGGGTTCCCGGCGCCGCTCTCGAGCTGGGAGACCGTCGCCTTGGAGATGCCCGCGCGCCGAGCGAGTTCGGATACCGAAAGGTTCGCTGCCTCCCGTTCACGGCGCAGGGTACGGGCGATGCGTGTGCGGAGTTCCTCCATGTGTTCATCATGTCAAACGTTCGTTCGCTTGACTATCCGATCCGCAGTGTTCAGAATTATGACCATGCGTTCACTGAAGCGAACACCGACGCGCGGACGGCGTGATGACCGCGGAGCGTGAGGTCTGGCGCGAAGCACTCGGGGTCGTGCTCGCGACCAGCGCCTACGGCGTCTCCTTCGGTGCCTTGGCCGTGGCATCCGGCCTCGATGTCTGGCAGACCTGCGTGCTGAGCCTGCTGATGTTCACCGGGGGATCGCAGTTCGCCTTCGTCGGCGTCTTCACCGCCGGCGGCCTCGCTGCCCTCCCCTCTGCGATCGCATCAGCCGCACTTCTCGGCGTGCGCAACGTCGCCTATGGCATGCGCATGTCGCCGATCGTCGGAGGAGGTCCTGTTCGCAAGGCCGCCGCAGCGTACTTCACGATCGACGAGTCGACAGCGGTGGCGATCTCGCAGAGTGATCCGCGGCTGCGGCAGGTGGGCTTCTGGGTGACCGGCATCGGCATCTTCATCGGCTGGAACCTCACAACCCTCATCGGAGCCCTCGTCGGCGACGTGCTCGGCGACCCCCGGACGTGGGGGCTGGATGCTGCGGCTGCGGCGGCCTTCCTCGCCCTTCTCTGGCCGCGCCTCAAGCAGCGCCAGGCGGTAGCGGTGGGTGTCGCTGCAGCGGTGGTCGCCGCGGCCTTCACTCCCTTCCTCATGCCGGGGCTCCCGGTGCTCGTCGCCGCCGTCGTCGCGATCGTGGTCGGCTGGTTCAACTGGCTGGGGCGTCCCGCAGCCCCGACAGGCGGCCGGACAGATACCGGTTCGGAGGCGGCGTCGTGAGCCTTTGGAGTGCGATCCTCCTCGCGGCGCTGATCTGCGTCGCGCTGAAGGCTGCCGGATACCTGGTGCCGCCCAAGGTGCTGGAGGCGCCCCGCACGGCCAGGATCTCGGACCTTCTGACGGTGGCTCTCCTCGCGGCGCTCGTCGCCGTGCAGACGCTCGGTGACGGCCAGGCGATCACTGTGGATGCCCGCGTGCCCGCGCTGCTGGTCGCGGGAGGGCTCCTGTGGCTCAGGCAGTCGTTCCTCGTGGTCGTCGTGGCAGCGGCGGTCGTGGCCGCCCTCCTGCGCCTCGTCGGTGTTGCCGCCTGACCCTCGTCCACACCGGGTCCAGGGCTCGTCGGTAAGATCGACAGGTGCGCGTGAGCTGGGTTTCGAGAGTGTTGTCGTGGATCGCTGCTGCCCTGGTCGGCGGCGTCTACGGCGTCGCCGGAACGATCAGTCACAGTGTGATGTGGGGGCCGATTCCGATCGGCATGATCATCGCCGCGATCGCCTGTGCGGCGATCCTCATCGCCGTGCGCGCGCTCACCCACGATCGGGGCGCTGCGGTGGCCGCCGGTCTCGGGATGGTCGGGATGCTGGTGCTGATCTCAGGTGTCGGCCCCGGAGGATCGGTCGTCGTGCCGGCTTCGTTCGCCGGTCAGGTCTGGACCTATCTGGTGGCCGGAATCGTGCTGCTGGTCATCGCCTGGCCCTCGATCTCCCGCGCTCCGATTCGCACGGAGGCGCCGGCCGCGCAGGACCACGAGTCCCGCGAGTCGTAGACTGTTGGGGTGACGTATGTGATCGCCCTCCCGTGCGTCGATGTCAAGGATCGAGCCTGCATCGACGAGTGCCCCGTTGACTGCATCTACGAGGGTGAACGGTCTCTGTACATCCACCCGGACGAGTGCGTGGACTGTGGTGCGTGTGAACCGGTCTGCCCGGTCGAGGCCATCTACTACGAAGACGATCTGCCCGATGAGTGGCAGGACTACTACAAGGCCAACGTCGAGTTCTTCAACGAGATCGGCTCTCCCGGTGGTGCCGCCAAGGTCGGCGTCTACGCGTTCGACCACCCCGTCATCGCAGCGCTCCCGCCGCAGGGCGAGTAGGCGCTTCCGTGAGCATCCGCGACCTCGCCGACTACCCGTGGGATGCTGTCATCCCGTTCCGCGAGCGTGCCGAACAGCACGCTGAAGGGCTCGTCGACCTCTCTGTCGGCTCGCCGGTCGACCCGACCCCCGAGATCATCCGTCGGGCGCTGGCCGAGGCCACCGATGCGCACGCGTACCCGCAGACCGTGGGCACGTCCAGCCTGCGCGAAGCCATCGTCGAGTGGTATGCGCGCCGCAGGGGAGTGCTCGACCTCAGTGTCGACAACGTCCTGCCCACGATCGGCTCGAAAGAGCTCGTCGCACTGTTGCCGACCCTGCTCGGCCTCGGTGCCGGAGACATCGTCGTGCATCCGCGCGTGGCCTACCCCACATACGAGGTCGGCGCCCGCGTGGTGGGTGCGACTCCGCTGCCCGAGGACGACCCCGCGAACTGGCCGGATGGCACCAAGCTCATCTGGATCAACACCCCCGGCAACCCCGATGGTCGCACCTGGACCGTTGACGAGCTCGCCGCGGCCGTGCGCCGTGCACGCGAACTCGGAGCGGTCATCGCGAGCGACGAGTGCTACGCAGAACTGGGCTGGGATGGCGTCTGGGCGACGGAGCCGATCCCCTCGATCCTCGACCCGCGGGTGACGGGCGGAAGCCGCGCGAATCTGCTCAGTGTCTACTCCTTGAGCAAGCAGTCGAATCTGGCCGGCTACCGGGCGGCCTTCGTGGCCGGGTGTGCGCGCATCGTCGGCGAGTTGCTCACGGCCCGCAAGCATCTCGGACTGATGCCGCCTGCCCCGGTGCAACATGCCATGGCCACAGCTCTCGGAGACGATGAGCACGTCGCCGCGCAGAAGCAGTTGTATCGCATCAGGCGCGACGCCCTGCGTCCTGCTCTGGAAGCCGCGGGGTTCCGCATCGACGGGTCTGAGGCAGGTCTGTACCTGTGGGCGACCGAGGGGCGCGATGCCTGGGAGTCGATGGGGCGGCTCGCCGATCTCGGCATCCTCGCAGGCCCTGGCCCGTTCTACGGGGCGGAGTCCGCACAGCACGTCCGGCTCGCGCTGACGGCGCCCACCGACCGCGTGCTCGAGGCTGCTCGCCGGCTCGCCGGCGGCAAGCTGTAGGTTCCCTCCTTGCGGAGGCCATCTGTTTGGCGGATGTCACAGTAGGCCTGCGTGACTACTAGGCTGTAAAGGCGATCCGGTCGTGACCCGACCAGGTGCCTCAGCGCCGTGAGATCGCCAGTTCAGGCTTGATCAAGATCTTGTTCGACACCACCGCGACGAGCGGGTGCGGACACTACGAGGAGGTCCGCGTGAGTGCAGCGGCAGACCAGACGGCGAAGCTGACGATCGGCGACACCACCGCTGAATTCCCGGTGCTCCGCGGCACGGCTGGGCACGACAGCATCGATTTCTCGACGCTGACTCGCCAGACGGGCTACACGGGGCTCGACTACGGATTCGTCAACACGGCCTCCACGAAGTCCGAGATCACATTCATCGACGGCGACAAGGGCATCCTGCGTTATCGCGGCTACCCGATCGACCAGCTCGCGGGCTCCACCAGCTACCTCGAGGTGGCCTGGCTCCTGATCTACGGCGAGCTGCCTTCGGCTTCCGAGCTCGCAGACTTCGACGAGAAGATCCGTCGCCACACGCTGCTGCACGAAGATCTCAAGCGGTTCTTCTCGGCGCTGCCGCACACGGCGCACCCGATGTCGGTGCTCTCTTCCGCTGTCGCAGCCCTCTCCACGTACTACGAGGGTCAGACCGACCCGCACAACCCCGAGCATGTCGAGCTGAACATGATCCGCATGCTCGCCAAGCTTCCCGTGATCGCGGCCTACGCGCACAAGAAGAGCGTCGGTCAGGCCTTCCTCTACCCGGACAACTCGCTGAGCTTCGTGGACAACTTCCTCAAGCTGAACTTCGGCGTGCACAGCGAGGAGTACGAGGTCAACCCGGTGATGTCGAAGGCTCTCGAGCTGCTCCTCATCCTGCATGAAGACCACGAGCAGAACGCTTCGACCTCGACTGTGCGTCTGGTGGGTTCCACCGGCGCGAACCAGTTCGCGTCCGTCTCTGCCGGCATCCAGGCCCTGTCCGGCCCGCTGCACGGTGGCGCGAACGAGGCTGTGCTGACGATGCTCGGTCAGATCCGCGACTCCGGACAGAGCGTCTCGCGCTTCGTCGAGCGGGTGAAGAACAAAGAAGAGGGCGTGAAGCTGATGGGCTTCGGGCACCGGGTCTACAAGAACTATGACCCTCGCGCCAAGCTCGTCAAGGAAGCAGCCGACGAGGTGCTCTCCTCGCTGGGTGTCACCGATCCGCTGCTCGACCTCGCCAAGGAGCTCGAGGAGCTCGCCCTCGCCGACGACTACTTCCGTGAGCGTCGCCTGTACCCGAACGTCGACTTCTACACCGGCGTGATCTACAAGGCCATGGGGTTCCCCACGCGCATGTTCACGGTGCTGTTCGCGATCGGTCGTCTGCCTGGCTGGCTGGCACAGTGGCGTGAGCTGCAGCTCGACCCGCAGACCAAGATCGGCCGCCCGCAGCAGCTGTACACGGGATCGCCGGAGCGGTCTTTCCCGACCCGCTAGGGGAGGGGCGTCGACGCGTTCCTCACGCCGTCGCCGGCTCTTTGGCGTCTTCGCCGACCACGTCGAGCACGAGCTGCAGCTTGGTCTGGAACGTGCACTCCAGCAGTTCTGTCGTCGCTTCATCCGTGCCGTACTGCTCCGGGAGGCGTAGGCCGAGCAGGGTGTTGAGCAGCATCCCCTCGGCGAGGAACGTGCGCACCTCCTCCGGAGTGAAGCCGGCGTCATCGCGCAGCATCCGATAGATCTTGAGGAAGTCCGTGCGGGCGCGTTCGCCGATGACGGCATCGTGGCCCATGCTGAACGCCTGCATGAGTGAGAGCAGGATGCCTCGGTCCTCGACGAGGTTCACGTAGGCGGAGCCGAGTCGACGACCCAGCTCCCGGTCGGGGGACCCCGAGACGCTCTTCCACTCTGCGATCACGGCGGCGAAGGTGTCGAGAAGCTTTCCGCTCGCCCGCGCCAGAACCTCGACGAACAGTGTCTCCTTCGTGCCGAACATCCGGACGACATAGGGCTGACTGATGCCCGCCGCTTTGGCGATCTGGTCGGTGGTGGCGCCGAAGTAGCCGCGTTCGCCGAACACCAGGCTCGCCGCGGCGAGGATCTGCTCGCGACGCTCGGCGGCGGGGATGCGTTCGCTCTGCTTCTCGTACACGCTTGACAGGTTATCAGTTGATTACTACTCTTCGGAGGTAAGTAATCATTCAATAACAACAAGGGATTCTCATGACCTCATCCGCCCGACGTCTGCCCGTCTGGTTGACGATCGTCGCAGCCTCGCTGCCGATGTTCATGGCGACGCTCGACAATCTCGTCGTCACCGGCGCGCTCCCTGTCATCTCACGCGAGCTCGGCGCATCCATCGAAGAGCTGCAGTGGGTCATCAACGCCTACACGCTGAGCTTCGCCACCTTCATGCTGCTCGCCGTGGGCCTCGGGGACCGTTTCGGTCGCCGTACGGTGTTCCTGGCGGGCATCGCCGTGTTCACGCTCGCCTCCGCCGGCGCGGCGCTCGCGACCGAACCGTCGATCCTGATCCTCGCGCGCGCGATCCAGGGTGTCGGTGCGGCGGCCCTCATGCCCCTCTCGCTCACCCTGCTCGTCGGCAGTGTCTCCGAGCGCCTGCGCCCTGCCGCGATCGGCATCTGGGGAGGTGTCGCAGGGCTCGGGGTCGCCACCGGACCGCTCATCGGAGGAGCGGTGATCGAGGGATGGAACTGGCAGACGATCTTCTGGCTCAACGTCCCGGTCGGCATCCTCGCCGTGCCGCTCATCCTGGTCGCTCTCCCCAACAGCTTCGGCGCTCGAGTGCGAGCCGACCTGGTGGGCCTGCTGCTGGCCGGCCCCGGTGTGCTGGGTGTCGTGTACGGAATCGTGCGCGGCAACGACGCGGGCTGGGACAGCCTCGAGGTGGTCGGCTCCTTGGTCGCCGGTGCGCTGCTGCTCGTGGCATTCGTCGTCTGGGAGGGGCGCACCGCTCACCCGCTGCTGCCGCTGCGGCTGTTCCGCGACCGCAGCTTCACGGTGGCGAACCTCGTGGGTGTGACCTTCAGCTTCGGGATCTTCGGCGCGGTGTTCATCCTGATCCAGTTCCTTCAGGTGGTTCAGGGGCACACGCCGCTCGAGGCGGGCATCATGACGATGCCGTGGACGCTGGCGCCCATGATCGTGGCGCCGCTCACCGGGATGCTGTCGCCGCGTACCGGAACGCGTCTCCCGATCCTCCTCGGCCTGACCATGCTCGCCGTCGCGCTCAGCTGGATCGCGCTCACGCTCTCCGCCACCCTCGAGTATGCCGCGATGTGGCCGCCCTTCCTGCTGGCGGGGATCGGCATGGGGCTCGTCTTCGCGCCGAGCTCGACGGCGGTGCTGGTCAACATGCAGCCGGACGATCAGGCCAAGGCCTCCGGCACCAACTCCACGCTGCGCGAGATCGGCGTCGCTCTCGGCGTCGCGGTGCTGACAGCGGTGTTCGTCGGCGCGGGCGGCACGCTCACCCCGACCGGTTACGTGGACGCAGCGATCCCCGCGATCTGGGTAGGTGCAGGAGTGCTCGCGCTGGCGGCCGTGATCTCCATCGCGCTTCCCTCGGGAATCCGCCGGCTGCGTCCCACGGCGGGAGAAGCAGCGAGCGCTGAGGGTGAGCCGGAGCGGTCCGTGGCCGGGGTGCCCGCCTAGACCCTCACCAACTGCCGGAACGCACAGCGCCCCCGTCATGCGAGATGCATGGCGGGGGCGCTGCGTCGATATCTTCTGAGTTCAGACAGGCATCGGGCTCAGATGGATTCAGCGGCCCTGCGAGCTGCGGCCGCCCTGACGGGACTGGCCGCCCTGGCGGGACTGGCCACCGCTCTGGGTGGAGTAGCTCCCGCCCGCTCCGCTGCCTGCACCGCCGGAGCGGGGGCGACGGCTGCGACGCGAGGGCGGGTTGGCCGCACCGCTCTTCTCGCCGCCGGAAGGACGCTGCTTCGAGGAAGGGCGCTGCTGCTGCTGTGCCTGCACCGGGGCCGGGCGCACGTGCGGTGCGCGCTCGGGAACCAGAGCGGTGATAGCAGCGGTCGTCACGTCTTCCAGGGGAGCACTGATCGCGGCCTTGCGCAGAAGGTCCTTGACGTCACGGCGCTGCTCGGGGAGCACGACCGTCACGACGGTGCCGGCAGCGCCGGCGCGAGCCGTACGGCCTGAACGGTGCAGGTATGCCTTGTGCTCGACGGGCGGGTCGACGTGGACGACGAGGTCGACGTTGTCGACGTGCACTCCGCGGGCCGCGACATCCGTCGCCACGAGAACGCGCACTCCGCCGTCTTCGGGGGCGGCGGAGAAGGCGCCGAGGTTGCGCTCACGGGCGTTCTGCGAGAGGTTGCCGTGCAGGTCGACGGCAGGGATGCCGGCGGCTGTGAGCTGCTTCGCAAGCTTCTTCGCCTGGTGCTTGGTGCGGGTGAAGAGGATTCGACGTCCGGTGCCCGACGCGAGCTCGCGCACGAGGGCGGTCTTGTTGTCGGGGGAGTCCACGACCAGCACGCGGTGCGTCATCTCGCCGACCGGCACGCTCTCTTCGTCGACCTCGTGGCTGACGGCGTTCGAGAGGAAGCGGCGGGCGAGGGTGTCGATGCCGCGGTCGAGGGTCGCGCTGAACAGCAGGCGCTGGCCGCCGGCGGGAGTCGCCGTGAGGATGCGGGTGACGCCGGGCAGGAAGCCGAGGTCGGCCATGTGGTCGGCCTCGTCGAGCACGGTGACCTCGATCGCGCTGAGGCGCACGACCTGCTGCTTCATGAGGTCTTCGAGCCGGCCGGGGCAGGCGACGACGATGTCGACGCCGCCGCGCAGCGCCTGCTCCTGCGGGCGCTGGCTGACGCCGCCGAAGACGGTCGTGACCCGCAGGCCCGCGGCCTCGGCGAGAGGCGCGATGGTCGCGGCGATCTGCGTCGCGAGTTCACGGGTGGGGGCGAGGACGAGTCCGCGCGGGAGGCCGGCGCGGCGCTGGCCGCCGGAAGCGGCGAGACGCGCGACGAGCGGCAGGGCGAAGGCGATGGTCTTGCCGCTGCCCGTGCGTCCGCGGCCCAGGAGGTCGCGACCCGCGAGGGAGTCGGGAAGAGTGTCGCGCTGGATGGCGAACGCCTCGGTCTTGCCGGAATCGGCGAGAACAGCGGCGAGCTCGGCGGGAACGCCGAGTTCAAGGAAAGTAGACATGCAGAAACTCCGTCAGCGCACGAGTGAACGGCGCAAGATAAGGGGTGAGGTGGGCGACGGCGCAGGAATTGCGCATCGGTTCGCCGTTCGAAAGGCCAGCTATAGCTGGTGGTGGGAGCAGTTCCGCTCGCTTCGGTCCTCGGAGACCCCGTGACGACGACGATGTTGTCGGACCGGCGGTCCAGGCAACAGGGTCAGTCTACCAGGGCACGCATGCCGTCGGCTGCATGCCGCCTCCTGCGCGGGTCGTCGGCTTCCGGCGCAGGTGCTCAGATGTCGTTCAGGCCTCGCCCTCAGGCGTGCAGGGCCTCATTCAAGGTCACGCCCACACCGGCGCGGCGAACGGCCTCGACGGCACCGCTGAGGGAGTTGCGGCGGAAGAGCAGTCCATCTTGGCCGGAGAGTTCTGCACCCTTCACGGTCTTGCGCCCGCCGTCAGCGGTCACAGGGCCGTCGATCAGGACGATCTTGGTGCCGGCGGTCACGTAGAGGCCCGCTTCGACGACACAGTCGTCGCCGAGCGAGATGCCGATTCCGGCGTTCGCCCCGAGCAGGGTGCGCGCGCCGATCGACACTCGATGCGTGCCGCCACCCGAGAGCGTGCCCATGATCGAGGATCCGCCGCCGATGTCGCTGCCGTCGCCGACGACGACACCCTGCGAGATGCGGCCCTCGACCATCGACGCACCCAGCGTTCCGGCGTTGAAGTTCACGAACCCCTCGTGCATGACCGTCGTTCCGGGGGAGAGGTAGGCGCCCAGTCTGACGCGGGAGGCGTCTGCGATCCGCACGCCGGACGGCTGCACGTAGTCGGTCAGACGGGGGAACTTGTCGAGCCCCTGCACCTGGATGCCGGCGCGCTGCAGGAGCGGCCGCAGACGGGCTGCGTCGGCGGGCAGCACAGGACCGGCGTTGGTCCAGGCGACGTTCGGCAGGTGCCCGAAGATGCCGTCGAGGTTCAGCTCGTTGGGGCGCACCACGAGGTGGGAGAGTGCGTGCAGGCGAAGGTAGGCGTCCGCGGTCGAGGTGGGGGCCGCGTCGAGGTCGATCTGCAGCTGGACAACCTCGATGCTGACGTTGCGCTGTTCGTCACGACCGGCGAGGGGTGCGAGCTCGGCCAGCGCCGCCTCGTCCGTGGCCAGCTCGCCGGTGCGGACCTCGGGGTACCACGCATCGAGAACCGTGCCGTCTCCGGCGATCGTGGTCAGTCCGATGGCCCATACCGTGCGTGCGTCGCTCATCCCTCCACGCTAGCGCTCCCGGGGCGCGGCCACCTCACGCATGACGGGGTAAGTAGGCTTGACCCATGGTGCTCGATCTGACCGCGTCCTCCGTCGACCTCACCCGTGCGATCTGCGACATCCCGAGCGTCTCCGGCGACGAGAAGACGCTGGCCGATGCGATCGAGGCGGCGATATCCCCGCTGACCCACCTCGAGGTCTTCCGGCACGGGAATACCATCGTCGCCCGCACCGATCTGGGTCGCACGCAGCGGGTCGCGATCGCCGGGCACATCGACACCGTGCCGATCAACGCGAATCTACCCACCCGCGACATCGAGATCGACGGCGTCCCCTGCCTCTGGGGGCGCGGAACGGTCGACATGAAAGCAGGCACCGCGGTGCAGCTGAAGCTCGCAGCAGAGCTCACCGACCCCGCGATCGACATCACCTGGATGTGGTACGACAACGAGGAGATCGAGGCGTCGAAGAACGGCCTCGGTCTGCTCGCGGCCGTGCGTCCCGACCTGTTCCAGGCCGACTTCGCGATCCTCGGCGAGCCCTCGAACGGCGAGGTCGAGGGGGGATGCAACGGCACGCTTCGGGCGATCGTGCGCACGACCGGCGTGCGCGCGCACAGCGCGCGCGCCTGGATCGGCGAGAACGCGATCCACCGTGCGGCGCCGATCCTCACCCGGCTGGCCGAGTACCGCGCCAAGGAGGTGCTGGTCGAAGGGCTGTTGTACCGCGAGAGCCTGAGCGCCGTGCGCATCACCGGGGGAGTCGCGGGGAACGTCATCCCGGACGCCTGCGAGGTCGAGGTCAACTACCGGTTCGCCCCCAACAAGTCGGCCGCCGACGCCGAGGCCCACCTTCGCGGTGTCCTGGCCGGCTTCGACATCGAGATCACGGATGCGGCCGAGGGGGCACGCCCAGGGCTCGATGCCGAGATCGCGAAGCAGTTCGTGGCGGCGGTGGGCGCAGAGCCGCGGCCGAAGTACGGCTGGACCGATGTCGCCCGCTTCTCGGCCCTCGGCATCCCGGCTGTGAACTACGGTCCTGGCGACCCGCATCTCGCTCATCACGACGAGGAGCGCGTGCCGCTCGCGCAGATCGACGCCGTCGAGCGGGGCCTGCGCGCATGGCTCACTTCGCTCTGAGCACAGCCCGTCGCTGGGCGCGGATGCCGGTCGCCGTCCGCATCGGAGTCATCTACCTCGTCGCTCGACTGATCACCACCGTGTTCCTGCTCGTGGCGGCATCGCTGTCGACCGCCGCCTCTCGCTTCGGGGCAGGTGCGGGGCTCGCCGACTTCGTTCTCGGCTGGGACGCGCAGTGGTACTGGCTGGTCGCCGAGAACGGATACCCGACCGAGCTTCCGCTGACGGACTCCGGCGATGTGGCCGAGAACGCCTGGGCGTTCATGCCGGTGTTCGCATATGCGGCGAAGGTGCTCGGGTTCCTGCTGGGGTCATGGGGCGCCGGCGCGTTCCTGCTGTCGCTGGTGGCAGGGTACCTGGCCTGCCTCGCGCTTCACCGGCTGCTTCGTGATCGCATCGGGAGCTCCGCGGCGATGTGGGCGGTGGTGTTCTTCGCGGCGGGGCCGATCGCGGCGATGTTCCAGGTGGGCTACGCGGAGACCCTGTTCCTGTTGCTGCTGTTCCTCGCCCTCGATGCGACGACGAGGCGGAACTACGCGTGGCTCTACGTCCTCATCCCGGTGATGGCGTTCACGCGTCCTGGTGTCCTCGCGTTCGCCCTGTATCTCGGCCTGCACGGCGTGCTGCGCTGGCTGCACCGCAAGGAAGACCCGCTCACCGGGCGTGAGATCGCGCACATCCTCGCACTCGGGGCGCTGGCGAGCGCAGCAGGATTCGCGTGGCAGGTGATCGCCGGGATCGTGACGGGCGACCCCGGGGCCTATCTCGCGACCGAACTCGCCTGGCGTCAGCACTGGATCACGGGTGGTGTCGGCGGATTCCTGCCGTTCGAGGGCTGGATCCAGGCCTCGCAGTTCTGGTTCACGCTCTGGGGAATGCCGCAATGGTGGGGGCCCATCGCGCTGGTGCTCCTGGTCATCGGAGCTGCGGCGGCTCTGCTGTACGCCCCACAGGTGCGGGCGCTCGGCTCGGATCTCCGCCTGTGGAGCGCGAGCTACCTGCTGTATCTGCTCGCCGTCTTCTTCCCGCAGTCGAGCACCTTCCGCCTGCTCCTGCCGCTCAGCCCGTTGTGGGGTGCGGTCGCGGTTCCCCGATCCCGCCTCTGGCGGGTCGGGATCCTGGCCTCGTGTCTCGTGGGGCAGTGGCTCTGGATCTACCACGTGTATGCGCTCGGAAGCACGTTCTGGCAGGTGCCCTGAACGCGAAGCTCGACCCAATTGTTGCTCTGTGACCTCCAGGTCCCGGTGACACCCGATAAACTCATCCCATACCACCGGAGGAAAGGGAGCCACGATGGCAGCGATGAAGCCGAGGACCGGAGACGGACCTATGGAAGCCGTGAAAGAAGGACGACTCATCATCGTGCGCGTTCCACTCGAAGGCGGCGGCCGCCTGGTCGTCTCCGTGAACGACGCCGAGGCCAAGGAGCTTCACGACGTGCTTGCCGCCGTCGTGACGCCGGCCTGATCGACCTGGGATCCGCATCTGCGGATCCGAAAAGGCGGTGGATCCCCGGATCCACCGCCTTTTTCTGTGCGTTCGGTACCTCTGCGGTCAGTCGCGCTCGGCGAGGCTGATCAGCTGCAGCAGGCCTTCACCGGCGGGGGAGAGAGTGGCCAGCACGGCCGAGGACTCCTGGGTCTCCTGCACGAGAGAGCGGTAGGCGGAGGTGACCTCGTCGCGCTGCACGGGATCGGCGACGCGGCCGCCGGCGAGGACGCGAGGCACCAGCACCAGTCCGCCGGTGCGAGCCAGACGCAGCCCGTGCTCGACATACTCGATGACGTGCTCGGGGTCGGCGTCGACCAGCACGATGTCGTAAGAGGCCTCGTTCATGCGTGGAAGCACGTCGATGGCGCGTCCCGTGATGAATCGGGCCTTGGTCGACGGCACCTTCGCGTCGGAGAAGGCCTGCCGCGCGGCGGCGAGATGCTCAGGCTCGTTGTCGATCGAGGTGAGCACGGCCTGAGGCGCGCCACGCAGCAACCAGAGGCCGGAGACTCCGGCGCCTGTCCCGATCTCGACGATGGAGCGGGCACCGGTCGCGGCGGCGAGCACTGCGATCTGAGAGCCGACGACGGCGCTGATCGGCATCGCGCCCAGCTCGACGGCATGCGCACGGGCTCGGGTGATGGCGTCCGGTTCCACGATGGACTCGCGCAGGAAACGCGCGTTCGCGTCATGCTCGCTCATGGCCTGTTTCTCCCTGCCTGCCCCTGTGATCCTCTCCAGAGTATTCGCTCCGTGAGTGCGGGGACCGCAGGCGCGGCGGTAGCCTGTACAGATGACGTTCGGGCTCACCTTCGAGAAGATGCTGCTGATCGGCCTCATCGCGGTCATGATCATCGGTCCGGAGCGTCTTCCGCGGGCAGCAGAGGGCTTCTCCCGCATGGTTCGCAAGGCCGGCGAGTACCTCCGCGCCACCAAGTCGAGGGTGCGCGACGAGATGGGGCCGGAGATCGACGACGTCGACTGGCGCAAGCTCGACCCGCGTCAGTATGACCCGCGCCGGATCATCCGTGATGCGCTGATGGAGGAGCCGCAGCCGGCCACCCCGGTGCAGGCACGCGAGACGATCGCCGAGCCGATCGCTCCCCGTACCGTTCCGCAGGAGTTCAGCGCCACCAACCGGCCGCCGTTCGATCCCGAAGCCACGTGAGCCGAGGGCGGCTCGCCGATCGCGATGCCGTGGCGTTCGGCTTCTCCGCGCTGTGCGCGTTGGCGGGGGTGCTGATCTGGACTCTGTGGGTCACCCCGATCGCTTCGTCAGTCGGCGATGCCGACGCGATGCCGATCGGACGCTCGGTGAGGCTCGAACTCTCCGCGGGCGAGCGGGTCGGTGTCTGGGGGAGCGGGATCTCCGCAGCGTTCGGGACGATGGAGTGCACGGTGACGGCGCCGGACGGCAGCGAGCTGCCACAGCGAGCCGGCCCCTCCCTCTCCTGGGACGACACGCTGTGGTGGATGACTCCGAAGCGCGGGTTCGAGCAGCGCTCGCAGTTTGCCGCGATCGATGCGGGTCTTCACGCCGTGACCTGCGTCGACTCGCTCGACAGGTATGAGGGTGAGTTCCTGCTCGCGGGCGATGCGTTCGGGAACGGCTCCGTCGGTCTCGGCCGGAACGGGGGCAGCGACTACGCCGTGGGTACGCTGCTGGCACTCGGCGCGGTGTTCTGCCCGCCGATGGCGGTGCTGCTGCCCGTGGTGATCATGATCCGCAGGCTGGCTGCGCGTCGGAGACGAGCGCGCGGCGCCGGCGATGCGGACGCGGCCTGGACCACATCCATCGAGGCTTAGATGATCCGCGATCGAAGCACTGCGATGTCCTCGTCGGTGAGCAGCGCGCGCGGGATCGCGGTCGCGACCGATGCGCCGCGCAGCTTCAGCAGCACGGCATCCTTGCCCACGCGCAGATTCTGGAAGGTGCGGTACGGGATCTCCGACCGCCGGCGGCCGCTCCCCATCTGCAGACGGTCATCTTCGAGCGACACCCACACCACGGTCTCGACGGGCATCGCGATTCGGACGGCCGTTCGCGCGCCCGACACCGACATCACGATGGCGAAGGCCGCGAGCGCGAGGATGAGCACCGGCATCCAACCCGCACCGAACGGGCCCTCTTCCCCTGGCGCGACGGGTGCGCTGAGGTTCAGGATGCTCAGCACGAGAGCTGCGGCGAGGGCCACCCACATGAGGAGGGCGACAGGGCGGGTCAGCGAGTAGATCGCGGCATCTCGCGCCATCCGTCGCAGCAGACTCTCATCGACGGTCAGGGAGCGTGGCGGCACGGTTCATTCTCCCATGCGCGCTCAGCCGATCGACATCGGCAGCGAACGACCGGACAGGCCGCGGCCCTGCTGCGCGAGGGTGCGGGCGATGTCGCGGATCGTCGCAGCGGCGAGATCCGTCGTCTCGCCGGAGACGATCGGGATGCCGGCATCGCCGCCCTCGCGGAGCGCCGGGCTCAGCGGGATCGAGGCGAGCAGCGGCACGGCGGTCCCCGATTCGGACAGTGCCTCGGCGACGGCAGCGCCGCCGCCGGAACCGAACAGGTCGATGACGGTGCCGTCGGGGAGTGTGTAGGCCGCCATGTTCTCGATGACACCGATCACGCGCTGCCCCGTCTGCCGTGCGACCAGGCCGCTTCGGATCGCGACCTCAGCTGCGGCCGTCTGCGGCGTGGTGACGACGAGCACCTCCGCGTGGGGGAGGAGCTGGCCGATCGAGATCGCGATGTCGCCTGTTCCCGGGGGCATGTCGATCAGGAGCACATCGAGGTCTCCGAAGAAGACGTCGGTGAGGAACTGCGAGACCGTGCGGTGCAGCATCGGTCCGCGCCACGCCACCACAGACTCGCCGTCGCGAAGGAACATGCCGATCGAGATCGTCTTCACGCCGTGCGCCACCGGCGGCAGCATCAGATCGTCGATACGGGTGGGCTGGGTGCCGGCGGGGATGCCGAGGAGACCGGGGATGGAGAATCCGTGCACGTCTGCGTCGACGAGACCGACCGATAGCCCCCGGTCGGCGAGGGCGACGGCGAGGTTGGCCGTCACCGTCGACTTGCCGACGCCTCCCTTGCCGCTGGAGACGAGGATCACTCTGGTGAGGGAATCAGGGCCGAACGGCATGTGCCGTGCCGGTCTGCCCTCGCGGAGCTTCTCGGTGAGGGCCTTGCGCTCGGTCGGCGTCATCACGCCGACCTCGACTACGACCTCCGTGATGCCGGAAACAGAGGCCGCGGCGTTGCGCACGTCTGACTCGATCTTCGCCGCCGCGGGGCAGCCGACGATCGTCAGGACGATACCGACGTGGGCGCGCTCGCCCTCGACGGAGATCTCGCGGACCATGTCGAGGTCGCCGATGGGGCGGCGCAGTTCCGGATCCGTCACCGCGGCGACGGCCGAACGGACGCGCTCCGCGTCGGTCACGAGGCGGAGCCGGGTCGAGGCTTCTCCGGCGCGTCTTCGAGCTCGGCGAGAAGGGACTTGAGTTCCTGTCGGAGAACGTCTCGCGTGACGGCCTGCGAATTGCGCTCCTCGAGCGCCATCCGCAGCGCCACGATCTCCCGGGCGAGGTACTCGGTGTCAGCAAGGTTGCGTTCCGCGCGCTGGCGATCCTGCTCGATCTGCACGCGGTCGCGGTCGTCCTGTCGGTTCTGGGCGAGCAGGATCAGCGGCGCGGCATAAGAGGCCTGCAGGGAGAGCATGAGGGTCAGGGCGGTGAATCCGAGGGCGGCGTCGTCGAAGCGCAGCTCGTCGGGGCCCAGGGTGTTCCAGACGATCCAGGCCACGCAGAACAGACTGAGCATGAGCAGGAAGGTCGGTGTGCCCATCGCGCGGGCCACCCACTCCGTGAAGCGCCCGAAGCGGTCGCGGGAAGACGCCCTTGGCCTTGTCGTGGTGCGGCCTGGTGCGTCGAGGCGGGGAGAGCGGGGCATCAGCGCGTCTCCTTCGCCGCGGGCGCGGTGTCGTCACTGTCGTGCGAACGCCAGTCGTCGGGGAGGAGGTAGTCGAGCACGTCGTCGATGCTGATCGCGCCGACGAGCCGGTGCGCCGCGTCGATCACCGGGAGCGAGACGAGGTCGTAGCTCGCCAGGAGTCGTGCCACCTCGGCCGCGGACGCGGTGACGGGGACCGGCTCGAGGCTGTCGTCGAGGATCGCTCCGAGGCGCTCGTGCGGCGGGTAGCGCAGCATGCGCTGGAAGTGCACGAGGCCGAGCAGGCGCCCGGTCGGCGTCTCGAACGGCGGCAGCGTGACGAACACCGCGGCGGCCAGCGCCGGGTGCAGCTCGTGACGGCGGATCAGTGCCAGAGCCTCGGCCACGGTGGCGTCGGCAGACAGGATGATCGGCTCCGGTGTCATCAGACCGCCGGCGGTGTCCGGGCCGTAGCGCAGCAGCATCCTGACGTCTTCGGCCTCCTCCGGTTCCATCAGCTCGAGGAGCTGCTCCAGGCGGTCGGGGGCGAGCTGGGCGAGGAGGTCGGCCGCATCGTCCGGTTCCATCTGGTCGAGGATGTCGGCCGCGCGCTCGTCACCGAGACGGTCGAGGATGTGCACCTGCTCGTCTTCGGGCATCTCCTCGAGGGCGTCGGCGAGGCGGTCGTCCGACAGTTCTTCGGCAACCTCGATCATGCGCTGCTGCGGAAGGTCGAGGAGCGTGTTGGCGAGGTCGGCGGCGTGCAGCTCGGAGTACGAGGCGACGAGCTGCTCAGCCGACTGCGATTCACCGGGTGCACGTTGCTCGGTGACCTCGCTCCAGGCGGCGAACGTCGTCGGACCCTTCGCGAAGGGGGAGGCGCTGGTCTTCGGGCGGCGGAGGAAAAGCTGGCTGATGGCCCATTCGCCGAGGCGGTTCGGCTCGATCGCGACGTCTTCGATCACGGCGGTGCCGCTGTCGTCGACGAAGCTCACGCGCCGGCCGAGCATCTCGGCCAGCACTCGTACCTCACCCGCCCGGGGCGAGAAGCGCCGCACGTTGATGAGTCCGGTGGTGATGACCTGGCCCGAGCGGATCGAGGTGACCCGACCGATCGAGAGGAACACATGTCGTCGTCCCGGAATCTCGACGACGAGGCCGATCACACGCGGTGCCGCGGTACTTCGGTACACGACGACGACATCCCGGACTTTACCGAGCCGGTCGCCGACGGGATCGAAGACGGCGCACCCGGCCAGGCGCGCGGCGAAAACCCGTTGTGTGCTCACTTCTCCAGAGTAGTCGGCGGCTCAGGTCTCCGGCGGGATGGTCGCGCCTCGGGCCGTCCGACGGTGCGCGTGGAAGAATAGCCGGATGAGCATGCTGAACCGGCCCGCGAGTGGCACAGACACCGGCGAGATCGTCGCGTCGATGCGCGACTACGAGAGCGCGCAGAAGACGGTCTCGAAGCTGATCGCCGGGGAGGTGCCGGCGCGCGACATCGCCATCGTCGGCCAGAGCGTGCGCACGGTCGAACGCGTGACCGGCAAGTTGGGGTACGCGGCAGCCGCGCGCTCCGGGGCCATCAACGGCGTGCTTATCGGCCTGTTCCTCGCCGCGATCCTCGTGCTTGGCAACCCCGAGGTGCCGATCCAGCTCTTCCTCGGCTTCGTCCTCATCGGCGTCGCGGTCGGGATGCTCTTGAGCCTCGTCACCTACGCGATCGTCCGCCGCCGCCGCGACTTCGCCAGCGTGACGCAGTTCGCCGCCGACCACTACGAAGTCACGGTCCTGTCCACATCGCTGGGCAAGGCGCGTCAGGTTCTCGGAGCGAACAAGGTCGCACCGGTGCGACCGCCGGTCAACCTCGATGAGCCGCCGCGATACGGCGAGCGGATCACGCCAGGCGCTACGGCTCCGGAGCCCGCTCCGGCTCCTGAAGAGCCCGTGATCCCGCCGCGACCGGCCGACCCGGTCGCTGAGCCGGAATCCGGTGCGACGCCCGAGCCGGGTCCGGCCGCAGAGGGGACCGCCGTTCCGTCGACGGTGACACCGGTCGATCCGGATGCCGCCCCCGGTGCCGACGGCATCCAGGGTGAACGGGCATGACGGGGACCTCCGCTCCCTCCGCCTGATGGTCGAGATCCAGGTCGCGCTGCCGAACGGGCCCACCGCGGTGTCCGCCGACTGGAGGCTCGGTGACAACGGGGCGACGGTGATCGTCGCTCATGGTGCAGGCACCGGGAAGGATCACCCATTCCTCATGGGCTACGTCGATGCCCTGACCGACCGCGGCTTCTCGACCCTGCGCTTCAACTTTCCGTACGTGGAGCAGGGGCGACGGATGCCGGGACCTGCTGCGCACGCGATCGCGACCTGGAACGCCGTCGCAGCCTTCGCACGAGAGTCCGCCCCCTCAGCGACCCTGTGGGCGACCGGGAAGTCGTACGGCGGACGCATGGCGTCGATGGCGGTCGCCGAGGGCATGCGTGTCGACGGGCTCGTCTACCTCGGCTACCCGCTGCATCCGCCAGGACGCCCTGAGAAGCCGCGCGTCGAACATCTGCCGGGCATCACAGTGCCGCAGCTCTTCGTGGAGGGGACGAACGATCCCTTCATCCAGCCGATCTCGCAGTTCGAAGAGGCGGTCGCGACCTGTGAGGATGCGCGCGTGGTCTGGGTCGAGGGCGGCGGACACACCTTCGAGGTGAAGGGACGTAAACTTCCCGCCGAGCAGATCGGAGCCTCGCTCGCCCCGATCGTGGCGGAGTTCGTCCTCGGTGGCGCGTCCGGCTGAGGGCGGTCAGTCGACGAGGTTCGACAGGTCGGCGTCGTCCAGCAGGCGCCGCACGGTGGAGAGTCCCAGAGCGCTCATCGCCGGGTTCGACTCCTCGTAGTACCAACCCAGTCCGAGTGCCTGCTGGAGCGCCCAGGCGGCGCCGCGCTGCCACTCGGCGTCGCCGGCAGCCAGGCCATCACGCATGAGGCTCCGTGCCGGGGCGTCGAAGAGGTGCCAGGCGGCGACGAGGTCGAGTGCGGGGTCTGCAGGACCGAAGCCCCCGCCGTCGAGCACCCCGGCCAGACGGGTGTCGCCCTCGTGCTCGGCGACCAGGAGGTTGAACGGCGTGAGGTCACGGTGGCTCATCACCGCGGTGTCGGCGGGAGCGACTTCGCGCAGCGCCGCCCAGAGCCTTTCGGCATGTGGCACATCGAAAAGGTGTCCGCTCCTGGCCAGGCACTCCGCGACCCATTCGTCGTGGTCGCCGAGGTGCCCGCCCCTGCCGTGCCCGTCGAACATGCGGCCGCGCACGTCGGTGGCACGCAGGGCACGGATCAGGGCTGCCAGGTCACGGGCGAGTGACTCGGACGCGGCCGAACGCACGGGGTCGGCCGGTTCGCCATCGACCCACGTCTGGACCGCCCAGGCTGCGGCGAACTCTGCCGAAGGTGCGGCGGTGCCGTACGGTCGCGGTGCGGGAAACGGGCTCGCCGAGCGGAACTCATCGAGCGCGGCGACCTCGTTCTCGAGTTCGACCTCTGATGCCCCGAGCAGCGGGAAGCGGGCGACGAGTCCATCGCCCACCCGGATGATCCTGTTCACGGTCCCCGTGAGGGGGACCGGTCGCAGCGTCTCTCCGCGCAGTTCGGGGAAGCGGCGGGCGATCAGGCGCGCCGCGACCCCGGTATCGAGCGCGAGCTCGCCCTCATGCATTCGACGACGTCAGCCCTGCAACCGGGCGATCCACGCCTCGACCTCGTCGGCCGTGCGGGGGATGCCGGCCGAGAGGTTCACGGGGCCGTCCTCGGTCATCACGATGTCGTCTTCGATGCGCACGCCGATGCCGCGAAGCTCGGCCGGCACCGTGAGGTCGTCGATCTGGAAGTACAGTCCCGGCTCGATCGTGAACACCATTCCCGGTGCGAGGATGCCGTCGTAGTACATCTCACGGCGGGCCTGGGCGCAGTCGTGCACGTCGATGCCGAGGTGGTGCGAGGTGCCGTGAACCATGTACCGACGGTGCTGGCCGCCCTTGTCGGCGTCCAGAGCCTCTTCGGCGCTGACGGGCAGCAGCCCCCACTCGGCCGTGCGCTCGGCGATGACCTTCATGGCGGCGCCGTGCACGTCGCGGAAGCGCACTCCGATCCGGGCGGCGGCGAACGCGGCGTCAGCGGCCTCGCGCACCGTCTCGTAGACCCGACGCTGCACCTCGGTGAAAGTGCCGGAGACGGGGAGGGTGCGGGTGATGTCGGCGGTGTACAGGCTGTCGGCCTCGACACCCGCATCCACCAGGATCAGGTCGCCAGGGACGAGCGTGCCGTCGTTGCGCGTCCAGTGGAGGTAGCAGGCGTGCGGGCCAGAGGCCGCGATCGTGTCATAGCCTTCACCGTTGCCGTCTTCGCGCGCGCGGCGGTGGAAGACACCCTCGACGACGCGCTCACCGCGTGCGTGAGCCGTCGCGGCGGGAAGCTCGCGGATGATGTCGTCGAAGCCGTTCGCCGTGATCTCGACGGCATGGCGCATCTCGGCGATCTCAAACTCATCCTTGATCAGGCGCAGCTCGGAGACGAAACGGGTGAGAGCCTCATCGTCGTCGAGCACCAGCTCGCTCTGGACGGCCTCGAGCTCGTCCAGGTGCGCGGTCGCGATGTCGAGGTCGGCTGCGACGCCGGCGAGGGACGGACGCGGTCCGATCCAGAACTCGCCGACCGTGGCATCGGCGTAGAACTCCGTCGTCGTGCGGTCCGCACGCTCGCGGAAGAAGAGCGTGATGTCGTGGCCGGCGTCGGTCGGTGCGAAGACGAGGACCGAATCGGGCTCGGCATCCGATGCCCATCCGGTGAGGTGTGCGAACGCGGAGTGCGCGCGGAAGACGTAGTCGGTGTCGTTGCTGCGCTGCTTGAGGGATCCGGCCGGGATCACGAGTCGCTTGCCGGGGAAGGCGGCGGACACCGCTGCCCGGCGGACGGCGGCGTACGAGGCCTGCGCCCGCGGAGCCGGCAGCGTCTCGGGACGCTCGGCCCAGCCGGTGGAGATGGTGTCGAGGAAGCCCTGGGGGAAGGGCTGCTTGCGGTTCGTGGTGCCGTTCTCGACAGACGCTTCGACGGTGGGTTCAGCGATCGTGTCGCGCTCTCCTGTGCTCATCCCTCCAGTCTGTCACCTGGCGGGCTGGTGCGGGAGTCAGCCGGCGGGCTCGAGCTGCACGACCAGGGCGCGGTGGTCGCTTCCCCCGGCATCGTCGAGTACGACCGAGCCCGTCGGCTTCCAGTTCTGCGACGCCATCACGTGGTCGATCGGGGCACCGGCCAGGGCAGGCAGCGAGCTCGGCCAGGTGCCGGTGAGGCCGTTGCCGGTGCGGGCGGCGACATCGCGGCAGTAGCCGATGTCACCGCCTTCCACTCCGAGCGGGGCCATATGGTCGATCGTCGCGTTGAAGTCACCGGCGAGGAGGAAATCGCCCTGGGGGCACTGATCGGCGATCCACTGCAGGTCGCTGCGCCACTGCTGCATCTCCTCCATGCGGGGAGCGACCGCGTGCACGGCGACGATCGTGGGGCCGGATCCGTCGATCGGCATCAGCACGACGCTGGGCACCGAGCCGGTGTTGCTCGTGCCGTCCTTCGACGACTCGATCACCGAGTACTCGCCGAGGTCGGGGGCCACCAGCACCGTGGTCTGCCACGACTGCGGGCCGTCTTGCACGTCGGGGCGGAACTGCACGTGATGCACCCACATCGGGTGTCCCTGTTCTCGCAGCATGATGGCGATGCGCTCACCGACGGCCTCGGTCGTCTCGGGGAGCGCCACGATGTCGGCGCCCTGATCGAGGATCTGCTGGGCGATCACCTCGGCAGCTACGGCTTCGCCCGCGGTGTTCCAGGTGAGCACTCGGACGCTGCCATCGGTCTTGTCCGGAAGGGCGGAGGCGCCGAAGCCGCGAGTGGCGCCGATCGCCGCGGTCGCGCCGGCTCCGAGCAGCGCCACGATCAGCACGGAGGCGGCGAAGCCCCGCAGCGGGCGAGCGAACAGCAGCAGGAGCGCGAGCACCGCGACGATGAGGAATCCACCGAGCACGAGACCGCGCACCGACACGAGCTGTGCGAACGGATACGTCTGCTCGAGGCGGAAGAACTGCGGCCAGACCACGACCGCCGTCGCGATCGCGAACAGCACGGTGAAGAGGATCCCCAGTAGTCGAAACATCCCCTCCAGCCTAGAAGCGCCGCCTGTGAAGTCCCTGCCCCGACATCCGCTTCCGTGCGTCCGTGCGTCCGGTCCGGGTGGTGCTGGGTACGCTCAGAGGATGGCCACTTCGTCCCAGGGGTTCACAGGTCCTGCCGACCTGCACCTGCACTCCAACCATTCCGATGGCACGGAGTCTCCGGCAGAGGTGGTCGCCCAGGCTCACGCGCACGGGGTGCGCACGCTCGCCCTCACCGATCATGACCGCTCCACCGGGTGGACTGAGGCCGGAGACGCTGCCGTCTCGCTCGGGATGACGTTCATCCCGGGGATGGAACTCTCGGCGAAGCACGAGTGGCGCAGTGTCCATGTGCTCGGCTACCTCTTCGACCCGGAGAACGATGCGTTGCGCGCCGAGACCGAACGCATCCGCGGCGATCGGATCGGTCGCGCGGAGCGCATCGTCCGCAACATCGGTCGCGACTACGACCTGCAGTGGGACGACGTTGTCGCCCAGACCACGCTCGATGCCACCGTCGGACGCCCGCATATCGCGGACGCCCTCGTCGCCCGTGGCATCGTGCGCGACCGGACTGAGGCCTTCGACGGCATCCTGCATCCGCGAGAGGGATATTACGAGCCGCACTATGCCCCCGATCCGCTGACCGCGGTGCGTCTGATCACCGAAGCGGGGGGAGTGGCGATCATCGCGCATCCCGTGACGGCGGGGCGAGACCGCATGATGCCCGTGCCGTTCATCGAGCGACTCATCGCGGCGGGCCTGGGCGGGTTCGAGATCGAGCACCGCGAGAACACGGAGGCGGGCAAGAGGATGCTGCGCGAGATCGCCGCGAAGCACGACCTCATCGTCACCGGCTCGAGCGATTATCACGGCACCGGCAAGCCGAACCGTCCAGGAGAGAACACCACCTCCGAGGAGATGGTGGCCAGACTCATAGCACGCGGCACCGGCACCGCCCCGCGTTTTCCCTGATCCTCGGCATTCTGTCGGTCACCTCCCGGCGGCCTGTCGAGCGGGACCGATACCGTCCGAGGCATGCAGCGAGCGACTTCCCTCGAGCGACGCGTCGACGCGTGGGCTCATCGCCTCCTCCTCGGCGCTCCGTCCAGCGGAATCCGCGCGGGCCTGGTCGAGTTCACGGTGTTCGTGGTCAAGCAGGCGTGGGCGTGCATCTTCGGTGCGGCGCTGCTGGTCGTGATCGTCGCGGCACGTCTCTGGTATCCCGACGATGCAGCGCTCGCCCGCAATGACGCTCTCACGATCGCCGCGGTGCTCATCCAGGTCGCGATGCTGGTTTTCCGACTGGAGAGCGGTCGCGAACTGTGGGTGATCGTGCTCTTTCACATCACAGGCACGGCCATGGAGCTCTTCAAGACCGACGTGGGCTCGTGGGCATACGCTGCGGACGGATTCCTACGGATCGGCGGAGTCCCGCTGTACAGCGGATTCATGTATGCGGCCATCGGCTCGTACATGGTCCGTGTGTACCGGTTGTTCGACCTGAGTTTCACGCGGTACCCGCGACGCTGGATGACGGCGATCCTCGCGGTCGCGATCTACCTCAACTTCTTCGCGCACCACTGGTGGTGGGATGCCCGCTGGGTGCTGCTCGCCGGCGTCGTGCTGCTCTGGCTGCCGACGGTGATGCATGCGCGAATCTGGCGCCGGACGATCAGGCTGCCACTGCTCGCGGTGTTCGGGGGAGTCGCCGTGTTCATCTATCTCGCGGAGAACATCGGCACCTGGGCGGGAGCGTGGGCATACCCCGATCAGGCGGAGGGATGGAAGCCGGTGTCACTGAGCAAGCTGAGTTCGTGGTTCCTGTTGATGATCATCTCGGTCGTTCTCGTCGCCTGGGTGTATCCGCCACAGGTCCCCGCCCGGTTGCTGCGCGACTCCGGGGACGGCGCTCTCGGCGTCGATGAGGTCAGGGGACACCGGGCCGGCATCGAGTGACCCAGTCGGCATCGCGTTCCGCACACACGAAGGGCGCTTACGGCCGGGAAGGACTCCCGGCCGTAAGCGCCCTTGAGGTCAGTGCGGGGTTCAGGCTCCGGTGACGGGAGCGGCGCCCGCGCCAGAGCCGCCACGGCGGCGACGACGACGACGAGCCGGAGCCGGCTTTCCGTCGTGGTGCTCCTTGCCGGCACCGTCATGCGTACCGGCGCCCTCGGCGCTGCGGTCTGCCGACGGAGCGGACTGTCCCTCGTCGGACACGGCCTCGGTGGTGCCCTCTGCGAACGTCGAGCCGACCGGGGTGGTGCTGTTGCGACGGCGACGGCGGCGACGAGTGCCGGTCTCATCGGTGCCCTCGGCCGCGACATCTGCCGCGCGCTCGGGGCGACGCGTGCGCTCGGTCTTCACGGACTCGGTCTTCGGGGCCGACCTCAGGCGGCCCTTCGTGCCCTGCGGGATGTTGAGATCTTCGTACAGGTGCGGGCTCGACGAGTACGTCTCGATCGGCTCGGGCTGGCCGAATTCCAGGGCACGGTTGATCAGGGCCCACTTGTGCAGGTCTTCCCAGTCGACGAAAGTCACCGCGATGCCGGTCTTGCCGGCGCGGCCCGTACGACCTGCGCGGTGCAGATACGTCTTGTCCTCGTCGGGGATGGTGTGGTTGATGACGTGCGTCACGTCGTCGACGTCGATGCCTCGGGCGGCCACGTCGGTCGCGACGAGCACGTCACGCTTGCCCGCCTTGAACGCGGCCATCGAACGCTCGCGCTGGTCCTGGCCCATGTCGCCGTGCACACCGCCGACGTTGAAGCCGCGGTCGCCGAGCTCGTCGACGAGGCGCTGCGCCGCACGCTTGGTGCGCGTGAAGATCACGGTCTTGCCGCGACCCTCTGCCTGCAGGATGCGGGCGATGACCTCGTCCTTGTCCATCGAGTGCGCGCGGTAGACGAGGTGCTTGATGTTCGCCTGCGTGAGACCCTCGTCGGGGTCGTTCGCGCGGATGTGGATCGGGTTGGTCATGAAGCGACGTGCCAGAGCGACGATCGGTCCTGGCATGGTCGCGGAGAACAGCTGCGTGTGCCGGACCGCCGGGACCTTCTGGAAGATCTTCTCGATGTCGGCGAGGAAGCCGAGGTCGAGCATCTTGTCCGCCTCGTCGAGTACGACCTCTGTCGCGTTCGACAGATCGAGCAGTCGCTGGCCCGCGAGGTCGATCAGACGACCGGGCGTGCCGACGACGATCTGCGCGCCGGCCTTGAGCTGGTCGATCTGGCCTTCGTATGCCTTGCCGCCGTAGATGGCGACGACGCTGGTGGAGCGATTGCTGGTGAGCAGGTCGATGTCTTCGTACACCTGCACCGCGAGCTCACGCGTCGGCACCACGATGAGTGCCTTGACGCCGTGCTCCGGGTCTTTTCCGAGGCGCTGGACGACGGGGATGCCGAAGCCGAAGGTCTTACCGGTTCCGGTCTTCGCCTGACCGATGATGTCCTGGCCGGGAAGGCCGAGGGGGATGGTCTGCTCCTGGATGGGGAACGCATCGATGATGCCCTTGGCGGCGAGTGCGTCGACGATGTCCTGATCGACGCCGAGATCAGCGAAAGTTGTCACTATATTCAGATTGCCTGTCCGGCGACCCTGCGGGATCGCCACGTTAACGGATCCACGCCGTCTCTTGTGCCACAGGCGCGGGGCCCCGCTCCGACGGCGGGGACACGCCCAGCCTACCCGAGGGGTGCCGCCGACCAGGAAGGACGCCCGCGCACGAGTATTGTGAACGACGTGGTGGACTCGGGAGGACGACCTCGTGGTTAAGTGGTTCTGGCAGCGCGAAGACGCGCCGAGGCGCACCCTCGCCCTGCGCGGCAGGGGTGAACAGGGTGACACGACGCGCATCGACTTCGCCGAACTCGCCCCCGAGCTCAACCGTTTCCTCGGCCAGGCCGCATACCTGCAGCTGGGTTACTTCGAGACGCTCACGCGCCTCATCCGCGCCACCCCTGAGCTGTCGGAGAAGGAATCGCTGTCGCGCGCGGCCGGCGCAGCCCTGACAAAGCACCGCGGGATCGTCGATCTCATCGCCGAGCATGGCGACGACCCGACCCAGCTGATGCTCCCGTTCCGGGAGAACCTCGACGCGTTCCGCCGCAAGACGATCGGCGCGCGTCCTCGGGAGACGCTGCTCGCGGTGTACACGACGGCCGGGATGCTCGACGACTTCTATCTCGCGCTGGCATCCAGCTACGGCGATACAGGGCGTCGCGTGGCTGAGATCCTCCGCGAGGATGACGCTCGCCACGAGATCGTCGCGATCATGCAGGAGACGATCGAGAGCGACGAGGAGTGGCGCTCACTGCTGTCGATGTGGGCGCGTCGCCTGGTCGGCGACACGATCCTCGTCTGCCGTTCGGCCCTTCGGCCGGAGCGTCTCGACGTCGACGAAGAGCGCATCGAGCCGGTGTACACCGAGCTGATGGGCGCACACGCGCGACGGATGGACGCGATGGGCCTCGCCTCCTAGGCGAAGCCTCGTCGGCTCAGCATCGGTCAGGGGCGAAGCCTTGTCGGCTCGCGTCGGTCAGATGCCGAGCGCGACCCTGGCCTCAGCGTCCGAACGCTTGCGGAGCACGGTGAGGGCCAGCGTCGCGAGCCCCGCGATGACGGCAGCGCCGAGCACGCTCGCAAGCCACAGCCAGATGCTGTCCTCGCCGACGCCGGCCCACTGCAAGCCGGTGTACGTGATCGCCGACACGGCGGTCGCGATCGCCGGAGCGAGTGCCACGCCGCGCAGCTGCCGGTCGGGGATCAGGAAGTGCGCGGCGATACCCAGAGCGCACGCGCCGATGAGTGCGAGGAGGATGTACATCGACGGTTCAGGCGACGAAGCCCACGCGGCGCGATTCCTCGGTGCCCAGCTCGATGTAGGCGAGGTTCGCGGTGGGGACGATGTAGGAGTTGCCCTTCACGTCGGCGAAGCTCACGTGAGTCGCGCTCTGCTCCAGCGCTGCGGTGACCTGGGTGCGGACCTCGTCGGCGCTCGCGCCGGTGTCGAAGCTCAGTTCACGGCCGGTGTTGATGATGCCGATGCGGATTTCCACGCGTGCTCCTTGAAGTTCGGGGACTGCGCCAACTCTACCCCGCGCGCACCGGGCCGGATCGGCGCTTACGGCCGGTTTCGCCGTGAGCGCACAGGTGGGGACGAGGATGTGTCGGGCGCGGGCGGACGACGATGTCCGCGCGTCCGGATAGCGTGGAGGACATGACACCGGATGCCGCTCAGCGAGCTGTGATCGCCGCCGAGCCGACCGCGTCCGGGGTCATCATCGGGGCACCGGGAACCGGGAAGACACGCACCCTCATCGACCGGGTGGTGCACCTACTCGATGCCGAGTCGATGCGCCCGGAGCAGGTGCTCGCCCTCACCCCGAACCGTCAGGCGGCGACGGCGCTGCGAGACCGGATCGGGGTGCGGATCGGTCAGGCGACCCCTGGGCCGCTGGCACGATCGCTGGGCTCTTTCGCGTTCCAGCTGGTTCGCGGGGCGATGGTGCGAGAGGGAGCAGAGCCGCCCGCGCTGCTCACCGGTGCCGATCAGGACCGGATCATCGCAGAGCTGCTGGCAGGGGATGCGGAGGACGAGCGGATCCGCTGGCCCGATGCGCTGAGCGCCTCCGTGCGCGCTTCGAAGGGCTTCAGGTCGGAGCTGCGGGCGTTCCTCGCCGAGTGCACCGAGATCGGGGCGACTGCGGATGAGCTCCGGGCATCCGGCAACGAGGTCTGGGCCGCGACAGCGGATTTCCTCGTGGAGTACCGCGCTGTGCTCGATGCGCTCCGGGCCGCCCACCGTGACGCCGCCGACCTGCTGAGCGAGGCGAGCATGATCCTGCAGACGGCGGACGTGACGACCCTCGGCGCCCTCGCACCTCTGCGGGTCGTGCTCATCGACGATGCCCAGGAGCTCACCCGAGGAGGGGTCGGCATCGTGCGGGCTCTGCGCAGCCGCGGGATCGCCGTGCTCGCATTCGGCGACCCTGACATCTCTTCCGGATCGTTCCGCGGCGCCAGCCCCGAGCTCTTCGCCCAGCTCGCCGGCGTGCTGGGCGAGGTGCACGTGCTCGACGGCACGCACCGCCAGCGACCGGCACTCACGGCTCTCACACGCACGGTGACGCAGGCGATCGGTGTGTCCGGCCGCGTCGAGCACCGCCGGGCGCCTGTGCCGGTGACCGCCGACGAGGCCGATGCCGGAGTCTCGACCTTCCTGGCGCCTTCGCCCTACGAAGAGCTCGATCGCATCGCTGGAGTGATGCGAAGCTGGCATCTCTCCGACGGGATCCGCTGGGATCGGATGGCGGTCATCGCGCACGACACCCGTCAGGTGACCACACTCGAGACCGAGCTGGCGGCACGAGAGATACCGACACGCGCCGCCGGGGTGCAGCGCCCGCTCGGCAGCGAAGGGATCGTGCGCGACATCGTCGGCATCGTGCGGCTGGCCCTGACTCCGGTCGATGAGCGCACATCACAGGCACTCGAAGAGGCGATGCGCACCCCGTTCGGTGGGACGGATGCGATCGGACTGCGGAGACTGCGTGCTCGACTCCGGCACATCGAGCTCGAGCAGGGAGGCTCGACGCCGGCCCGCGAACTGCTGCGTCAGGCGATGGCGAATCCGTCACACCTCACGCTGATCGATGCGCCGGAGTCGCGTACGGCCGAGCGCTTCGCCGAGACGATCGAGGCCGTCGCGCGCGGTGCGGCCTCCGGCGAGACGATCCACGACCTGCTGTGGCGGGTGTGGGATCAGGCGCGAGCCGTCGACGGCCGGCGGCTGCAGGTCGCCTGGCGCGAGATCTCATTGCTGCCGACCGGTGCGGAGACCGCGCGCTCGCTCGATGCGCTGGTGTCGCTGTTCGATGCCGCGAAGCGCTTCGTCGAGCGAACGCCCAACGAGAAGCCCGAGACCTTCGTGCGGGACATCCTCGACAGCGAGGTTCCCGAAGACTCCCTGTCCACTCCTGATCGGCCGGGAAAGGTCACACTGCTGACTCCGGCGACGGCGCTGGGGACGGAATTCGACGCGGTCGTCGTCGCCGGGGTGCAGGACGGCATCTGGCCGAACGTGCGGCTGCGCGGCGGTCTGCTTCAGACGTGGCGTCTGGCCGACGCGCTCCAGGCCGCACGCACGGGGGAGTTCATCGAGCCGCCCGGAGCTCTGGATCGGCGGCGTGCAGCCTTGCACGACGAGCTCCGGCTGTTCGTCCGCGCCGTGTCGAGGGCGCGCGACCGACTCCTGATCACGGCAGTGGACGATGACGATCTGACGCCCAGCGCGTTCTTCGGCTTTCTGCCTGCCCCTGAGCCACCGGAGCGACACGCCTCGGCCGAGCATCCGCTCACGCTGCGGGGTCTGGTCGCACGGCATCGACGCACCCTCACCACAGCCCGCGCGGAATCGACTCGACGAGACGCCGCCGGACAGCTCGCCGTGCTCGCACGGGAGGGCGTCCCCGGCGCTGATCCCGGCGAGTGGTACGGAGTGACACCTGCTTCCACCGATGCGCCGTTGCGCGATCTGACGGTCGCCGGCGCGCGGGTGTCGCCGTCGAAGATGGAGTCGTATGAGGAGTGCGGCCTGAACTGGGTCGTCTCGGCTCTCGGTGGCGACACGGTGATGCCCCCGACCGCCGGCATCGGCACGATCGTCCATGAGGCGATGGAGCGGGTTCCAGACGGCGACCTCGAGCAGATGCGGGCGATCGTCGCTGAGCATTGGCCGGAGCTCGACTTCGAGACCGAGTGGATCGGACGCAAGGAGCGACGTCGTGCCGACCTGCTCGTCGGTCGACTGCACACGTATCTGGGCGATGTGCGCCGGGAGGGCGGACGTGTGATCGGCAGCGAGATGGAGTTCCGCTTCGCCGTCGACGTCGCAGCCACGGCCGACACCGAAGCCGTTCCCGCCGTGCACCCGGTGGGAGACGACAGCGCGAATCAGGCGATCATCCACGGGTACATCGACCGCGTCGAGGCATACCCGTCTGGCGCCGGCGAGCACGCTCAGGCCCGAGGTCGCGGATGGGAGCGGATGTCCGGTGGTCAGGACGGTCCGACGGTGGTCGTCGACCTGAAGACCGGGAAGAACGACCCGGAGTCAGACTCCGGGGTGCTCGAACATGCGCAGCTGGCCGCCTATCAGGTGGCTGTCCAGCAGGGATTGGTCGAGGGGGCTCCGCCGGAGTCGTTGGCAGGGGCGCGCCTCGTCATCGTCTCGAAGACCCTTGCGAAGAGCGACTACCGCATCGCGCATCAGCACACACTCGACGACGAGTCGCGCTCGGCGTTCCTGAGGCGGGTGTCGGATGCCGCCCACGGGATGACGGCATCGAGCTTCACCGCGCAGGTCGAGTCGCACTGCGCCGACACTCAGCGTCGCGTGCATCCATGTCGTATCCACACGGTGCCGGCGGTGAGCTCGTGACGGGCTGGAGCGGCGGCGAGGGCATCTCTGCGACCGACATCGCCGCGGCGCTCGGCCTGCCTTCGCCCACGCCCGCTCAGCAGCGGGTGATAGAGGCGCCGCCGGAGCCTGCTCTCGTCGTGGCCGGCGCGGGCAGCGGCAAGACCGAGACGATGTCAGGGCGCGTGGTCTGGCTCGTCGCCAACGGGCATGTGCGGCGGGACGAGATCCTCGGCCTCACCTTCACTCGAAAGGCTGCGGGGGAGCTCGCGGAGCGGATCAGTCATCGCCTCGCGGTCATCGATGAGTACGGACGCCGGGGTCTGCTGCCCCACCTTGCCGAGATCGTGGCAGAGGGCTCGCTCCGCCGAGTCGACGAGGCCGCGCAGGGTCGGCAACGTGAACTGGTGCGCGCGCATGTGCTCGATGAGCTCGCCGCGCATCGCGTCACGGGGTGGGACCCTGTGACGCCTCGGTCGGCGGAAGATCTGATGATCCGCCCTCGGGTCTCGACCTACAACGCCTTCGCCGACGGCATCGTCCGCGAGCACGCGGCGCGCATCGGTCGGGATCCCGACGTGGTGATGCTCTCTCAGGCCGCCTCCTGGATGCTGGCGCGCGAGGTCGTGCTCCGCAGTGACATCCCGGAACTGGAGAGCATCGAGTTCGCGCTCGGCACTGTCATCGATGCTGTGCAACGACTCGCGGGAGACGCCCTCGATCATCGGGTGGACCTCGATCTGGCTCAACGCATCGCGCACGAGCAGGCCGTCGCGTTCGAGCCGTACCGCGGCAACGGCGATGTCGAGAAGGCGGCGATGAACCTTCTCAGCCTGCCGACGCTGTCACGCCTGGTACGCGACTACATCGCGGAGAAGGAACGGCGTGGAGTGCTGGACTTCGCGGACCAGGTGAGCGGCGCCTACGACATCGTCGAGTCTGCACCGGATGTGCGCGCCGAGCTCCGTGAGCAGCACCGCGTCGTGCTGCTGGACGAGTATCAGGACACGTCCGTCATCCAGACGCGTTTCCTCGCGGAACTCTTCCGGGACTCCGCGGTGATGGCGGTCGGAGATCCCCATCAGTCGATCTACGGCTGGCGGGGTGCGAGCGCCGACAACCTCTACGCCTTCTCCCGGACCTTCTCGAGCACCGCGACGGCAGAGACCTACAGCCTCATGACGAGCTGGCGGAACGACCGCGGCATCCTCGACATCGCGAACAGCGTGCTGAGCCCGCTGCAGCGGCCAGGACTCGATGTACCGCCTCTCGAGCCCCGCCCGGGAGCGGGTGATGGCACCGTGACCGTGGAGTATCCGTTCACGGTCGATGAGGAGGCATCCGCGGTGGCGGAGTGGTTCGCCCAGCGTCGGGCTGCACACGAGGCCCGCGGTTCCGGCGAGACGCAAGGGGCGAGACCGCACACCGGGGCGATCCTCTTCCGGTCGAAGCGGCACATGCAGACCTTCGCGGCCGCGCTCGCCGCTCGCCGCATCCCGCACCGCATCCTGGGGTTGGGCGGATTGCTCGCGACGCCGGAGGTGGTCGACGTCGTCTCGACTCTGCGGGTCGTGCACGACCCGACCGCGGGCTCGGCGCTGATCCGTCTGCTCACGGGTCCACGCTTCGGAGTCGGCGTGGCCGACATGGCTGCTCTCTACGATCTCGGTCGCACGCTCTCGGAGCGCGACACCGCGATGGCGCCGTTGCCCGAAGAGGTACGGGCACGGTTGCGCTCCTCGCGCGGCGCCGACGAAGCAGTCTCCATCATCGATGCGGTCGACGTGGTGCGGGCGGTGCGTGACGACTATCGGCTGCTCGAGACGATCACCCCCGACGGTCGCGCACGGGTGCGTGCGGCAGGCGAGATGCTGGAACGGCTTCGCCGTGCGTCTTCGCAGCCGATCCCGGAGCTGATCCGTCTCATCGAGCTCGAGCTGCGGCTGGACATCGAGCTGGCGGCGAATGAGACCAGAGGGCCGGCACGCATCGCGGCGACGCAGCTGAGAGCCTTCGCCGATGAGGTGCGGGCGTTCCTCGCCGCAGACGAGCGGGGGAGCATCGGCAGCCTGCTCGCCTGGCTCGACAAGGCCGAGAGCACGGATGAGCTGATGCCTCGTCCTGAGCCTCCGGAGGCCGGGGTCGTGCAGCTGCTCACGATCCACGGGTCGAAGGGGCTGGAGTGGGACGCCGTCGCGGTGGTCCGCCTGGTGGTCGACGAACTTCCCAGCCGCGTGTCCGACACCTCCGGCTGGTTCGGGTTCGGCGTCGTGCCGTTCGCTCTGCGAGGTGATCGCGATGCGCTGCCCCGCTTCGAGTGGGATCCGGTGGAGGCGATGGGCGACGAGGCCGATCCAGGAAAACGTCAGAAGCTCGCTCAGGCTTCGTTGTCGGGAGGGGCGACGAAGGCGAATCCGCAGGGCGGCGCACTCAAGCGCTTCAAAGACGCCTACCGCACCTACCAGCAGCAGGAGGAGCGGCGTCTCGCGTATGTCGCGGTCACCCGTGCGCGGACCGATCTGATGCTCAGCGGTGCGCACTGGGCAGGGCAGAAGGCGCCGCGCACGCCGAGTCCCTATCTAGCCGAGGCTATCGAGGTGCGAGGGCTCGATCCCATCGAGACGGTGGACCCGGATGAGAACCCCTATGACGGCCCCGGAGCAACCCTTCGTTGGCCGCTCGACCCGCTGGGTGCGCGGCGAGAAGTCGTCGCCGACGCCGTTGCCGTCGTGGGCGAGGCGATCCGTTCCGGTACGGCCGAGCCGTCGATCGAACTCACGCGTCTGCTCGCGGAGCGTGCGGCCCGCCAGCGCGGTACCGACGCTGAGGCCCCGACCCGCGTGCCGGCATCGCGATTCAAGGACTACGTCACCGACTTCTCCGGCACGCTGTCGTCGATCGTCAGGCCGATGCCCGAGCGACCGTACCGGCAGACACGCCTCGGCACCCTCTTCCACGCCTGGGTCGAGCAGCGCTCCGAGCTCGTCGGCGTCGGCAGCCGTGTCGACGAGGCGCTCTGGGAGATCGATGCCGACGAGGTGCCGTCCGATTCCGCGCATGCCACGACGCAGGCACCCGACGGACCGGGTGCCGCGGCCGACGCTGCCGACCTCTCGGTTCTGCAGGAGATCTTCGAGCGCAGCGAATGGGGCGGGCTGAAACCGATCGCCGTGGAGATCGAGATCGACTTCGCACTCGGTGCCGGTCTGCCCGAGAACGACGGCGAACCACGATCCCACATCGTCATCTGCAAGCTCGACGCCGTGTACCGACGGGCTGATCGCGGCGGACGCATCGAGATCGTCGACTGGAAGACGGGTAAGGCTCCGCGCACGGCGAAGGAACGCGACGAGCGGATGCTGCAGCTCGCGCTCTATCGACTCGCGTACCACCGTCGTTTCGACGTGCCGCTGGACGACATCGACGTGGCGCTGTACTACGTGGCGGACGACCTGATCATCCGCGGCGATCGCGTCTACTCGGAGGAGGAGCTCTTCCACCGTTGGAGTGCTGCTCGCGCCGCGCGCTGAGCCTCGTCCGAGTCAGCGTCGTCGTACTCGGCGCCGGTGTCCGACGCCCTAGGACGCGATCCATCGCGGTCGTCGGCAGCATGGGTTCCTGCGAAGATGCTCCTCGCGGCCGACAGGTCCTCGGTCTCGACGTTCAGCATCTCGGCGCGGTGGCCGCTGTCATCCTGATCCCGATCGGCTGCGGCACCGGGCAAGGGCTCAGCGGATGCCGTGTCGGTCTGGGGCGAGTCGGACTCCTCCGGCATCTCGATCCACAGCTCTTCGGGGTTGTAGGCATCGGTGTGCATCGAGGTGTCGACCTCGACGACGGCGTCCTTGGGCACGCGGTCGAGCGCATCCAGGGCGGAGTCGACGCCGGCGCTGCGCTCTTCGATGATGCTGAGGTCTTCGGAGTGCAGACCCTCGGCGAGGGCGACGAGCAGGGTTGCCGCATCGTCGACGATGTCGGGCCGGTGCATCGAGTCGCCGTGCACGAGCCACCGCGCGAACTCCAGTTCGGCGAGCAGGCGAGCGCGCACCTCGAGGCCACCGTCCGGCGCCCGGTCGATGGAGCGCGCGTAGGCGGCGTGCACGTCGTCGGAGGCTTCGGCCGCGGCAGAAAGCCAGGAGAGATCGACGGCGGGGTCCCCGACGGAGAGCCCGTGCCAGCCGAGGAGGCCGACGACCTCCGGCCCGCGTTCGGGGTCATCCTGGAACAGGAACGAGGTCGCCTGGACGCCGCCGAGCACCACGGTCGACTCGAACCGCCACAGGTCGTCGTCAGCGACGGCATCGCGCCAGCGGACGGTCAGACGGGCGGGAACCCGGCCGGTGGCCGCCGCGGTGTCGATCAGCCGCTCGAGTTCTGCGCGACTCTCCTCGGCGCTGCGAGTGGTGAGTCCTGCACCGCGGACGACCGAGGTGGGCAGCCCGTGCACTGCGGCGATCGACGTACCCATCGACTCGGCTGCGCCGCGCCCGGCCGGTACCATCGCGGCCTCGATCTGGAAGCCGGGGAGGAGTTCGGTGACGAGCGCGCGTCCGTCGCCGATGCGCGTCTCCCCGATGTAGGCGGGGGCGCGGAACGGGAGCATGGCGCGCGCGCCGTCGGTCAGCGCACGCAGCGCGATCGCCTCGGCAGCGAGTTCACGCGCCGTCTCGTCGTCGTCGGCGACCCGGATCGCGAGCTCACGGCCGTCTGCCAGCGAGGCGATGGCCGAGTCGAAGCGTCCGTCGCCGTCTGCACTCAGACCACGGGCGCCGGTGACCTCCGCCCCGGGCAGTGCGGCGGTCACTGCCGCGGCTAGAGTGAATGGAGAGCGTCCCATGCCCCCAGGGTAGGTGGGCTCAGGGGCGGTCCCGCCTCCGCCACGCCCGTGAAAGAGGGAGTCGATGACCATTCAGCGCCCGTCCCTCGACCGTGCAGCCGAACTCCGCGAGGAGCCGGACGTGCTCGATCGCCTGCGCGACGACCCGATGACCCGCGTGATCGTGGTGCGCGAAGGCCGGGTCCGAGTCGTCGATTCCGCATTGCTGCGGGTTCCGCCCGCAGCGGTCGTGGAAGCGACGTGGGCTCTTCTGGGACGCGATGCCGACGGCTCGGTGCTGCTGTTGGCGGCTGCCCCGCCGGAGACCGAAGCGCTCGACGCCGCACCCGACGAGATCTGGCTCGGGCTGCGCGACCTCGGCGGCCGCATCGACGGGCAGGAGTCCGAGCTGCTCATCGGCGCCATCGCCCTCGCCGGCTGGCTTCGCGATGCACCGTTCTGCCCGACGTGCGGTGGGGGGACAGAACTTCAACAGGCCGGGTGGTCGCGGCGCTGTCTCGTATGCGGCCGCCAGCACTTCCCTCGCACGGATCCGGCCGTGATCGTCGCCGTCGAGAGCCGAGACGGCGAACGTCTTCTGCTCGGCGCCAACGCGAACTGGGGCGGACGGATGTTCTCCTGCTTCGCGGGCTTCACCGAAGCAGGGGAGTCGCTCGAATCGACCGCGTACCGCGAGATCGAGGAGGAGTCAGGGGTGCGTCTGTCCGCCCTGCGATACATCTCCTCTCAGGCCTGGCCGTTCCCGCGATCGCTCATGGTCGGGTTCCGTGCCATCGTCGATGACGAGTCAGCGGCGCGCCCCGACGGTGAGGAGATCATCGAGGTGCGCTGGTTCACGCGCGCCGAGATCGGATCCGCGCTCGCCGGAGACGGACCGGTCGGACTCCCAGGTCCCGCATCGATCGCACGGGCGCTGATCATCGACTGGTACGAGGATCGCGCGTGAGCGCACTCGATGCCCTCGACGAGCGGCAGCGGGCGGCAGCATCCGTGTTGCGAGGACCCGTCGCCGTGCTCGCCGGAGCAGGGACCGGAAAGACGCGCGTCATCACGCACCGCATCGCGCACGGTGTCGATACCGGTGCGTATTCGCCGTCGCGTGTGATGGCGGTCACCTTCACCGCCAAAGCCGCGGGCGAGCTCCGGGGCCGTCTACGCGCGCTCGGTGTGGAGGGGGTCGCCGCCCGCACCTTCCACGCGACCGCGCTCGCGCAGTTGAACTTCTTCTGGCCCACGCTCGCCGGCTCGCCGGCCCCGTCGATCATCGACAACAAGGTGCGGATGCTGGGGCAGGCAGCCGATGCGATCCGCCTCCGGCCCACCACCGCGACCCTCCGTGACATCGCCTCCGAGATCGAGTGGCGCAAGGTCTCGATGCTCTCCATCGACCAGTACGCCGCGCTCGGACGCCCCATCAGCGGGGTCGACGCCGGCCAGCTCGTCGAGCTGATGCGCGGGTACGAGGCGCTGAAGGACGACCGTCGCCAGCTCGACTTCGAAGACGTGCTCCTCGCGTGCGCCGGCATGCTGGAGGCCGAGCCGCGGGTCGCCGCCTCCGTCCACGAGCAGTACCGTCACTTCACCGTCGACGAGTTCCAGGACGTCTCTCCGCTGCAGAACCGCCTGCTCGAACTCTGGCTCGGTGACCGGCACGACATCTGCGTGGTCGGCGACGCCAGCCAGACCATCTACTCGTTCGCCGGCGCCGAACAGCGATTCCTGCTCGAGTTCGAGCGTCGTCACCCTGACGCCACCGTGGTGCGGCTGGAGACGAACTACCGGTCCCAGCCCCCGATCCTCACGGTGGCGAACGCTCTGATGCACGGTCGCGCAGGTGCTCTTGAGCTCGTGCCCGCGCGGGAGCAGTTCACCGCGGATGCTCCGACGGTCACCGCATACGACACGGAGGGTGAGGAAGCGGCGGGTATCGCCGCAGCGATCTCCGCGCGTATCGAGGCTGGTGCCTCCCCTTCGGAGATCGCGGTGCTCTACCGCGCCCACGCCCAGTCCGCCGTGCTGCAGCAGGCCCTCGGCGCCGAGGGCATCGCGACGTCGGTTCTGGGAGGGACCCGCTTCTTCTCGATGCCGGAGGTGCGCCAGGCGATCCTCGCGCTGCGCGCTGCCGCCGTCGCTCCGAGCGAACAGGGGTTCCTGCCGGGGGTGCAGCGAGTGCTGCGCGAGCTCGGTCTCACCGAGGAGCCGCCGGCGGCCGGTGGCGCTCAACGCGGCGGCTGGGAGGCGCGACGCGCCATCCTGAGGCTCGCGGAAGAGGCCGGACCCGACGCGAACCTGCGCAGCTTCAGCGACGCCCTGATGGCGCGGGCGAAGGACCAGCACGAGCCGACGATGCGCACGGTGACCCTGTCGACCCTGCATGCGGCGAAGGGCCTCGAATGGGCCCACGTGCACCTGGCGGGCTGGGCCGAGGGCTCATTGCCCATCTCGTACGCGACGACCTTCGAGTCGATCGACGAGGAACGGCGTCTGGCCTATGTAGGTGTCACGCGCGCCGCGCGAACGTTGGCGCTGTCGTGGTCGAGATCTGCGGGGCGGGGGGAGCGGTCCCCGTCGCGGTTCCTCGCTGAGATGGGCACCACGACCCGCGGCACCGGCATTCTTCGTGAAACGACACCGAACGCCACTCGCGCGAACCGTCCTCGCTGACGCGCACCAGACGCCCATCCGAACTCGTGTTCGCGGTGAGGAGCAGGGCCGTGAGCCGCGCGGCCTCAGCGACCTGCGCAGCGCGGATCGGGCCGGGGTCGCGGCCGATCATCTGCGTGTGCAGCAGCGGCCATGCCGGGTCGAGGTCTCTGGCGTGGGCATCACGACAGGTGAGACACGCCGAAGCGCCGGGGTCGACGAGCGGTCCGACGGTCACACGGCCCGGCTCGAACGACACCGGGAGGTGGACGATGTCCTCGCGCAGATAGCGGGCGAACTGCAGGGCGGCAGCGGCTCCCTGCACGAGCACGACACCGACGCCCGGGCGGTCGCCATGGTCGACGAGGGTGATGCCTTCATCCGTGAGCGCGTCGCGCATCCGGTACTCGCTGCGTCCATCGGTGATGCCGATGCTCTCCACCCATGCCGGACGAGCCTGTGCCACGTCGTCGAGCAGCACCGGATCGAGACGGGCGAGTAGCGCCCGTGCGGCGTCGCGTGGTGCACCCGCCGCATGGGCGATCACGTCGAAGGAACCACGTCGGAATCCCGAGCGCAACCTGCTGAGCAGTGGTTCCACCCAGACCGCCTCGGTGTCGACACGCAGATCGCCGTCGTCGCCGAGCTGAAGTGTGTGCTCATCCCGCCACAGCAGCGGTGCGCTCGGGTTCAAGCGCGTGAGGATCGACGGAGTCAGCGGCATCCCACCGATTCTGGAGGGGATGTCGGGTGTACGGGGCCGGAAGGAGGCATCCGTGGACAACTCGACCCCGTCCCCGCAACGGGGGAGGAGAGGTGCGGATGTCCACGGATCAGGCGCGGTCGGCCGCCCGGTTCAGACCGGTCGGTCTCCCTCGGGTGCGGCGTCGCCACCATCCTCGTTCTCGTCGGTCGTGCCGTCTGCCGGCTTGTCCTGCGCGAAGTCATCGCCGTCGAGCAGGCGGGCGAGCGCCTCATCGAATTCGTCGGCAACAGGCTGTTCGCCGCGTTCTGCGGCTTGCAGGCGCGCCACCAGTGAGCTCGGATCGTCGATGTCTTCGGCGGTCGGCATGAGGTCGGGGTAGTCCCAGAGTGAATCGCGTCCGCTGATGCCGACGGCATCCGTCACGGCCTGCCACATGGCCGAGGCCTCGCGCATACGCCGCGGTCGGAGCTTTAGGCCCACCAGCGCGCCGAGCGCGTCCTCGGCAGGTCCGCCAACGGCACGTCGACGTCGGGCTGCCTCTGCGATGCGGGCGCCGTCGGGGAGGCGTGAGGTCGCCTGGGCGGTGACCACGTCCACCCAGCCGTCGATCGTCGCGATGAGGTTCTCGAGCCGGGTGAGCGCCTCACGCTGTGCCTCGCTCTGCACGGGGAGCAGTGCCCCGCCCTCGATGGCCGCACGCAGTTCCTCGGGGTCCGAGGGGTCGAGGCGACTTGCCACGTCTTCGAGGGCGTCCACGTCGACGGTCACTCCGCGTGCGAAGTCGGTGATCTGCGCCATCACGTGCAGGTGCAGCCACTTCGCATGGCGGTAGAGACGCGCATAGGCGAGCTCGCGGGTGGCGAGGTAGAGCGCGATCTGGTCTTCGGGGATCTCGAGACCCTCGCCGAATGCCGTCAGGTTCTGGGGGATGATCGCCGCGGTCCCCGCCGGGAGCACGGGAATGCCGACGTCGCCGCCGGACACCACCTCGAGTGAGAGGTTGCCGAGCACCTGTCCGAACTGCGCGGCGAACACGGAGCCGCCCAGGCCCCGCATCAGCTTGCCCGCGCCCTGGACGACGCTGCGCATCTCTTCGGGCACCTGGGTGTCCAGCGCCGAGGTCAGGGCGTCGGCGATGCTCGTCGACACGGGGTCGGCGATCTCCTTCCACACCGGCAGGGTCTTCTCTACCCACTCGCCTCGGGTCATCGCGGTCGGGGCCTCGGAGAGCTCGGAGATGGTCGTCGCCTCGCCCAGCCACAGGTTCGCGAGGGCGAAGGAGTCGGCGAGTGATGTGCGCGACCCGTCGGTCACGCCCTGTCCGTCGCGGTTGGCGATGAACAGAGCCTGGCGCAGCGCGTTGTCCCAGGGGTCGCCTCCAAAGGCGCCCTGGAGCTGCGACATGATCGTCTGCATCATCGCCGGGTCGAGTGTGAAGCCGTCCATTCCTTCGAACGCGCCCCGGAGCGCCTCGGGATCGATGTCCCCGCCGCTCTGGTTCGCGAGCATCTTCCGCAGGAACTCCTGGAAGTCCTCGGGTGTCGGGTCGTTGTCTGCCATGTCGCTCGCCCTCTCAGCACATCTGTTGCCGTGGCCTCTACGCTAGTCACAGGTTTCTGCGCGCGAACCCGATGCGGGCAGATCGGTGTACGCCGCTCGCGAACGACGGAGGAATGCTGTGGATCGAACGCGGTCTGGGAAGCTCGGACTCGGAGTCTGGGCGCTGGTCGTCGCGCTCATCGCCCTGGTCGTGCTGACGTTCCTGCCGTCGCCCTACGTGATCCAGCGCCCGGGGCCGGTGTACGACACCCTCGGCACCGCGGAAGGCGCAGACGGCGAGCAGGTCCCGCTCATCAGCGTGGAAGGCACCGAGACGTTCGAGACCGCCGGTACGCTCGACCTCACCACTGTCCAGGTCGTCGGCAATCGTGAGCGCACCCCCAGCTGGTTCGAGCTCGCGCTGGCGTGGACGGATTCGTCCAAGGCGGTCGTCCCGCTCGACTCGGTGTTCCCGGCGGGGGTGACCAGCGAGCAGCGTGACGAGCGCAATGCCACGCTGATGGTCGATTCGCAGCACGAGGCAACCGCGGCCGCGTTGAACGAGCTCGGGTACGACACCGGCGCCCAGGTCGTCGTCGTCGAAGCGCTCGCCGACTCACCGGCCTCCGGCATCCTTGAAGCCGACGACGTGATCACCGCGATCGACGGCACGTCGGTGACTTCCGCCACGCAGCTGCGCCAGGCCATCCAGGATTCCGGGGGAGACCCCGTGGTGCTCACCGTGCAGCGCGATGGTGCGGAGCAGACCGTCGAGATCACGCCGGAGAAGCGCACCGAGGGCGACGCCACCGCCTGGCTCATCGGCATCACGCTCCGCACCGACTACGACTTCGAGATCGATGTGACGATCCAGCTCGACAACGTCGGCGGCCCCAGCGCCGGGATGATGTTCGCGCTCGGAATCATCGACACCCTGACCGAAGGCGAGCTCAACGGCGGGAAGGACATCGCGGGCACCGGGACGATCGATGCGGCCGGCACTGTCGGTCCCATCGGCGGCATCCGGCAGAAGCTGTACGGAGCGCGAGATGCCGGGGCCGAGTACTTCCTCGCCCCTGCGGCCAACTGCGATGAGGTCGTCGGGCATGTGCCCGACGGTCTCCAGGTGATCCGCACCGCGACGCTCGACGAGTCGCTGGCTGCGCTCGAGGTCATCGCCGACGGCGGCGACGTCGCCACGCTGCCGAGTTGCGAGAGCACCGGGAGCTGATTCTCCGAGCGCCACCGTGACCGCGCCGTGACCGGGATGACAGCCCGTGCACAGTGAGCGTTGCCTAGGATGGACGGGTGACCTCTCCCTCAGCCCCGAATCCGGCCACGCCTCGAACGTCCCGACGTATTCTCGGTATTTCTCTGGTGATCATCGCCGCATTGATCGCGGTGTTCTTCGTGTTCGCCTCCCTGTACACAGAATTCCTCTGGTTCGACCAGGTGGGCTTCACCGGTGTCCTCACGACGCAGTGGATCGCCACGGCGGTGATGTTCGTGGTGGGCTTCCTCGGTATGGCCGTCCCGCTGTTCGTCGTCATCCAGCTCGCGTACCGGCTCCGTCCCGTGTACGTGCGGCTCAGCTCGCAGCTGGACCGGTACCAGGAGGTCATCGAACCGCTGCGTCGCCTGGCGATGTGGGGCATGCCGATCTTCTTCGGACTGTTCGCCGGCTTCGCGGCCGCAGGGCAGTGGAAGACGGTCTGGCTCTGGGCCAACGGCGTGGCGACCTCCTCGGTCGACCCGCAGTTCGGCATCGACACCGGCTTCTACATGTTCGCGATGCCGTTCTACACGATCCTGCTCGCGTTCGTCTCGGCGGTGCTCCTGCTCTCGCTCCTGGTCACCGCTCTCGTGTCGTACCTCTACGGCTCCGTGCGTATCGGGCAGGGTGAACTGCGCATCTCCAAGCCTGCGCGCATCCAGCTCGCGGTCATCGCAGGTCTCTACCTGCTCGTGCAGGCGGCGAGCCTGTGGCTCGACCAGTACAAGACCCTCGTCGAGCCCGACGACCGCATCACCGGTGCGGCGTACACGGGTGTCAACGCGACGATCCCCGGCCTCGCGATCCTCGCGATCATCGCCGCTGTCGTGGCGATCCTCTTCTTCGTCACGGCCGTCATCGGCCGCTGGCGCTTCCCGCTGGCCGCGACCGCGCTGCTGATCGTCGCCTCGCTCGTCGTCGGTGTCGGATACCCGTGGGTGGTCACCACCTTCCAGGTGAAGCCGAACCAGAACGCCTATCAGGCCGAGTACTACCAGCGGAACATCGACGGCACGAAAGAGGCGTACGGGGTCGCAGACCTCGAGACCACGCCGTTCGCTGCAAAGACGGACGCCGAGGCCGGTCAGCTGCGCGCCGACGCCGAGACCACCGCGTCCACACGCATCATGGACCCGAAGGTCATCCCGCCGACGGTCCGCCAGCTCGAGCAGTACCGCGGGTACTACCAGTTCCAGACGACGATGGACGTCGACCGCTACGAGATCGACGGGAAGATGCAGGACACCGTGGTGTCCGTGCGCGACCTCGACATGTCGGGTCTCGGTGACGGCGACAACTGGAACAACCGCGTCGCGGTCTACACGCACGGCTACGGCCTCGTGGCAGCAGCGGGCAACCAGCGCACCACAGACGGCGAGCCGGTGTTCCTCGAGCGCGGCATCCCCACATCCGGGTTCCTTTCCAATCGTGAGAACTTCGAGCCGCGCGTCTACTTCGGCGAGAACTCGCCCGAGTACTCGATCGTCGGCGCTCCCAAGGACTCTGAGCCCGCGGAGATCGACTACCCGCGCGGCAAGGACGGCTCGAGCGAGACGAAGACGACGTTCGAAGGAGACGGCGGTCCGAAGATCGGCGACACCTTCACGAAGCTCCTCTACGCGCTGAAGTTCCAGTCGGAGCAGATCCTGTTCTCGAACCTCGTGAACGAGGACTCGCAGATCCTGTACGACCGCGATCCGAAGACTCGGGTGCAGAAGGTCGCACCGTACCTCGAGCTCGACAGCGACCCGTACCCGAGCGTGGTGGACGGCCGCATCGTGTGGATCATCGATGGCTACACGACCAGCCAGACGTACCCGTACTCGACGAGCGTGAGCCTGTCTGACGCGATCGCCGACTCCAACATCCCGTCGCCGACGCTCGCCATCGACGACATCAACTACATCCGCAACTCGGTCAAGGCGACGGTCGATGCCTACGACGGTTCCGTGAAGCTGTATGCCTGGGATGCCGAGGACCCGGTGCTCAAGACCTGGCAGAAGGTCTACCCGTCGACGGTGGAGCCGATCAGCGAGATGTCCGGCGAGCTCATGAGCCACGTGCGCTACCCGACCGACCTGTTCAAGGTGCAGCGCGACATCCTCGGCGTCTACCACGTCGACAAGGCCGGCTCGTTCGCCCAGCAGGACAACCGCTGGCAGACGCCGAACGACCCGCGCAGCGAGTCGATGCTGCAGCCGCCGTACTACCTGACCATGCAGATGCCGGGGCAGGACACTCCGCGGTTCTCGATGTTCTCGACCTTCATCCCCAACTCGCAGGGAGCGGGTGGGAGCCGCGACGTGCTGATGGGCTATCTCGCGGTCGATTCGGATGCGGGCTCGGAGAAGGGCAAGAAGGCAGACGGCTACGGCCAGTTGCGCATGCTCGAGATCGACACCGACACCACGGTTCCAGGTCCCGGTCAGGTGCAGAACACCTACAACTCCGATACCTCGGTCGTCCCGCAGCTCAACCTGCTCCAGCAGGGTGAGTCCGAGGTGATCTACGGCAATCTGCTGACGCTGCCCGTCGGTGGCGGTCTGCTCTATGTGCAGCCCGTGTATGTGCAGTCCTCTGAAGGAACGCAGCTGCCGCGACTGCAGAAGGTGCTCGTCGCCTTCGGTGATCGTGTCGCCTTCGAGAACACCCTCACCGAGGCGCTCGACACGCTCTTCGGCGGTGATTCCGGTGCGACCGGTGGTGACGACAGCGTCGAACCCGATCCGGATGCGGTCGTTCCCGACACCGGTGAGGTGCCGGCCGAGCCGACGCCGCCGACGACGGATGCTCAGGCAGACGCACTGTCCGCAGCGCAGGCTGCTCTGATCGACCGCGAGACGGCACTGAAGTCGGGTGACCTCGCCAAGTTCGCCGAGGCCGATGAGCGTCTGACCGCAGCCGTGCAGAAGCTGCTCGAATTGGACGCCGCAGAGGGCAAGTGACCCTCCTCTAGAAAGCCGAACGGGCGCCCCTCCGGGGGCGCCCGTTCGCGTCTGTGGGCTATGGCTGCGGGCTTCCTCCGCTACATCGCCGGCGACCGCATCGAGGTCCCGTCCGCGGGGTCCCCACCCGCCGATCAGATCACCCCGATCGTGGTGGAGGAGGCCATGGCCGAGGTCGGCCATCGACATCACGGCAGAAGCGCCTCAGGTGCCCACGACCGAGGTGCTACAGGCTTCCGACGACGTGATCACGATTGTGCGATGCGTGCCCGTCGTAGCCGGATGCTCAAAGCGAAAGGCCCCCTGACCTGGATTTCTCCGAGTCAGAGGGCCTTTCATTTGTTGCGGGGACAGGATTTGAACCTGCGACCTCCGGGTTATGAGCCCGGCGAGCTACCGAACTGCTCCACCCCGCGGCACAAGAAGAAACTTATCACGGATTCCGAGGTCGGGCGAATCGAGGGGGCCTCCGCGTGACGTCCCGGGCGTGTCGATGCGAGAGGATGAGGGTATGTCCGAGACTGCAGCCGTTCCTGTCGCCGTATGCCAGTTCGCGCCCACGGCCTCCCGCGCCGACAACCGCGAGCGGATCGCGGAGCTCACGGCGGATGCCGTGGCGCGCGGTGCGAAGCTGATCGTCTTCCCGGAGTACTCGAGCTACTTCGTCGACCCGATGGATGACACTCTGGCCGCGAACGCCGAAGACCTCGACGGGGAGTTCGTCACGACCCTCACCGCGCTGGCCGCCGACTACGCGGTCGTCATCGTCGCGGGACTCGCTGAACGGGCAACAGAGGGCCATCGGGTGCGGAACACAGTCGTGGCGGTGCGGGGCGACGGAATCCTCGCGGTCTACCGCAAACAGCACCTCTACGACGCGTTCGGGCAGACCGAGTCCGATTGGGTGGAAGCCGGGGCGTTGGGGGAGGCAGCGACGTTCGAGCTGGGCGGTCTGCGTTTCGGGCTCATGACCTGTTACGACCTGCGCTTCCCCGAGGTCGGACGTTCACTGGTGGATGCTGCTGCCGACGTCCTGGTCGTGCCGGCCGAGTGGGTCAGGGGGCCTCTCAAGGAGCACCACTGGACGACGCTGCTCGCCGCGCGCGCGATCGAGAACACCGTGTACGTGGTCGCCGCAGACCACCCGACACCGATCGGCGTGGGGCATTCGCAGATCGTCGACCCTCAGGGCGTCGTGCTCGCGGGCGTGGGGACGGCCTCGGGGATCGCGGTCGCGGTCGTCGAGAGATCGGTCATCGAGCGGGTGCGGGAGACGAACCCGTCGCTGCGTGTGCGACGATATGCCGTCGTCGCCCGCGAGCTCTAGGCCGCGATCGCCGCGAGTTCAGACGGAGAACCGTGCGAGGCGCACGGCGGCTTCCTCGAGCACGTCGACGCGCTTGCAGGCGGCGAAACGCACCAGTCCCGAGTATTCGTGCCTGTTCGACTCTGACACGAACGCGGTCAGCGGGATCGCCACCACTCCTGCGCGTTCCGGCAAGGCTCGGCAGAAGGCTGCAGCATCCGCTCCGCCGAGGGCGGTCGCGTCCGCGACCGTGAAGTAGCCGCCCTGCGGGGCGTGCACGGTGAAGCCGGCCGCACGCAGCCCGTCACCGAGGATCTCGTGCTTGCGGGCGAGCACAGCCGCAGCGCCGGTGAAGTAGGAGTCATCCATCCGCAGTCCGACGGCGATGGCGGGCTGGAACGCGGATCCGTTCACGTACGTGAGGTACTGCTTTACCGTGAGCACGGCCGTGATGAGCGCGGCAGGCCCATGGACCCAGCCGATCTTCCAGCCGGTCGTGGAGAAGGTCTTGCCGGCAGAGGAGATGGTCAGCGTGCGCTCGGCGGCTCCGGGCAGCGTGGCGATCGGCGTATGCGGCGAGTCGAAGGCCAGGTGCTCGTACACCTCGTCGGTGACGATGATCGCGTCGTGCTTCTCGGCCAGTCGGACGACCTCTTCGAGCACTCCACGACCGAACACCGCGCCCGTGGGATTGTGCGGATCGTTGATCAGGATGATCCGCGTGCGATCGGTCACGCTCGCAGCGAGCTGTTCGAGATCAGGCTGGAAGTCCGGTGCGCGCAGGGGAACGGTGCGAAGACGGGCACCCGCCAATGCGACGGCGGCGGCATACGAGTCGTAGTACGGCTCGAAGACGACCACCTCGTCTTCCGGCCCATCGATGAGAGCGAGCAGGGTCGCCGTCAGCGCTTCGGTAGCTCCTGCCGTCACGATCACTTCGCTGGCCGGGTCCACGTCGAGCCCGTAGAACCGATGCTGATGGGCGCTGATGGCCTCGAGCAGGTCGGGGATGCCGCGTCCTGGCGGGTACTGGTTGGCGCCGTTGGCGATCGCGCTGCGCGCTGCCTCCAACACCTCGGCCGGCCCATCCTCATCGGGGAAGCCCTGGCCGAGATTTATCGCACCTGTACGGGCCGCTGCGGCCGACATCTCTGCGAAGATGGTGGGCGCGACGGTTCCGTCTGAGGCGAGCAGGCCTGCACCTGCTGCCGTGCGCCGCCAGGCGCCGGGGATGACACTCATGAAGAACAGGCTAAGGCCATAGCTGAAACTCATCTTCGACATAGAGAACGCACAGATACAGGCGTCATTCTGAAATGGTCGTTGAAGGAGCACACACCATGAACGAAGACAACACTCAGGACCAGTCGGCATCCGCGTCGAACGACGCCGTGCCGTCCACCGAGGCTGCAGAGGTCGCCGCTCAGTCGGCTACGCCTGACGCCGCTGACATCACCGGACCGGCCACCACCGCTCCGGCTCCCGCCGCGCCGGCCGTCGCCGCGCCCGCGCAGGGACACGAGGTGCCATCGACCTTCACGTCGCAGGCACCGGCCGCACCCATGATCGCGCCCGTACCGAACGGCTACGCGGCACCGACCACTCCCGCGCAGGCCACCGCACCGGGAGCTGCTTTCGGCATCCCCACGGCGGCGTCCTACACCCAGCCCACCCAGCCACTCGATGGCGGAGCACCTATGGGTGCATCGGCAGACGGTACTAAGACCAAAGAGCAGAAGTCTCGTGGGGGCGCGAAGTTCGCCGCGTTCATCGTCGCGGCAGCCCTCGTCGGCGGTGTCGCCGGCTTCGGCGGCGGTGCGCTGCTCAGCGGACTCCAGGATCGTCCTTCCTCCGGCACAGCCGAAGGCCCGCAGACGGTCACGGTGAACAACCCCGGTTCGGTCAATGAGACCACCGCTGTCGCGACCGCAGCACTGCCGTCGGTCGTCACGATCGAGGTGGCAGGCGCCGACCAGGGTGGCAGCGGATCCGGCGTGATCATCAGCGATGACGGCTACGTGCTCACCAACACGCACGTCGTCACGCTCGGCGGTGCGGTCGCTGACCCGACCATCCGAGTGACCACCTCGGACGGGCGCATCTACGAGGCGACCGTCGTCGGCACAGACCCGATCTACGACCTCGCCGTGATCAAGCTGAAGGACGCCAAGGGCCTCACGCCCATGGAGTTCGCCGATTCGTCGAAGCTCAACGTCGGTGACACGGCGGTCGCGCTCGGTGCCCCGCTGGGACTCGCGAACTCGGTGACGACCGGAATCGTGAGCGCACTGAACCGGAGCATCCAGATCGCGTCCTCCGCGCTGCCGGATTCGTCCTCCGAGGACGCCCCCGACCAGCAGCAGGCGCCGGACCAGGGCCAGGGCCAGGGGCCGTTCCAGTTCGACATCCCGGGCAACAGCAACCAGCAGACGTCCGATTCCATCTCGATCGCAGTCATCCAGACGGATGCGGCGATCAACCATGGCAACTCGGGTGGGGCCCTCGTGAACAGCAAGGGTGAGCTGATCGGCATCAACGTGGCGATCGCGAGTTCGGGCAGCTCCGAGGAATCGGGCTCGATCGGTATCGGGTTCGCCATTCCGTCGAACATCGCCAAGCGGGTCTCCGACGAGATCATCGCCGACGGGGCCGCGACACACGGTCTGCTCGGCGCATCCGTCCAGGACGCATCGAGCGTCCAGGGAGCGACCGTCTCCGGGGCGTACATCGCCAAGGCGACGGATGGCGGCGCCGCGGCAGCAGGAGGCCTGAAGGAGGGTGACATCGTCACCGAATTCAACGGGGTTCCGATCACCAGTGCCAGCGACCTCACGGCCCAGGTGCGTGCGGCGGCAGCCGGCAGCACCGCCAAGGTCACCTACGTCCGGGACGGCAAGTCCTACGACATCGAGGTGACGCTCGGCGAACTCGCCGGCTGACCTTCGCGCTCACAGAGAAGGACGCCACCCCGCGATAGGCTCGCGGGGTGGCGTCCTTCTCTTTCGGCACCGGCAATGCGGCCAAGCTGCTCCTGATCCCGTTGTATGCCGTCGGGCGCATCGGTACCTTCCTCCTTCCGCGTGGCCGGCGCTGGGTGTTCGGCTGCGGTGCCGGAATCGGTGATGGAGCCCTCGCTCTCCAGCGATACGCGTCATCGGCCGGGCATGACACCCTCTGGCTCACGGCTTCCGACCGCGAGGATCGCGAGGCTGCAGCCCTCGGCATCCGCTTCGTCCGAAAGAGCGGTCTGCGGGGGTGGTGGGCGACCGCGCGGGCCGGCGTGCTCGTCGTGACCCATGGGCTCGGTGACGTGAACCGCTACGCGAACGGAGGCGGGTTCGTCGTCCAGCTCTGGCATGGGATCCCGTTGAAGCGGATCGGCTTGGACTCGCCCGCGACGACCCAGGTGCCGAATGTTCCCGGCGCCACGGTGCTACGCCGCGCGGTCGGAGTCCTCTATCGCGCGGCCGCCCAGCGGATCCGGGTGCTTCCTGCGGCATCCCACCGGGCGAGGGGCCGCCTGGAGTCCGCGTTCGGACTCGGCGACGATCGTGTGGTCGTGACCGGCGAACCTCGAGTCGATGTGCTCTCCCGCGGTTCCGCCGCCGAGGCTCGGAACGCAGCATCCACCGTGCTCCGAAGTGTCGTGGGGGAGATCCCCGAGGCGACGCGCACGATCCTGTACGCGCCGACCTGGCGAGACGGTGCCGCCGACCCTGCGGTCCCGACCGCGGGAGAGTGGATCCGTATCCTTCGTGTGCTGGAGGAGAACGACGCGATCCTGCTGGTGCGCTCGCACCCGCTGGGGGAGGGGGCATACGCGCCGCCGCTTCCGAGTAGACGAGTGCGCGCACTGAGCGCTGCACTCCTCGCGGATGTGACTCCCGCGCTCGCAGCGGTCGACGTGCTCGTCACCGACTACTCCTCACTGGCCTACGACGTCGGTCTGCTGCGGATGCCGGTGCTCTTCTTGGCGCCGGACTCCGAGGAGTACGCCCGCACACGTGGTTTCTACGGCCGCTTCGACGATGTCGCAGGCCCCGACGCGGCCGGTGACTGGTCGCAGGTGCTCGCGCAACTCGAAGCCCTGTTCACGGACGATGGTGCGTACGACGCGGCGTCGTCCCGTTCCGCTACGCTCAGCGCGGAGATGCACGCGTATCGCGACGGACGCAACACCGAACGCGTCTACCAGGTCATCCGTGCGCGGGGGATTCCCGCGCCGAAGGGAGCAGCATGACAACGGCCCGCATCGATGACGAGGCGGAGTCCCTGATCATCGCAGGGACCGGTCAGCGACCGGCGGCGGCTGCACTGGTCGGACCGCGAGCGCGCGTCGATGCTCGCATCAGCGGCGGCGGCAAGACCTGGAAGGCCACGTTCCCGTTGCAGGCGTCGCGCTGGGGCGGCCCATCGCTTCCGCTGCCGACCGGGCGGTACGAGCTGCGGATCGCGGGTGTCGATCTCGATGAAGTGCGACTGGCCTCGGTGGTACTCAAGGGCGTGCGCGTCGCTGTGGACGGCGGCGTCGTCCGCATCGCCGCGCCGATCGACCCGGTGTACGAGACCGCAGAAGGGCGCTCGACGTTGGAAGAACGCTACGTGGCGCAGGCGGGCGGGACCGAGAACGCCGTGTTCTTCGAGAGCTTCTACGGACGAAGCGTCGGCTGCAATCCTCGGGCCATCGACCGTGAGCTCGCGGCACGGGCCCCCGAGGTACGTCGGTACTGGAGCGTCGCCGATCTCTCTGTCGAGGTTCCAGAGGGTGCCGTCGCCGTCGTGGAAGGCAGCCCTCAATGGTGGCACGCGCGCGGTGCCGCCCGCCTGCTGGTGGTCAATGACTGGCTGCGCCGTCGGTTCGCCCGCAAGACAGGACAGAAGGTCTTGCAGACCTGGCACGGCACGCCGTTGAAGCGGCTCGCGCTGCATCGTCCCGGCTTCGATCCGCGGCGGATGGCTGCCGTCGTCAAGGAATCGCGTCGGTGGGACGTGCTTCTCGCTCAGAACACCTACTCCGAGCGCATTCTCCGCAAGGCATATGCATTCTTCGGCCGTCCGATCTGGGTGGAGGGATACCCACGCAACGACGCGCTGACCACCGGCGATCCCGCCGCTGTCCGCAGCGCGCTGGGTATCGGTGCCGAGGAGCGGGTGCTCCTCTACGCACCGACCTGGCGTGATGACAGAGCGGAGATGGTCGACTTCATCGATGCCGAACTGCTCGCCCAGCAGGCGAATGCCGTCGTGTTGGTGCGCGGCCACTCCCGCACGCTGGAACAGGGGCGGGACCGCGCCGGTGCGAGAGTCATCGACGTCACCGGCTATCCGGAGACCGCGCGACTGCTCCTCGTCGCAGACGCACTGATCACCGACTACTCCTCGGTGATGTTCGACTTCAGCGTCACGGGAAAACCCATATACTTCCTGGTTCCCGACATCGACCACTATCGTGGCCAGCTGCGAGGCTTCTACTTCGATCTCGCGGAGAGGGCCCCCGGACCGCTAGTGCGGACGCAGGAGGAACTCACTGCCGCCCTGGACGATCAGGGTCACGTGGCGGCTTATGCGGAGCGCTATGCGGCGTGGCGCAAGCAGTTCAACTCCCGCGATGACGGTCATGCCGCCGAGCGTGTGGTCGACCGCATCCTGGATCTGGGCTTCGTCACGCGCTGAGTCCGGAGGAGGTCGGCCTCAGGGCAGAGGGGTGCTCAGGGGAGCGGGGTGTTGCGTGTGCCCAGACGTGATGCGTCGACGGTGTCCCGAGCGCCGCGGAGGACGCCGCCGAGGAAGCCGAGCCCCCACGAGATGTGCATCGTCGGGAGCACGAGCAGGGTCCACAGGCGCTGGCGCACACCCCCTCCACCGGGCGCGAGCGCTACGCCCAGCACGAGCAGCAGGTACAGTGCGAGCGGCCCGTACACGAGGAGCGACACGATCAGCGAGAAGACGCCGCTGAGCACACCCGTCAGCTGCAGGACCCCGGCGACGAGGGCGAGCGCCACCACGACGACGAGCGCGGGTGGAGCGAAGTAGCGGATGCCGTTGCGGCGCCCGAACCGGCGCACCAGCTCGCCGCGCCACGCACCGGTGGCGCGGAACTGCCGTGCCAGGCGCAGCCAGCTCTCCCGCGGCCAGTACGTGACAGACAGTTCAGGGTCGAACCAGACCCGGTGGCCGGCCTGGCGGATGCGGAGGTTGAGCTCCCAGTCCTCGCCACGCCGGATCGACTCATCGAACAGGCCGATCTCGTCGAGAACGTCGCGGCGCATCACACCGAGATAGGCGGATTCGGCCTCGCCCTCTTGTGAGCTCCCGTGATACGCCCCTCCACCGAGCCCGACAGGGGAGTTGTAGAGACGGGCGACCGCTTTCTGGAAGGGCGTGCGTCCTTCGGCATGCATGACGCCGCCGACGTTGGCCGATTCGGTGCGCTCCAGGGTCTGCAGCGCGCGGGCTGCGTAGCCGGGGGAGAGTTCGGAGTGCGCGTCGACGCGCAGAATCGTCGCGTATCGACTCGCGCGGATTGCGGCGTTCAAGCCCACGGGGATGTGAGCCGCCGGATTGTCGACCAGTCTGATGCGGTCGTCCGTCGCGGCGAGTCGGCGGGCAAGCTCCGTGGTGCCGTCGTTCGACGGGCCGAGAGCGAGGACGAGCTCCGTCGGCACATCGACGTCCTGGGCGAGCACCGACGCGATCGCGTGCTCGAGGTAGGCGCGCTCGTTGAGCACCGGCATCACGAAGGACACCCCGGGCAGGGGAGCTGCTGATTCGTCTGCGGACACATGATGATCATGGCATGGTGTCTTCGGGCGTTCCCTGATGAGGATGGGTGAGGCGCTCGACCGCAGGCCGTGCCATCCCGCTGCAGGCCGGTGGATCCGCCGAGGACGAACTATTCTGGAGGGATGGGTGCATTGTCTGACGCGAAGAAGGCGTACCGTCTGCTGAAGCGGGCGCTCGCATCCCGCACCGCCGTGCAGCGCGTGCGCCGGCGGCTCGCAGAACGCGAGCCGTACCCGGTCGGTCACTTCAAGGTCGCGGTGTACTTCGCCGATGGTGCGGTGAACATGTACCAGATGCGCCAGTGGTACCGCCCGCTCGCCGAGCTCTCGAAGCGCTGGCCCGTCGTCGTGCTCTCCAGGCAGGCGACCGGAACCGAGAAGCTGCTCGAAGAGGATGCTCCGCCGGTAGCCTTCGTGCCGAAGATCCGTGATCTGGAGCGGTTCATCGCGACGCAGGACATCCGCGTCGTGCTGTACGTGAATCAGAACACGCGGAACTTCCAGATGTTCCGCTACGGGCGACGCTGGCACGTCTTCATCAACCACGGTGAGTCCGACAAGATGTACATGACCACCAATCAGTACAAGGCCTACGACTACGCATTCGTCGCCGGGCAGGCCGCGCGCGACCGCCTGTCGCGCACCCTGTGGGACTACGACGTGGATCACCGCACGATCGAGATCGGGCGCCCCCAGGCGGACCACTACTCGGGGGCGCTGCCGTACACGCCGGACGAGCGAACCGTCGTGCTCTACGCGCCCACCTGGGAGGGCGACCGTCCCAGCGCTCACTACGGCTCGATCGCGACGCATGGCGAGGCGCTCGTGAGCCGACTGCTGGCAACAGGTGCACACCGCGTGATCTATCGCCCGCACCCCCGCAGTGGGGTGGTCGACGAGGCCTACGGGGCCGCGCATCGACGGATCGTCGCGGCGATCAACGCGGCGAACGCGGCCGATGCGACCGCTCACCACATCTATGACGCCGCTCCGGAACTCGGCTGGCAGCTCACCGCGGCCGACGTCGCCGTCGTGGACATCTCGGCGATGGTCTACGACCGGCTCGCGGCGGGGAAGCCGCTGATGATCACGCGCCCGGCGGACGACGAGGCCTCCATCGACACGCAGGGATACCTCGCCGACTGCGAGTGGCTGACCGCGGAGGCGGCCACCGACATCGTCGCCGAAGTCGAGCGGGTACGAGCCGACGAGGCCGCGACCGCACGATTGCGGATGTGGGTGCAGCACTACTTCGGCGACACCACCCAGGGGGTCGCCACCGCGAAGTTCCACGCCGCGATCGATGGCCTCATGAAGGAGTGGGAGCGGTGGCAGGCCCATGAGGTGGGGACCATCCGCGAAGACGAGGACGATGACGACGAAGAAGTCGACGACGAGGACGTATGAGTATGGATCTCCCACTCGCTGCGGCCACGGCACCGCGCCTGGAACTCGTCACGCACACCGGCTCCACGAACGCAGATCTGCGTGCGAAGGCGGACGATGCCGTCGGCTGGCCGCATCTCTCGACCCTTGTGACGCGCAACCAGACGGCGGGGCGTGGCCGGCTCGATCGCACCTGGGTGGCGCCAGACGGTTCGGCGCTGGCCATCTCCGTGCTGCTGCGGGCGATCCCTGACCACCCGGCCGCACGGAGCTGGATTCCACTCGTTGCAGGACTCGCGATGTCCGAAGCGATAGCCGACCAGCTCCCGCAGCACGATGTCGCCGTGAAGTGGCCGAATGACGTCCTCGTCGATGGGCGCAAGATCTGCGGGATTCTCGCCGAGGCGACGACGGACGCGGTGATCGTCGGTGCTGGCGTCAACACGGCGATGACGATCGAGCAGCTTCCGGTGCCGACCGCGACCTCGTTCGCGTCGCTCGACGTCGATGTCGATGAAGACCGGCTGCTGGCCGCGTACCTCGAGCGGCTCGGTCGTCACCTGTCGGCGCTGACTGCCGCGGAGGACGCTGTCGCGAGCGGCCTGCATGCAGCGGTGTCCGCGCGGTGCGCAACGCTCGGGCAGCCTGTTCGAGTGTCGATGCCCGCTGACCGCATCCTCGAGGGAGTGGCGACGGCGATCGACGCGAATGGCCGACTTCTCGTCGAATCCGACGGGGTGGAGCACGCCATCTCCGCCGGCGACGTCGTGCATGTGCGCGCGACCGGAAGCTGACACGCCGCCGCACAGACGGCTTTGTCGCAGATCACAGGCACAATGGTGGGGTGACCCAGCCTGTGACGCTCGGCGGCCGGCCCCTGATGCCACCGCCCGGTACACCTTCGGAGGAGCTGCTGATCGCGCGCTTTCGGAGCCACGCACGCCGCCTGTTCTGGTCGGCCCTCGTGCTGATCGCGACTTTCGGCGCCACAGCCTACTTCTTCGGCAACCTGCCTGCGGGGTTCGAAGACTGGATGCTTCTGACCGCCGCGGGCGCACTGGTGTTGCTCGCCGTGGTGCTGCCGTTCGTCGTCTGGTACTCCCGGAGCACCACTGTGACGACCAGGCGTGTCATCGCACGCCAGGGGATCGGTGCTCGTCGTCGCCACGAGATGTCGCATGCGAGGGGATACACGATCGCAGTTCGTCGTGGTCCGCTTCAGCGGATGTGGGGTTCGGGAACGATCACGCTCTCGAACGGGGTCGACGCTCCGCTCCGCCTGCCGAACGTCCCCAACGTGACGCTCGTGCATGAGACTCTCGCCGATCAGATCGAGGTCGGGCAGATCCTCGCTCATCGTGACGCGCAGGCCACCGGCGACTGAACATCTCCGGTGCAGGGCGGCTGAGGTCCAGGTCGTCGGCTGCGCCGTCGAATCCGCAACCTGTCGTGCGCGCCCTGATGGGTGCGGGAGAATGGGTCCAGACGAATGGAGGCGGCACATGGCGCTGCGTGTTGGCGTGATCGGCGGAGGACAGCTGGCTCGGATGATGATCGCTCCGGCGGTCGAACTCGGACTGGAGCTGCGAGTGCTCGCCGAAGGTGAAGGGATGTCGGCCGGACTCGCGGCCACCGCGGTCGGCGACTATCGCGATCTCGAGGCGGTGCGTGCCTTCGCCGCAGACGTCGACGTGATCACCTTCGACCACGAGCATGTGCCGCAGGACGTGCTGCGGCAACTCGTCGCCGATGGTGTGGTCGTGCACCCGGGGCCCGACGCGCTCCAGTACGCGCAGGACAAGCTCGTCATGCGTGCGCGCCTTGCCGAGCTCGGGATCCCCCAGCCGGATTGGGCGGCCGTGCGCACCGTCGCTGAACTGCAGGCATTCCTCGACGAGCACGCAGGCGCCGGCGTCGTGAAGACCCCGCGCGGAGGATACGACGGCAAGGGAGTGCGGGTCGTGCGAACGGCAGGGGAGGCGCAGGATTGGCTGGATGCGCTCGCCCAAGGTGACGCGCTCCTCGTCGAAGAGCTCGTTCCGTTCGTGCGCGAGCTCGCCCAGCAGGTGGCGCGTCGCCCCGGTGGCGAGATCGTCGCGTACCCCGTGGTGGAGACCGTGCAGCGCGACGGTGTGTGCGCCGAGGTCATCGCTCCGGCTCCCGCGGCCGCCGAGCGCCTGGCCGAGGTGGCAGAGGCAATCGGACGCACCATCGCGGAGGGACTCGGTGTGACCGGAATGCTTGCCGTCGAGCTGTTCGAGACCGACGACGAACGAATCCTCGTCAACGAACTCGCCATGCGACCGCACAACAGTGGGCATTGGAGCCAGGACGGAGCGGTCACAGGCCAGTTCGAACAGCACCTGCGCGCTGTCGCCGACCTTCCGCTCGGGAGCACGGCACCGCGCGCCACGTGGTCGGTGATGGTGAACATCCTCGGCGGACCTGTCGAAGGCACGCTGGACGAGCGTTTCGGTGCTGCCATGGCAGAGCATCCGCAGGCGAAGATCCACACCTACGGGAAAGCTCCGAGGCCAGGTCGCAAGGTCGGTCACGTGAATGTCGCCGATGACGATCTCGATGATGCGGTGTACGTCGCACGAGCCGTCGCCGCGCACTTCCTCTGACTCACGGCCACCTTCGGCTTTTCGCCGACACATGCGTGCAAGGGGTGTGCCGTTCGGGGATTCTCACAGCGGCAGACCGTACCCTGATCTGGTGACCGAGCCACTGCACTCTTCCGCCGCGCCTCTGGTCGGCGTCGTGATGGGATCCGACTCCGACTGGCGCGTGATGAGCGATGCCTCTCAAGCGCTCACGGACTTCGGCATCCCGCACGAAGTCGAGGTCGTCTCGGCGCATCGGACTCCGGACAAGCTCATGTCGTATGCGCGCGAGGCGCGGTCGCGCGGTATCCTCGTCATCATCGCCGGAGCCGGGGGAGCAGCCCATCTTCCGGGAATGCTCGCCTCGATGACGCCGCTCCCCGTCGTCGGAGTTCCGGTGCCGCTCGCGTACCTCGACGGTATGGATTCCCTTCTTTCGATCGTGCAGATGCCTGCAGGAATCCCGGTGGCGACGGTGTCCATCGGGGGCGCCCGCAACGCCGGTCTCCTCGCCGCAAGGATTCTCGGAACCTCGGACACCGCTCTCGCCGACCGTGTCGAAGAGTACGCCCGTGACCTCGAGGCGCAGGTCGAGACGAAGAACGAACGGCTGAAGGGTTCGCTGTGACCCTTGCGCCTCCGCGCGCAACACGGCGCCCGCTCATCGAGACTCGGCCGCTGAGGCATCCCGACTCCGCCGATTCGGGGATGATGGCCAAGCGCGGCTGGTGGCTGGTCGCGATGAACCTTCTCGTGCCCGGATCTGCACAGGTTCTCGCAGGCAATCGTCGGCTCGGGCGCTTCGGTATCGGCGCGACGATGCTCTCCTGGTTCCTGGCGATCGTGGCGTTGGGGCTCGCGCTCTTCGCTCGCCCCGTCCTGCTGTGGCTCACGATCGGCGGCGGATTCTTCTCCGCCGCGGTCTTGACGATAGTGCAGGTGCTGTTGGTGGGGTACGTCGTGCTCTGGGTCGTGCTGACGTTCGACACGCTGCGTATCGTCCGGCTCGTGAAGGTGCCCGGCGTCGCGCGACTCGCCATCCCGGTCGTGGCGCTGGTGCTGCTGGGACTGGTCGGAGGTAGTGCTGGTTATGCCGCGACCGCCGTCGGATCGGTACGCAACACCATCGGCTCGATCTTCGGACAGAGCGGCCCCAGCGTGGCACCCAGCGACGGGTACTACAACATCCTCCTGCTCGGTGCGGACAGCGGCGACGGTCGTGATTCGATGCGATTCGACAGCATCTCCGTCGTGTCGGTCAACGCCGACACCGGAGCCGTGACCATCACCGGGATCCCGCGTGAGCTTCCGAATGTGCCCTTCAGCGACGGTAGCCCGATGCAGGAGCTGTATCCCAACGGATTCGAGGGCCACGGCTCCTCCACCTGCGGTTGGAACGCCTGGATGAACCACGTGCGCAATGCCGCCGAGGTCTGCCGGGAAGACGGCGGTGAGGGCCTGTATCCCGATGCTGTGGCGAACGGCTCCGAACCGGGTATCGAGGCCACGAAGGACGCAGCAGAAGGAATTCTCGGTATCGAGATCCCGTACTACGTCTTCGTCGACATGCATGGTTTCGCCGAGCTCGTCGATGCCCTGGGCGGCGTCGAGATCGATGTCACAGAGCGGCTGCCCAAGGGCGGCCCGCCAGAGGGGTGGACCGGCAGCGACGTGAACGAGTGGGCCATCGGCTGGATCGAGCCGGGCAAGCAGCGCATGGACGGCGATACCGCTCAGTGGTATGCCCGCTCGCGTTACACGACCAGTGACTGGGATCGGATGAAGCGCCAGCGCGAGCTGCAGGCGGCTATCCTCGCCCAGTTCACGCCGCAGACCGTGCTCACGCGATTCAACGAGGTGGCAGCGGCCGGGACGGCGCTGATCAGCACAGATCTGCCGTCCGACAAGCTTCCCGAGTTCTTCGACCTGATGCTCAAGGCGAAGGAGCAGCAGGTCACCACGATCGAGCTCACACCCGAAGCCGGCGTCGACGAGCATCAGCCTGACTACGCGTACATCCGTGACCTGATGCAGCAGACGCTGCATCCCCCGACTCCGACACCCACGCCCTGATCACCGCGCGCCGCCGCATGGAGGCGGTGCGCGTAGCGAGCTCACGGCGCGGCGGCTGCGGGCGCCGCACGGACTCTCGGTTAGGGCCCGGCGCGTGCTCGCAGCATAGGGGCAGGTGCCGGGCGTGCATGCTCCCCTGCGGGTACGACAAAGCCCACGGCCGCCCACCCGAGGGAGGGGACGGCCGTGGGCTTCCGGTGTTGTCCACCGGATGCACCAGACGACGGTGATCGGAGGGGGAGGGATCACCGTCGTCCAGTCGACCACCGCACGAGGCGGCAGCCGGATCTAGGCGCGCTTGCGGCGAGATACTCCGACTGCGACGAGGGCGCCACCGGCGACCAGCGCCGCGGCTCCGCCACCGAGGACCCACGGCGATACGCTTCCACCGGTGAGCGCGAGTTCGATGGCTCCGCCGGTGAGCGGCAACTCGGAACCCGCAGCGGCGACACCAGGATCGTGATCGCAGCTGGCAGCGGCGTCATGTCCGTGCGAAACCGTGATGGTCGCCGTGTATGAGCGCGAGCCGTTGAAGGCGACGGCATAGGAGCCCTCACCATCGGACGGCGGACGGAACGTGAGCGTCAGGCTGCCGTCGGCAGTGGCGGTGTTCCCCGAGACAGCGGCCTTCCCGGCGTTGTAGCCGGAGACGGACACGTTCACGTTCTCGGACGGAACGAAGTAGCCCGGACCGAACACGATGGTCGAGACTTCGCAGATGTCGATGATCGGGTTACCGACCTTCGCTCCAGGAGGAGTCGGATACGTATCGGACGACGCGGCCGGAACAGTCGGCGCGGCGTTTGCGACAGCGGGCGCCACGAATACGAGTGCGCCAGCGGCAAGGCTGATGGCAGCCAGTTTTTTCAGCATGATTTCTCCCCAGAATTTCACGCGGAATCGCCTTCGGACACACCCCTGCATCCGACTGCGTGGCGTCTTCCTGCCCCCACGGCAGGTTGGCAGACGCCAGATATTCCCCAGTGAGTCGACAGTACCCTAAAGACCTGGGAAAGTCACGAAGCGCACTGGAGAGGCACCCGTTTCGTGTCCGGGTCATTGATCAGCGGCGTGTGCAACACGTCGGTGAGACGTTCTCCTGAGCCCGTCCCCTGGAACTCGATGGTGATCGTCGTCGATTCGCCCGGCGCAAGAGATACTTCGTGTTGCACCACGGACCGGTCGCCGATCATCGCCGTCTGCACGCCGTCCTCTGCCCCATCGCGATCGATGTGGGAAGGAGTCGCTCCTTCCGGCCCGTAGATCGCGATCAGCGTGCGCACGCTGCCGGCAGGTACGCCGTAGAAGCCGTCGGCTGTGACGTACGTCGGCAGAGAGGTTGCGGCGTCCGCCGGAGCCGTGTTGGTCCAGGTCACTCGCACCTGCGTCGTCTGATCTCCCTGACAGGTGCCGACCGCCGTGGTGATGGACGCGCGGGTGTAATAGTCCATCTTGCCGCCGGTGGTGTCGTTCATCAGAACACCCACATAGGTGGCGTCGGCGTCGTCGGCTGGGATCGTGCCACCCAGCGCCGACGAGGCGAGCACAGCCTCCTCGTCCTCGTGGGCGCTCCAGATCCGGATGCGTCCCTCAGCGGCCGAATCCGCCAGCGCGCCGATCATCGCCTGGGGATCGCCGCCGGCAAGCGCTGCACCGAACAGTGCGCTTGCGACCTGCGCGAAGATCTGGTCCTGTACTGCGGGGTCTGGGACGGCGGCGTAGATCTCCGAGAGGAGGATGTCGGTGATGTTGTCGGAGGTCGCGGTGAACGGGCCGAAGTTGAGATCGCCGGTGACGGACATCAGATGCTTCGCGACGACGGCGTCCACGGCGATGACGCCGTCGACTGTGCCGCCGAATCGACCTTCCCAGCGTGCGGCGATGGTGTGGCCCGCTTCTGCGAAATCCGGAATGCTCGTGATGTTCTGCAGATACCGTCCTGGGCGATCTTCGAACAGTGCAATCGTGGAATCGCTGAGCGGAAGAGAAGCGTCGAGTGGCGGGAAGTCCCGCGTCGACGCCTGGGTCTGGAGAGTGATCTTGCCGTTCTCGGCGTGCAGCAGCGCGATCGAGCCGATGATCCCGCCGGACGAGCGCAGCTCCGCGTTGTTCTGCATCGCGAGCACATAGTTTCGCGGACCCTCGCCGCCGAGCATCGTCGGCAGCAGAACGGCTGCGCCGTGGAGGGACCCGACCACGGTCGCAGCTTCTGTGACCGATGAGCGAAGCTGGCTGACGGCATCGGCGAGAGGCGGGAGCGTGGCACCTGCGTCGATGCGTCGTGCCTGCAGCGCTGCGGCGCTGAGCGCGGTGTCGGCGGCGCCGAGCGGCTCGGCGATCTCTGCGAACGGCGCGAGATCGATGGTTCCGCCGGCGAATCCGAGGCTGGCGAGGTCGAAGTCCGCCGCCACATCGAGGAGAGGAGTGAGAGCATCGGACGACACGTCGTCGGCGATCTCGGCTATCTCGCTCACGGCACGGAAGTTCGGTCCGATCCACGGTAGCGCGCCGAATGCCTGCCACACGGGGTCGGACGTGAGGTCGTGAGCGGAGGCTGCGTTGTTCGCGATGCTCCTGGCGATGGGCTTCCCGCCGTCGAGGTCGCCGGCGGCGATCGCTCCCTTCAGCTGGGAGGCGCCCTTGGCGACCTGCTGGAGGTCGTTCACCGCGCCGATGCCCCGGATCGTGACCCATCCGACCGCGATGAGCAGCAGGGACACCAGAACGCCGACGGTCCACCCGATCCATCGGCGCCGGACGGGAAGTCGACCATCGCTCATTCGAGCATTCAAGCATGAACCGCTGTTGCGGTGGTGGGCGCAATCTGTGCGAACGCTGACATTCGAGCGGCGCGGGCGGTGCGCTCCGCTGAGGAGTGGTGCCGCGAGGATAGCCTGTTGGCATGGGTGCTCGGCTGCGTGTTGTTCTGGATCAGCTCGTGCATGTCGTCGACGCGGATCAGGCGCACGCCTCGATCGATCTCGCCGCCGGGCTGATCTCCACGGCGCCGTCAGGGTGCTCGGTGGACGCCATAGTCCCTGCGGGGGCCGCCGTGCCGTTGGCAGGCGTCGGCGATGTACGCAGGCTCGGTCTCGGACGCCGTGAACTCGCCGCGTCCTGGCAACTCGGTATCGCGCCTGGCGTCGGCGGTGGACTCATCCACTCGCCCACGTTGATGGCGCCTCTGGTGCGCCACGATCGTGTGCACGACAACGATCAGACCACCGTTACGTTGTGGGATCTGCGGGCCTGGGATGCTCCGGAGCTGCTGCCGAAGGGTGTGGTGGCGTGGCAGCGCGGCATGCTTCGACGTGCGGTGCGGCATGCCGACGCGGTGGTGGTGCCTTCGCACGCTGTCGCAGAGCGGCTGTCGGAGCTTGCGAAGCTCGGAGACAGGGTCCGTGTCATCGCCGGTGCCGCGCCGCAGGAGTTCGCCGCACCGCACGATGCCATCGAGCGTCGCGCTGCGCTCTCTCTTCCGGGCGAGTATGTGGTGCTCACCGGGTCTTCTACGAGCCTGGCAGAGGGCTTCCGGGGTGCGATGGCAGCAGGCGTCGACGCCGTGGTCCTCGACGCCCCCGATGGCGCAGAGCCCCGCTACGCCGAGGCTGCCTCTGCCGCCGGTCTGCCCGAGCGACGTGCGCATGTGCGGGGCGCGTTGTCTATCGAGGATCGTGCCGCGGTCCTCGATGGAGCCTCCGCCTACGTCGCGACGGGTGCGGTAGCCGGTTGGCCGTGGCGCGCGGTCGAAGCGATGGCTCTCGGCATCCCCGTCGTCGCGGTGGACAGCGGCTCCCACCGTGACGTCCTCGCTGACGGCGGGATGCTGGTTCCCGCCGCCGCTATCTCAGACGCCGTCGCCGAAGCGACCGCGGGGGCCGCGAGCCGACTCCGCGTGCTCGCGGCAGATCGCTCTCGGGCCTTCTCCTGGGCCAGCTCCGCGGAGCGCCTCTGGGGCCTGCACGCCGACTTGTGACCTAAGCCCGCATCAACTCGACGGCGTCCTTGCTCGGGCCGTCGAAGCGGATCTTTCCGCCCTGGAGCAGGATGCCCCGCTCGCACAGGTTCGAGACCATGTTCAAGTCGTGGCTGACGACGACGAGGGTCTTGCCCTTCGCGTGGAGTTCGCGGACACGGGCCAGGCACTTCTTCTGGAAGGGCTCGTCGCCGACCGAGAGGATCTCGTCGATGAGGAGCACATCCATCTCGGTGTGGATCGCCACGGAGAACGCCAGACGCAGGAACATACCGGAGGAGTAGTGCTTCACCTCGGTGTCGATGAACTTCTCGATCTCGCTGAAGGCGACGATCTCGTCGTAGCGAGCCTCGGTCTCCTTCTTGGTCATACCGAGGATCGCGGCGTTGAGGAAGATGTTCTCCCGGCCGGAGAGGTCCGGGTGGAATCCGGCGCCGACTTCGATGAGTCCGGCGACGCGGCCCCGCGTGAGCGCAGCGCCGCTGTCGGGCTCGAGAACACCGGAGATCAGCTTGAGCATGGTGGACTTGCCGGATCCGTTGAATCCGAGCAGCGCGACGGACTCGCCTTCGCCGATCGAGAACGAGACGCCGTCGAGGGCATGGAAGTTCGTCGTGAGGGGCTTGCGACGGATCGCCGCGAGTGCGGTCTCCTTGATGGAGTGCGTGTGGCGGAGCTTGAAGGTCTTGTGGACGTCGTCGATGACGACGCGCGGCAGGGTCTGCGTCTGGGGCTCAGAGATCTTGGGCAAAGCGGCCCTCCAGTCGGCGGAAGACGAGCTGGCCGATGACCAGCGCGGCGAGGGATGTCACGAGAGCGATCAGTCCGTACATCCAGAGATCGGGGAGGGGAGAGGCATCGCCGGGGCCGAGGGGGAACCAGATGCCGTAGTGGAACAGCTCGACCGCGGCGGTGATCGGGTTCAGCCGGTAGAGGACGAAGAGCCACTCCGGTGCGACACGGGCGACCTGCGTCCACTCGTACATCACCGGCGACGCCCAGATCGCGACCATCACGATGATCTCGACGAAACTCTGCGCGTCGCGGAACGTGACGTTGATCGCGCCGAAGAAGAGCCCGAGCCCGCTCGCCAGGACAGCGATGATCACCAGCGCGAGCACGATGGCGGCGACGGAGGCGAGGGAGGGGGCCCATCCGAAGAAGAGGGAGATCCCCACCACGACGATGATCTGCGGGACGGTGTTCACCGCGGCGATCATCATGCTCGCGATCGGGAACATCTCGCGAGGGAGGTAGATCTTCTTGATGAGGGCGGCATTGTCCACGAGGGAGCGTGTGCCGTTCGAGAAGGCCTCGTTGAAGAACGTCACGACGGTGATGCCCGAGAGCAGATAGATCGGGAAGAACTCCACCCGGTCGTTCAGCCCGAGGAACACACCGATGGCGACGAAGAAGACGACGAACTGGACGAGCGGCTTCACATAGGACCAGAGCCAACCGAAGATCGAACCTCGGTATCTGATCTGCACTTCCTTCCGCACGATGAGCGAGAGGAGATAGCGCTGTCGGAAGACTTCGAGAAGCCCTCGATTCGCGCCGGGAGTCGTCATCCTCTGCGCATCGAGCGTGCGAGCCTGTTGCACCGCGAATCCACCTTCCGTATGCGCCGACCGTCTCGCGCGCACCGAAAGCAATCATACGAGTGACTCTGTGCAGTACCTGGCAATGCCGACCTGACGATCACGACCGGTTCATGGCTCAGGGGAGGCCCAGGGTGGGGCGTGGCGTCGCTGATAAGCTCGCCGAGGTCTGTGCGTCCGTCGATCCGAAAGCAACCGTTACTCGTGACACTTCTGCAAGCTCTCGATCAACCGGCCCTCTTCCGCTTCTCGGATGAGGGCACGGGAACGGATCTCTCGTTGCGGGAGCGTCGCCTGCTGGTCGGGGCCCTGAACTTCCACGCGCTGATGGCACCCGAGAGGGCTCTCCGTGTGCATCTCTACGACGGCACTCGGGAGACGCCGCCGCGGCTGACCGATGACAGCACCTTCGACGGGATGTCGCGTTTCAACCGTCGCCGCCTGAGCTCCTTCGACGCTGTCAGCACTGTCGCGCCGGAAACGCGCAGGGAGCATCCTTCCGAAGCCGCGTCGACGGCGCTCTCGGCTTCGTCTGTGCGCCACCTGCACGTGTCGGGTGACGTCGTCCTGGAATCCGACCCCTATCAGGCGCCGCGTCAGGATCTGATCGGCCGCGTGGCTCGGCAGGTGAAGGCGCGCGCGCCCCTCTTCTACGACGATCTCCGCGATCTGTCCCTGCTTCGCTTCCAACGCCAGCTGAACACCGCCGTGAAGCGCCGTCGTTACGAGTCCGAGTTCCTCGCGGGAGGGCTCCACGAAGACGACGTCATCGTCCCGGCGGCACCGGCCCCTCAGGACGCGCAGAAGGCCGTGATCATCGGCCTGCACTGGTTCCAGCTGGGTGGTGCTGAACTCTGGGCGTTCGAGACGGTGAAGCTCGTGCGCGAGGCCGGATTCCTGCCGATCGTGCTGACGAACCGGGACTCCCATCAGCCGTGGATCACGCGGCCCGAGCTCGATGGCGCGCTGCTCATCCCGTTCTCGGAGCCCACGGTCGAGTCGCAGACACCCGGCGTCGAGCAGCTTCTGCGGGCTCTGCTGCGTACCTTCGACGTGCGCGGCGTCGTGATCCACCACAACCAGTGGCTCTACGATCGCGTCGCGTGGATCGCTGCTTCGCGTCCGGACATCCCGATCATCGACAGCACCCACATCGTGGAGTACAGGGGTGGCGGTTACCCTTTGAGCAGCGCGATCGCAGCCAACTCGATGACGAAGCACCATGTCATCTCGCCGAGTCTCGCCCGCTGGATGACCGAGGTTCAGGGGGTGTCGGCTGAGCGCGTGGTGATGGCTCCGCTCGGCGGCCTCACGGTGAAGCCTAAGGACGCGATCTTCCGGTCCCGGGTCGAAGGGGACGTCTTCACCGTCGCGTTCATCGGTCGACTGGCGCGGCAGAAGGCTCCCGAAGTCTTCGTCGCCATGGCTCATCGCCTCAAGCGCCAAGGTTACAAGGTTCGGGTCATCCTCCACGGCGACGGCGAGCTCGCCGGCTGGGTCGACGACATCATCGAAACCGCTGAGATGACGGCCGACATCGTCCGACGCACATCCCAGACGCCGGTCGCTGAAACTCTCGACGAAGCACATGTCCTGGTGGTGTCGTCCCACAACGAAGGTCTCACACTCACTACGCTCGAGGCGATCGCCCACGGCGTGCCGGTGGTCTCGACGGATGTGGGTGCGCAGCGCGACATCGTCCCGCCGGCGGCTCTGGTACCGCGCTTCTCGCACAGCGCTGCACGGCGTCTCGCCGACGCCGTCGCGCCGCTCATCGGGGACGAGACCGCCAGGGAATCCCTCTGGCGCAAGGAGCGCAAAGCAGAGAAGAAGCTGCTGTCGCAGCAGTCCGCGAGTTCGTGGTTCAAGGAAGAGGTGAGCTCGTGGTGAGCGTCGCAGCAGTCGTCGTCACATTCAACCGGCTGGAGAAGCTGAAGACAGTGCTGGCCTCTATCGCGGCGCAGACTCACGCGGTGGAGACGCTCTTCGTTATCGACAACGCCTCCACAGACGGCACTGCCGACTATCTGACCGGCCTCGATCTGGCGGTTCCGGTCGAGGTCATCACGATGGCGACGAACTCAGGTGGAGCCGGAGGTTTCACCGAGGGGATGCGGCGCGGATACGGCTCGGGGGCCGACCACGTCTGGATCATGGACGACGACTGCTACCCGAAGCCCGACGCACTCGCCGCACTGATCGCCGGATTCGGCGATGCCGTGGCGGAACTCGGTCCTGACGTGCCGTTCGCCTGCTCGGTGGTCGAGTTCACCGATGGCAGCATCTGTGAGATGAACAATCCTGTTCCCACATGGGACTGGGGCCGGCTCCTGGTCAAGGGGCAGCAGAACGTGATGGTCACGGCATGCTCGTTCGTGTCTGTGCTTATCCCGCGTTGGGCGATCGCCGAGTTCGGGTTCCCGTACGCGGAGTACTTCATCTGGTTCGATGACCGCGAGTACACGCTGCGCCTCACGGGACGTTGCCCCGGGGTTCAGGTGCTCGACAGCTCCGTGGTTCACGACATGGGAGACAACCGCGGTGTGAACTTCGCGATGGTCGACCGGAAGAGCCTGTGGAAGTTCGCGTACGGTGTGCGCAACGAGGCGTCGTGGCAGCTGCACCACCGGGGAATCCTGCACTACTTCGAATTCGGTGCGCGTCTGTTCGTGAGCCTGCATCGTGGACGCGTCCCGCTGGACCTGCGTGCCCGACTTCTCGGCAAGTGGCTTCGAGGGATCACTTTCAACCCGAAGGTGCAGTACCCCGAGGCGGCCCAGGCGTGAGCTGGCTCGAGGCGATACCTGTCATCCTCGTCTCGGCAGCAGTCCTCGTCCTCCCGGGGTATGTCATCGCGCGAGCGCTGTCGCTGCGCGGACTCTGGGCATGGGGAGTTGCAGCTCCGGCCTCGGTGAGCGCCATCGTCCTGGCCTCACTCGGCGCGGGCCTGCTGGGAATTCCGTGGTCCGTGCTGCCGGTGCTCATCGCCACCCTGGCTCTCGCGGCCATCGCGCTCGTCGTTGCGCGGTTCGGACGCGAACCGAGAGCGGCTCGAATCGTCCGCATCCGCTCGCGTCGCACCGCAGCCGTTGTGGGAGCGTTCGCACTCGCTGCAATCGTGTTCGGGATCCAGATCGCGCTCGTCGTGGGGTCGCCGGAGAACATCTCGCAGACCTTCGACAACGTCTTCCACCTGAATGCCGCGCGCTATATTCTCGACACCGAGAACGCCTCTCCGATGAGTGTCGGCGGGATGACCAGTGCTCCCGGCGTCACAGCCTTCTATCCGGCGGCATGGCACGCGGTCGTCGCGCTCGTCGTGCAGCTCACCGGAGCGACGATCATGGTCGCGACGAATGCGGTGGCGATCGCGACGGCGGCTGTCGTGTGGCCGGCAACCGTCGTGCTTCTCACGGTGGTCCTGTTCGGAAAGCGCCTCTCGGTCGTCCTGAGCGCCGTGCTCCTGAGCGGCCTTCTCCCGGCCTTCCCCCTGATGATGATCGACTACGGCGTGCTGTACCCGTATCTGCTCGGCGTCAGCCTCGTGCCCGCAGGGTTGGCCGCAGTCATCCAACTCGTCCGACTCGATGGCGACAGCGACGTGATTCCGAACGCGACGCTCGTCCTCGTGATCCTGGGACTGATTCCCGGCATCGCGGTGGCGCATCCCGGTGCACTCGTCGCCTGGATCTTGCTCGGCATGATCGTGGTGTCCATCGCCTTCATCGGATTCCTTCGCACCCGGCCCGAGCGTCGTCGGCTGATCTTCACATCGATCGCCTTCGGGGTGCTGGCCGTTGCCAGTATCGCCGCCTGGCGCGTGCTCCGTCCACCGGCTGAGGCGCGAGGTTGGCCGACCGAGCAGACGATCAGTCAGGCTCTCGGACAGGCGCTCACGCTCTCACCGCGGTATGAGCTCATACCGTTGCTGGTCGCCGTGCTCTTCATCGTCGGGGTGATCGTGGCGGTGAGACGGCGCCGGCGCAGCGATATCGTCGCGCTGGTGCTCATGCTCGCCGTCATCACGCTCTACGTCGTCGCCAGCGCGCTGTCGTTCCACCCGCTGCGCGATCTGATCACGGCTGCGTGGTACAACAATGCGCCGCGTCTCGCGGCGCTCCTGCCGATCATCGCGATTCCGATCGCGGCGGTCGGAACCGCCGCGGTGGTGGCAAAGGTACGCGCCGTGATGCGGCAATCGCCCGTGCGGCGTTCGGTGGTCGTCGGATCCGTCGCGGTCGCCGTCGTGCTCGTCGGGGGCCAGGCGTTGGCCATGGCCCAGGCGATGCAGACCGCCTCGGCAGCTTATGCGTACACCGAGACGTCTCCGCTCGTCTCGACGGACGAGCGGGACCTGCTCGAGCGGCTCGCCGACGAGGTTCCGGAGGACGCGTTGATCATCGGTTCCCCGTGGACGGGCACCGGCATGGCATATGCCTTCGCCGACCGCGAGGTGGTGATGCCGCACATCCTCATGGGAGTGAGTCCCGATGAGCAGGAGATCATGGACGAGCTCTCGCGAAGCGGATCGGCGGGGGAAGTCTGCGAGGCCGTCGAAAGGTCGGGAGTCGATTACGTCCTCGACTTCGGCACGCAGGAGATCCACGGAGCCGAGCACGCGTACCGTGGTCTGGAACGACTGGCGCGCTCCGACCTCCTCACGATGATCGACTCCGAAGGCGATGCCGTGCTCTACGAGATCACCGGCTGCGACTGACTCCCCGCTCAGGCTGCGGGCCCAAGATTCCGGTGTAGACGCTTCTGAGTCGATCTTGGAACGCTTCCAGGCCGTAGACCGAAACGGCCCAGGTCCTCGCCGCCGCTGCGGTTCGATCCCCGTCTCCGTGCAGGGCGCTGATCACCGCGTCGGCGAACCCCTCAGCGTCGTCGACGACGGCATGGAGCATGTTCGCTGCCTCGATACCTTCTGCGCCGACCTCGGTAGCCACGGTCGGGATGCCCCACAGCATGGCCTCGATCGTCTTGAACTTCACTCCGGCGCCGTTGCGCAGCGGAACGACGCAGACATCCGCGCTCGCATACACGGCATCGAACGAGTCGACTGCACCGGTGACCTCCACGCCGATGGAGCCGGAGGCTGCGGCGTGAAGAGCTGAACTGGGATGCGCCCCGGCGATCCGGAACCGTGCATCGGGCACAGCCTCGATCACGCGCGGCCAGACGGCGGCCAGGAACCAACGTGCCGCTTCGTCGTTGTCCGGCCTGTTCATCGCTCCGGTGAAGAGCACCGTCCTGGAGGTCGTCGGGCTCGCCTGAGGATGCTCGGGCGGAACGGGGAAACCGGGATGGACGACCACAGGGACCGCGGAGCTCGCCAGCTCGCGCACCAGAATCGCATCCTTCTCGCTGAAGGTGATCACCGCATCCACGTCGCCGAACGAACGACGCTCCCGGCGTCTGCTCGCGCGTGCGGCAGCGGAGAAAGCGAGGCGTCTGAGCGGGTTCGTCGCCTGCCCCGCTGCTCGTGCCCAGCGCTGCGAGATGACGTCGTGCGCGATGACGACGGTCTTCGCCTCCGGCGCGAGGCGCCGTACTACTCGGCTGAGGCTGGACATCTCCGACCACTGGTACTCGATGATGTCGGCTGCGGCCAGCGAAGTCCGCGCATCGGCGTCCCTCTTCAGGGCGTGCCGGAACCACGGATGCGCGCTGCTCCCCGCGACCACCGACTGGAGGTCGGCCAGGGGCTTGAGCGTGTCCTTCGACAGCGGACTGCGACTCTGCAGCAGCTGGTAGTCAAGGTCGGGCGCAGTCTCCGCCGCGTCGCGATTCAATCGAGTCGATGGCGCGATGATGCGGATCCCGAACACATCGCGGAGTGCCCGATAGTGCTGCAGTGCGTATTGGCCTCCGGCATGACGGATACCCTCGAAGGGAAGATACTTCGAGACGCTGACCAGTGACGGAAGAGCGGGCGAATCGGACGATCTGGACATATTAGCTAGCCTAGGCGTGGTCGCCTTCAGGCGACTGAAGGAGGAACCACGCGAATGAGCGACTATGCGGCGCTGATCATCGGCTACCGCCGCCCTGACCTCGTCAGGGAGGTGCTCGCGCGACTGGATTCTCAGGTGATTCCCTGTGCCCAGGTCATCATCGTGGACAACGGAGGTGACCTTCCCGAAGACGTGCTCAGCGATGTGGGCGGTCGGACTCCCGTGCTGATCCGGCGCGGCGACAACCCCGGGTATGGGGCGGCCGTCAACCTCGCTCTCGAGGTGTGTGAGCAACAGGGGATCGAGAACCTTCTGGTCCTCACCCACGATGCCTGGTTCGAACAGAATCTCAGCGCCCGGATGCTGAACGCGCTCGAGCACATGTCCGATGTGGGTGCGGTGGCGCCGACGCTGTACTGGGTGTCACGGCCGGAGGTCGTGTTCTCGGCGGGTGGGGTGCTGACGAAGGGTGGTCGCGCCTACCATCATGTCTCGGTTCCCGCTTCGGGGCTTCGTGACGTCGACTGGGTCGACGGTGCCGTTGTGATGTATCGGACGCAGGCGCTGCGCGAGATCGGGGGCATGGAGGAGATGTACTTCCTGTACTTCGAGGACGTCGACACCGGATGGGCGCTCAAGCAGCACGGATGGCGGACTGTCGTGCTCGATGTGCGGGCGGCACAGGAGCCGGGAGCGCACCCGCTGCGGCTCGGCGTGCGGAACATGGCATTGTTCGCGCGCAAGGCCGGACTGGGGCGGGTGCGCAGCACGTTCGCGGTCGGCAGGCGTGCGGCAGAGGAACTGATCGTGGCATGGCGTCGAACGGGAAACGTTCCCGCTCGTGAGGCCTGGAACGGATGGCGGGACGCGCGAGCGGGACGCACCGGGAAGATCGATGACTGAGCGCGACGATGTGATGATCGACGTCATGCTGCCGTACTACAGCCACCCGGATTCGGCGTGGGCGGCCATCCAGTCTGTCCTCGATCAGACGAGTGGTTCCTGGCGGCTCGTGTGCGTGGATGACGCTTACCCCGGTGATTCGATTCGTGAGCGGCTGGAAGCCCTCGGCGATCCCCGGGTCGTGTATGTCAGGAACGAGCAGAATCTGGGTCTGGCGAAGAACTTCAACCGCTGTCTCGATCTCGTCGAGTCGCCCTACTTCGTGATGATGGGGGATGACGATCGGATGCACCCCGATTACGTCCGCGTCCTGTCACGACTCATCGAGAACGCCCCTGATGTCGATGTCTTCCAGCCCGGGGTGAACGTCATCGACGAGTCAGGGAAGTCGGTCCTTCCGCTCGCCGATCGAGTGAAGCGCTGGGTGCGCCCACGCGTGGGGGAGGGCGGCAGCGTACTCAGAGCCCAGCGCATGGCGGAGAGCCTCATCCGGGCGGACTGGGCGTACTTCCCATCGATCGCCTGGAAGAGCGAGGTGGCCCGTTCGCACCGCTTCGATGATCAGTGGGCGGTCGCGCTCGACCTCGGTCTTCTGCTCGATATCGCGCTGGCAGACGGATCGATGCTGGTGACTCACGATGTCGTCTTCGACTATCGCCGGCACCTGCAATCGGTGTCGTCGGTCACCGCTGCGTCGGGGAGCCGGTTCGAGCAGGAAGCTGCGTTCTTCGATGCGTACGCCGCACGCATGCAGGCTCGTGGATGGGCAAGAGCGGCCCGGATCGGCCGGCGCCGCAGCATCTCGAGACTCAACGCCGCGAGTGAGATGCTCCGCGCCGCCCTCGGCGGGGATCTCGCTCGGGCTCGTCGACTCTTGCGGTCGGCGACGAGGCGAAGCGCTCCCGCCGGACGTTAGCGATCAGACCTGCGGCCCTTTGCCCAGTTCATCGAGCCGGGACTCGAGCGCCGTCAGCCGCTGCTGCACTTCGGCGATGTGCGTCTCGGCGAGGCCCGCTTCCTCGGCGAGAACTCTGATCTCCTCCTCGGACGTCGACAGCTCCCACGACAGGTGGAGGGCGACGCCGAGTAGCAGCAGGATCGCGAGCAGGAAGAAGAGGTTCGCGGGAAGCTCGACGCCCAGGACTCCGGTGAGCCAGAACAGGAGTTGCGGGAACACGGATGCCACGAGAGCTGCGACTCCGATGAGGAGCCAGAGTACCGCGTACTTCTCCCTGAGGCGACGTGTCAGCAGCATCCACAGTATGAAGGACAGCAGGATGAGGGAGAGTACGAGCGCTCCGAGAACAACCATGAGGCGCCTTCCTACGCGGCCACGACGGGGGACGAAACGGTGGAGCGTCGGCTCGGACGTCGGACGATCGCCAGCGTCAGGGCGAAGACCGACCGCAGCAGATAGACAGAGGCTGATATCGGTCCCTGGCTGGGTTTGCCGTGCAGGCGAGGGCGCATCGCGACCGGGACCTGAGTAACTGTCAAGCCCGCGTGCACGGCTGCGACGAGCGAATCGAGCGTGTCGCCGAGGTACTCCGCGGGGTAGTAGGTGAGGTACTGGGCGATTGCCCGGCGGTTTCCTGCTCGGAATCCGCTGGTCACGTCCGTCAGCGCCGCGCCGGAGACACGAGAGACCGTTCTCGCGAGGACTCGCATCGCCCATCTCCGGGGCCCACGTGCGACGTAGTCGCCGACCTCGGCGAAGCGCGCACCGATGGAGATGTCTGCGTGGTCGAGCCCGTCGAGCACCCGTTCGATGTCCTGCGGGTTGTGCTGGCCGTCGGCATCGACCTGGATGACGCGGCTGTACCCGTGCCGCGATGCGTACAGGAACCCCGCGCGCATTGCGCCGCCGACACCGAGGTTGAAGGGGAGCCGGACCACGCGTGCTCCGGCGGCTTCGGCGACGGTGCCGGTGGCATCGGTGGAGCCGTCGTCGATGACCAGTACGTCGTAGGCCGGGCATGCCACTGAGATCTCGCGAACCGTCGTCGGGATATTCTGCGCTTCGTTCCAGGCAGGGACGATGATCAGCGTGGTTTCTGGCATGATGCCTCAGCCTACCAAGCCGGCCCGGACGGCGACGCTAGGCGATCGGAGCGCCGACAGGCATCACTGCTGCGAGCCTCCCGGGGATGTTCGCGATGGTCGGCGCCTTGCCGCCGCCGAGCTTCAGCAGCGCCGCATAGGTCGTGATGTGCGCGAGCTGCGACCCGTTCCACAAGAATGCTCGGCCGTCTCCGGGGAACTGCACGACCGTTCCTGCGGGGATCAGGGGTTTCGTGACTCCGAGGACGCCGACCGTGCTGTCCTTCCACGGGGCGAGACGGATCGTGCCGCCGGAGAGGGCGAGCAGGTCGGAGTACGACGAGATGTACTGCAGCTGTCCGTCGAGGAGGCGATATACCTCTCCTCTCTCATCGGTGCGGATGAAGAACGGCTGAGCGAGTGGCGTGTTGTTCGGCGTGAAGGTCGCGCAGTCAGCGGCGCTGAGCGCGGTGACGTTGAATCGGGTGGCCGGCACGGCCCCGGAGATTCGTTGCAGGCCCTTCGTGGTGATGATGTTCGGCGCGCCGTCGCACGTGACGAATGGAGACAGAGGCGTCGCTGCCGGCGTGTATCCGCTCAGCGCTCCAGCAGGAAGCACGGTCACCGAGGCCGACGTGCCGAAGGCGGCCCCGAGGTCGAGGCTGGGCGTGTGGATGAGTGTCGTGCCAGCCGTCGCCAGATACACCGCGGGCTTGTCGACTTCGCGCACCATCGAACGAGGCGTCAGGACAACGCGGCCCTGAGGGAACTTCGCGGCGGGGGCGGGATCCATCGAGGCGACGTATCCGAGCCCGCCACCGGACAGGAAGCGCCAGGTCTCGACACTCGGGACATACCGCTTCTGACCGTTGTCGAGGTAGAAGATCTGGCTGTCGATCCCGACGTGGAAGAGGTTTCCCACATCGTCACCGCGGGGGAACGCGTCGATCAGGGCGGGCTCGAGGTTCACGTATGAGTTGAACGCATACCCGAAATCGAGGATCTGCTTCTCGCTGCCGAACCGGTGGCGAGTACCGTCGGGGTCGATCAGGTAGAGGATCCCCTCGCGGGCGTCGTGCACGTAGCGCGAGATCTGCGAACCCAGAGGAATGGTCTTGAGGTAGGAGGCGGGCACCTGGCTCACGGCGCCGAGCTTGGCGGAGAACGCCCGCAGGTCATCAGCCGTCCTGATGTGGAAGCGGTATCCGCCGGACAACAGATACACCTCGGGGCCGTCACCGCGCACGATCACGGAAGTGCTCCGCTGCGTGCTGCCGAACCAGTCGGTGAAGTACTGGTAGAAGTTCCGATTGCCGTAGGCGGAGCATGCGTCGCCCGAGCCGTACCCGGCGTTGAGCGCAGCGCGGTTCGGCTGATACGGCGTGTAGTAGTACAGCGCCGCCGTCGCGATGTTCTCGATGTACACCGGTGCGGACCCGCAGTTGAACTTCGGCTCCGGGTTGAACAGGATGTTCCATGTGCGACCGGGAGCGTAGTACGTGAACCAGCGGCCCTCGGCGTAGATCTTCATCTGCCGTGCCGCGTAATAGACCTGGTAGAAGAATCCGCTGTACGCAGGGTCGCACGCGGCACCGTCGGGGCATCCCTGACCCATCGCGATGTTGTAGCGACCCGGGGATGGGTTGGGGTAGGTGACCAGGCTCTGCTCCTTCTGGAGCATCACGATGAGCACCTGGGGGTTGATGCCGCACGACTTGGAGACCTTGTCGATGATGGTCGCCGCCGATTCGTTGCCGGCACCGGCGTAGCCGTTGCAGTAGGCGTCGGCGGAACGATTCGGCGTGTTCTGCCGGTAGTCCTTGAGGCAGACGAAGCCCGCACGGCAGGTGGGGCCCTTGCTCCGCAGGAACGAGTCGATCTGTCCAGCGTTCATCGTCGCGGCGTTGAAGAACACCGCGTCGGCGATGATATTCCCCGGCCGGAAGAGGGACAGGTCCGCGGTCTTGACGATGTCGGTCGCTACGGGCGCGGATTGCGTGGGTGCCACGGCGGCACTGGCGGGATCACCCCCGGCGGCAGCGCTCGCCGGACTCGCGATCAGAAGGGAGGCAGCAAAGACGACTGCGGAGGCGCTCGCGACGAGCGCGCGCAGGCGTGGGGAGACTGAGCTGGTCACTTGCCTAGTGTGGCGGAAAGATACAGATGATGCCAGTGTGGTTGAAGTGACGCAAGCATATCGACCTGCCGCAACTCCCAGCCGGGATGTGGCACGATATGGGGGTGAAAGGCATTATTCTCGCTGGCGGCTCCGGAACTCGACTGCACCCGATCACGATCGGCATCTCCAAGCAGCTCATCCCGGTGTACGACAAGCCGATGGTCTACTACCCGTTGTCGACTCTGATGCTGGCTGGCATCCGCGACATTCTGATCATCACCACGCCACATGATGCCGAGCAGTTCGAGCGGCTTCTGGGCGACGGTTCGCAGTTCGGGGTCAATCTGACCTTCGCGCAGCAGGCGTCGCCGGACGGGCTGGCGCAGGCCTTCGTGATCGGGGCCGACTTCATCGGTGACGACAAGGTCGCCCTCGTCCTCGGTGACAACCTTCTCTACGGTCCAGGACTCGGGACCCAGCTCAAGCGGTACACGGATGTGGACGGAGGCGCCGTCTTCGCCTACTGGGTCGCCGAGCCGAGCGCATACGGGGTCGTCGAGTTCGATGCGGACGGTCGGGCGGTGTCGCTCGAGGAGAAGCCGCAGGTGCCGAAGAGCAACTACGCGGTGCCCGGCCTGTACTTCTACGACAACGACGTCGTCGAGATCGCCCGTTCACTCGAGCCGAGCGCCCGCGGTGAGTACGAGATCACCGATGTCAATCGCGCTTATCTCGAGCGCGGGCGTCTTCAAGTTGAGGTGCTGCCGCGAGGCACGGCATGGCTCGACACCGGAACATTCGACCAGATGTCGGATGCCGGAGACTACGTCCGCACGATGGAACGACGCACCGGTCTGCGTATCGGCGTTCCCGAAGAGGTCGCGTGGCGTCAGGGCTTCCTGACGGACGAGGAGCTTCGCAGGCGTGCGGAGAAGCTCGTGAAGTCCGGATACGGCACCTACCTGATCGAGACCCTGGAAAGAGGTCGTTGATGTCGAACATCCTCGTCACCGGCGGCGCCGGCTTCATCGGATCCAACTTCGTGCACTATGCGGTGGCCAACACCGACCACACCGTGACCGTGCTGGACGCGCTCACCTACGCGGGCAACCGAGCATCCCTCGCCGGCCTCCCGGAGGACCGGGTGCGGTTCGTGCACGGCGACATCACCGATGCAGAGCTGGTCGACCGGCTCACGGCCGATGCCGATGCGGTGGTCCACTACGCCGCCGAGTCGCACAACGATAACTCGCTGCACAGCCCGCGTCCCTTCCTCGACACGAACATCATCGGCACGTACACGCTGCTCGAAGCTGCGCGTCGTCATGAGACGCGGTTCCACCACATCTCGACGGACGAGGTCTACGGAGATCTCGAACTCGACGATCCGGAGCGGTTCACCGAGCAGACGCCGTACAACCCCTCGTCGCCGTACTCGTCGACCAAGGCAGGCAGCGATCTGCTGGTACGGGCGTGGGTTCGCTCGTTCGGTGTGCAGGCGACGATCTCGAACTGCTCGAACAACTACGGTCCGTATCAGCACGTCGAGAAGTTCATCCCGCGGCAGATCACGAACGTGATCCGCGGCATTCGTCCCAAGCTCTACGGTGCGGGGGAGAACGTGCGCGACTGGATCCACGCGAACGACCACTCCTCTGCCGTGCTCACCATCCTCGAGAAGGGGCGGATCGGCGAGACCTACCTCATCGGAGCCGACGGCGAGCGCAACAACAAGGAGGTCGTCGAGCTGATTCTCGAGGAGATGGGTCAGCCCCGCGATGCCTACGACCACGTGACCGATCGCGCAGGCCACGACCTGCGATACGCGATCGACTCGACCAAGCTCCGCACAGAGCTCGGCTGGGTTCCCGAGTACGCCGACTTCGAGTCGGGCCTCGCGGCGACCATCCAGTGGTATCGCGAGAACGAAGCGTGGTGGGCTCCGTCGAAGGATCAGACCGAAGCGTTCTACGCGACGAAGGGACAGTAAGCGTCGTGAGCGACATCGAGTTCGGCAAGGTACTGGGACTGGCCGAGACCGCCATTCCCGGACTGGTGATCTTCGACCTTCCCGTGCACGGCGATTCCCGGGGCTGGTTCAAGGAGAACTGGCAGCGCGAGAAGATGACTGCGCTCGGTCTGCCGGATTTCGGACCGGTCCAGAACAACGTCTCCTTCAACGACGCGGTCGGCACCACCCGAGGCATCCACGCCGAACCGTGGGACAAGTGGGTCTCGGTGGCGACGGGGCGGATCTTCGGTGCCTGGGTCGACCTCCGCGAGGGCCCCACTTTCGGCGCCGTCTTCACCGCGGAACTCGATCCGTCGAAGGCGATCTTCGTGCCGCGCGGAGTCGGAAACTCGTACCAGACGCTCGAGCCCGACACCGCGTACACCTACCTCGTGAACGACCATTGGTCGCCGGACGCCTCGTACTCGTTCCTCAACCTCGCCGATGAGACCGCGGCCATCGCCTGGCCGATCCCGCTCTCGGAAGCGGAGGTATCGGCGAAGGACCGGGAGCACCCGCGTCTCGGAGACGTATCGCCCGTCGCCCCCCGTCGAATCCTGGTGATCGGTGCGGCCGGCCAGCTCGGCTCCGCGCTGCGCGAAGAGTTCGACGCGGCGACGAACGTCGAGTGGACCACTAGGGCCGAGTTCGACCTCGGCACCGCCGACCTGGATTCCGCCCGCCGCTGGCGGGACTACGACACGATCATCAACGCTGCCGCCTACACTGCGGTCGATCGGGCCGAAACACCGGAGGGCCGACGCGACGCCTGGGCGATCAACGCCGCCGGTCCTGCAGCACTGGCTCGCATCGCAGCCGCGAACGGGATCACGCTCGTACACGTCTCGAGCGACTACGTCTTCGACGGATCGGCTGATCGCGCGTATCGCGAAGACGATGCTCTCTGCCCGCTGGGTGTGTACGGGCAGTCGAAGGCCGCCGGTGACCTCGCCGTGGCGACGGCACCGTCGCACTACATCGTTCGAACCTCCTGGGTGATCGGCGCCGGTAACAACTTCGTGCGCACCATGGCCGCGCTCGCAGCGAAGGGCGTCGAACCGACGGTCGTCGACGACCAGCACGGTCGCCTGACCTTCGCTTCGCAGATCGCGGCACTGATCCGGCACCTGCTTGCCGTGCGTCCTGCACCTGGCGTGTACAACCTGACCTCGGCAGGCGAGAGCGTGACGTGGGCGGACGTCGCGCGCCGCGTGTATGAGCTGACGGGTCACGATCCGTCGCGCGTGACAGGGGTCTCGACCGAGCAGTACTTCGCTTCGGCATCCGGTCCGGTCGCACCACGACCGCACAACAGTGAACTCGATCTGACCCGGGTACGCGAGACAGGCTTCGTTCCTCGGGCCGGTGACGATCTGCTGAGGGAGTATCTCGGTTCGTGAGCGCACCACTGCGGACGGCGACACCGACCTCCGCCAGCCGTCGCGAGCGCGTCTTCCGGACCGATATCCAGGCGCTTCGCGCGGTCGCCATCGGACTCGTCGTCCTGAACCACCTCTGGCCGGTGCGGATCACCGGCGGGTACGTAGGCGTCGACGTCTTCTTCGTGATCTCGGGGTTCCTCATCACGGGACACCTCGTGGGGGAGATGACGCGAACCGGAGGGGTTCGTCTCGGCGCGTTCTACGCGCGCCGCATCCGCCGTCTGCTGCCGGCAGCGTTCGTCGTGCTCGCGACGTCGCTGGTCCTGTTGATCGCTTTCCTGCCGTACCCGCGCTGGGCTCGCAACGCCTGGGAGATCGCAGCGAGCGCCGGCTACGTCGAGAACTGGTACCTCGCGGCGATGTCGGTCAACTACTCGGCGCTCAACGACGCAGCGAGTATGGTGCAGCACTACTGGTCTCTCTCCGTCGAAGAGCAGTTCTACATCGTGTGGCCGCTGCTGTTGCTCGCGGCGGTGGCGATCTCTGCACGCCTCGGCCGTGATTCCACCCGTCGCGGGTGGCAAGGACATGGTTCGAAGGCACTCATCGTCGTTGTCGCGACAGTGGGGATTCTGTCTCTGGGGGCGAGTGTCGTCTATACGGTCCTCGCTCCCTCCCAGGCGTACTTCGCGACCTTCACGCGAGGTTGGGAGTTCGCGGTGGGTGGTGCGGTGGCTCTGCTCGGCACACGCGTCCGGCTCTCGCGCATCACTGCCAACGTCGTGAGCATCCTCGGTTTCGCGCTCATCGCCTTCTCCGCGCTCGCGTTCGATCACACGACTCCGTTCCCCGGATACGCGGCTCTGGTCCCCGTGCTCGGGACGGCGGCCGTGATCGTCGCGGGCAACTCTCATGCGAAGCTGTGGCACGCGAACGTCACCGCCCTGCGCCCCGTCCAGTGGGTGGGCGGGATCTCGTACTCGCTGTATCTGTGGCATTGGCCGCTCATCGTCGCGGCTCCCTTCGTCATAGGCGGAGAAGCCAGCACGGTATCCAAAGTCTGTGTGTTGCTGATCTCCGTCGTCCTCGCCGCGTTGACGAAGCGCTTCGTCGAAGACAAGGGACAGACCTGGAGCTTCTGGCGCACCTCCACACGGAGAGCGCTGCTGCTGATGCTCGCCGGGATGCTCCTCATCGCGGCCCTCGTCGCTGGGGTGCTCACCTGGTACCAGACGAGAGTGGAGGCCGACCGTCCGCCCGCACAGGTGGTCGCCTCCTCGTGCGAGGGCCCGCTGGCGCTCGCACCCGGGGCGGACTGCACGGATCCGTTCGGGGCGGCGGACTATTCGGTGATGACCACGAAGAACGAGTACTTCTTCACACCACCCGAATGCGGTACCTTCCTGCCGATCCTGACCTACGGTGAGAAGCAGACGACGCTCGAGTGCGACTTCTCGGGCGGTGCGGCGAACCCCCAGCGTGTCTGGCTGGTGGGTGACTCGCACGCGCAGCAATGGCAGGGCGCGATCTTCGACATCGCCAGGGAGAGGAACTGGATCGTCACGACCAGCTATCTCGGCGGATGTCCGGTCGCCGACGTCGCCTTCCTCGGATTCCGGGGTCCCTGGGGGCCCGCCGAAGCTGATCGATGCAACACCTGGTCCGAAGACCTCTCCGCGACCATCCGTGCGGCGAAACCCGACCTGGTGATCACGGCGATGGCAGCCCGTCAGGATCTGGTGGATGATGGCAGCGGCGATCCTCCCCTCGAGCAGATGAGCGACGGGTTGATCGACTACTGGACAGCATGGGCAGACGAGGGGATCGATGTCCTCGCCCTCGCTGATCCGCCCTACAACGGTGAGGTGCGGGACGTCGACTGTGTGCTGTTGAACGCTGGAGATCCCGAGACCTGCGCGCGACCACGAGGCGAGGCGCAGCCGACGGACCCCGTGTCGATGGCCGGTGCCGCCGAGCGCTCGGACTCGATCGCCGTGCTGGACCTGACGGATCGGTTCTGCGATGCGGAGCGGTGCTATGCGGTCGTGGGTGGCATCCCTGTGTACTACGACGCCGATCATCTGAATCTCGAATACGTGCGGATGCTCGCCCCCGAGATCTCGGGCGCGATCGACGGCCTGCTGTCCGACGAATAGCGCTCTCGACCCGCCAGGGAGCCCGTCTCGCTGAGAGGGGAGTCCAGTCGACCTCGGTAGGATCGAATCACCGTTGCTGCGGACGACCGCCATTCCGGTTCCCTTCCGACCCGTACAGGAGCACTCGATGCCGCACCGCATAGTCGCCGTGATTCCGGTGTTCCGTGCACCCGAGAATCTGCCGAGCACGATCGAGGGGATCCTGCGCCAGGTCGATTCCGTCGTCGTCGTCGACGACGGGTCGAGGTCGGTCGAGACCATGTCATTCCCCGAACGCACCGAGACCATCTCCGCCGAGGAGAATCGCGGCATCGCGACCGCGCTCAATGTCGCGATCGAGCGAGCGCGAGCCCTCGGGGCGACGCACATCCTGACCCTGGATCAGGACTCCAGTCTGGCCGAGGACCACGTGGAGCGGCTGCTGAGCCGCCTCGACGCGGCAGAGTTGCGCGGTGTCGATGTTGCGGCCGCGGTTCCGGGCATCGTCGGAGGCGCGCCAGTGCTGGGCGATCCAGGGGGCGGACCGTTCGACCCCATCCAGTCCGGACAGCTGATCCCGACCAGCGCGTTCGAGGCGATAGGCGAGTTCCGCGCGGATCTGTTCATCGACGCGGTGGATTCGGAATTCACCGTGCGGGCCCGCGAGGCTGGTTATCAGTTCATCGTCGACGAGGATCTCGCCATGGAGCATGCGTTGGGCGAGGCTGTACCGCTCTCGGTGTTCGGTCGACCGTTGATCCTGTTCGGCAAGCAGCGACACGTCCTCTATCACGCCCCGTGGCGGACCTATTACATGGTCCGCAACAGCGTCTGGCTGTCGCGCCACTATGGTGCGGACCATCGAGCATGGATGCGGCGCCGGAACCGCAAGATGGCGGAGATGGTGTGGTGGGGGAGCGTTCTCGCTCCCGACAGGATTTCGCAGCTGCGGGCCGTCCGTGCCGGTTGGCGCGATGGTCGGCGTGGGACGCTCGGTCGCATCCGGCAAGACCTGCTCAGCAGGCTCGGTCGCCGAGCGTGAGCAAGGTGGGAGCGCTGCTCCGACACGATCTGTTGCGGCGGAGTGCGCTCTTCTCGGTCTCGATCGTTGCGGCCACCGTCGTCGGCATCGTCTCCATTCCTCTCCTCATCAGCACGATCGGGACAGACGAATGGGCACGTCTGTTCGTCCTGCAGATCATCGGCCAGTTCGCATCGATCTTCATCGCCTTCGGCTGGGGAGCGACCGGTCCCAGCACCGTTTCTGCCCTGCCCGCCACGCGAAGAAGGCAGTTCCTTGCCGATTCGGTCGTGGCGCGGGTACTGCTCTTTCTCATCGTCGGCCCGTTCGCGGTCATCCTCGGCGTTGCGCTCGGTGCAGACCCGCTTGCGGCGATCCTCGCCACCATCGCGTACTCCGTGCCCGGCATCGGGGCGGCCTGGTATTTCATCGGAACCAATCGCCCTGTCGCGATGCTCGTCTTCGATGCGCTGCCCGCGGTCCTCGGCCAGGTCGCGGCGCTCGTGGCGGTGATGATCGTCCCGTCGTTGAACTCGTACCTCTACGCGGTCGCGATCGCGACGGTCGCCGGTGTCGCCGGGGGACTTCTCTTCGCTCTGCGTCGAGGTGACGGCGCACGTCTGACCCGGACCCGAGTGCGTGAACTCGGGTCGACGATGCGAGCGCAGATCCCCGGGCTTGCCACTGTGCTGTTCGGGAACCTCTCGACGATGCTGCCCGTGGTGCTCGTCGACGTGTACATGAAGCCGGTTCTTCCGATCTTCGCGGCCGTCGACAAGCTCTATCGGTACGGCGTGCTCGTGCTCGCCCCTATCCTGCAAGCCATCCAGGGCTGGGTGCCGGAGGCCGGCCCCCGTCAGGCGCGCATTCGGGCGCGAGGATCGCTGTGGGTCGGTCTCGGAGTCGGCCTGGTCGGCGGCGCCTGCTTCGCGTTCCTGGCGACGCCCATCTCGATTCCCCTGACGGTCGGACAGGCGATCATCCCGTTCGAGATCGCTGTGATCGCGGGCATCGGCTTCGCCGGTGAGTGCGTGGCGCAGATCGTCGGGCTCGCCGGGCTCGTCGCCCTGCACAAGGAACGGGAGCTCGCGAAGTCGTCGGTGGTGGCTGCAGTCATCAGTCTTCCGCTCATGATCCCTGCGGTGCTGCTCTGGGGCCTCATAGGTATCGTCGGCGTGATCGCGGCATCGGCGGTGCTCGTGGCGATCTACCGCACCACCGTCCTGCTCCGCGCGAGCAACGTCGAGCATCTCGAACCGGCAGCGGCCTCGCCCGAGGCGTGAGCACCGGAGTGAGCGAGCGGTCCCGAGTCCACGTTAGGCTGGCTGCGGCTACGGTCTACCCGATCTGACGGCAGCTCCTCAGCGCCGACGTGCCCTCTCTGCCATGAAACTGTCGTCCCTGTCTCCGCCCCGCGGCCCCGCCTCCGCCTCCGCCTCGACGAGCCTGTCTGCCCGTCGGACCGACATCGATGGTCTCCGTGCGCTCGCCATCCTTCTCGTCGTCGTCTACCATGTGTGGCTGGGCCGCGTCTCCGGTGGAGTGGACGTCTTCTTGATGGTGTCCGCATTCTTCCTCACCGGCTCCTTCGTGGGTCGGATGCAGGAAGCCCGACCGCTGCAGCTGGGCTCGTTCTGGCTCCGACGGTTTCGGCGGCTCCTTCCCGCCGCGGCGATCACGATCGTCGGCATTCTCGGCGTGGCGCTCGTCGCCTATCCTCAGACCGAGTGGCCACGCGTCTGGCGGGAGGCGTGGTCGAGTCTTTTCTACGTCGAGAACTGGACACTCGCATTCGCCGAAGTCGACTATTACGCGCGAGCATCGCAGATACCGAGCCCGTTCCAGCACTTCTGGTCATTGTCGGTGCAAGGCCAGGTCTTCGTCCTGTGGCCAGTGATCATCGGTGCGGTGTGGTTCGTCCTCCGGCGACGTCGTCATCTGATCGTTCCGGCACTTTTCGCGACATTCGGCGCTGTGTTCCTCGTGTCGCTGGCCTTCTCAATCCTGGAGACGGCTCGCTCGCAGGACTTCGCCTACTTCGACACGCGCACTCGGCTGTGGGAGTTCGCTGCCGGCTCGCTCGTGGCGCTGGCTTTGCCGTACCTGCGCGTTCCGGCCCGTGGTGCCGCCGTGCTTGGCTGGACAGGCGTGCTCGGAATCGTCTTCTGCGGCCTCGTCATCGATGTGCAAGGAGGATTCCCCGGCTACCTGGCACTGTGGCCGGTCGTGTGCGCGGGCCTCGTCATCGTCGCCGGACGAGAGCGCCCGCCCGGTGGGCCGGCTGCGTTCCTCGCATCTCGGCCACTCCGATACGTCTCCCGTGACGCGTACGCTCTTTATCTCGTTCACTGGCCGGTGCTCGTCACCTGGATGGTTCTGAGCGACCGGTCCGACCCGGGGGTGCTGGCAGGGCTCGGCATCGTCGGAGTGTCCTTCGTGCTCGCTCGTCTGCTCTCCGGACTCGTCGAACGACCGATCCGAGAAGCCACGGCACTCGACCGATCCCGACGACTCGGCGTCGGTGTCCTGGCGATCGCGGTACTGGTGGTCGCCGTGCCCCTCGGTGCGTGGCAGCTCACCATCGCTCAGCGCACGAATGCCGTCGTAGCAGGCGAAAGCCGCGGGTATCCGGGCGCAGCCCAGATCGATTCTCCGATCGACCTCTCGGGCGTGGAGCTGCCGCTGATCCCTGACCCGACGGCGTTGGATGCTGAGTGGGTCTACCTGGGGCAGGAATGCAGTGGTGACCTGGTTCCCGTCGAAGCGCCACTGGACGGCACCTGCACACAGACCGCGCGCGCCGCTGAGCCGGACACACGCCGGGTGCTCGTGATGGGCGACTCGCATGCGCAGCAGCTGATGGCACCGCTCAGGGCCTCCGCAGAAGGAGAGAGTTGGGAGCTGATCGCGTTGCTCAGAGGCGGGTGCTCGTTGGCGATCGGAGCTCTGTCGCCGTCGACCTCCGATGCAGCCTGCGACGAATGGAGGGCCGCAGCGCTCGACTACGCCCTGCGTCTGCAGCCCGATGCCGTCTACCTGGTGGTGACGCGTGCCAGCCCGACCTCACCGGAAGTGCTGGTCGAGGGGATAGAGGACATCGCATCGGTGCTGCTCGACAACGGGATCCAGATCATCGCGGTGCGCGACAATCCGCGATTCGACTTCGACATGTACGCCTGTGTCGTCGACTCGAACGCGAGCTGCGATGTCGCCGAGGTGGGATTCGATGAGGGTGTCGCGCTGCACACGTTCGCAGAGCGCGAAGGTATCACCGCCGTGGATTTCCGCCCGTGGATGTGTCCCGATTCCATCTGCAGCGGAGCGATCGGCAACATCGCCGTGTACATCGATGACAACCATCTCTCCGATGCTTACGGACGCACGCTCGCGCCGATGCTGCAGTCCATGATGGCGGCCGGCGGCGTGCTGCCGTCCGGGCGTGACTGACAGGGTTCGCCTGGCGTGCCCCGGTAGAGTTGACGCCGTGTATCGCGCGCTCGATCGCGCGCATCTGAGCCTCATCGGGCAGAAAGCAGCAAAATGGATCTCCTCGTCGTCGGATCGGGCTTCTTCGGCCTCACCATCGCAGAACGCGCCGCCAACGCCGGCCGCAAGGTCACGGTCATCGACCGTCGCCACCACATCGGCGGCAACGCATACAGCGAGGCAGAACCCGAGACGGGCATCGAGGTGCACCGATACGGCGCGCACCTGTTCCACACCTCGAACGCGACGGTGTGGGACTACGTCAACCGCTTCACGAGCTTCACGAACTACGTCCACCGCGTGTACACCACGCACAAGGGCACGGTCTTCCCGATGCCGGTGAACCTCGGCACGATCAACCAGTTCTTCCAGTCGGCATACACGCCAGACCAGGCGCGGGCACTCGTCAAGGAGCAGGCGGGGGAGTTCGACTCGAAGACCGCGGCGAACTTCGAGGAGAAGGGCATCGCCCTCGTCGGTCGCCCGCTGTTCGAGGCGTTCTTCCGTGACTACACCGCCAAGCAGTGGCAGACCGACCCGCGGAAGCTCTCCGGCGACATCATCAGCCGTCTCCCCGTGCGCTACACGTACGACAACCGCTACTTCAACGACACCTGGGAGGGGCTCCCCACCGACGGCTACACCGCGTGGCTGGAGCGGATGGCCGATCACCCCAACATCGAGGTGAAGCTGAACGTCGACTACTTCGACGACACGCAGCCGCTGAACAAGAAGGCGACCGTGGGCCAGGTTCCCGTCGTCTACACCGGTCCTGTCGACCGGTACTTCGACTACACAGAGGGTGCGCTCAGCTGGCGGACACTGGACTTCGAGCAGGAGGTCCTCAGCGTCGGCGACTTCCAGGGCACGAGCGTCATGAACTACCCCGACATGGACGTCCCCTACACGCGCATCCACGAGTTCAAGCACTTCCACCCTGAGCGCAAGGACATCTACGCACAGGAGAAGACGGTCATCATGCGGGAGTTCTCGCGCTTCGCCGAGCGTGAGGATGAGCCGTACTACCCGGTGAACACCCCGGGCGACCGCGAGGGACTGCTGGCGTATCGCGACCTGACGAAGGGGGAGGCGGACGTGCATTTCGGCGGACGCCTCGGCACCTATCAGTACCTGGATATGCACATGGCGATCGGCTCGGCGCTGTCTATGTGGAACAACGAGCTCGCCTAGACTCGGCACTGTGAGTCACGCTGCTGTCGGGGCGCCGGGAACGCCGCGGCGATATCTTCATTCGCTGTGGCTGTTGTCGGCGCGCGATCTCAAGGTCCGCTACTCCACGAGCATCCTGGGGTACCTCTGGTCGGTGCTCGATCCGCTCGTCATGAGCATGATCTACTGGTTCGTCTTCACGCAGGTGTTCAAACGAGATGTCGGTGAAGAGCCCTACATCATCTTCCTGATCAGCGCGCTGCTGCCGTGGGTGTGGTTCAACAGTTCTGTCTCGGACTTCACGAAGGCGTTCAAGAAGGACTCGCGGTTGGTGCGCTCGACCGCCATCCCGCGATCGATCTGGGTAAACCGCATCGTGCTCAGCAAGGGCATCGAGTTCTTGTTCTCTCTGCCCGTGCTCGTGCTGTTCATCGTCGTCAACCTGTTGGTGGAGGTCGATCCGGAAAGGACAGTACAGATCGGCTGGGGTGTCCTCTGGCTCCCGCTCGCGGTCCTGCTGCAGACGATCCTCCTCGTCGGCCTCGGGCTGCTGGTCGCTCCGCTCTGCGTGCTCTTCGTCGACCTGGAGCGCACGACGGCTCTGATCCTGCGTGCGATGTTCTATGCCACCCCGATCATCTACAACGTGACCGACCTCCCCGGGATCTTCCAGACGCTCGGCGCGTTCAACCCTCTTGCGGGGATCTTCATGCTCTACCGCATGCCGTTCTTCCCCGACCAATGGAACACATTCACCTTGACGATCAGCATCGCGATGAGCCTGCTGGTGCTCGCGCTGGGGATGTGGACCTTCCGGAAGCTGGAACGACCCGTGCTGAAGGAGCTGTGATGACCTCGGCCATCGAAGTGCGGGGACTCGGCGTGAGCTTCCGCCGAAACCGGCGGGGGAGCCGGACCCTCAAGGATCTCTTCGGCGGAGCGCCGCGCCGATCCAGACCGGGGGAGTTCTGGGCGCTCCGCGACGTCTCCTTCTCGGTACAGGCCGGGGAGTCGATCGGGGTCGTGGGGCGCAACGGTCAGGGGAAATCGACGCTCCTCCGACTGGTCGCGAAGGTGCTGCTTCCCGACGAGGGCACCGTGACGGTCAACGGCGGCGTCGCCCCGCTCATCGAGATCACGGGCGGATTCGTCGGTGATCTCACCGTCCGAGAGAACGTGCGGCTCACCGCCGGCCTCCATGGGATGTCGCGCGACGAGGTATCGCGACGGTATGACGGCATCATCGCCTTCGCCGAGCTCGCCGGCTTCGAGGACACCCCTTACAAGCACCTGTCGAATGGGATGAAGGTACGGCTCGCGTTCGCGGTCGTCTCGCAGCTCGATGAGCCGATCCTTCTCGTCGACGAGGTGCTCGCCGTGGGTGACAAGGCCTTCCGCGAGAAGTGCTACCGGCGAATCGACGAGCTTCTCGCCGACGGGCGCACGCTCTTCTTCGTCAGCCACAACGAACGCGACCTGCGTCGCTTCTGCACCAGGGGTCTCTATCTCGACAAGGGAGCACTGGTGCTGGACGCACCGATCTCCGAGGTCCTCGACCGTTACAACGACGACTACAACGCGCGCTAAGCACGCCCGACCCGGACGTTACGCTCCGAGTTTCTTCTGCTCGACGTGCGCGTTGATCGCGACCAGTTCGGGATGCTCCTCGAGGAGATCGATGATCCCGCTGGCATCGAGCGCTGCGGCGCCATGCTGCTCGATGAGCGCACGTACCACGACGAGGTCCTCAGGCGTGTCGACCGTCAGACGGTATCGGGACGCATCGGGAGAACGCGTGACGGCGTGCAGGGCAGCGTGCCCGCTGCGGTTGCGGTAGAGATATGGGGTGACGTGCTCGCGGTCCACCGGATCTGAGGACCGCTCGTCGGCCTCCCGGAGCGCTGCGGCGGAGAACACCTCGAAATCGAAGCCTCGGGGGTATGTGCGCTCGAGCACGTTGGACACGTGTGCCGAGGGGTCGTCCAGCTCGATGTAGCGGCGGATTCCCTCTTCGATCACTGCCGGATCGATGAGGGGGCAGTCAGAGGTCACACGGACGACGGTGTCGAGCCGCGCTTCGCGAGCCGCGCCCGCGAAGCGGCTCAGCACGTCCGACTCGCTGCCGCGGAAGACCCCGGTGCCGCGTGTCAGGGCGAGAGCGGCGATCGGGTCATCGGCGGCGTTCGTCGTCGTGGCGACGATCAGCGGCAGGCCGAGTCTCTGCAGTCGGTCGATGTGATGGTCGAGCAGCGAGCGCCCGCCTGCCGGGAGCAGAACCTTCCCGGGCAGACGCGTACTGGTCATCCGTGCCTGCGTGATGATGCCGACACGCGTCAATGGAGCGCCTCGGTGAGAGCGTCGACGACCTGGTCGACCTGTGAGTCGGTCAGCTCGGGATGGATGGGCAGCGAGAGCTCCTCGCTGTAGAACGCCTCCGCATTCGGGCACATGCCGCGTCGGTAGCCCGCGTCCGCGTACACCGGATGCCAGTACACGGGCATGTAATTGACCTGTACGCCCACACCGAGCTCACGCATGCGGTCGAAGACCTCGCGGCGGCGGCCGTCGAGGATACGCACCGGATAGAGGTGACGCATCGCGTCGACGTCTTCTCGTTGGATGGGCGTCCGCACGCCGTCGACGTCGGCGAGTGCGTCGTCGTAGCGCCGCGTGATCTCCGCGCGCCGACGCTTGAAAGCGTCGAGTCGGGAGAGCTGTGAAAGCCCGAGCGCACAGGCGATGTCGGTCAGTCGATAGTTCACACCGAACTCGTGGACTTCCTGATGCCAAGCCCCTTCGCCGGGGACCTGGAAGCGTGCGGCGTCTCGCACGAGACCGATGTTGTGGAACTCGTATGCGCGCTGCGCCAGCTGTGGATCTTTGGCGACGAGCGCGCCGCCCTCGCCGGTGGTGAGGTTCTTCGTCGGGAAGAACGACAGCGTCGTGAGGTCGGCGAGGTCGCCGACCGGTCGGCCCTTGTAGGTGCTTCCTATCGAGTGCGCCGCATCATCCAAGACGAGGGCGCCGACGCGCGATGCTGTGTCGGAGAGTCGGTCGTAGTCGGCCGGGTGGCCGGCGTAGTCCACCGCCGCGATGACCCGGGTGCGTTCGTCGATGAGAGCGTCGACGGCATCGGGATCGATGAGCGCCGTGTCCTCTTCCACATCGGCGAAGACGATTCTCGCGCCGAGCATGGACGCTGTCGACGTCGTCGCGATGAACGTCATGGGTGTCGAGATCACGACGTCACCTGAGGAGATACCCGCCGCCGCATAGGCCATGTGCAGTGCCGCGGTGCCCGAGGTCGCCGTCACCGCGCGGTGCCCGCCGGTGATCTCGCCGAGCTTCGCTTCGAAAGCTGAGACCAACGGACCGGTGGTGAGCCAATCGCCGCGGAGCACGTCGACCACCGCCTGGATGTCGTCCTCGGAGATGGACTGGCGCCCATAGGGGAGCATCGTCAGATCCCCGCTTTGATGATCGACGCGATCTCCGACTGCGAGTACCACCGGTCGTTGCTGTCGGACCGGTATGCGAACCCCTCAGGCACCGGCACTGCCCCCTGCGGGACCCGGTAGCCCCACGAGGCGAGATCGGGTTGGATGATGAAGTACTTCCCGTCCGCGACGACCACTGCGCGGCGCCCTTCTTCGGGGCTGATCATCTCTTCGTGCAGCTTCTCGCCTGGTCGCAGACCCACATCGACGAGTTCGGCACCCGGAACGACGGCGTGTGCGAGGTCGGTGACCTTCATCGACGGGATGCGGGGAACCAGCAGCTCACCACCCTGCATGAGCTCGAAGGTGTCGACGACCATCTCGACCGCCTGAGGCAGTGTGATGAAGAACCTCGTGCACCGCAGATCGGTGATCGGCAGGGGTTTGCCCTCTGCGCCGAGCTTTTCGAAGAAGGGGATTACCGAACCACGAGAGCCCATGACATTCCCATACCGCACGACAGCGAAGCGCGTGTCGTAGGCTGCGGCGTAGTGGTTGCCGGTGATGAAGAGCTTGTCTGCGGTGAGCTTGGTCGCGCCGTACAGGTTGATCGGGCTGGAGGCCTTGTCGGTCGACAGCGCGACGACGCGCTTGACGCCGGCATCGATGGAAGCCTCGATGACGTTCTGACTGCCGAGCACGTTGGTCTTGACGAACTCGAACGGGTTGTATTCCGCCGTGTCCACCTGCTTGAGAGCGGCGGCATGGACGACGTAGTCGACGCCATGCAGTGCGCGCACGAGACGTCGCTCATCGCGGATGTCGCCGATGAACCAGCGCAGACGCGGATCGTCGCCGAACTGCTGCCTGACCTCGTACTGCTTGAGTTCGTCGCGCGAGAAGATGACGAGGCGGCGCGGGTTGAGGTGCGTCAGGGCATGGCGGATGAATGCCTTGCCGAACGATCCGGTGCCGCCTGTGATGAGGATGCTCGAGCCCTCGAGAACCGACACTCTGTCTCCCTCAGCGTCGTCGTTGGCGTGGATTCTCGGGTTGAATCACGCCCGGCCTATCCTATCGGGTGGGGACGAGCGTGCCCTGAAGCAGGCTATGAAGGGCGAGCCATGAATCAGCGACGAGCCGTCCTCCACTGCAATGCGGGAGGCGAGTACGGCATGGGCCACCTCATGCGCACTCTCGCGCTGGGCGGCGCCGCCCACCGCCGTGGCTGGTCGGTATCCGTCATCGGCGACATCGACGAGGTCGGGATGAGCATCGCGCGGCGGATGGAGCCCGACCTCGCGCTCGATTCCTCTCAGGGGGCTGCGCTGCTCGATTCGCTCGCTGATGCGGCGAGCGACGCGGACGTCGTGCACCTGGACAGCTATTTGGACGCTCCTGACCTCTCGTCGTCCAAGGTGCTCGTCAGCAACATGCAGGATGGTCCGTACGGCGCGCGGGCAGCCGACCTCTCCATCGACGCGAACCTCGGGGCGGAGAGGACCTTCGAACGCGTGGAGCTCAGCCGGAACGCGCTCGTCGGCCTCGACGTCGCAGTGGTGCGCGATCAGGTCCTCCGTCGGCGTGATGCCCCGCTCCGCACGACGAGCTCGCCGCGTGTGCTCGTGGTGATGGGGGGTTCCGATCCGCAGGGCCTCACGGCTCGCGTCACGCGAGCGCTGGACGGTTTCCGTCATCCGCTCAGAGTGACGGTGGTGGATCCACGCGACCGTGACGAGGTACGTGCCGCCGCAGCGGATTCCTCCCACGAGACTCGTGTCATCGGATTCACCGACGACTTGCCCGCGATCGCCCGCGAGCATGACTTCGTGGTGACCGCGGCCGGCACATCCGTCTGGGATTTCGCATGCATGGGACTTCCCATGGGCCTCCTGTGTGCGGTGGACAACCAGCGGCTGGGGTACGAGCAGGTGGTGTCACAGGGGCTGGCCACAGCGCTCGGCGAGCCGCCGCACGCCGATCTGGAGGCACGGGTCATCGCCCTCGAGTCCGTCCTGCACGACCGTGCTGAGCTCGCGGCGCAGGCAACCGCACTGAGGAATGCGGTGGACGGTCTCGGGACCTGGAGGATCGTCGCCTCCTGGGAGCAGCTCGTCGACACCAGGCAGGACGCGCCTCGCGCCTCGCGCCCGATGGCCGTGCGGAGCGCGACGGCTGACGATGCCCCGATGCTCTTCGACTGGCGCAACGACGAGAGCACTCGCGCCAACTCGCGCTCGACCGGTCCACTCGAATGGACTTCGCATGTCGCATGGCTCGGCGGCGCGCTCCTCGACCGCGATCGACGCCTGCTGATCGTCGAATCCGACGGGGATCCGGTCGCGACGGCGCGGTGGGATCGGCGCTCGGAGACGGATTGGGAGGTGTCGATCACGATGGCGCCATCGCATCGCGGGCAAGGCTTGGCGTCCGCTGTGCTCGCCGCGTCCGAGGGAGCGCTGATCCTTGACGCGCCGAGTCGGCTCATCGCCTCGGTGCACACCGAGAACACGGCGTCGCTGAGGTTGTTCCAGAGGGCAGGCTACCTGCCGCATCTGCCGGTAGATTCCGGAGGCTTCGCGACGTTTGCGAGATGGCGTCTCGCCCCGGTCCGCTGACTACAGCAGATCCCAGGACAGGGGGGTTCCCCGATCCGCATCGTGGGTGAAGCGGCGCCCCTCGACCAGGGCGAAGTCGTCCGGGGCGAGTCCTCCCGCGGGCCGGATCGAGCGGACGTTCGCGGTGCTGACGATGTCTCCGGCGCGGACATCGGCGGTCACGTAAAGAGAACGGCGCAGTGCGAGTACGGCCTGCTCCTGAGGCGTCGGCCCGAAGGCCGTTCCGCTGGCTGCGGCGACTCGGGCCTGCTCGGAGGCCGAGACCAGCGCGGCGAACTCGCTCGGGCTGAGTGAGAAGTCCGCGTCGACGCCCCCGTCGCCCCGATCCAGGGTCACGTGCTTTTCGATCACGACGGCGCCGAGCGTCGCCGCAGCGACGGCGACCCCGATGCCGAGGGTGTGATCCGACAGGCCGATCGGCACGTCGAAGGCCTCGCGGAGCGTGCGGATGTTGCCGAGTCGTGCTTCCTCCGGCACGGCAGGATATGCCGCGGTGCAGGCCAGGAGCACCAGCTGGGTATTGCCGGCGTCTCGGACCGCCGTCACCGCCGCGTCGATCTCCGAGAGCGTCGCCATCCCGGTGGAGACGATCATCGGTTTGCCCGTGCGGGCGACCTCGCGCAGCAGCGGCAGATCGATGATCTCCGCCGACGCCGTCTTGTAGAGCTCGACGCCGAGATCTTCGAGGAAGGCGACCGAGCTCGGATCGAATGGAGTGGAGAACGGGATGAGGCCGTGTGATCTTGCCCGGTCGAAGATCTCCGCGTGCCATTCCCAGGGTGTGTGTGCCTCCTGATAGAGCGAGTAGAGATTGCGGCCACCCCAGAGGTCGTGGTCGCCGGCCACCCGGAACGCGGGACGGTCGGAGTCGATCGTGAGAGTGTCCGCCGTGTACGTCTGGATCTTCAGTGCTTTGGCCCCGGTGGAGGACACGGCATCCACGATCGCGAGCGCGCGATCGATGTCTCCGTTGTGGTTTCCCGACATCTCGGCGATGGCGAACACGGGGGAGCCGGTGCCGATCGTCGCGGAAGAGAGGTCGATGGTCTGCGCAGAAGTCACGCCGACAACTCTAGACGCGACCGAACTCGAGGAGGCGAACGCATCGCCTCGGCGTGCAGCGGTTCGCACAGGGATGATGCTTCGCTCCTCGGCCAAAAACGTTATTCCAGTACGTCCGGCATATTGCCCTAGGCTGAGGATCTATGGGGCGCGTAATGAAGCTCGTCACGGACGAGCAAGCGACGGCTGGCGAGGCCGCTTTCTACGATCGTCTTCGTCCGCTCGTGGCATCCTTCGGCTCGGCGGACGGCATCGGCCGGGTCGCGGTCGTGGGAAATCAGCCGCTGGATGCGTCGACCGAGCGTGCAGAGCTGATCGATTCCGCCGACCTGGTCATCCGCGTCAACGGGTTCCGCATGGACGATATCGACGGGCCTGCCGCCGTCGGACGCAGGGTGGACGTCGTCGTCTTCAACCGAGGGGTGCGGCCAACGCCCTGGTTCTTCGCTGACTACACGGATCGTTTGTACCTCATGGTCGAGCCGGGGCGTCTCCTCTGGGAGAATCCCAAACTTCCCGAGTTCTGGCCCGCCGACCTCGGGATCGTCACCATGCCCAACCGCGAGGTCGTGCTCCCGCTGGGCGAGGCGATGGGCGCCGACCCCCGCGCAGGCGGGCAGTGGGCGACGACCGGCACCGTGATGCTGTGGATCGCGACGAGGCTCTTCCCGAATGCCGAGATCGATGCCACCGGATTCTCGTTCGTCGACGCGCCGGATCAGACGGCTTGGAACCACGCCTACGGCGATCCGTCCGCAGTCGGTGCCGAGCATCGTATCGACCTCGAGTCCCTGCTCGTGCGCAGCTGGATCGATTCCGGTCGCATCTCCTACCACCGTTGATCTGAATACCCGACCATCGCCAATCACCCGAATGATTGAGGACACAATGCTGAACCGATTCCGTCGGCGCTTCGATGCTGCCGTCGCGACCCGAGTGGATGCCCGGATGGATGCCCGCATCGAAGAGGCATCGGCGACCATGGAACGCGCCCAACGAGACTACGAGGCTCGCTTGGGCGGGAACCAAGCGGACTTCTCGTACCTTCGTTCCGAGTTCGACCGCATCGCGCCGCAGGTCGCTGCACTGGAGCAACGGTTCGAGTGGCTGAGGAACCAGCTCGATCTCACGGGCGCAGACCCCGAAGACGCCCTCGTGCGGGCGCAAGCGGAACATGAGCGCGCCCGTATCCGCCTCGAGCTCGCTTCGCACTACGAGGAGCGCCTCCGTCGACTCGAAGCGGAATCCGACTAGAGGTCGCGGTCGTCTCCCGCCTAGAAGCCTGCGATGCGTCGAAGGTCGTTCGCCGTGGTTCTGGCGGCATCGACGGCTCCGTCGACGCCTGAACCCGAGGTCACGGCGGAGCGCAGTGAGTCCAGTCGGCTCAAGTACTCGCTCGTCGTCGTGCTCCACTCCTGAGCGATCGACGACGGCGGCAGCGACTCTGCCAGGCGCTGCGCGTCCTCCTGCATCGCGTTCAGAACGGATTCGAGGTCTCCTTCGCCTTCGGAGACGATGTCCAGCCCGACCGGCGCCGATTCCAGCCACACGCCCACGCGGTCGCGGAACGCGGGAAGAGACGGGTCCTCCACGGGTGGGGGAGTGTCGACCGGTGCCGTGGGATCCGGGGACGCGGACGGAAGCGCGGACGGCGTCTGCGTAGGCGTCGTCGTGGCAGTCGGAGACGTCGAAGCGCCCGGCGCCGGTGTCCCATCCCTGGGAAGGAGGAAGAACAGCAGCGCCGCGACGACGAGCAGGGCGAGGACGGAGAGTCCGATGATCAACCACACTCGTCCGCGATTGCGCGGCTTCGGCTCGAGGGGTGCCCAGCGGAGTTCCGGCTGCGGTTCATCGGTCATAGCCTCATCCTTCCAGAGGAGGCATCGGCTGCCAGGAACGATCGCGGCCCAGTCGACCGCCTTCCTTGAGCCCGCGGAAGAGGTTGCTGGTTCCCCGCACGGTGCGCTCCACGAACACGAGGCGGATGAGCTCCTTGCCGAAGGTCATCGCCGTCCCGAGACCGAACAGTACCGGGTTGTAGACACCGTGGACGCGGTAGTAGTTCTTGATGTATGCGCGATTGCGCATGATGTAGAACCGGTACGCGTTGCTGGAAGCGTTCATATGGCGGATTCCCATGTCCCACTGCTTGATCTCTCGAGTGCGGCGCAGCGCGAACTCGTCGACGATCACGGCCGTGGTCCTGCGGGAGGCGAGCCAACCGTACATCTGGTCATCCCAGTAGATGAAGAAGCGGGGATCGGGGAGACCGATCTGCTTCACGACCGAGCGGTGGATGAACATGCCCTCGAAGCATCCGCTGTTCATCTCCTTGTATCCGGAGGTGTCGAATCCGGAGGGCGCGAACGGGATCGGGATGCCCATGCGCTCGGCGATTCGGTACTGCCAGTAGAACTCGCTGCCGTCGTAGTCGTAGCGTCGCCCCTGGATGCTCTTGAAGCGCGGAGTCCAGAATCCCATCCTGGCGAGTCCGTCGGGGAGCACCTCGACGTCGTCATCCATCATCCAGATCCACTCGGCGCCGAGATCGTAGGCCGTGCGCATTCCTTCGCTGAAGCCGCCGGAACCACCGGTGTTGGTCTCCAGTCGCCGGTAGACGATCTCGGTGCCGATGTCTTCCCGGAACGACTCCACCACGTCGGTGGTGTCGTCGACAGAGGCGTTGTCGATGATCACGATGCGACCGGGCTTCGGATCCATCGCGGTGATGCTCGTGAGCAACCCGGTGAGAAGATGCGATCGGTTGTACGTGACGATGACGATCGTCGCCGTGCTCGGGTCGAATGCAGCGGGTGCCGCGGTCATGCCTTCTCCTCGAAGATCTGCTGCCAGGACGATGGTGAGACGAGCTCGGGTAGCGCGTCACGGTAGTGCTTCTGCAGTTCGGGCCAGCGGCGGCGCAGCTCGGCGTGCAACCGGGCCGATTCGCGCAGCATCCGCCGGTGTTTCTGCCGGTCACGGATGTACAGGTTCTTCCCCGAAGAGTCCGCAGTATCCACGAGCGCGCTGTCGACGGCGCCGAGCCGCCACCAGAGGGCGTCGTTCTTGCGGAACTCCGCTTCCGGTCGAGCGACGTTCTCCGATGCCGGCCGACGGACCCAGTTCGAGACGAGCGTGGACAGCGTCAGCCACCGCAACCTCATCCCGGTGGGGCTCGACGGAGCCTGGGCGTACAGTCGGCGCCCGGTCCGGGACCGGATGGTCGAGTCGTCACGGTGCACGACGGTCTCCGGGAAGTCGGAGGCGAGCGCGCGTGCAGCGGGCATCGACGTCGCAAGATCTCGCTGCAGGTGCGTCGGTCCGGAGAGCACGTCCTGCAGAGCCTTCGCCCGCAGTGCCACGGGGTAGTACTGCATCATCATCAGATGCTTGAGGTCGACCCGGCGGCTGTGCACGAGCAGGCGACCGCCACGGGGGGCGTTCGAGTGCAGGAGTGCGGCGACGATCCGATTCCTGGCATGGAAGTAGGCCTGCCAGTCGATCATGTCGTCCTTGTTCACCCACGACACATGCCACAGCGCCACCCCGGGCATCGAGACCGTGGGGAAGCCCGCTTCTCCGGCGCGAAGACAGAACTCGGCGTCGTCCCATTTGATGAAGGCCGGCAGTGCGAGCCCGACGGTGCGGATCGCCTGCAGCGGGATGAGGCACATCCACCAGCCGTTGTAGTCGGCATCCATGCGCTCATGCAGCAACGGCGAGCGACGGAGGCTGTCGACAGCGAAGTCGTGCGGCATCTCATCCGGGTGTCTGTCGCCCCAGGCGAAGGGCACCTCGTCGACCACTTCGGCCCAGCCGTGCAGAGTGCAGCGCTGGAGCAGATCGAACATATGACCGCCGACGAGCAGCGGTTCCGTCGAGTACTGGGCGAACACGATGGAGCGGCGCAGCGACTCGGGTTCCAGCCGGACGTCATCGTCGAGCAGCTGAACGAACTCGCTCTCGGGGCGACGCAGGGCTTCCTGCATCGCGCGGGCGAACCCGCCGGAGCCGCCGAGATTGTCCTGTCGGATCACTTCGAGGGCGTCGCCGAGGCGCTCAGCGACCGCCTCGTAGCCTTCATGTGCGGTGACCAGGCTGCTGCCCTGGTCGACGACGAAGATGCGGTCGACCAACGACATCACCTCTGGAGACGCTGCAAGCGTTCGCAGCGTCTCCACGCAGTAGTCGGGCTTGTCGAACGTCGTGATGCCCAGCGATGCTCTGCCCGTGCGGACCGGGGCCTGCGCGGTCGTCCACTCTCCGCCCTCGAGGACAGCCGGCGCATCTCCGGCGATGACATCGAACCAGATCCAGCCGCCGTCGTCGTAGTGCGCGAGCTCGAGTTCGAAGGTGGTCGTCGCCGCGCCGTCCACCTGGCGTGTGGCGACCTGCTGGGAGACGCCGCCGGAGTTCGAGCGGTGCACCCGTATCGTGGCGGGGCCCGTGGAGCGGACGGTGAGGTCGACGTTGCGGACACTCGTCCAGTGCTGCCAGTAGGCAGCGGGGAATCCGTTGAAGTACGTGCCGAGGGAAACGGCGCCCCCTGCCGGAATCCGTGCCGCGTGGCGTCCGAGGATGTCCTCTGATCTCAGATGACCGGCGTCTCGAGCCGGGGCATCATCGGTCACGGGCCACGAATCGAGGTCGACGTAGAGCGGAAGCACATCGGGGTCGCCGCCACCCGGGAAGACGACGTTCTGCAAGACGTATGCCACTGGGGTGTTCTCCGATGTTGGTGCCGCGGGTCCTATCGAAGGACAGCGCCGGGCACGACGAGCAGAGAGTAGCCTACCGTGGGCGACCTTCGGATCTGCGGAGAGGCTCACCTCGGGTGCCGATGCCCGATGGCTAGACTGGCAGCGATGAAGGTATTGATCACCGGCGGCGCCGGGTACATCGGATCCACGGTCGCTACCGCGTGCATCGAGGCGGGCATCGAGGTCGTGCTCCTCGACGACCTCTCGACGGGCCTTCGCGCGTTCGGCGAAGGGCGCGATCTCTACGTCGGCGACATAGCCGACGCTGCCGTCCTCGACCGTCTGCTGGAAGACCACCCGGACATCGACGCGGTCGTGCACTGCGCCGCCAGAATCGTCGTCTCCGAATCGGTGACCGACCCACTCGGTTACTACGAAACCAATGTCGGCAAGACCGTCCTGCTGCTGCAGCGGCTGCGTGATGCGGGCATCTCCCGCGTCGTGTTCAGCTCGTCGGCCGCCGTGTACGCGGGGGCGAGCGGAGAGGGCGCCGACGAGAGCAGCCCCCTGGAGCCTGCCAGCCCGTACGCCACGACGAAGGCGATGGTCGAGCAGATCCTGAAGGACTCGGCATCGAACGGAGATTTCCGGGCGATCGCGCTCCGCTACTTCAACCCCATCGGCGCCGACCCGAAGCTGCGCACCGGGTTGCAGAATCCGGTGCCCACGCATGCACTCGGGAAGATCATGCAGGCCTACGCCGCGGGTGAGCCCTTCTCGATAACAGGCACCGACTGGCCGACTCGCGACGGCTCCGGTCTCCGCGACTACATCCATGTCTGGGACCTCGCGCTCGCACATGTCGCGGCCGTGCAGCGGTTCGACGAGGTTGCAACGCCCGACGAGCCCTATCAGGTGGTCAACATCGGTACGGGAGACGGCGTGACGGTCCGCGAGCTCGTCGCGGCGTTCGAGCGCGTTACCGGCGAGACGCTCCCGGTGATCGAGACTGCTCGCCGCCCCGGAGACCAGGCCGGTGCCTTCGCCATCGTCGGCCGCGCGGCCGGACTGCTGGGCTGGCGTGCCGAACGCTCCGTCGACGACGGTGTGCGTGACGCGATCACCTGGGCGGAGAGACTGAGCTCACTGCGCTGAGCTGCCGGCGCGGATCCTGCACGGTTCTGCGGACGGTCGGTCACTCCTGCGGACGCAACGTCGGGATCGCACCCGTTTGTGCCGCGTCGATGTTCTCGCGCCAGGAGCGCGACTGACCGGCTCGCAGTGCGCACAGCACGAGCATGAACCAGCCGGCGCCCACGAGCGTGAAGCTCTCGAACATCGAGTCGACGGCCAACGTCACGAGCATGATCGGCGTCCAGGCATAGACGACCGATCGTCGCATGCTCGCCACCAGCCACGAGCGGATCAGTGCGACACCGCCGAGAAGCAGGAACAGCACGAGCCCTGCCGCACCGAGTTGCAGCAGCACGTCGAAGAAAGCGTTGAGCGCGCTCTGGTGGCGGTCGTCGAGCTGGAAGTTGATGTACGTGAACGGGTACTCGCCGCGCGCCCAGTCGCCGAACCACCCCCAGCCCTGCACCGGCTTCACGGCGACGAAGTCGAGGATCGTGTTCCAGAGCGACCCCCGGAGGGAGAAGTCGGAGCCCGCATCGAGCATGGCGATGATCTGGTGGCGCAGCGCGAACGCTGCCGAGAGCGCGAGGGCGACGACGATGCCGAGCATCCATTGCACGAGTGCGCGCCGTTCCGGCGGTGCGTGGCGCACGATCGTGAGCGCCACCGTGACGACACCGACGGCGCCGGCGAGAACGACTACCGTCGGTGAGGCGGAGAGTACCGCGAGGAACGCGGCCAGCCCGATCGAGACGACCGCGAGAGGGGCTTTGACCGACTGCGTGCGCCATTCGATCACGAACGTGATCAGCGCGATGACGGCGATGAAGCCGAGCATGTTCCGACTGCCGAAGATGCCCTGGATCGGACCGCCTGCTGCGAGGTTCCCCTGGATCCCCAGGAAGGTGAACGGCAGGTCGAGCAGGATGCCGGACAGGATCTCCACGCCGAGTGAGGCAGCCAGGAGCACACGGAGGGTGTCTCCGATCGCTCGAACGGTCTGCAGTGTGTCACGTATGTGACCGATGGTGATGGCAAGGAACGCGTAGCCGAACAGCGACATCCAGCCGGACAGGGTGTCGGACTTGTCGGTGGTCCAGATCACGCTCACGAGCGCCCACGCGAGGAAGGCGAGCAGCGATGACGGGGCGATCCGAAGCAGCGAGAGCTCTTCCCGGCGCACCCAGAGGATCGCAGCGCCGAGCAGACACAGGAGAGTGATGATCGCCGCCAGAGTGACGGACGATGTCATCTGCCGGATCGCATACGAACCGAACACCGCGGCGAGCACGGCGAGGGTGAATGCCCGAGCGAGCTCCACCGATCCGAGCAGGCGGACCATCGGGCCTACCGTCGTCACGGCACCCGCCGCTGCCGGGCTCCGCGCTCGAACAGGAGGTCGCGCTCACCGACGCCGACCAGCGGTACGGATTTGAGTTTGAACGACAGGAGCACCACCAGCATCCAGCCCCAGAGCATGATCGGCGTCGACTCGGAGAAGCCCTGCACGAGCAGGACCACTGTGAACAGGCTGGGAAGCAGGGTGAGCGGCGAGAACGGCCGCTCGCCGTCGAGGTCCCATCGGGGTCGGTCGACGGCGAAGAACCAGGAGCGCCACAGCAGAGTGCCGTACACGACGGCCATCAGCACGACCCCGACCACGCCGAGCTGGAGCAGCACGTCCAGCCACATGTTGTGGGCGTGGAACACGGTGATGCCGTGATCGGTGATCCACTCGTCGAAGGCGGGATCGGTCGGGATCCACGGACTCGAGAACCCGTTGCCGAAGATCGGATGCTCACCGGCGCGCGCCAGGACCTTCGTCCAGATCTTGTCCGAACGCCCGGTGAGGTCGGAGCTGCGGCCGAGGAGGCCGAGCAACGGTTCGCGAAGTAGCCAGACCCCGAGAGCCGCGATCACGGTGCCCCCGATCGCGACCACGTAGATGCGGGTGCGTGCGCCGGGCGTGCGCGCTCGCCGCATCAGCAGGGCGACTGCGAGGACCACGGCGACCGCTGCTGCGCACGCGAGTGCGGTCGCCGATGCCGTACGGAACAGGAAGTAGGCGGCGAGGAGCATCCACAGGGCGAGAGTGGTGCGCCAGCGCGCCCTGGCGGCGAACAGCACTCCGAAGGTGATGATCGCGAAGAGGGAGATGATCGCCAGGAGGTTCGCGTTTCCGACGATGCCCTGGATGCGGCCGCCATCGAACAGGTTGTCGCGCACCCAGTACCACTGCGGGTCGATCTTGCCGTCGGGGAGGGCGACGAAGTTGGGGAGCAGGGGCCCGTGCAGCACCAGTGAGACCCAGAGCTCGATCGCCAGCGAGAGCCCGAGGATCCACTTGAAGGCCGACGACAGGGCCCGCACGATCTCATGCCAGGTGAGCACGTGGGCGATGAAGAGACCGTTGACCGTGACGGATGCGAGCAGGAACCAGGTGATGAGCGTCGGTTCGCGCCATTGCGACCACGCGACCGATACGAGTGCGAAGGCCGCGTAACCGAGAGCTGTCCAGGGCAGACGGCGCCAGCGGAACGGCTGCGGGCGGTTGCGGGCGAGCATCGGGATGCCCATGCCGAGGGTGGCGAGGGTGAAGACGGCGAGCGTGATCGCGGCGCCTTCGATGCCGAGCAGGTTGTACACCGCGGAATGCGCGAACGTCACGAAGAGGACGAGGATCACATAGCCGCGCAGCATCAGATGCCCCGTCGACTCGCGCTCCGGCGCGGTGGGCGGGGCAGACACCGGATGCTTCGTGTACTGGGCCATCGCGTTCAGGCTACCGCTCTGCGCTCGGAGCGTCGCTGAACGCCGCAGTGCGGCTCTACGCTGGTGGCATGCTGCTGAGCCTCACGAACACGCCCCGCGACTACGCCTGGGGGTCGGACTCTCTTCTCGCCGGACTCGAAGGGCGCACACCGACCGGTGCGCCGGAGGCGGAGGTCTGGTTCGGGGACCACCCCGGAGACCCGGCCGATGTCGCCGGTGGTGGCACCCTCGACCAGTTCACGGGCGGCACGCTCCCGTACCTGCTCAAACTCCTCGCGGCAGGTCGTCCGCTCTCGATCCAGGTGCACCCGACGATCGAGCAGGCGCGTGCCGGCTGGGCGCGGGAGAGCGCTCTCGAAGCCGACGATCCGCAGCGCAACTATCGGGACGACAACCACAAGCCGGAACTCCTCGTGGCGCTCAGTGAGCGATTCGAATCGCTGAGCGGGCTACGTCCCCTCGCCGACACGCTCGCGCTGCTCGATGCGCTCGACGACAACGACGGTGTCGCACGGCTGAAGGAGCAGCTGCGCGCCGACGGAGACGCGCTCCGGGGCGTGATCGGCTGGCTGCTCGGGGGAGAGGCGCAGAGCGAGGTCGACGACATCATCGCCGCAGTCGTGGCGGCGTCTCAGCAGGCCGGCGCCGGAGAGTGGACCTCGACCCTCGGTGCGATCGCGGGAGTGGCCGAGACCTATCCGGGGGATCCGGGTGTCGTCGTCGCCCTGCTCATGAACCACGTGGTGCTGAAGCGGGGCGAGGGAGTGTTCCTGCGCGCCGGCCTGCTCCATGCGTATCTCTCCGGGCTCGGCGTCGAGATCATGGCGGCGAGCGACAACGTGCTGCGTGGTGGTCTCACTCCCAAGCGCATCGACGTCCCTGAGCTGCTCGCGATTCTGGACACCACTCCCGGGGAGGTGCCTGTGCTTCGCGCCACCGGGGATGGAGCGGTCACGACCTACCCGGTGCCCGTGCCCGACTTCTCGCTCGAGCGGGTCGTCCTCGACGGTGCACCGCTCACGCTCGAGGTCTCCGGGCCGACCATGGTGCTCGCGACCGCCGGCGAGGTGACCGTCACCTCGGTCGAGGGCGAGAGGCTCGCACTCGCGGTCGGCGCCGTGGCCTTCGCCGATGCGACGGAGTCGTCGATCACGGTGTCGGGTGTGGGCGAGGTCTTCGTCGCCGGTCCTGGCCGCTGAGCCCAGCGTTGTCGGGGGAGCGCGACACGCCGATGGCGGCTCAAGAACTTTAAAGAGTCCCTTGAGGGTTTACGATCCGCGACTTGACCGGAGCGAATGACACGGGTGTAATTAGTCATGAGCACGGCCCGCCGGGGGGCGGAGACAGGGTTGGAGATCGAGATGACGGGTTACCGTTCAGACGTACCGGAGAACTGGTTCGTCGATCCGATCAACCTCGGTGTCCCCGGGGTGCGGCGCACCGACGCCACGGACGACGACAACGCTCTCGCCTGGCAGAGCGATGCGCTCTGCTCGCAGACAGACCCTGAGGCGTTCTTCCCTGAAAAGGGCGGATCCACCAGGGATGCGAAGCGGATCTGCACGACCTGCGACGTGCGGGGCGAATGCCTCGAGTACGCGCTCAACAACGACGAGCGGTTCGGCATCTGGGGCGGGCTCTCCGAACGCGAACGCCGCAAGCTCAAGCGTCGCGCGAGCTGAGTCGGCTGTTTCGAGCTGAGTCCACTGAGGCCGTATGGCTTCGCGGGCGCGCCGCGTCCAGTGCTCCAGTGCCGACCTTCACGCGCATAGGCTGACGACGTCATGCCAGCCCGAGTTCACGCCATCATCGTCGCGCGCACTGGATCATCGTCCCGCGCGCAACTCCTCAGCACTCTCGAAGCCGTGCGCTCTCAGACCGCACCGGCGGAAGCCGTGACGCTGGTCATCTGCGGCGATTCGTCGTCCGTGCGCGACAGCGAGACAGTGGCAAGCACGGTAGAGGGGATCATCGAGGCACGCGCGACGACGTCGTTCGCCGAGGCAGTCGAACTCGCCAGGCCGCGGGTGTCGGAGGGATCGGCGATCTGGCTGCTCGCTCAGGACACCGCCCCGCACCCGAGGGCACTGGAACGACTGCGAGCGACCCTTGAACGTTCGCCCTCTGCAGCGATCATCGCCCCCAAGCTCGTAGCCACCGACAATGATCGTGAGATCGTCTCGCTCGGAGTCAGCATGACGGCGCTGGGCCGCTCCGTCGAACTCGCGGCAGGGGAACTCGATCAGGGTCAGCACGACCGCTCGGATGACGCGCTCGGCTCGGATGTGCGTGGCATCCTCATCCGGGGAGAGGTTCGCGATGCTCTGCGCCTCGATCCGGCTCTCGCCGGTGCCGATGAGGGACTCGACCTCGGCGTGCGCGCCCGGCTCGGCGGCGGCCGGGTCGTCCTCGCCCCGAGTGCGCGGATCTCCGCTGCGCCAGGCGGCCCGGCCGCACTGCCGACCGGACGGTCGCGCAGAGCGTACGTCACCCGTCTCGCTCAGCTGCACCGGCGCCTCGCATACGCCGTCGCCGTCGCCGTGCCGTTGCACTGGCTCAGCCTGCTTCCGCTCGCGCTCTGGCGTTCGATCACCCACCTCGTCGGGAAGCGACCGGAAGCGGTCCTCCCCGAATGGGGAGCCGCGCTCGCCGCGATGCTCCGCGTGGGGGCGGTCGCCCGATCGCGCGCAAGGATCCGGGCGTTCCGCACCTCGACGTGGGCGAGTATCGCGCCGCTGCGAGTGACATCCTCGGACCTGCGACGGCGTCTGGATGACGGACACGGCAGCGAAGGGGGCGCCGTCAGCGAACTGCGCTTCTTCTCCGGAGGCGGAGCCTGGGCAGTACTTGCGGCGCTGATCGTCAGCATCGCGTCCTTCACGAGCCTGCTGGCGTGGCCGGCGCTCGGTGGTGGTGGCCTGCTGCCCCTTCGCCAGACTGTCGCCGCGCTCTGGGGCGATGCAGCCTGGGGGATGCGCGGGATAGCCCTCGACCTCGTGGGACCCGCCGATCCCTTCGCCGCTGTTGTGGCTGTGCTGGGATCGCTCTGGCCGGCCGGGCCATCGTTTTCGATCGTGCTCCTTTGGATTCTCGCTCTTCCGCTCGCGGTCCTCGGCGGGTGGTTCGCCGCGACCCGCGTGACTGATCGCGAGGGTCTGCGGATCTTCGCCGGTGTGGCCTGGGCACTCGCCCCGACCTTCCTCACGGCGCTCGTCGACGCACGCCCGGCCGCCGTTCTGGTGCATCTTCTGCTCCCGTGGCTGTTCCACAGCGCCGTGGTCGCGCACCGCTCCTGGGGCGCCGCCGGAAGCGCGTCACTGCTCCTCGCCGCCGTCGTCGCCTGCGCTCCGTCTCTGGCGCCCGCGCTCGCGCTGCTCTGGATCATCGCTCTGGGTATCGTGCTCGGCACCGCTCAGTTCCGAGGCGCAGGTCGCTTGCTGTGGCTGCCGGTGCCGACGATCGCGCTGTTCGCCCCGCTTGTCTTCTGGCAGCTCGCGCACGGCACTCCGCTCGCACTGCTCGGCGACCCCGGCCTGATCTGGGCCGGACCGCAGGCGGCAGCTGACGCCGCTGGACGCCTGGCCCTCGCCACCGGATTCCCGACGGCGGATCTCGCCGGCTGGGCGACGTTCTTCCCCGAGCCGGTCGCGGCCTGGGCGCCGCTGCTGTGCGCTCCGGTTGCGGTGCTCGCTCTCGGAGCGGCCGTCGCACCGCGGTGGCGCGCGGGGATCACTCTGCTCGTGGTCGCACTGGCCGGCCTGGCTACCGCGTTCCTCGCGGTCGGCGTCACGGTGAGCTTCGCACAGGGGACCCCGGTGGCGATCTGGCCGGGTGCCGGTCTCAGCTTGGCCTGGGTCGGCGTGGTCGGTGCGGCGCTCGTCACTCTCGACACGGCTCTCACGATGCCGCGGCTGCGCGTGTTCGCCGCGGTCGCGGCGGCCCTCACTCTGGCGGTCTGTGCGGTTCCCGCGCTCACCGCGATGCACTTGGGGCGTTCCGTCCTCACGAACGGTCCCGAATCCACGCTGCCGGCGTACGTCGCGGCACAGGCTGCAGGGGATAAGCCGATCGCGACTCTCGTGCTCACCCCGCAGAACGACGGGGGTCTGGCAGCCGAGGTGGCGTGGGGCGCCAGCGAGACTCTCGGCTCGCAATCGACCATGATCTCCACCGCCGGTCAGCCCCAGGGGGCGGACATCTCCACCCTGTCGGTGGACCTCCTCTCCGCCCGTGACTTCGATGCTCCTGGCGAACTGGCGGCCAACGGCATCAGCTACGTCCTGGTCGCTCAGGTGCCCGGTGAAGGAGACAAGGCTCGCGCGCTCCGCACCGCAGCGGTCGCCTCGATCGATGAGCGCGCCGGACTCGTGCATGCGGGGACCACCGATCGCGGCGTGCTCTGGCGTCTGGAGGCCGATGTCGCGGATCCGCCGTCGCTGAGCGCGACCCAGCAGGGCACCGCCCGCCTCGTGGTCACTGTTCAGCTGATGGCGGTGCTCGCGGCACTTCTGCTGTCGATTCCGACCCGCGCATCGCGTCGTGCAGCACGGGCGCAGTCGCGCATCGTCGGCCGGGCGCCGGAGGAGCCGATCGTTCTTCCTCGGCACGCGGAAGACATCGAATCCGTCCAGGAGGATTCAGTCGGGACCATGGAGGATCCCCAGGACACGCCGGCTCTGACCGATGAGGCTCTCGCCCCGATCGCCGAGTCTTCGCCTGCGATCGATGCCGCACCCGAGCCGATCGACGCAGCCCGGTCGAACGACGATGACGAGTCATCCAAGCCGGGTGTGGAGGAGGACCGATGAGCGGGACACGCGCATTCAAGGTCGCAGCGACCGGCGCCAGAGTCATCACCGGCGTCGCCGTCATCGCTGCCTGCGTGGTCGGCGTCGCGACTGCGGTTCACGCTCCCTGGCCGACAGTCCGCCATGATCCGGCCCAAGTCGAGGTCACACCGGTTCCCGGAGACAGCGTTCTCGTCTGCAACGGGGATCTTCGAGCTCTCGGTCGCGATCTGTCGACTCCACTGAACATGCTCTCCGCGGCGACGCCGAGCATCACCGACGGCGGCACGTCTGGAGCCCCGAAGTCCGAGGGCCTGGCTGCACCGGATCTGGGCGATGGCGACGACGTCCAGGTGCTCACCGGCGAGGTCGACGGACGCCAGACGCCATTGATCGCCGGGGTCGAATCCGTCATGATCGCCGCGGACGATCTCGCGGGATATGCCGCATTACCCTGCGGTGTGCCGCGACTGGACTCGTGGCTCGTCGGTGGGAGCACCGACACCGGCACCGAAGACATCGTGGTCCTGACGAACGCGGCAGAGGTCCCCTCGACCGTGACGCTCTCGGTATACGGCACCGCCCGGAGTGCTCGCACGGTGATCGTTCCGGCCAGATCGCAGGTCGGGCTCGCGCTGACGTCGGTCGCCGCAGGCAGCGAGGCCCCCGTCGTCAAGGTGAGCGCGGTCGGCGCCCCGGTCAGAGCCGTCCTCCAGTCCTCGCTCGTGCGCGTGCTGGACCCCGCAGGCATCGACCTTCAGGACGCCGTCGCCGGTCCGCAGCAGAAGCTCGTCTTCACCGGAGTGCAGGCGTTCCCCGCCGTCGGCGACGATGCGGAGATGGCCGTTCTGCGGGTGCTCTCTCCTGGTGCTGATGCCCGGGTGCAGGTGCGCGTGCGGGCGGAGGGCTCGACAGCAGCGGTCGACGAGTTCACGGTTCCGGTCGATGCCGATCTGCCGACCCAGGTGTCGCTCAGCGGCCTGGCGCCCGGCCGGTACACCGTGGAAGTCGAATCCGATGTCCCGCTCGTCGGGGGGATCCGGCAGCAGGATGGGTTCGGGCTCGGGTCGGACTTCGCCTGGGTGACGCCGGCGCCGGAGATCGATGCCGAAGTCGTGTTCGCCGTGCCCGACGGGCCTGATGCCAGGCTGCAGCTGGCGAACACCTCGGGCCAGGATGCGACGGTCTCGATCGAGTCCCTCGACGGTGGCAAGCCGCAGGAGGTCGTCGTGGCGGCAGGAGAATCCGGCGGGATCGAAGTGGAGCCCGACACGACCTACCGGATGCGCACGACCGGTCCGGTGCATGCAGCTGTGACGCTCACCGCCCAGGGAGCACTCGCTGTGCTGCCGGTGCAGGCGAGCGGCGGCGTCGAAAAGGCCATCACGGTCTATCCCTGACGAGCGTGCGGGCTCACAGGGGCGGTGAGTCAGTGGTCGTGGCCGAGATCCCACGGCTCACGGCCGACGTACTCCGCAGCCGCCCGGAACACCGCGCTCTCGATCGCCATCCGACGGTGGGCTGCGTCGTCGTGACCCGGAGGCAGAAGACGCTCGATGGGAAGCCGGAACAGCACGATGCGCTGGTTCTTCCGGTCGAGGTGCCAGCGCGGCACCTCCTCGGTCGCGTCGAATCCAGGAATCGCGCCGATCTCGAACCTGACGTCCTGCAACTCGGGCCAGGTTCCGCGGAGGAATTCGACGGCCGTGCCGACCGTGAGGTCGAACCTGTCGATACGACCATCGAGCGGGGCCAGCGGTGGACGCACGACCTCGCTGCGGCCTAGACGCCCGTGTCGCCCGTGTCGTGCACCGCGCCGAGGCGCCGCGGAGGCGTGAGTGGCGCGGCGACGAGGCATGACGAAAGTCTAGGCGGTACCGGGCTCGCGCGGCGCGGCCTCCGAGGTGCCGACCGGTGTGCGTCGTACGCTGACGGAGATGGACGGACGACTGTGCTCGAAGGTCGGCTGCGCGCGAGAGGCCGTGGCCACCCTCACCTACGACTATGGCGACCAGATGGCGGCGCTCGGCCCGCTCGGCGCCGCGAACGATCCTCAGGCGCATGATCTGTGCTCACCGCACGCGGACCGACTCTCGGTCCCCACCGGTTGGCTCGTCGTGCGTCACGAGGCACTCCGCGCCTGACAGCGTTTGCCCCGACACGCGGTCCCGCGCGCCTGAAGAGAATTCGATCTCTGGATACGCTGACCGCAGGCGTGCCAGGGCGGCGCGGCCGGAAAGGCACTCGTGATCGTCTGGCGTCGCTGGATCTTCCCCCTGCTTCTCGTACTGGTGTTCGGCGCGTGCGCCGCCGCACTCGTCAAGATCGCCTTCTTCCCGGATCGCGCGGAGAGCGTGGTCAGCCCCGAATCGGGCATCACCGACCCCGCGGTGCTGGTGGAGCGTGGCCAGGTGGTGAACGCGCTGAGCCTCAGCGGCAACGTGGCGCGCGACGAGGCCTACACCGTTCGCAGCGAGCTCAACGGCGCGGTTCTCGCGGTGCATGTGGGGGAGGGCGCGACGGTGGCCGCGGGCCAGAAGCTCTACACGGTCCGTCAGGACGACCCGCGCAAGGACATCGATGTGCTGGCCCCCGAGGCAGGCGACGTCTCGGAGTTCGCGATCGTCAAGGGACAGGCGACGACCGTCGGCACCGAGACCTACAAGCTCACCCCGTCGCGCTACCACCTGCTCGCGACCGTCGACCCCGTGCAGTTGTACCGACTCGTAAACGCTCCCACCGAGGCGACGGTCACGATCACCGGAGGCCCTGCGCCGTTCGCCTGCACCGGGGTGGGTGTGCAGGTGACCGCGGAGGGCACAGCGAACGTGCGCTGCGCCATCCCGGCCGATCAGACCGTCTTCGCCGGTCTCCCCGCGACGATGGATCTGGCTCTCGGTCAGGTCGACGATGCACTCGTGATCCCGGTCACCGCGGTCCAGGGCGGTGCGGGTTCGGGCAAGGTCTGGGTGGATGCCGGGGACGGCACCGACCCGGAGGAGCGGGCGGTCACGCTCGGCGTGAACGACGGCGTCATGGTCGAGGTGACGGAGGGACTGGCCGAGGGCGACAGCATCCGTCAGTTCGTTCCGGGGTTCGTCGCTCCGGTCGAGGAATTCTGCTACGAGGTGTCCCCTGGCGTGGAGCAATGTGACAGCGGGATGAGCTGGTGAGCCTCGTCGCGCTCGAGGACGTCTCCAAGAGCGTCCTCCTGGCCGACGACTCCCGGCTGGAGATCCTCCGCGGCGTCACCCTAGAGGTCGGCGCAGGAGATCACGTCTCGATCGTAGGACGCTCGGGATCCGGCAAGTCGACCCTGCTCAACATCCTCGGGATGCTGGATGCGCCCACCTCGGGAACGGTCGCCTTCGAGGGGCGTGAGGTGCGCCGGATGCGGTCAGGGCGTCTCGATCGTCTGCGTGGAGACAACGTCGGCTTCGTGTTCCAGCAGTTCAACCTGCTGCCGGGGCGCACGGCGCTCGACAACGTGATGATGCCGCTCGGCCACGCCAAGGGACGCATGTTCTGGAACCGGCGCCAGATCGCCGCAGACATGCTGGGCCGTGTCGGCCTCGGGCATCGAGTCGAGCAGATCGCCGACAAGCTCTCCGGCGGTGAGCAGCAGCGTGTCGCGATCGCGCGGGCTCTGGTGCGCAAGCCCGTCCTGATCCTCGCGGATGAGCCGACGGGCGCGCTCGACATCGACACCGGAGCATCCGTCATGTCCCTCCTCGACGAGGTCGCCACCGAGACGGATGCCGCGCTGGTCACCATCACCCATGATCTCCACGTCGCCGCTCGCGCGCGCCGGCACTACCGTCTGGATGCGGGTCGGCTGGAGACCGCCGACCTCAGTCGTGCTTTCGAGGCTTCGACCCTCGCAGCTTCGGTGCCCTCGGCGTCGCCGGAGGGCGTCTCATGACCGGATTCCTCGGCGCGCTCGCGGACGCGTGGGCGGAGATCCGCGTGCACAAGCTGCGGGTACTGCTCAGCCTGATCGGGATCGCGGTCTCGGTGGGCGCACTCACCGCTGTGGTCGCCATCTCGGAGTACCAGCGACAGTTCCAGGCCGAGCAGTCGGACCGGTGGGGTGGGCGAGCGGCCACGGTCGTGGTGGCCGTCAGCAGCGACGACGGGACACCGGTCGACGCCGACGAGTTCGATGAGCGCTTCAGCCGCGCGTCCGAACGGTTCGGGTTCAGCCATACGGCGCGGATCTCGCAGGGCGTGGTGCTGGATGTGCAGCTGCCTGAGGGCATCACCAAGGTTCCGGCGCGGGTGATGGACCCCGCGTTCTCGCAGATCCACCGCGAGCAGCTTCTCGAGGGGCGCTGGTTCCTCGACTCGGACATCGAAGCGATGGCGCCTCCGGTGGTGATCACGGAGGCGCTCTGGGACCGTCTCGGTCGAGTGCCGTTGACGCAGCATCCGACCGTGTCGATCACCGGCCCGGCCGGGGGGACCTACCAGGTCATCGGCATCACCCCGCGTCAGGGGTTCGGCGACGAGGAGCTGCGCGTCGACCTGCTCTACGACGCGTACCGAGCTCGTGTCGATGCGCTGCCGAAGGACTCGACCACGCAGTACGAGATCTGGGTCGGTCCCACTCAGGTGGATCAGATCGCGCCCGTGCTGGCGATGGACCTGCGCGCAGGCCTGCCCGCGGGGCAGACGGTCACCGTGAACAGATCAGACTGGGCTGCGCAACCGGGAGCGCTGGATGCTCAGGCCACGTTCGAGATGGTCACCGGGGGCATCGCCGCGCTGATCCTCGCACTCGGTGCGCTCAGTCTGATCAACATCCAGCTCGTCGCGATGCGTCAGCGCGTGCGGGAGATCGGTGTCCGACGAGCCTTCGGTGCCAGCTCGGGGCGGGTCTTCTTCTCGGTGTTCCTGGAGAGCCTGGTCGCGACGACCGTCGCCGGTGTGATCGGGATCGCGATCGTCGTCGCGGTGCTGCGTTCGGAGTGGGTCGTCACCTCGATGTTCTACGGGATCCAGGACATCCCGCCGTTCCCGATGCGGGCTGCGCTGGTCGGACTCATCGCCTCGGTGATCGTCGGCGCGGTTTCGGGATTCATCCCCGCACTCGTCGCGCTGCGAGTGAAAGTGATCGACGCGATTCGCTTCTGAACACACGCTGTGTCGGCGTCAACAGGATGGAACAATGACAAGATGCCTGAGCTCGAGCACCGCATCGCCGACCTGTCTCTCGCCGAAGCCGGCCGTCACCAGCTGCGACTTGCGGAGAATGAGATGCCGGGACTCATGGCGCTCCGCGAGGAGTTCGGCACTGCGCAGCCGCTGAGGGGAGCGAGGATCGCGGGTTCCCTGCACATGACGGTGCAGACCGCGGTCCTCATCGAGACGCTCGTGGCACTCGGCGCCGAGGTGCGGTGGGCCAGCTGCAATATCTTCTCCACGCAGGACGAGGCAGCAGCGGCCGTCGTCGTGGGCCCCGATGGCACGATCGATGCGCCCGCCGGTGTTCCCGTCTTCGCCTGGAAAGGCGAGACGCTCGAGGAGTACTGGACCTGCGCCGATCGCATCTTCGACTGGTCGTCGGCGGGCTTCGACGGCCCCAACCTGATCCTCGACGACGGCGGAGATGCAACCCTGCTCGTGCACAAGGGCGTCGAGTTCGAGAAAGCCGGTGCGGTGCCGACGGCGACCGACGCCGACACGCACGAGTACACGATCGTCCTCGACCTCCTGCGCGGATCGCTCACGGCTTCACCCGATCGCTGGACGAAGCTCGCAGCCGGCCTCATCGGCGTCACTGAGGAGACGACGACCGGTGTGCACCGCCTGTACGAGCTCGCCGCCACCGGCGATCTGCTCTTCCCCGCGATCAACGTCAACGACTCGGTGACCAAGAGCAAGTTCGACAACAAGTACGGCATCCGTCACTCGCTCCCCGACGGGCTCAACCGTGCGACCGACGTGCTCATCGGGGGCAAGGTCGCGTTCGTGTGCGGCTACGGCGATGTCGGAAAGGGCGCTGCCGAGGCGCTGCGGGGCCAGGGTGCCAGGGTCATCGTGAGCGAGGTCGACCCGATCTGCGCTCTGCAGGCCGCCATGGACGGGTTCCAGGTCGCGCGGCTGATCGACGTCGCCGGCGAGGTCGACATCGTGGTGACCGGCACCGGCAACCGCGACGTGGTGACGACCGAGCATCTGCAGGCGCTGAAGCATCTCGCGATCGTCGCCAACGTCGGCCACTTCGACAACGAGATCGACATGGCGGGGCTCGAAGCGCTCGAAGGCGTGGAGAAGGTCGAGATCAAGCCGCAGGTCCACGAGTGGCGCATGCCCGGCGGGCGCAGTGTCCTGGTGCTCAGCGAGGGGCGTCTGATGAACCTCGGCAATGCCACCGGACACCCGTCGTTCGTGATGAGTGCATCGTTCACCAACCAGGTGCTCGCGCAGCTGGAGCTGTTCACGAACATCGCGGCGTACCCGACCGGCGTGCATGTCCTGCCCAAGGCCCTCGATGAGAAGGTCGCACGCCTCCACCTCGGCGCTCTGGGAGTGCAGCTGACCACTCTCAGCGAGGCGCAGGCGGCGTACATCCGGGTACCGGTCGGCGGCCCTTACAAGCTCGAGCACTACCGCTACTGAGTGACGCGGAGGCGTTCATGACGCCCAGGCGCCGGCCGGTCGATGATCCGTCGGTTCCGGTCAGCGGTCTCAGACGCCGACGCGCCGACCGGTGAGTCGCTCGGCGCGCCGATCGGCGTTCTCGAGCGCCCTGCGCTCACGCTCCCGGCGGAGCACCGTGATCCCGATCAACGTCAGCTCAGGTGGCGTAGGAGGCAGGGGCGAGACGAAGGGCGTCGCCTCGGTGAGCAGGTCGTGCGCGACGCGGGCTCGCGCGGCGGGGATCATGCGCGGTGCGCTCTGAAGGAACTGCGAGATGCGACGCGCGAGCCGATCAGGCAGACGGGCAACGTCGGCGATCTGCGCCCAACCGGCGAGTGCCGGCGGGAGCACGGGGACGTGCGAGGGGAGCGCGGGCGTGCGGACGCGTTGGCTGTACGTCCCCGCAACCAGGTCGCCCAGTCGTTGTGACCGCGCATTGAAGGCGCCCGTGAGCACGGCGATGCCACCGAAGGTCATGTAGATCTCGAGCACTCCCAGAAGCGCACGGATGAATGCGTGGCGGAATCCGGCAGCGCCGCCGTCCACGCGCACGATGCGCCCCCCGACCGCGAGCTTGCCGAGGCTGCGTCCCTTCAGCGCGACCTCCATCGTGATCGGCAGCACGACGAAGCTCACGACGAGCGATGCCACCATGGCGATCCGGCTGGTGGCTTCGTCGAGTACACCGGCGTCCGTGAGCCAGATGCTCAGGAAGATCCACAGGATGAGGACGCCGTATCCGAGCAGCATGTCGATCGCCGCACCGAGTGCCCGCAGCAGGAAGCCAACGGGCTGCACGTCGATCGCGACGGCTTCGCCGGAGAGCACCTCGTCGGAGACGTCGATCGGGACAGACATGAGTACAGTAAATCAGGTGGATGCCGATGCGCTGACTGATGCACGCCGCGCCGAATGGGAGCGGCTGGACGAACTCAGCCGCGCCCGTCTCGATGGCGCCGGAGTGGACGAGTTGATCGTGCGGTATCGCGCGGCCTCCGCAGACCTCGCAGAGCTGAAGACCTCGGTCGGCGACTCGCCGCAGGGAGCGTACCTGTCGACGATCCTGGTTCGCGCAAGGCTTCGTCTCACCGGGGCATCCGACAGCATTCTGACCCAGACCGGACGCTTCTTCCGGCTTCAGCTTCCGGCCGCGCTATACCGGTTGCGCTGGACGACGCTTGTCATCGCGATCTCGTTCATCGCTGTGGCCGTCGGTACCGCTGCCTGGATCGCGAGCGACCCCGCACTCGTGGCGACCCTCGGCCCGCCTGCCGCGCTCGAACAGTACGCCGACGAGAAGTTCACCGGCTACTACACGGAGAATCCCGCCGCCGTGTTCATGGGCATGGTCTGGACCAACAACGCCTGGATCGCGATGCAGTGCGTGCTCTTCGGCGTCACCGGGATCTGGCCGGTCTACATGCTCGTGCAGAACGCGATCGGGCTCGGGACCTCGGGCGCAGTGATGGCAGCGCACGACAAGGCCGACCTCATGGTGCTCTACATCCTTCCGCACGGCATGCTCGAGATGACCTGCATCTTCGTCGCGGCCGCCGCAGGCCTGCACGTCTTCTGGGCCTGGGTCGCACCGGGACGACGTTCGCGCGGCGAAGCATTGGCCGAGGAGGGGCGAGCACTCGCGACCGTCGCGATGGGGTTGATCTTCGCGCTTCTCCTGGCAGGGCTCGTCGAAGGGTTCGTCACCGGGTGGGCATTGCCATGGCCGGTCAAGATCGGTATCGGCGCCGCCGCCCTCGCGATCTTCCTCATCTACATGCTGGTGGTCGGCGGGCGGGCGTATCGACAAGGCGCGACCGGTGATCTCGTCGAGTATGAGGCGGGCACCCCTCGCCTCGTCGCTGGCTGATCATGGGTCGCCCGCGCGCGCGGGATCAGAGCCGACCGGCGGCCTTCAACTCCAGGTAGCGGTCGGCGATCCTCGGGGGCAGCTCTTCGGGGTCGGCGGCGATCGCCTCCCCTCCGGCCCTGCGGATCGCGTCGGCGACATTCTCCGCGTCACGGAGAGTCCGCTCGGCCGCGGCAGCGAGGTACACGTCTTCTCGCGAGTCGCGTCGGCGTGCGAGGGCGGCGATACCGTCATCGGTCACCGACCCTACGAGCACGGTGGTCGCTCGAGAGGCGTTCGGGAATGCCCCGAGGAAGCCACGGGCGGACTCGGCGGCGTCCTGTGCGGTGAGCACGACGATCAGCGAGGGCCGCGTGGTGAGCGTGCGGACTGCGGCGAACGCCCCGTGCCAGTCGGTGTCCACCAGGCGCGCATGCACTGGTGCCATGGCATCCGTCAGGGCTGGCAGGAGCGCTGCGCCGTCGACACCCGTCACCCTTGCACGCACGACCCGGTCGTACATCAACAGGTGCACGTGGTCGCCGGCCCGGGAGGCGAGAGCTGCCAGCAGGAGTGCGGCTTCGAGCGCGGCGTCGACACGGGTGCCGTCTCCTACCCTGGCCGCGGCAGTGCGTCCGGTGTCGACGATGATGACGACGTGTCGGTCGCGCTCGGGGCGCCAGGTGCGCAGCATCGTCGTGCCGGCGCGGGCCGTCGCCCGCCAGTCGATCGAGCGCACATCGTCGCCGCGCACGTACTCGCGCAGGGAATCGAACTCGGTGCCCTGACCGCGCACCTGGATGCTCGTGTTGCCATCTAGCTCGCGCAGCCTCGCCAGGCGCGACGGCAGGTGCTTGCGGGAGGAGAACGCGGGCAGCACGCGGATCGCTCCGCGGACGGAATGCCGTGCCTGCCTGCCGGCGATGCCGAGCGGGCCGCGCGAGCGGATCATCACGAACTCGCTGACGAGCTCGCCGCGTCGGCGGGGCAGGAGCGGGATCGCGACACGGCCACGCTCGCCAGGGGGGAGGCGCAGGTGCTGTCGTTCCACCGGCGCTCCGGCCGTCGGCTGCCAGGCGTCGCGGAGCACCGCATGCAGCACTCTCGTGCCGTGGTTGTGGACAGCGACGCTCACCGGCACCTGCTCGCCGATGCGGACGCGCTGGGGCACTCTGCGGCTCACCGTCACCGTCCGTGGACTCGCGGCGAGAGCGACGTCGACGGCGACCAGGAGCACGCACAGGGCGATCCAGACGCCGAGCACCGCATACGCCGGATAGCCCGCAAGCCCTGCGAGGACCAGCGGGACGATGCCGACGGCGAGGGCGACGGCGAGTCGACCGGTGACGAACACCTAGATCGGAACCCTTGTCTGCTGCACCACCGAGGTGAGCACGGCATCGGCGGACACACCCTCCATCTGAGCGTCCGGTCGCAGCTGGAGGCGATGGCGCCACACCGGAACCAGCATCGTCTGCACGTGGTCGGGAGTGACTGCGGAGGAGGAGTTGAGCCAGGCCCACGCCTTCGCGGCCGCGAGCAGACCGGTCGAGGCGCGAGGGCTGGCGCCGAGTTCGACGGAGGGGGACTGGCGGGTCGCGCGAGCGAGGTCGACGACGTATCCGAGTACGTCGTCGGTGACCTCGACCGCTGCCGCTGCCTGCTGCGCTGCGCGGATCTCGTCTGCGGTGACCACGGCTTCGACTCCCGTCAGCTCGCGCGGCGAGAAGCCTTCAGCGTGCCGGCGCAGTACCGACACCTCGGCGTCGCGTTCCGGCATGCCGACGACGAGCTTCATCAGGAAGCGGTCCAGTTGAGCTTCCGGCAGCGTGTACGTGCCCTCGTGCTCGATCGGGTTCTGGGTCGCGGCCACGAGGAACGGGTCGGGCAGGGGGCGGCTGACGCCGTCGGCCGAAACCTGACGCTCCTCCATCGCCTCCAGGAGTGCCGCCTGAGTCTTGGGCGGCGTGCGGTTGATCTCGTCCGCGAGCAGGATGTTCGTGAAGACGGGTCCGGCGCGGAAGTCGAACTCGCCGGTGCGCGCGTCGTACACGAGCGAGCCGGTGACATCGCCTGGCATCAGGTCCGGCGTGAACTGGACGCGCTTGGTGTCGAGGCCGAGAGCTCGCGCGAAGGAGCGTACGACCAGCGTCTTGGCGACACCTGGAACGCCCTCCAGCAGCACATGGCCTCTGGCGAGCAGCGATACGAGCAGACCGGTGACGGTGCCGGCCTGGCCGACCACCGCCTTGTCGACCTCGGTGCGTACGCGGTGCATCGCCAGACGAAGTGCGGCGTCGTCGGTGGGTTGGTTCTCAACGGTCACGTGTTCCCTCGGCTTCTCTGGGATGGGTGGTCGGTCCTGCTCGATCATTCTTCGCCCCTTGCGGTGCGGGTGTCGGCTTCCACGGCCTTCTCGAGTTCATCGAGGCGTCTGGCGAGCTCGATCAGCGCGGCATCGTCTTCGGGGAGCGGCCCGGCCAGCAGCGCTTGCAGGGTGCCGCGCGGGATCCGCAGCCGGTCGGATGCCGCGTCGGCGACTTCGTCGGCACCGGCATGCACAGCGAGCCCGAGCCTGCGGGCGAGTCTCCTTTGCGCGCCGTCGCGGAGCGCCTGTGCGGCGTGCGGAGCATCGGCCGCTTTGGCGGTCAGACGCGCGCGTCCGTGCATGGTCTCCGACGCGCGCACGGTCACCGGCAGCGTCTCGGCGACGAGTGGGCCGAAGCGCTGACCGCGCGAGATCGAGATCGCGATCCCTGCGACGATCAGCAGCAGGATCGCCGGGGTCACCCACGCTGGCGTGAGGCTGCCGAGAGTCGCGGTCGGCTCGGCCTCGATGTCCGAGTCGTCGAAGCTCGGGACGTACCAGACGACACGGTCCGTCTGTCCGAGCAGTGCGAGCGCCAGGGCGGCATTGCCGTTCTCGGCGAGGTACTCGTTGCTGAACAGCCGCGTGCCTTCGACGACCGCGTGCAGCGGGCTCGTCCGACCATCCATGAGGACGGCGGCCCCCTCGCTGCCGCCGAAGCAGGCGTTCACGCCGTCTGCGGCGGTGAAGAGCCGGTCCGCGCGGATCGTTCCGACGTCTGCGAACTCGGCGGCGTCGCACTGAGCGGACACGGAGGGGAGCGTTCCTGAGGCGTTCTCGCCGATTCGGAGCAGCTTCAGCAGGTGTGTGCTCGTGGACAGGAAGACGACGCGCTCGGCCGGGTCCATCAGGGTTTCCAGGGCCTCGTCGGTCAGCGTGTACGGGTTGGCCATCACGAGCGTCGTGTTCTCGTCGATCGCCGCGCGCGCCTCGGCCCGAGATCGGTACACATCGACGTCGACGCCCTGATCGCGCAGGATCTCCGCGAGCGCGAGTGCGCCGGCATCGTTTCGGCCTTCGGGGTCGAGCGCTCCGCGATCTCCCGGCCCTGTCACACTGACCCGGAGGGCGATGAACGCGACGATCAGCACGAGGGCGGCCACGATCACCCAGCCGATGATCGTCTTCGCGCGGCTCGGGCGATGCTCCGCTGTCGAGGGGGCTGGGCTTTCCTGTTCGATCACGGTCATACCGGCACCGCCTCCGGGCGGCGTGCACGGAGCCGGTCATCGGTATCGGCGAGGTCGCGGTAGCTCTCGGGGGTCGCAGGATGCGCGAGGTAGCGGACATCGTCGAAGGAGACGGCCGCGCGGCGCATCGCCTCGGCCTCGTCTGCGAACACCGTGCTCGCCTCACGGGCGATCGACTGGGCCGTGGCGCCGGGGGCCGGATCGATCAGGTCGCGCTCCAGCAGACCGCGCGCGAGGGCACGGTATCGGAGGATGGTCGCCGAATCCCAGTCGCCTTCACGCGCGGCCCGCTCGGAGTCGGATCTCAGCTGCGCGGCGGTTCGGTCGTCGCTCGCGCCGAGGAGGTCGGTGCGTGCGCGTCGGATCGCCCGCGAGCTGCGTGGTCTGCCCCAGATGATGAGGGCGACGATCAATGCGGCCACGATGACGACGGTGACGATGATGAGGGCGGAAGGACCGACGTTCGCCCCGTTCTGTGAGCTGAACAGATCGGCAAGGAAGCGTCCGACGTCACGCGCCAGAAGGTCGAACCACGTCGGCTTCGCGTCGGCGTAGCGCGGATTGGAGAGCTCCTCCTCGGCCCAGCGTCGGGCCTCATCCCCATCGGGGACGAACAGTTCGTCGAGCCGTCGGATCATGCCGTGTCGTCGCCGGGGGCGGTCCAGCCGGGCTCGGCGGGGGTGGACCCTGCAGTCGGAGCGGGCGGCGTCGGCGATGTGCGGGGTG
>NZ_PCPA01000011.1 GCF_002979515.1 Microbacterium sp. MYb54 | reverse complement strand
CTCCGATCGCGGCATCGCTGGCACCGATGCTCGCCGAGAACAGCACCCCCGGCGTCGCACGCGCTCTGAGCGACCCCTCCTGGGTGGAGGTGAAATGGGACGGCATCCGTGCGATGGGTACCTGGGCGGACGGACGGATGCTCCTGCACGCGCGTCGCGGCACCGACATCACGGCACGATACCCCGAACTCACGGCCGACGGCGCGCCGTTCCTCCCTGTCGCGGACGCCGTCGTCGATGGGGAGATCGTGGCCTTCGACTCTCACGGTCGCCCGAGCTTCTCCCTCCTGCAGAACCGGATGCACCTCACCCGTCCGCGGGAGATCGAGCGTGAAGTGGTGCGCACGCCCATCGTGTACATGCTGTTCGACCTGCTGCGCCTCGACGGTCACGACCTCACCGGCATGTCGCTGCGGGAGCGTCGGACCCTGCTCGAGGAGATGATCGCCGACCTCGATGCCCCTGTGCAGGTCCCTCCCGTGTTCGACGACGTCGATGCGGCCCTCGCCGCGAGTCGGGAGTTCGGCCTCGAGGGCGTCGTCGTCAAGGATCCGCGGTCGAGGTACCGCCCGGGGCAGCGCTCGTCCTCCTGGCTGAAGCTCAAGCACACTCGGATGCAGGAAGTCGTCATCGTAGGCATCCGTCCGGGCAAGGGCGACCGCGAGAGCACTCTCGGTTCGCTGCTGCTCGCCGTACCAGATTCGAGACGAGGCGGTGGCGGGCTGCGCTACGTCGGCCGAGTGGGTACCGGCTTCACGGACCGGATCCTGCACGATCTTCTCGAGCGGCTCGGGCCGCTCCGCGTGCCCTCAGCCCCGCTCGACGGGGTGCCCGGTCCCGATGCCTCAGACGCGCTCTGGGTTCGCCCTGAGATCGTCGGGGAGGTCGAGTTCGCGAACTGGACTCCGGACGGAGTGCTCCGCCATGCACGCTGGCGTGGGCTTCGTCCGGACAAGACCGCAGAGGAGATCGTGGTCGAGACGAGCTGAGCCTCGTCCACCGCGCATGCCACGGCTGATCGTTCAGGCGTGGTGCGGTTCGCAGTCCGATTGTTCCGCAGGCTCGATCTGGAACGTGGAGTGCGCCACGTCGAAATGATCCGCGAGGCATGACTGCATCTCGGTGAGCAGCTGCGCTGATCGCCCATCCGTGAACAGCTCCGGCTCGATGCTGACGTGCGCCGTGAACACGGGCGCTCCTCGAGTCAGCTGCCACACATGCACGTCGTGCACCCCGACGACACCATCGTAGCCGAGCAGGTGCGTGCGGATCTCACTCACGGCGGTGCCCTTCGGCGCAGACTCGGCGAGGACCGAGAACACCTCCCGCAGGAGCGAGATCGCACGAGGGATGATCATCGCCGCGATGAACAGCGAGGCGATGGCATCGGCCGGCATCCATCCGGTGATGAGGATGACCACAGCGGCGACGATGACTGCAGCGGATCCGATCAGGTCGCCCATGACCTCGAGGTAGGCACCACGCACATTGATGCTGGTGCGCTGCGCACGACTCAGCAGCCACATCGACACGGCGTTCGCGAGCAGTCCGACCACCGCGACGACCAGCATGAGTCCGCCGGCGACTTCCACGTCACCCGGGTTGACGAGTCGCCCGATGCCCTCGATCGCGACCCAGGTCGCGAGGGCGATCAGGATCACGGCGTTGATCAGAGCGCCGAAGACCTCGGCGCGCTGATACCCGAAGGTTCGCCGATCGTCGGCCGGGCGTGCGGCGACAGTCGCCGCGATGAGCGCGATCACGAGGCCGGAAGCATCCGTGAACATGTGCGCGGCATCGGCGAGCAGAGCGAGTGAACCGGAGAGGAGAGCACCGATGACCTGGACGATCATCACCGTCGCTGTGAGCGAAAGAGAGATCGCGAGCAGACGTCGGCTGCTCGCCGAACGGATGCCGCCGGAAGCGGGTGCGTGATCGTGCATGCCCCCAGGCTAGACCGGCAGACGGGCCCAGGAGGCGGGTTGCGGCTAGTCGGGAAGGGTAACGATTCTCAGCTTCAGCAGCGGTTTCTCGTGGCCGAGACGCTCAGAGCCCGGCGAGCAGTGGAACCAGCTCGGCGAAGGCCCGCGCGCGGTGCGACTGCACCTGCTTCTCGTCGGCGGTGAACTCTCCCACCGATCGCTCCTGCCCCGAAGGCTGCCCGTCGGGAAGGAAGATCGGGTCGTAGCCGAAGCCGCCCACTCCGGACGCCGCCTTGGCCAGGCGCCCGGGCCAGCGTCCCTCCACGACGTGCTCCCGGCCGTCGGTCAGCACGAGCGCGATCGACGAGGTGAAGTGCGCTGCGCGATGCGGGTCGGCGATGTCTCGGAGCTGATCGAGAAGCAGCTCGAGGTTCGCCGCCGCATCCTTCTTCTGGCCCGCCCAGTACGCGGAGAACACGCCGGGTGAGCCGCCGAGAACATCGACGCAGATGCCGGAGTCGTCGGCGAGAGCAGCGAGCCCTGTGTGAGCGGCGGCCGCCCGCGCCTTGATGAGCGCATTCTCGGCGAACGTCACGCCGTCTTCCACCGGCTCAGGACCGTCGTAGCCGACGATCTCGAGGTCGGGGCGTGCCTGCGCGACGATCTGCTGGAACTCCGCGACCTTGTGCGAGTTGTGCGTCGCGAGGACGACCTGCATCGTCATTCCCCCGCCAGCGCGGCGAGCTGCAGGCCCTTCAGATCGGCGCACCCGGCGACACCGAGCTCGAGCAGAGCATCCAGCTCGCGCTTGTCGAACGGCGCGCCCTCGGCGGTGCCCTGCACCTCGACGAAGAGACCACGACCCGTCACCACGATGTTCATGTCGGTCTCGGCGCGCACGTCTTCGACATATGCCAGGTCGAGCATGGGCTCTCCGTCGATGATCCCGACCGAGACGGCGGCGACGGAGTCGAGCAGCGGTGTGGAGTTCTTGCCGATGAACTTCTTCTCCCTGCCCCACTCGATCGCGTCCGCGAGAGCCACGTAGGCCCCGGTGATGGCCGCGGTGCGAGTTCCGCCGTCTGCCTGCAGCACGTCGCAGTCGATGACGATCGTGTTCTCCCCCAGTGCCTTCGTGTCGACGACCGCACGCAATGCGCGGCCGATGAGGCGGGAGATCTCGTGCGTACGCCCGCCGATGCGTCCCTTGACGCTCTCACGGTCGTTGCGGCTGTTGGTGGCGCGAGGAAGCATGGAGTACTCGGCCGTGACCCACCCCTTGCCCTTGCCCGTCAACCAGCGCGGGACGCCGTTGGTGAACGAGGCTGTGCACAGCACCTTGGTGCCCCCGAAGCTGATCAGGGCCGATCCTTCGGCGTGCGCGCTCCAGCCGCGCTCGATGGTGATCTCGCGCAGCTGATCGGTGGAACGGCCGTCGACGCGGACGATATCGGTCATGTGCTTCTCTCAGGTCGGGGTGGTGAATCGAGTCGGGACGACTCGGTACGAGTTACTCGAAGGTGGATTCGGGAAGAGTTATCACGCCGGTCTGGACGAGCTGCACATCGCGGACTTCACGGCCCATCAGGCGGTTCGCCAGCGCGGTGAAGTCATCGGTCGACGCGCCGGTGGCCTCATAGACATAACTCGCCGCGGCATCAGGCGATGCGAGCAGGTCGCCTCGGACCAACTGACGGTAGACATCGCCGGCGGTCTCGTCGTCGCTGGACACGAGCGTGACGCCCTCGCCCATGACGTAGCTGATGGCACCGCGCAGGAACGGGTAGTGCGTACAGCCGAGCACGAGCGTGTCGACGTCAGCATCCCGCAGCGGAGCGAGATACTCCTCGGCGACGGCGAGCACCTCGGGAGTGCCTGTGATCCCTCCCTCGACGAACTCGACGAATCGTGGGCATGCAGCGGTGAAGACCTGCAGCCTCTCGTTCACCTCGAGCATGTCCTGGTACGCCCGCGAGCCGATGGTGCCGACTGTGCCGATCACGCCGACACGCCCGTTGCGGGTCGTGGAGACGGCGCGACGCACAGCGGGACCGATCACCTCGACGACCGGGACGTCATAGCGCTCGCGCGCGTCGCGGAGCATGGCGGCAGATGCGGTGTTGCACGCGATCACCAGCATCTTCACGCCCTGATCGACGAGTGTGTCGAGCACCTCGAGGGAGTAACGGCGCACGTCGGCGATGGGTTTGGGCCCGTACGGGGAATGCGCGGTGTCGCCGATGTAGACGAACGACTCGCGGGGCAGCTGGGCGCGGATGGCCCGCGCCACCGTGAGCCCGCCGACACCGGAGTCGAAGATCCCGATCGGCGCGTCGTTCATGACTCCCAAGCCTACCCGCGCGCGACCCGCCGCGCGCATCCGCCCGCTCACTAAACTGAGCGCATGACCACGTCGACGGCGCTGCTCACCGACCGCTATGAGCTGACGATGCTCGCCGCCTCCCTCCGGGACAGGACGGCGTTCCGCCCCAGCGTCTTCGAACTGTTCTCCCGACGGTTGTCTGGCGGGAGGCGTTTCGGCGTCGTCGCCGGCACCGGGCGTCTGCTCGGACTGCTGCGCGACTTCCGCTTCGGTGAGGATGAGCTGCGTTTCCTCCGCGACGAGAAGGTCGTGGACGCCGCATCGATCAAGCACCTCGAGAACTACCGATTCACCGGCTCGATCCACGGCTACCGCGAGGGAGAGCTCTACTTCCCCGGCTCCCCCATCCTCACCGTCGAGGGGAGCTTCGCGGACGCTGTCGTCCTGGAGACCCTCGCTCTGAGCGTGCTCAACCACGATTCCGCTGTTGCCACCGCCGCATCGCGCATGAGCATAGCCGCGGGAGAGCGACCACTGGCGGAGATGGGTTCCCGCCGGGCGGCCGAGCGCTCTGCGGTCGCGGCGGCCCGAGCCGCGTACATCGCCGGGTTCGGCGCCACGAGCAACCTCGAGGCCGGACGGAGCTGGGGCATCCCCACGATGGGAACGGCAGCCCACTCCTGGACGCTCCTGCACGACACAGAGGAAGAGGCCTTCCGCGCCCAGGTCGAGAGCATGGGCATCGCCACGACCCTGCTCGTCGACACCTACGACATCCCCACCGGCGTCGAGACCGCGATCCGGGTCGCCGGCACCCAGCTCGGCGGTGTGCGCATCGACTCGGGCGACCTCCCCATCGTCGCCGGCGCCGTTCGGGCGCAGCTCGACGAACTCGGGGCGACATCGACGCGCATCACCGTCACGAGCGACCTCGACGAGTATGCGATCGCGGCTCTCGCCGCTTCGCCCGTCGACGCCTACGGAGTCGGCACGTCGGTGGTCACGGGGTCCGGTTACCCCACCGCGAGCATGGTCTACAAGCTCGTAGCCCGGCAGGATGCCGCGGGGTCATGGATCGGTGTCGCCAAGGCCTCAACCGACAAGGGCTCGCACGGAGGGCGCAAGGCCGCCTTCCGCACCTTGGTCGACGGTGTGGCGACCGCCGAGACGGTCGTGGTCTCAGACGGCTTCGAGCAACTCGACACCCCCGACGAGCACCGAGACGGCCGTCCCCTGCAGGTGACGTTCGTCGAGGGAGGCGACATCGACACCGCTTACGAGGGCGTCGGGGGAACGGTGGCCGCACGCGCACACCACCTGCGTGTGCGCGAGGAGCTCCCGGTGCGCGCTCTCGCGCTCAGCAAGTCCGACCCGGCGATTCCCACCGTGTACGTCGAAGCCGACTGAGGTCAGCCGACCATCGACTCGTAGATCTCCTTGCAGGTGGGGCAGATCGGGAACTTCTCCGGGTCGCGGCCCGGGGTCCATTTCTTGCCGCACAACGCGCGCACCGGCTTGCCGGTGATCGCGGACTCGAGGATCTTGTCCTTCTTCACGTAATGCGAGAAGCGCTCATGGTCGCCCGGTTCGAGATTCTCCTCGCGGAGAAGCTCTTCCAGTTCGCGATCAAGCGTTGCCACGCCGCCCTGATCGGGGCTGTCCAGCGGAGTACTCATCCCGAGAGTCTAGCGGCGTCGAGACCCTCGCGGGCGGTGGTCACGCGGTCTCGACGAACTCCATCAACCGCTCGCCGCTGCGCTCGAAGATGCGCCCTCCGATGACTGCACCTGCCGCCAGCGCCATGAGCCCGATGAGGATTCCCACCCAGAACGTCGCCGGCGCGTATGCGGAGCCGTCGACGATCGTGGCCGCGAACAGCCAGATCGTCGGCACGCTGAGCACGATCGCTCCGAGGAACGCGGCAGCAGGCCCGTAGGCACCGCGCGAAGTGGGTCGCTGCGGCTGCTGGAACGGGCTGTCCCCGGGGCGGGAGACCGCGTAGGGAGCCACCACCGAGACGATGCTCGAGATGCCGAGCGCGGAGAACAGCAGGCTCGCGGCGAGGCCGCTGAGTGGCAGCAGCAGACTCCAGTTCCCGATCAACAGGAGGGAGAGCGGAACCGCGACCGCGAGGACGGGGATCGCCACGAGCAGGACGGGGACGAGACGCCCCAGACGATCGGGAAGGCCTCTGACTCCACTGGCGACGTGGGTCCACAACGCCGTCGAATCGTAGGCGACGTCATTGTGCGGCAGCCAGCCGAAGAACAGCGCCATCACTGGCACGGGGACGAGTGCTGCGACTTCGAGGGGAACCCCCGCGACGATGAGCGGAAGCACGGTGAGCACCCCGGCCACCGGCACCACGATGATGTTCATGATGTACCGGCGATCACGGAACCAGTACACGAGGCTTCGGGCCGCGATCGCTCCGAATGCGTTCGATGGCAGCAACCCGAACCAGCCGAGACCTGTGCGCTCCCTCGATGCGACCGGGCGCTCCGTGGTCGTCAGCAGGCGCCGGACGAGCCAGGTCCACGCCATCCACAGGAACCCGACGGTGAGCACTGCGACGACGCCACTCGCCCAGGCGGATGCGGTCTCTCCCGCTGCCGCATCGAACAGGAAGGCGGGCGACGCGGCGAACGGGCTGTAGCCGAACACCGTCGACAGGGTCGCCAGGGAAGCCGGCACGAGACCGTCCCAGCGCAGCGATCCGAAGAACACCGCGACGGGGAAGGCGATCACGAGGAGTGCGAGTGCGAACAGCGCTGTGAGCTCGCGGGAGCGGCGCTCCGGAAGGAGCAGCGCATTGATCGCCATTCCGATCCGCGAAGTCAGAACGGTCGTGACCACACCGACCAGCGTCATCAACACCGCGAGAGGCCAGGGCGTCCCCGCCGCCGTGGCGACGATGCAGACGCTGATGTAGACGGCGAGAAGGGCCAGAGTCGGCACGCTGATGAGAGTGGCCAGTGCGAGCATCCACGGCATCTGGCGCTCGTCGACGCCGAAGACCGCGAAGCGTCGAGGATCGAGCTGGTCGACTGCCCCGACGAGGATCGGGCCGACGAAGAAGCCGAGCAGAAGAGCTGCGCCACCGAGCACGGTGACCGCGCGAGCTACGGGAACAGGAGCACTCGCGAGGCTGAACACCGCGAGGCACACCACGACGGTGACCGCGACTACTGCAGTGAACGCGACAAGGGTGCGAACGCGGCGTTCGCCACGCAGGGAGCCGAGGAGAAGCGCGAGCCTCAGTCGGAGAACGTGTGCAGCCACTCGAGCCCCTCCACCTCTCCGGTGGATCCGGCCAGTTCGACGAAGCGCGCCTCGAGGGTCTGCCCCGCTCGCACCTCGTCGATCGTGCCCTCAGCGAGCACTTCGCCGCCGACTATGATCGCGACGCGCGAGCAGACGCGCTCGACGAGATCCATGCCGTGGCTGGAGAGGATCACCGTGCCGCCGTGCGAGACGTAGGCGCGGAGGATGTCGAGGATGACGGCAGAGGACACCGGATCCACCGATTCGAACGGCTCATCGAGAACGAGTACGCGCGGAGAGTGGATCATGGCTCCGGCGAGCATGATCTTCTTCGTCATACCAGCCGAGTAGTCGGACACGACCCGGCTGAGGGCATCGCCGAGATCGAACGCGCGGGCGAGATCTGCCGCGCGCTTCTCGATGACATCGGCGGCGAGCCCGCGCAGCAACCCGTAGTAGAAGAGCAGTTGACGTCCCGTGAGCCGGTCGAACGTACGCAACCGGTCGGGCAGCACACCCATCAGGCGCTTCGCAGCCTGGGGCTGTTTCGCCTGGTCGATGCCGCAGATCACCACGCGACCCTCATCGGCGCGGAGAAGACCGGCGACGATGGAGAGGGTGGTCGTCTTGCCTGCACCGTTGGGACCGACGACGCCGTAGAAGGACCCGGCGGGGACGGTCAGATCGATGCCGTCAACCGCCCGGTTGTCGCCGAACTGCTTCACGAGACCGCGAATGCTGATCGCTTCGCTGCCCGAGGGGCCCTCGATAGGGCCGACGGCGTCGGATGCCGCATCGTCGGACTCCACGACGGGTTCGACGACCTCCACGACCTCGACGGCCTCCACCGGTTCGGCTTCCACGACCTCCACCGGCTCCGCGTCGACGGGCGCAGCAACGGGCTCGGGGGCCGACACGGACTCAGCCACGGGAGCTGGGTCGACTGAATGAGAGGTGTCGGGCGCAGGCACAGATTCGACGACGACCGGACGCTCGACGGCAGCCACCTCGAGTACGGGGACCGGCTGGACAGTAGAAGCCTGCTCGCCACGAGGAGTCGCTTCGGCTTCTGCCTTCGCCGCCTCGTCCGCTGCTGCCTTCGCCGCAGCCTTCTTCGCCGCCGCAGTCTTCGCCGCTGCTGCCTTGGCCGCGGTGGTCTTCGCCGTCGTGGTCTTCGCCGCCTCAGAGCGCGCCGTGGACTTGGCCGCCGCAGACTTCGCCGCTGCAGCCTTCGCCGCTGCAGCCTTGGCCGCTGCAGTCTTGGCCGCTGCAGACTTCGCTGCCGTCGACTTCGCTGCCGTCGATGCCGACGACTCCGCACCGGCCGCCCGAGCCGTTGCCGTTCGGGCGGCGGCTGCTGTCGTGGAGGCTGCGGACTTCGTCGCCGCCGACCGCGCAACCGTGTTCTTCGTCGCTGCACTGCGCGCTGCGGCGTTGGTACGCGCAGCACCAGCGGTCGACGACGACTTCTTCGATGACTCGTCCATCAAGGCCTTCACGAGCGGCTCCACAACGACATCCGCAGTCGGCGCAGCCTTCTCTGCGGCTGCTTTGGCCGCGCCGGTCTTTGCAGCAGCAGGCTTCGCAGGCGTGCGTTTCGCCGCGCCGGGGTCCGCCGGGGTGCGCGCAGTAGCCGGCTTCTTAACCGGAGGCTTCTTCACCGGAGGCTTCTCCGCAGGCGTTCGCGACGTCTTCTCTGCGGACGGAGCAGCCTCTGAAGCCGGCTTCTTCCTCGGCGCGCGCTTCGCCGGAGCCTTCACAGGCGCGATCTCGGTCTCGTCCACCTGGGCGGTGCGGTCGTCAGGGGAGGCAGTCACCGTCCTACGGTATCAATGGGTGAGCTCAAGCCAAGGCCGCCGCGCAACAATCCGCCGCCGAATCCTGCAGATTCCTCGGCGTCGGACCTGCGGCCGGAACCCTGTGCGTCCGGTGTGTAGTCGATCACGAAATGACAACGGGAGCACCCTGACCCTGAGCTTCCCAGACTGAATCGATACCATGATTGCGGCACGACGAAGTGTCTGGTCGGTTAATCGACCGTGAACACAACTTCCTTTAGGAGCACTCGTGACTCTTCAGACCGTAATCCTCGCCGCCGGCATGGGCTCGCGCCTCGGCCGAGCGCTGCCGAAGCCGCTCACCGAACTGAGCGACGGCCGCACGATCATGGGCCAGCAGCACGACAACATCCGCGCCGCATTCGGGTCGGACGCGCGCATCACCACCGTCGTCGGCTACCGCGCCGAGACCATCATCGACGCTTTCCCACAGGTCAACTACGTTCACAACGAGCGCTACGACGAGACCAACACGTCCAAGAGCCTGCTCCGTGCGCTCGGGGCCACCGGTCGCGGTGGTGTGCTGTGGATGAACGGCGACGTCGTCTTCGACCCGATGATCCTCGGCCGCGCACTCGAGTACATCGAGCGCGACCAATCCTTCGTGACGGTGAACACCTCCAAGGTCAGCGACGAAGAGGTGAAGTACACCGTCACCACCGAGGGCTTCATCAATGAGCTCTCCAAGACCGTCAAGGGCGGACTCGGTGAGGCCGTGGGCATCAACTACATCTCCTCTGCGCACAAGAAGGCGTTCATGCGCCAGTTGCAGCGCGTCGAGGACCAGGACTACTTCGAGCGCGGCCTCGAGCTCGCGATCGCCGAAGACGGCCTCCTGCTCGAGCCGATGGACGTCTCCGACCTGTACGCGGTCGAGGTCGACTTCGCAGAAGACCTGGAGCGGGCGAACCTCTTCGTCTGATCACTCATCCTGAAAGCCCGGCCCCCGGTGGGGCCGGGCTTTCGGCGTTTTCGCGGACTGGCTCCATAGGATCGCACCATGGCCCCCAAGGTGCACAAGATCCATTCGCTCCCGGACGATGCTCCGTGGGACAAAGCCGTACCTCCTGCCGGGTCGGCGGAGCACCCGATGATGGTGCGCGGCCTCGACCGTGTGCTGTCGATCCAGCGCCCGCTCGTGCTGGCCCACATCCGCAGCATCCGCCTCCGCAATCCCCAGGCCTCGCCCACCGAGATCATCCGCATCCTCGAACGGCGCTACCTCGCAGCGGTGACCACCGGCGGGGCGGCGGTCGGAGCGACCGCCGTCGTCCCCGGCATCGGCACCGGTGTCACCCTCGCACTCTCGGGCGTGGAGACCGTCGGTTTCGTCGAGTCGACCGCGCTGTTCGCACAGTCCGTCGCGGAGGTGCACGGCATCGCGGTCGCGAACCCCGACCGCGCACGCGCGTTGGTGATGACGCTGATGCTCGGCAAGGAGGGCGTCGACCTCGTCGGACAGCTCGCGGGGCAGGTGGCTGGGCGAGGCGGGAGCAGATCGTCGTACTGGGGCGAGCTCGTCACGAAGTCGCTGCCTCGAGCCGCTGTCGGACCGCTCGTCGACCAGCTCAAGAGCATGTTCGTGAAGCAGTTCGCCGCGAAGGGCGGTGCCTCCGTCATCGGCAAGGCCCTTCCGTTCGGCATCGGTGCTGCGATCGGAGGCGCAGGCAATCACATCCTGGGTCGTCGCGTGCTCACCACGTCGCATCGGGCCTTCGGCGCCGCGCCGATGGATCTGCCGATCGAGCTCGAACCTGTACCCGGAGCCGAGAAGCTGGAGATGCGGATGCTCCGCGGAGCGCGCTACGCCGGCAACGCGGTGGCCGGCGCTGCGGGCACCACAGTCCGCGGTGTGGAGTGGGCAGGACGCAAGGCTCTCTCCCTCGGACGTCGCCCGAAGACCGACCCGGCGCTGGAGCAGAACGCCGTCGAGGACTGAGCGCCTTGCACGCAGGTTGCCAAAGGATCACGCAACCCGTTGTGCCGAGCATCCAACAGACCGGGCCGACCCGACGATAGGGTGGAATCCGTGACGGACAAGCCCGACCTCTTTACCACCGCCGGCAAGATCGCGGACCTGCGCGCTCGCTATACCGAAGCCGTCGTCGACGCAGAAGCGAAGGCGAAGGAGAAGCAGCACGCGAAGGGCAAGATGACCGCCCGCGAGCGCATCGTGCTGCTCGTCGACCCTGGGAGCTTCGTCGAGTTCGACGAGTATGTGCGACACCGCACCACCGCCTTCGGCATGGATCGTTCCCGCCCCTACGGCGACTCCGTCGTCACCGGCGTCGGAACGATCAACGGACGCACCGTCGCTGTGTACTCGCAGGACTTCTCCACCTTCGGAGGCTCGCTCGGCGAGGTCGCCGGCGAGAAGATCATCAAGATCATGGAGTTCGCCCTCGCCGGTGGGATGCCCTGCATCGGGATCCTCGATTCGGGTGGCGCGCGCATCCAGGAGGGCGTCGTCGCCCTCGGCAAGTACGGCGAGATCTTCCGCCTGAACACCCGCGCATCGGGTGTCATCCCGCAGATCTCCATCATCATGGGCCCGGCCGCCGGAGGAGCTGTGTACTCCCCCGCCCTCACCGACTTCGTGATCATGGTCGACAAGACCAGCCAGATGTTCGTCACCGGTCCCGATGTGATCAAGACGGTCACCGGCGAGGACGTCGGCATGGAAGAGCTGGGCGGCGCGTACACGCACAACACCCGCTCGGGCGTCTCGCACTATCTCGCCGAGGACGAGGACGACGCCATCGATTACGCGCGCACGCTCCTCAGCTTCCTGCCGGACAACAACATGGCGGAGCTGCCCACGTACGAGAGCACCTTCGAGTTCGAGACGACCGACGCCGATCGCGTGCTCAACACGATCGTCCCCGACTCGACGAACCAGCCGTACGACATCCACACGGTGATCGAGCATGTCGTCGACGAAGGCGACTTCCTCGAGGTCCAGCCGCTGTTCGCCCCCAACATCGTCATCGGGTTCGGGCGTATCGAGGGACGTTCGGTCGGCATCATCGCCAACCAGCCCTCTCAGATGGCCGGCACGCTGAACATCGAGGCCGGCGAGAAGGCCAGCCGCTTCGTGCGCTTCTGCGATGCGTTCTCGATCCCGATCGTCACGCTGGTGGACGTTCCCGGCTATCTGCCGGGCACGGACCAGGAGTGGGAGGGCGTCATCCGTCGCGGTGCGAAGCTCCTCTACGCATACGCCGAAGCGACCGTTCCGCTGGTCACGGTCATCCTGCGCAAGGCCTATGGCGGCGCCTACATCGTGATGGGCTCCAAGCAGCTCGGCGCTGACGTGAACCTCGCCTGGCCGACGGCCGAGATCGCGGTCATGGGCGGACAGGGCGCGGTGAACATCCTGTACCGCGGCGAGATCAAGAAGGCCGAAGAGGCGGGCGAAGACGTCGCCGCCGTGCGCACCCGCCTGGCCAACGAATACACCTACGATGTGGCTTCGCCGTTCCTCGCTGCAGAGCGTGGAGAGCTCGACGGCATCATCGAGCCGGCGAACACCCGCGTCTCTATCGCGAAGGCGCTGCGCGCACTGCGCGGCAAGCGTGCAGACCTGCCCCCGAAGAAGCACGGGAACATCCCGCTGTGACCGCGCAGAACACACCGGACGATGCATCGGCCACGGATACGCCGATGCTCGAGATCACGCGCGGGGCTGCGACCGAAGAGGAACTCGCCGCTCTCATCGCCGTGATCAGCGAGGCCTACGCGACGGAGGCCGCCGCCGCCGTCGCCGATGAGCCGTCCGTTTCGGCGTGGACCCGGACGCAGCGCCCGCTGCGTCGCCCTCTGCGCCGCGACATCCCCTGGGGACGATTCTCCGGCTGACGGCCGCTCAGACGTCGCGTGGCGTGCGCTCCTCGAGGCACCCAGCCGCCGTCTGCGTGATCCGTGAGCCCTCCGCTTCACGGATCACGCAGACGATCGTCGCAGGGCCCCCAGCGCCCCGCTCAGCGGCGATCCCCGTCGCCGCCTCTCCCGTCCCTTCACAGAGTCGGGAGTTGGCCCCCGACTCGAACCTGGGCTGCGTCGTCTCGGTGCGCGACGGTGCCGAGCGCGCGGCGAGACGGTGGCGTCCCCTCTCGACGAGGCGCTCGACACGCGCGTCGCCGAGGGCGGAGTCATGATGCACCAGTGGTCCGATCGATGAGGGAACCACAAATAGTACATCGATTAGAGATACGCCTGCAAACGGTCGAACCCTCCGACGCCATCCGGCAGCGGCTGTGGGCAGGAGGCACCGCGTCCCCGGCTCAACTGTCCAGGAGCAGGTCCGAAGCACGGGGGCTGAGAACCGAGTCGAGCACGACACACGCAGCCCCCACGGCACCGACGTCGTCGCCGACCACCGTCCCGTCGACCGGCAGAGAACGCACAGCATGCGTCGCGCTCGCCCGCTCGAGCCTGCCAGGGACCTCCTGGAGATATACGTCGGCGAGCCGCGACCAGAACGGCCCGCCGAACACGACCCGATCGACATCGAGCATGTTGGTCAGCGCCGCGGTCAGCACCGTGATGTGCGCCGCCGCCTGTCGCAGCACCTCGATCGCCGAGGACTCACCGTCAGCTGCTCGCTCGCACAGCCGGCTGAGCCTCGCATCGACGGCCGCCACATCGTTCGCCTCGCGATCGTCGGGGAAGACGCCTGCATGCTCCGCCTGCTCTACGATCGCCTGCGGAGTGCACATGACCTCCACGCAGCCCCTCGCCCCGCACAGGCACGGCGGCCCATCCGGATCGACGATGATGTGTCCGATCTCACCGATGTTGCGCGTGCTCCCCCTGACCGCCTCACCGTCTCTCGCCAGGGCCGCACCGATACCGGTCCCGAGGTAGACGAAGACGAACGAATCGTCCGCCGACTCCCGCCGAGTCCAGAGCTCGCCGACCGCGGCGGAGGTCGTGTCCTTCTCCAGCACCACGGGGAGGCCTGTCGCCTCCGCGAGGACTGCGCGCAGCGGAACACGGTGCCAGCCGAGCAGTTTCGGCGGATCGATGACGGTGCCCTTCTCCGCGTCGAGCGGGCCGGGAGCTGCGACCCCGACCCCGGCGATCCGCGTCCGGTCCACGCCCGAGGCCACGATCAGCTCGTCGATCGTCGCGGCCATGGCTTCGACGATCCGCCGCGGATCCTTCGCCGGGGTGCGCACACTCAGCCGCCGTACCACTGCGCCTGACAGATCGAGCAGCACGAAAGTCATCAACGCCGGATCCAGGTGCACCCCCACCGCGAAACGACTGTCTGCGACGAGTCGCAACGTCACTCGAGGCTTGCCGGGACCGTTGATCGTGCGCCCCGCCTCCCGGATGAACCCGTCATCGAGGAGTCTCCGAGTGATATTCGTGACCGTCTGCGCGGAGAGTCCGGTCGCCGTGGCGAGCTCGATCCGGCTCAGCCCCGGTCCGGACTGCCGAATGGCCTCCAGGATCACGGACTGGTTGAAGTCGCCCATCCGCGGAAGATTTGTGCCCCGACGCATTCCCATCGTCCAATGATCCCCCATCGCGGGCCAAAATCGTGTCCCCCAAAATACCTACAGACAACGTTTGGATGAACCGTCAGACTGATGGAGACGCTTCGCGTTCGGCTGGTCTCTCTGTCCCAGGGTAGACAGACGTAGATCGGCCACCAGCGGATGGTTTTCGGGTAACTGTCCGCACGGAGAGGGGCTGGCGGATTCGCCGCCCCTCTCCCACTCTCATCATCCTCGACTCCGGTCGCCTCCCCAGGCCGGAGCCGAGGACGTTTCTGCGCCGATCGAGGCCGTCGTCGGATGCCGGCGCCTCAGCGTGGAATCTCGTGCCAGAGATCCACCGCGTCATCATCGCCGGGCGAGCGCGATCCCGCTCGTCCGACCACGGTCACCGCGACGCGAGGATCCCGCGCCGAGCGGATGATGAGTCGAGCGGTCTGCGCGCGGGTGAGCACGGCCGCCAGCTCGTCCCTGATCTCCCTGCGACGCGCCTCGTCGATTCCGTCGAATCCACCCTCGTCGAACACGGTGACGACAGCGCCGCGTCGGCGGGCCGTCTCGATCGCGTTGCGCACAGCGTCGTTGAGCAGGTCCGCTCCGCGCAGCTCGTCACGCAGCCGCCCTTCGGCCAGCCGGGCATCCAGCCTCTCGGGATCGGTCAACGCGCCGCGAGCCGCCACGACACGACTCAGCACAGGGCCTGCGACGGCCAGCGCGAACTGGGTGCGAAGCCGCCGCTCACGCTGACGCACCCGTTGCGTGGCGTGCCAGGCCGAGACCGCCTGCTGGATCTCGGCGAGTCGCTCGGTGTCGCGGACGGCGCGATCCCAGAACATCACGAGGAGCCTCGCGACGGCGACCCACATGATCGATCCGACCAGGCCGAGGTTGAGCGCGACTCCGAAGCCCAGATAGGCGGATGCAGCCACGATGAGCACGGCAAGCGTCAGCCAGCCGATCAGGAACCTGCGACGAACGATGCACACGACCGCGAGCAGACCCAGGCCGCCGATATACCAGGTCGCGAACGGCGCGGTGCGGTCGAAGGGCTCGAGAGAGAACGTGACCAGTGCGGGGATGACCGCGCTCGCCAACAGCGATACGACTGCCGACCACAGCGGCATCCGCACCGAAGAGCCGTCACCCAGGATCGCGATGTTCACCACGACGAGGTAGATGCCGATCGCGAGGACCATCAGCAGCGGCGCCGTCGGCTGCTCGATCCACCAGATGCCGCGCGCGACGAAGTACAGCGCGAATCCGACGGCGAGCGAGGTCGCGACGCTGCGTACGGTGCGGTTCACGAGCGCTCCCATCCGAGAGTGACGGTCGTGCCGTGCTCATCGGAGTGGACGTCAGCGGTACCGGCGACGCCAGCCATGCGAGCGAAGATCGACGCGCGGATCCCGAGACGATCTGCACCGATCGCTTCCACGTCGAAACCTGGTCCGGTGTCAGACACCGTCACTCCGATCCCCTCATCGCCATGCCCTTCGGCGATGATGTGCAGCCCGCGCCCGTTGGCATGGGTTACCGAGTTGCCGACCGCTTGCCGTGCGGCGAGGACCAGAGCACGAGCCGCGCGGCCGGGAATGAGCCCGATGCCTCCGCGCTCCTCGACGATCGCGTCGGCACCGAACTCCGACAACGCCCGGCGCAGCTCGACGACGATCTGCGCCGTACCGACAGGTTCGTCGCTTCCCTCCTGCGCGACGGCGGCCTCGGTGTTCGCCAGCCGGGTGAGCGCCTCACGGGCCATGGCCACGGCGAGTTCCTTGGCACGCTCGCTCTCCGCGCGCTCGGCCGCAATCAACGCGGCGAGAACGCTGTCGTGCATCAGCGCCGACATCGCCGCCCTCTCCTCTTCGGCCGCAGCCGCCGCTGCAGCTGTCGAATAGGACGACACCGCCTGCCCCCTGGCCTCGTCCACGCCTGCGGCGACGGAGCGGAACATCCACCCGAGCGAGACGATGACGACACCGAGTATGAGCGTGAACGACACGTCGAAAGCGGTCGTCACCCAGAAGTCGCGCGAGAACTCCCCCTGCACGAGCCGCACGTACCCGTAGACGAACGGCATCCCCACCGCCCAGGCGACCTGGACGCGCAGCGGGAACGCGAGCATCGCCGCGACGACCCCGACGTTGACGAGGAAGAAGATCCAGGGCTGATCACCTGCCCCCTTGTCCGACGGGTCGACGACCGTCGGCCAGGCGGCGAGCGCAAGCACGTAGACGACCGCGAAGATGCCGGCGAAGATCCGTACGCCTCGACCGCTCACGCAGGCCACCAGCATCGCGGCGAGTGGCACGAACACCACGAAGAGCATCACGATGTGCGCCGTGTCGGCCTGCGACAGCCCGTTCATCGCGGCGATCAGCGCCTGTGCACCGAGCACCGCCGAACCGATGGCGACGACGATCGCGAGGATCCGCTCCATACGCTTGCCTGTGAAGCGCTCGAATGCGGTCTCGGTGCTGCCGGGAGAGGGGATCTTGCTCCAGGCGTCACGGATGCTGAGCGGCTCAGCGGGCACTCGGCGCCTCATCCGCCGTGACGATCCCGTCCTCCATCGCTCTGCGCAGGAGGTCGACCTTGGTCGGCGCGGGGCGTCCGACCTCGACGTACTTCACACGGATGCGGGTGATGTTCTCCTTGGCGGTGGAGTAGGCGACGCCCAGACGTTCGGCTACCGCCTTCAGCGGCAACCCTGTGGCGTACAGTCGGAGCACCTCGCGCTCGCGGGTGGCGAGCTGTGCGTCGGCGAAGGCGCGGTCACCGTCGACCGCGCTCGCCCATTCGACGTTGTTGAGGGCCTCCCCCTGCGCGACGGTGCGGATCGCATCGAGGACGTCGTCGAGCGCGGAGGACTTGCTGACGACTCCGGCTGCCCCGGCGGAGAGCGCTTCACGCACCGCGGCCGGCCGATCGGCGACGCTGTGGATCACGACACTCGCACCGTCGTTCACGAGAGACCTCACGTTCTCGGTGACGGTCGTCCCGTCGCCGAGCGTGAGGTCGAGGACGACCACGTCGGCGGGGGCAGCAGTGGATGCCTTCCGCCATTCGAGGTAGGAGACCACCGTGCTGCCCGAGAACACGACGGTCTGCGAGTCACGCGCGCACGCGGCCTCGAGGCCGAGGCGAACGGACTCGTGATCGTCGATGAGTGCGACCGTGCTCATCCACCCAGCCTACTGAGTCCTCCGCGGCGCGGAGGATCGCTCACCGAGTGAGCAGCGCGACGACCTCGAAGTGGTGCGAGTGCGGGAACAGATCGAAGCCACGCAGGCGGTCGACATTCCATCCGAGCGTCCGGAAGGTGCCGAGGTCACGTGCGAGCGCGACCGGATCGCACGCGACGTAGGCGATGGCCTCCGGCGCGAGCGCATGCACCGCCTCCACGACCTGGCGGCCCGCACCGGCGCGCGGCGGGTCGAGCACGACCGCTCCGGTGCGTCCCGATGCCTTCTGCGATGTCAGGAAGCGGTCGACGCGCTCCGTCACCGCCTTCACCTCGAGCGGGGCGAGGTTCGCCGCAGCATGCTGCGTGGCCCGCGCGCTGGACTCGACGGTCACGATGTCGGTCCCGCCGAGGTCGGCGAGTGTCGCGGCGAAGAGGCCGACTCCGCCGTACAGGTCGTAGTGCGTCTTCTGGTCGTCGACGTACCCGTCGAGGATGCCGTACACAGCGGCATCGAGGACGGACGCAGCTCTCGGATGCACCTGCCAGAACCCCGTGGCATCGACCTCGAAGCGACGGTCGTTGACCATCTCGTGGATCACCTCGGGGGTCGGACGCTTGCGGAAGCCTCGCTGCACTCGCGGAGCGCGCTCGGTCTCCTCGCGCCGGATGACGCGGACCTCGCCGTCTGCGGGCTCGACGAGTTCGATACGGCCAGGCGCCTCTCCATGAAGCGCGAGAGCGGCCTCGGCGATGGCGGGGCGGGCGAGCGGATGCGAGGTCACCGGGATCACGCGGTGGCTGCGGGCGGCGAACGGGCCGGCAACTCCCGTCTCGTCGACGTGCAGGGTGACGCGCGTGCGCCAGCCGAGACCGTCACCCGACTCGACGGATTCGATCTCCGGCGCGGAGAGCCCTAAACCTGCGAACCGGTCGAGTGCTTCCGAAAGCACGCGGCGCTTCAGCTCGCGCTGGTGGTCGAGGTCGATGTGCCCGAGGTCTGCGCCGCCCGGCCGGTCCGCGGGGTCACGCGATACGTCGGCCTCGGCCCACACATGCGGGCGCCGATGCTCCGAGGCATCCAGCACCTCGATGGTCTCCGCGCGCCAGAAGCTGCGGGTCGCGGCATCCGCGCCTTCCTGAGGAGCGATGATCCGCGCGCGGACGCGTTCACCGGGGATCGCATCGGAGACGAAGACGACGCGTCCCTCGTGGCGGGCGATGAAGGTGCCCCCGTGTGCGATGCCGGTGATGTCGAGTTCGAGCACGTCGGCTGGGGAGGAAGTCATTCTTCGAGGATACGGTGGTGGACATGCGCGTCTGCCTCGCCTCCACCTCCCCTGCCCGACTCATGCTCCTGCGGCAGGCGGGCATCGAACCGCTCACGCTGTCTCCGGACGTCGATGAGGATGCCGTCGCCGCAGCCGCGGAGGCCGACCGCGGCGAGCCCCTCGCACCCGAGGAGCTCGTGCTGCTGCTCGCCCGCGCCAAGGCCGCCGCCGTCGCCCACCGCCTGTCGGAGGAGGGTGCCTTCGACGGTCTCGTGATCGGCGGTGACTCGATGTTCGCGCTCGGCGGGCGGGTCTACGGCAAGCCGTACACACCGGAGGAGGCGACCAGGCGCTGGCAGGAGATGCGTGGCGCCACCGGGATCCTGCATTCGGGGCACTCGGTGTTCCGGGTCTCTCCTGGAACACCGCCCACCGAGGCGACTGCCGTGGCCGAAGCGGCAGTGACCTTCGCCGAAGACGTGAGCGACGCCGAGATCGCCGCGTACGTCGCCTCGGGAGAGCCGCTGCACGTGGCCGGCGCCTTCACCGTCGACAGCCTGGGCGGCGCCTTCATCACGCGGGTGGACGGCGACCCCTCGACCGTGGTCGGCATGTCCCTCTCGACCGTCCGCCGCCTGGCCGGGGAGCTCGGCGTCCGATGGACAGACCTCTGGTCGTAGACTCCCCTCCACGTTTCCGCGTCTTTCTTGTGGAGAGTCGTCAAAAGGATCAAGGTCCTACTCGCTAGGCTGGCAACCATGCCTGCTATCGCCAAGGTGCTCATCGCCAACCGCGGCGAGATCGCCGTCCGCATCATCCGCGCCGCCCGTGACTCCGGGATCGCCTCGGTCGCCGTCTACGCCGACCAGGACCGTGATGCCCTCCACACCCGCCTCGCCGACGAGGCCTATGCCCTCGGAGGCTCGACCAGCGCCGAGACCTACCTCCAGATCGAGAAGATCCTCTCGATCGCCCGTCGTGCCGGTGCCGATGCCGTGCACCCCGGATACGGCTTCCTCGCCGAGAACGCCGAGTTCGCGCGCGCGGTCATCAATGCGGGCATGACCTGGATCGGCCCGTCACCGGATGCGATCGAGGCCCTCGGCGACAAGGTGACCGCGCGTCACGTCGCCGAGAAGGTCGGCGCTCCCCTCGCTCCCGGCACGCCCGGGCCCGTCGCCGGAGCCGATGAGGTCATCGCCTTCGCGAAGGAGTTCGGCCTGCCGATCGCCATCAAGGCGGCGTACGGCGGCGGCGGCCGCGGCCTCAAGGTCGCCCGCGAGCTCGACGAGGTCGCCGAGCTCTTCGAGTCCGCCACGCGCGAGGCGGTCACCGCCTTCGGTCGTGGCGAGTGCTTCGTCGAGAAGTACCTCGACAAGCCGCGTCACGTCGAGACCCAGTGCCTGGCCGACGCCGAAGGCAACGTCGTCGTCATCTCCACACGCGACTGCTCACTGCAGCGTCGCCACCAGAAGCTCGTCGAGGAGGCACCGGCGCCGTTCCTCACGGAGGAGCAGAACGACCTCCTCTACTCGGCATCCAAGGCCATCCTCAAGGAGGTCGGCTACGTCGGTGCTGGCACCTGCGAGTTCCTGATCGGCGCCGACGGCACGGTCTCGTTCCTCGAGGTGAACACCCGCCTGCAGGTCGAGCACCCTGTCTCCGAAGAGGTCACCGGCATCGACCTGGTGCGCGAGCAGTTCCGCATCGCCGCCGGCGGCACCATCGACTACGCCGACCCCGAACCCCAGGGGCACTCGATCGAGTTCCGCATCAACGGCGAAGACCCGGGTCGCGGATTCCTGCCCCAGCCCGGCCCGATCCACGTGTTCAAGACATTCGGAGGTCCAGGCATCCGTCTCGACTCCGGTGTCACGGCGGGCGACTCGGTCTCCGGCGCATTCGACTCGCTGCTCGCGAAGATCATCGTGACCGGCAAGGATCGGGCGGAAGCGCTCGAGCGCTCGCGCCGCGCACTCGACGAGTTCGAGGTCGCAGGCCTCCCCACCGTCATCCCGTTCCACCGCAAGGTCGTCCGCGACCCCGCGTTCACGGCCGAGAACGGCGAGTTCGGCGTCTTCACGCGCTGGATCGAGACCGAGTTCGTCAACGACATCCCGGCGTGGGACGGCGAGCTCGAGGCACCGACCGCTGCCGAGTCGCGCCACACGGTCGTCGTCGAGGTCTCGGGCAAGCGACTCGAAGTGAGTCTCCCCGACCGGGTCGCGGTCGCCGCCGGCACCGCGGGACGCCCCGCAGCCGTGCCGCCGTCGCGTCGCAGCCACGCCACCACCGCCAACGCCGGAGCATCCGGTGACGCTGTCAAATCGCCCATGCAGGCGACCGTCGTCAAGATCGCCGTCGCCGACGGACAGCAGGTGGTGAAGGGCGATCTGGTCGTCGTGCTCGAGGCCATGAAGATGGAGCAGCCGCTGCAGGCGCACAAGGACGGCGTCGTCGGCAACATCAGCGCGGATGCCGGCACCACGGTCTCCGCAGGGCACCAGCTGCTCACGATCAGCTGACGCACCCGCACCTATGCGAAAGGCGCCCCACCGCGGTGGGGCGCCTTTCGCATGTCTCCTGAGATCAGGAGATGTTCACGAGGTGCATCGCTCTGCTCGCATCGGTGATGCTGCTGGACAGCGAGGGGTACGCCGCGAAGACCCGCGATACCTGGTCGACCGTGAGACGACGCTCGACGGCGACCGCGATCGGGTAGATCAGCTCCGAGGCCTTCGGCGCCACGATCACGCCGCCGATCACGGTGCCCGATCCCTTGCGCGCGATGAGCTTGACGAAGCCGTCCTTGATGCCCATCATCTTCGCGCGGGGATTCGCCGCGAGCGGGAGCTTGTAGACGAGGCCATCGGCCACACCGTCCTCGACGTCCTTCTCTCCGTATCCGACCGTGGCGATCTCGGGCGCGGTGAAGATGTTCGAGGTGATCTTGATCTGCTCGAGCGGGATGACGATGTCGCCGAGCGCGTGGAAGACGGCCGTGCGCCCCTGCATCGAGGCGACGGATGCCAGCGGGAAGAAGTTCGTGCAGTCGCCGACGGCGTAGACGTTCGGCACCGACGTGCGCGCGACCCGGTTCACGCGGACGTGCCCCGACTCGTCGAGTTCGACACCGGCCTCCTCCAGGCCGATGCCCGCGGTGTTCGGGATCGACCCGACCGCCATGAGGCAGTGGCTGCCGTCGACCGTGCGTCCATCCGACAGCGTGACGGTGACCCCGTCGTCGGTGACCTCGACCTTGTCGGCGCGAGACTTCGAGAGCACCTGCATGCCGCCACGCTTGAAGACCTTCTCCAGAACGCTCGCTGCGTCCTTGTCCTCGCCGGGAAGCACCTGCTCACGACTGGAGACGAGTGTGACCTTCGCTCCCAGGTTCATGTACGCAGAGGCGAACTCCGCACCCGTCACACCCGAGCCGACCACGATGAGGTGCTCGGGGAGCGCCTTCATGTCGTACAGCTGCGTCCAGGTCAGGATGCGCTTTCCGTCGGGCTTCGCGGAGTCCAGCTCCCGCGGTGAGGCGCCGACGGCCACGATGATCGTGTCGGCCTCGACCCGGTCGAAGTCCGTGCCTCCCTGGCCCGTCGACACGATGATCGCGGTGGGCCCCTCCAGCCGGCCGTGACCGGACAGGATGCGCACCCCGGCTTCGAGCAGCGTCGCGCGCATGTCCTCCGACTGCTGGCCGGCGAGTGAGAGGAGACGCTTGTTGACGGCTGCGAGGTTGATCGCGATCTCGGGCTTGAGGGGCCTCGAGCGATCGCCCTTGGCGTAGAAGTTCACGCCGAGGTCGCTCGCCTCGGAGATGGCGACGGCCGCATCGGCGGTGGCGATCAGGCTCTTCGAGGGCACGACGTCGGTGAGGACGGCCGATCCGCCGACGCCCACACGCTCGACCAGGGTGACCTCGGCCCCGAGCTGGGCTGCCGCGAGAGCCGCCTCGTAACCGCCGGGACCGCCGCCGAGGACGGCGACGCGCTGAGTGCGCTCGAATGTGGTGGAAGACATGGAATCCATTCTCGCGCAATCCTGGCCCCCGAGCCTGCACCTTCCTAGAGTGGATCCATGCCCGAAACGCACAGCAACCCCCTCGACGACCCGACCGCGAACCCGTTCGAGGTCGCAGCGCAGGCCGCAGCCGACATCGCCCGACTGACCGGCGTCGAGAATCATGACATCGCCCTCACCCTCGGCAGCGGATGGGGCAAGGCCGCCGACATCATCGGCGAGACCGTCGCGACCATCCCCGCGACCGAGGTCACCGGCTTCTCCAAGCCCGCGCTCGAGGGCCACGTCGGCACTCTGCGCAGCATCCGCACCCCCGGCGGCAAGAACGTCCTCGTGATCGGCGCGCGCACCCACTACTACGAAGACCACGGCGTGCGACGAGTCGTGCACAGCGTCCGCACCGCTGCCGCGACCGGAGCCAAGATCATGGTGCTCACCAACGGCGCCGGCGGCATCCGCGAGACGTGGACGCCCGGCCAGCCCGTGCTCATCAGCGATCACATCAACCTCACCGCCGACTCCCCGCTCGAAGGCGCGACCTTCATCGATCTGACCGATCTCTACGCGAAGCGCCTCCGCGACATCGCCCGCACGATCGACCCGATGCTCGACGAGGGCGTGTACACGCAGTTCCGCGGCCCGCACTACGAGACCCCTGCCGAGGTGCAGATGGCGAAGCACATCGGGGGCCACATCGTCGGGATGTCGACCGCGCTCGAGGCGATCGCTGCCCGCGAAGCCGGCATGGAGATCCTCGGCTTCTCGCTCATCACGAACCTCGCCGCCGGCATCCAGCAGAGCCCGCTCAGCCACGCCGAGGTGATCGAAGCCGGACGTGAGGCCGAGCCGGTGATCTCCGCGCTCCTGGCCAGGGTGGTCGAGGCACTGTGAACGAGGAGTTGCTCGTCCAGGCCCGCGACTGGCTGCGACAGGACCCGGATCACGAGACGCGCGACGAGCTGGCCGGTGTGATCACGCGCGCCTCCGCCGGCGACGAGGTCGCGATCGCCGACCTGGAAGACCGTTTCCGCACGCGCCTCGCCTTCGGCACCGCGGGCCTGCGCGGCGAGCTCGGCGCCGGCAGCAACCGGATGAACCGGGTGCTCGTCGCCCAGGCTGCCGCCGGATTCGCCGCCTACCTGCGCGAGAAGGCGGACGGCGGGACACCGACGGTGGTGATCGGCTACGACGGACGCCGCAACTCCCGCGTGTTCGCCACGGATTCCGCCGAGCTGTTCGCCGGTGCGGGTCTCCGCGCGATCCTGCTCCCCCGCCTGCTGCCGACACCTGTCCTCGCCTTCGCCGTGCGTCACTTCGGCGCCGACGCCGGCGTGATGGTGACCGCGAGCCACAACCCGCCCAACGACAACGGCTACAAGGTGTACCTCGGCGGCGGCGATCAGGGATCACAGATCGTCGCACCGGCCGATGCCGAGATCGCCGCACATATCCAGCGCACGGCCGACGAGGGATCCGTCTCGGCGCTGCCACGCTCCACCGACTACGAGACCGCGGGTGAAGAGGTCGTCGAGGCCTACATCGCCGCGACCGCGGCCGTGGCCCCTGCCCCCGCCGGCACCACGGGGATGCGGTGGGTCTACACCGCGATGCACGGGGTCGGCTGGGAGACGCTGTCCCGCATCGTGAAGGACGCCGGATACCCGCAGCCGTTCGTCGTCGACGAGCAGCTCTCCCCCGACGCCACGTTCCGCACCGTGTCGTTCCCGAATCCGGAGGAACCGGGCGCGATGGACCTCGCCTTCGCGAGGGCCCGCCGCGTGAAGGCGGACTTCATCCTCGCCAACGATCCCGATGCGGATCGCCTGGCCGTCGCCGTCCCCGACGCCGCAGCAGCGGACGGCTGGCGTCGCCTCACCGGCAACGAGGTCGGCCTCCTCCTCGGCGCGAGAGCCGCCCGTGCGGCGGCCGGCACCCCCGGCGCTTCGCTCGCATGCTCTCTCGTCTCCTCCCCAGGCCTCGGCGCCGTCGCCGCCCACCACGGGCTGGACTTCCACGAGACCCTCACGGGCTTCAAATGGATCTCCCGGGCCCCCGGCATCGTCTTCGGATTCGAGGAGGCTCTGGGCTACCTGGTGAACCCGGAGTCCGTCCGTGACAAGGACGGAATCTCGGCCGCGGTCGCCATCCTCGGCCTCGCCGCCGAAGCCCGTGATCGCGGAGTCACGCTCGCCGACCTGCTCGATGAGCTCGGCGACACCTACGGCCACTTCGCCAGCGGCCAGGTGTCGGTGCGCGTCGAGGATCTCGCTGTCATCGGCAACGTGATGCTCGCACTGCGCACCATCCCGCCGACCCACATCGCCGGACGTTCGATCACCTCGGCGGAGGATCTGCTGCATGCCGCACCAGGCCAGCCGTCGGGCGATGTCCTGCGGTATCGGCTCGGCGACGGGTGCCGTGTGATCGTGCGACCCAGCGGCACGGAACCGAAGCTCAAGGTCTACATCGACGCCCGCGCGGAGTCGTCCGACGGCGCTCGCGCCGCGGTGGCGGAGCTCGAAGCCGGGGTACGAGACCTGCTCGACGAGCGCTCCTGATCATGTCGATCCGACGTGTCGTCGTCAGCGCGCACAACGGGATTCATGCGCGTCCGGTCGCCGAGCTGGTCCGCCTCGTGCAATCTCATAGCGAGACGGTCACGCTGCGCACTGCCGACGGCACCACGGTCGATCTGAGCAGCGTGCTGGCGGTGATGGACCTCGGGATCGCCGCCGGTGACGCGGTCGTGCTCGAGACGGCGGCATCCGCGACCTCGGAAGCCGTCCTCGATCAACTGGCGGAGGTGCTCGCTCCCGGGGAGTGAGGGCTGCGCTCAGCCGTCGATCACGGCGACGAGCTCATCGAGGAAGGCTTCGAACGTCGTCCCCTTCCGGACGATGCGATGCACGCTCTCACGCTCGCTGAACACTTCGACCAGCTGCTCGAACACTGTCTGGAACGCCGCGCGGTCGCTCTCGCTGAACGCGGCGAGCGCGACGACCTGCACGCGCCCTCCGCCCCACGCTGCCGACCCGTCGGCCACACCGATCGCGATAGCGGTGCGAGTCGCGGTCATCTGCAGGGCGTGGGGGACGGCGAGAGCATCCGTGAACGCTGTCGACGACATCCGCTCGCGCACGATGGTGTTGTCGATGTAGTCCTCACCGATGAGCCCTGCCCGCACCAGGAGTCCTCCGAGGCGGCGGATGATCGCCTCCTCCCCCTCGTCGGGGAGCGGGAAGACGTAGGCGTCGGCGAGGAAGTAGCGGGCCAGTTCGTCACGGAGGCGGGTGAGCCTGCGCCCCCGCCGCACGCGGGCCGCCGCCTGCTGGATACGGTCGACGTCGGCATCGGTGAGGAACGGCTGGATGCGCACGAAGCGGTCGCCGGAGGATCCCGGTTCGATCGTGCTGAGCACGAGGTCGGTGTCGAACGAGGTCCAGTCGGGGTCGACGTTGGTGACGACTGTCGTCACCTCGATCGCGGAGCCCAGTGAGCGGTCGACGCTGGAGCGGAGCAGCTCATGCAGCTCGTGGTAGCCCGGGCAGACGATGGTGGCGGTGAGGATCGACTCGGCCTTGCGGCTGCGTTCGAGGCGTCCGCCCACGTGCATGGCGATGTAGGCGATCTCGTCGTCGTGGATCGGTGTGCCGAGACGGTCGTGGAGACCGCTTGCGATCGACACCGCGACCTCGAAGATCATCGGATAGGTCGTCTTGAGCGAACGGGTGAGCGGGTTGCGGGTGAGCGCACTCTCCTCTGCCCGCCGCAGCAGGTTCTGCACGTGCAGCGCGAGACGCAGGACGAACGTCTCGTCGACCAGATCGACCTGGAAGTCTTCGGCGGCCCGGGCGATCTCGTCGCGCACCGCTTCCTCGACCGCCGGATCCACCCCGCTGCGAGCGACCTCGCGGGTGGCGTCCTCACCCGGTGCGACGATGCGGGTGAGCACGAGAGACGCGAGGTGGCCGCTGTCCCCCTCGCCGAGCACGACCGAGAAGTGCTCATCGGCGAGACGTGCGATGACTGTTCCGACGCGCGGGATCTCCTCACGAGTACCCGCGGGGGTCGACTCGAGGGTGTGACCCGCGGCGACCCGCTCCGCCGCGATCGCGATGTGCAGCAGTACGTCCGAGATCGCGAGCTCGTTCACGTAATAGCCGAGTTCGCCGAGCTCGCGCACCAGCGAAGACTTGAACGGCCCGACCGCGCTGGCAGCGACCGCAGACCCGGAGAGTGCACGGCGGAAGGTCTCGGGATGGAAGGAGGCGTCGTCCATCTCGTCGTGGGCGAGCCTGCTGAGAAGGCGTCGCTGCGCCGCCTCGTTGCCTCGCAGGCGCACGTTCTCCCTGACCCGTTCGAGGACGAGGTCCGTGCCGTCGAGCAGGCCCCGCACGCGCACCAGATCAGCCTCGAGGGTCGCCTCGCTGACGTGCAGATCCTCGGCGGTGTCGAACACGTCGATCCCCGCGGGCTCATCCAGAAGCAGGCGCACCAGCGTGTGCAGGCGGTCTCGCGGTGCGGACTCACCGGTCTGACGCATCCGCAGCGCACCGCGGGCGCCGGATCCTGCACGATAGCCGGCGGGGCCCGACTCGATCACGGCGGCCCCGGGAGTTCGGGCGTTCAGCGCCGCGACGTAGGAGCGGATGCTGCGAGGGGTGACCCCCATCAGGTCGGCGAGGCTCGCCGCCGTCGCCCATCCTTCCTGGCGCAGGAGCGCCGCGAGGAGCTGGTCCTGGCGCTGGCGCGACATGATGCTCCCCTTCCCGCGTGCTGACCGCACTGTCTCGACGTGTTCTCCATGATGTCAGCTGCCCGGCACCCTCGGGCGGAACGGTGCGTTCCGCGGGGGCGGAAAGGAACGTGTTGGCGCGGACCCCTGAGCGGTTCCCAGACTGTTCTCAGGAAGGGTGGGCATCAATGAGGATTCTCGTGGTGTGTGGCGCGGGAGCGTCGAGCACGTTCGTCGCACAGCGGCTCCGCAGCGCGGCAGCCGCAGCAGGCCTCGACTGGGACGCTGCGGCAGGGATGGAGAGTTCCGTCGCCGGTTCCGACCACGACCTCGTCCTCATCGGCCCCCATCTGAGCGACCGACTGGATAGCATCCGCAGCCACGCGGGCACGCCCGTCGCGGTACTCCCCGACGACGTCTTCGCCGATCGCGATGGCTCACGCACGCTCGACCTCGCTCGATCGATCCTCGCCGCCGCCGGCGAAACCCCGAAAGGAACATCATGACCGCCACTCGCACCGTCCGGATCGGCTCGTCACACGGATTGCACGCCCGCCCGGCGAAGCTCTTCGCACAGGCGGCGAAGGAGTCCGGCATCCCCGTGACGATCGCCAAGGACTCGGGCAAGCCGGTGAATGCCGCCAGCATCCTCGGAGTCATCGCCCTCGCCATCGAGTACGGCGACTACGTGACTCTCACGGCTGACGGCGACGGCGCCGAGAGCGTCCTCGACACGCTCACCGAGCTCCTCACCACCGACCACGATCAGGACGCTGCCGGATGAGCGAGTTGCGCGGTGTGGGGATCGGTCTCGGGGTGGCCCAGGGCGCGGTCGTCCGCATGGCCGAGGCGATGGCCGCTCCGGAGAACACGCCGAGCAGTGTGGGCGCAGACGCCGAACGCGCCAGGGTGCGTGAGGCGGTCTCGATCGTCGCGAACGAGCTGAATGCGCGAGGGGAGGCCGCAGGCGGCTCCGCGCAGGAGGTTCTCGAAGCTCAGGCGATGATCGCCGAGGACCCGACTCTTCAAGACGAGGTCGACACCCGGATCGATGCCGGCGCGACCGCGGAGTGGGCCGTGCACGATGCATTCGCCGGTTTCCGCGCGACTCTCGAAGCCGTCGGCGGCTACCTCGGCGAGCGCGCAGCCGACCTCGATGACATCGCACAGCGCGTGCTCGCCCGTCTTCGCGGCGTCGACGCTCCCGGCGTCCCGAATCCGGGGCACCCATTCGTTCTCGTCGCCCGCGATCTCGCCCCCGCCGACACCGCACTCCTCGACCTCGACCAGGTGCTCGCTCTGATCACCTCCGACGGCGGCCCGACATCTCACACGGCGATCCTCGCCAGGGAGAAGGGAATCGTCGCGATCGTCGGAGTCGCCGACGGCGCGCTGCTCGCCACGGGCGAGACCGTGATCGTCGACGCCGCCAGCGGCGTCGTCACGCGCGAGCCGACGGATGACGAGAAGGCCCGCGCCACCGAACGCGCCGCCGCTCGCCAATCGGCGGACTCCGCCCCACCTACTCCCGGCGCTCTCGCCGACGGCACGCCTGTCGCGCTGCTCGCGAATCTGGGGAAGCCTGCAGACGCGGCCGATGCGGTCGTTCGGGGGGCCGAGGGCGTCGGGCTGTTCCGCACCGAGTTCCTGTTCCTCTCCTCCGCGCAGGCACCGACGATCGCCCAGCAGCGCGAGTCGTATCGCGAGCTGCTGGCGGCATTCCCCGGCAAGAAGGTCGTGGTCCGGATGCTGGATGCCGGCGCCGACAAGCCCCTCGCGTTCCTCAACGACGCGCACGAGGAGAACCCGGCGCTCGGTCTTCGCGGGCTGCGGGCGCTGCGGGCGAGTGAGGACATCCTGCGCGAGCAGCTCACCGCTCTCGCAGAAGCCGACGCTGCGACCGAGGCCGACCTCTGGGTGATGGCTCCCATGGTGGCCACGGTCGAGGAGACCATCTACTTCACGGGCCTCGCCCGCGAGTACGGACTGAAGACGGCCGGCGTCATGGTGGAGATCCCGGCAAGCGCGCTGCTCGCCGACCGCGTGCTCGCGCACGCCGACTTCGCCTCGATCGGCACCAACGACCTCACGCAGTACACGATGGCCGCCGACCGCATGCTCGGCTCCGTCGCCGGTTTCCAGGACCCGTGGCACCCTGCCGTCCTCCGCCTCGTGCGCGAGGTCGGCGATGCGGGTGCCCGTCTCGGCAAGCCCGTCGGCATCTGTGGCGAGGCTGCGGCCGATCCGCTGCTCGCCGTGGTCCTGGTCGGGCTCGGCGCCACCAGCCTCTCGATGGCGCCGTCGGCCCTGGCCGATGTGCGACACGCGCTGTCCGAGCGCACTCCGTCCGAGGCGCGGAGCCTCGCCCAGGCCGCCCTGGCTGCCGACGACGCCTCCTCCGCCCGAACCGCCGTGGCGACTCTCGCCGCGGAACTCCCCCTCCACAAGAAAGAGACGACATCATGACGACGACGTCACCTGCCGCCACCAAACCTGGCGGCCTCCGCGTAGGAGTGCAGCGCTTCGGCACATTCCTGTCCGGCATGATCATGCCGAACATCGCGGCCTTCATCGCCTGGGGCTTCATCACGATGCTCTTCATCCCCAAGGGGTTCTTCGGTGCAGAGAGCCCGTTCGGCTGGCACTGGGCCGGAGTGTCCGAGATCCTCGGCGGCGGCGGCGATTCCGTGATCCTCGGCTGGCAGGGAGCCATGACGACGGTCGCCGAGGGCGCTGACGGCAACATCCTCGCCTACGTCGGCCTCGTGGGCCCGATGGTCACGTACCTGCTGCCGCTGCTGATCGCCAACACCGCCGGCCGTATGGTCTACGGCGAGCGCGGCGGCGTGGTCGCCTCCATCGCCACGGTCGGTGTGATCGTCGGCACGAACATCCCGATGTTCCTCGGCGCCATGATCATGGGGCCGATCGCAGCCTGGATCATGAAGCAGGTCGACCGGATCTGGGAGGGCAAGATCCGCCCCGGCTTCGAGATGCTGGTCAACAACTTCTCCGCCGGCATCCTCGGCATGATCCTCGCGATCGTCGGCTTCTTCGTGTTCGGACCCGTGATGCTCGGCATCAGTGCGGCGCTCGGTACGGCCGTCGACTGGCTCGTCTCGCTGAATCTGCTGCCGCTCGTGTCGATCATCGTCGAGCCGGCCAAGGTGCTGTTCCTGAACAACGCCATCAACCACGGCGTGTTCACCCCGCTCGGCATCGAGCAGGCCGCCGAGGCCGGCAAGTCGATCCTCTTCCTCATCGAGGCGAACCCCGGCCCGGGCCTCGGACTGCTTCTCGCCTTCACCTTCTTCGGTGTCGGCGCGGCGAAGGCCTCCGCACCGGGTGCTGCGATCATCCAGTTCTTCGGCGGCATCCACGAGATCTACTTCCCGTATGCACTGAGCAAGCCGACCACCATCCTCGCCCTCATCGCGGGTGGCGCGGCCGGAGTCACCACGAACATGGTCCTCGGCGGGGGTCTGGCGTTCCCGGCAGCCCCCGGAAGCATCATCGCCGTGAGCGCGGCCGCCATCGGACCGGGCGTCCCCAACCTGCTGGTCGTGTACCTGTCTGTGATCATCGCCGCGACCGTCACGTTCCTCATCACCGGAGTGATCCTGCGGGCGTCGCGCAAGCGTGACCTCGAGGCCGAGGGCGATACCTTCGGCGCCGCGATCGCGCAGACCGAGGCGAACAAGGGCAAGTCGTCCGCCGCCATGGACGCGCTGCGCACGTCGACCGCGACCACGGCCCCCGAGTCGGCTGCGACCCCGAGCACGACCGCGCTCGTCACCGCACCGATCGAGCGCATCGTGTTCGCCTGCGACGCCGGCATGGGGTCGTCCGCCATGGGCGCCAGTGTGCTCCGCAACAAGCTGAAGAAGGCCGGCATCGAGGACATCACGGTCACCAACCAGGCGATCGCGAACCTCGACGGAACAGCCGACGTGGTGATCACGCAGCAGCAGCTCACCGAGCGCGCCGAGGCGAAGTCGCCGAACTCGGTCCACGTGTCGGTCGACAACTTCATGAACTCGCCCAAGTACGAAGAGGTCGTCGAAATGGTGCGCGAACAGCGAAAGGAAAACGAATGAGCGTTCTCAGCCCCGAGCAGGTCCGTATCCACCCCGGAGGGGCGACGCGGGATGAAGCCCTCCAGGAGGCGACGGACATCCTCGTCGCCGCCGAAGCCGTCACGCCGGCATACGTCGACGCGATGCGGCAGCGCGAGGAGACCGTGTCGACCTTCATGGGCAACGGCCTGGCGATCCCGCACGGCACCAACGACGCGAAGGACACGATCCTCGCCTCGGCCCTGTCGGTCGTCCGCTACGACGGCGGTGTCGACTGGGCAGGGGATCCTGCGACCTTCGTGATCGGCATCGCCGGAGTGGGCGACGAACACCTGGAGATCCTCTCCCGGATCGCGATCCTGTTCTCCGAGGAGGACGACGTGGCCCGGCTGTCCGCGGCGAAGACCGCGGAGGAGCTCTACGCCCTCCTCTCGGAGGTGAACGAGGGATGAAGGCGGTCCACTTCGGGGCAGGCAACATCGGGCGCGGGTTCGTCGGTCTCCTGCTGCGCGAAGGCGGGTACGAGGTCGTGTTCTCGGACGTCGCCGACGCGCTGGTCGATGCGATCAACGCTGTCGACTCGTACACCGTGCACGAAGCCGGCCCCGGAGGGACCGATCACGTCGTCACCGGCTTCCGGGCGGTGAACAGCCGGACGGATCCCGCAGCGGTGGCGGAAGAGGTCGCCTCGGCCGATGTCGTCACGACCGCGGTCGGGCCGACCGTGCTGCGGTTCGTTGCTCCGTCGATCGTCGCGGGACTGGCACTGCGCTCCCCCGAGGCCGCACCGCTGCAGGTGATGGCCTGCGAGAACGCGATCGGCGCCACCGATCTGCTGCGCCGCGAGGTCGCATCGGCGGCTGGGGCGGATGCCGAGAAGCTGCTCGCCCGCGCGGTCTTCGCGAACACCGCGGTGGACCGCATCGTGCCCGCACAGCCGGAGGGATCAGGCGTCGACGTCACGGTCGAGCCCTACTTCGAGTGGGCGATCGAGTCCGGGCCTTTCGGTGGCGAGCTGCCGAACATCCCGGGCGCGCACTTCGTCGACGATCTGGCCCCGTACATCGAGCGCAAGCTCTTCACGGTGAACACGGGCCATGCGGCGACGGCCTACTTCGGAGCCCGCGCCGGCATCGAACGCATCTCGGACGCCCTGGCCGATCCCGCCATCGCGGCGAGCGTGTCGGCGGCTCTCGAGGAGACCTCGGCAGTTCTGGTCGCCGAGCACGGCCTGGACCCTGAGGATCTCGCGGCCTATCGCGCGACGATCCTCGACCGGTTCCGCAACCCCGCGCTCATCGACACGGTGCAGCGGGTCGGACGCCAGCCGCTGCGCAAGATCTCGCGGCATGAGCGCTTCGTCGGACCGGCTGCCATGGCCGCCGAACGCGGGCTGCCGAGCGTCGCACTGGTCGCCGCAGTGTCGGCGGCACTCGATTTCGACGACCCGGCCGACGAGCAGTCGGTCGAACTGCAGCAGCTTCTTCGCACCGAGGATCCTGCCGGGTTCACCACGCGGACGACGGGCCTCGACCCCGAGCACCCGCTGTTCCCGCTGATCCGGGATGCTGTCGCGGCGCGGCAGCAAGGCATCGAGGTCGCCTGACCCACCTCTCATCGACGCCCCCGCCCTGCCGATACGATCGGTGGGCGGGGGCGTTTTTCGAGCACGGCGATGTGCGGGGAGCCAGATGAACAGATATGCCGTGATCGGCGCGGGGCCATCGGGCCTCGCTGCGGCACGCGCGCTGCAGAAGCGCGGGATCGCCGTTGACGGTTACGAGTCGTCGCATGGCGTCGGCGGACTGTGGGACATCGAGAATCCCCGCAGCACGATGTACGAGTCGGCGCATCTCATCTCCTCGCGCACCACCACCGAGTTCGCCGAGTTCCCGATGAAGTCGCGGGTCGACTACCCCGGCCACCGAGTGCTCAAGCAGTACTTCGAGGAGTACGCCCGGCACTTCGCACTCTCCTCGCTGTTCCGCTTCGACACCAGGGTCACCCGCCTCGAACAGCGCGATGACGGCTGGGATCTCACCAGCACCGGCCCCGGCGGCGAGGAGACCCGTCGGTACGCGGGAGTCGTGCTCGCGAATGGGACGCTCGCCAAGCCGAATGTGCCGACGTTCCCCGGAGAGTTCGCGGGAGAGGTGCTGCACACAAGCGCCTACAAGTCGCCCGACCAGTTGAAGGGCAAGCGGGTGCTGCTGATCGGCGCGGGCAACTCCGGCTGCGACATCGCGGTGGATGCCGTGCATCATGCGGTCTCCGTCGACATGAGCGTCCGCCGCGGCTACTACTTCGTACCCCGCTATCTCTTCGGCAAGCCCAGCGACACCCTCAACCAGGGCCGTCCACTGCCGGCGCGCATCAAGCAGGCGGTCGACAGTCGCGTGCTGCGGGCCTTCACGGGCGACCCGGTCCGGTTCGGCTTCCCGAAGCCCGACTATCGCATCTATGAGTCGCACCCGATCGTGAACACCATGATCCTGAATCACCTCGGACAAGGCGATCTGCGCATCCGCCCCGACATCGACCGCTTCGACGGGGCGACCGTGCACTTCCGCGACGGCACCTCCGACGACTACGACCTCGTGCTGCTCGCCACCGGCTACACGCTCGACTACCCGTTCGTCGACCGGAAGCACCTGCACTGGCGCGGCGCCTCGCCCCGCCTGTTCCTCAACGTCTTCCCCGCATCGTTCAACGGCCTCTACGTGATGGGCATGATCGAAGCATCGGGTATCGGCTGGCAGGGCCGCTACGAGCAGGCCGATCTGCTCGCCGCCTATCTCGGAGCCGTCGAAGAGGACCCCGCGCGCGCGGCCCGGTTCCGCGACCGGGTGACCGGAACGCCCTGGCCCGATGTCACCGGCGGCTATCACTACCTGGGCCTGGACCGGATGGCGTACTACGTCAACAAAGACGCCTATCGAGGTGCCGTGCGACGCGAGAAGACAGTCCTGGAGACGCCGGCGTGACCTCCACCCGGTGACGAGCGGAATGTCGCGCCGCAGCGCGGAGTAGCGTTGTCTCGTGCAGAAGAAGTCTCGCCGGATCCTGAAGCGCGTGCTGTGGAGCATCACGATCGTGCTGGTGCTCGCCGTGGGCGGAGTGCTCGCGTGGACCCAGCTCGGGGTCATGCCCGCGGAGCCGGAGCCGCTCGCGACCGTGCGGGAGAACCCGGCGATCACCGTGACCGATGCCGACCAGGGCATCGTGCTCGCTCCCGCCGAGGGAGAGTCGGACCTCGGCCTCGTCTTCATCCCCGGTGCCAAGGTCGATCCCTGGGCGTACGCCGCGATCCTGCAGGGGCTGGCAGAAGACGGCGTCACGGTCGTGATCACACGCCCGTGGCTGAACCTGGCGTTCTTCGATCCGCGAGGCCTCGACGCCTTCACCTCCGCAGCGCCCGACGTCGATGTCTGGAGCGTCGGCGGACACTCCCTGGGCGGGGTGCGCGCGTGCCAGCTCGCGTCTGACGCCGATGCGCTCGTGCTGTTCGCCTCGTACTGTGCCAACGACCTGTCCGAGTCCGGACTCCCGGTGCTCAGCCTGTCCGGCAGCGAAGACGGGCTGTCCACCCCGCAGAAGATCGCCGATGCACGGGACCAGCTCCCTGCCGATGCCGACATGGAGGAGATCGAGGGAGCTTCGCACGCCTCCTTCGGCGACTACGGCCCGCAGGACGGCGACGGCACCCCTACGATCTCGAGCGACGACATGCACGCCGAGGTCACGCGCCTGACCGAAGCCTTCCTCGCCCCGCTCACGCCCTGAGCCTCACTCCCCCGCGACCCCGAGGACCACATCGAGCAGCGGATGCAGGTGCCGCGTGCGCAGCACCGACGCCGCTGATCGCGCCCCCGCTTCGAGCGCGGCGGTGATGCCGGCCCCGTCGAGGCGCGCATCGAGCACGCCGGCCAGGAAGGCATCGCCCGCGCCGTTCGTGTCGACGATCTCGACGGGCACCGCAGGAACCCTGTGCACCGCGCCGTCTTCGTCGACTGCCACCGCACCGTCGGCCCCCAGCGTGCATACAGCCAGTCCCGCCCCCGCCGCGATGCGTGATCGCAGGAACGCGACCGGGTCATCGAGCCGGTCGGCGTTGCAGAACACCGCGTGTGCGGCCTCGAGAAACGGCCGATGGTATTGCGCAGTGCCGTCGTAGTCGTGCACATCCACCCAGATCGGTGTGCCGGTCTCCCGGGCGAGAGGCAGCACACGCAAGGGTTCCGCCGCGAGATCGAGCACGACCGCGTCGGCCGCCGTCATCCGGTCGCGCATCCAGGCATCCTGCTCCCCTTCCGACGCCTGGGGGAGGGACAGGTAGAGCGAGACGCGGCGACCCTGCCGCGTCATCAGGTTCAGATGCCGCTCGGTGACACCGTCGTGCCAGTGCGCCTGCACGCCGGCGGCACTCAGGGCTTCGCGCACGCGCGCGCCCTCCGCATCCGTCCCGGCGATGGCATGGAGCTGTGTGGATCGACCCAGCGCGGTCAGGCTGAGCGCTTTGCCCGCACTCGTGCCTCCGACCGTCTCCCAGGTCTCTTCGGCGAACTGCATGTGCGGCACGGGCTCGGGCAGCCGATCGAGCACGACGATCCTGTTCCAGGATGCCGGCCCGACGATGAAGACAGAGGCGGATGCGGAGACGGAGGGCATGGCACCATCCTGCCGTGCGCTCGCGCTCAGCTGATGCGCGAGACCAGCGCGTCCAACCCCATGCCGTAGTCGATGCGCACGACGGGAAGAGCGAGCTTGTCGGTGCCGATCTTCACGTATCCGGGCTCGATGGTGCGTCCCATCTCGTACCCGGCCTGGGCGACGCCTTGCTTGGTGGTGTCGTTGTAGTGCCCGTACGGGTAGGCGACGACCTGACCGACACCGAGGATGTCGGCCGACGTCTTGAGGTCGGCCGCGATCTGGTCGGCGGTCCAGTTGACCATCCGCCCCTTGCCGTTGTCGCCCGCCTGGTGCATGTCGTGCGTGTGCGAGCGGCGCTGCACGTAGATCGACGGCGCCGGGTCCTGCCGATAGGCCGTGATCATGAACGACGTGCTGAGCAGCTTGTACTTGTCGACGACCGGCACCGCGAGGTCGAACCACGACTGGTCGGCGTCGTCATCGGTGATGATCACACTCTTGGCGGGAAGCGAGAGCCGACCGTCGATGAAAGCGCTGAGCTCGTCCCAGGTGGGCAGGTAGAAGCCCGTCGTCGCGATGTGGTTCATCTGCGCGTCGAAGTCGCCGATGTACGCGTAATTGCCGCGCAGCCAGCCCTTCTCCCCCTCGGGGTTGGCCGTGAACTGGTGGTACATGAGGATGGGCACCCGCACGTCCTCAGCTGCGTTCTCCTCCGGGGTCTTCCACGCGGCGAAGAGCTCGACCTGCTGGTCTGCACACACGACGGGGTCGGCACCGTTCACGCGAGCGGTGACCGTGAAGGCTCCCGCATCCGCTGCACTCGCATACCACCCGGCGAACACCCGACCGTCGAGCTGCGGGATCGGGAGCCCCTGGTAAAGGGCGTCCTGGAACTGCAGCATCGGGTCTGCAGGGGCGCCTTCGCCCGTGAAGGTGACTGCGCAGGCGCGCGGATCGTTCGCGTCCGCCACGACCTGCTCCGCCGGCGTCAGCGGATGCTCGATGGGCGCGGACTGCGCCTTCGGAACGGTGTTCTCCGGCGTGCGATTCAGCCAGGCGAAGGCCGCGGTGCCACCCGCGAGCACGACGACCGCCGCGATGGCGCTGACGATGACCGCGGTGCGTCCGCGCCGCTTCTTCCCCCCGGAAGCCATGATCAGGCGTCGAAGCCTTCGGCGATCATCTCCACGAGCTCCTCGCGCTCCTCGACCGGGAGGAACGCGGCGGCCGCGGCATTGAACTGGAAGGTCTCGAGGTCGTCGAGGTCGTACTCGAACGCCTCGACCAGGAGAGCGAGTTCACGCGTGAGAGAGGTGGCGCTCATGGTGCGGTTGTCGACGTTCACGGTGACCGCGAATCCGAGCTGGTAGAGCAGGTCGAAGGGGTGATCCACCATCGTGTTGCCCCACGCGGCGATCGCACCGGTCTGCAGGTTCGACGACGGCGAGAGCTCGAGCGGGATCTCACGGTCGCGCACCCAGCGCGCGAGATCGCCGAACTGCACCTGCACCTCGTCGCCCTCCTGAGTGATGACTTCGAGGTCTTCGGCGATGCGCACGCCGTGACCGAGTCGCAGCGCGCGTCCGTCGATCAGGGCCGAGCGGATGGAGGCAGGGCCCGCCGCCTCTCCCGCGTGCACCGTGACGGGGAAGAAGTTCTCGGCCAGGTAGTCGAACGCCTTGCGGTGGTTCGAGGGCGGGAAGCCGTCTTCAGGGCCGGCGATGTCGAACCCGACAGCACCGCGCCCACGGAAGTCGATCGCGAGTTCCGCGATCTCGAGGGCGCGATCGGTGTGGCGCATGGCCGTGATCAACTGGCCGACGCGGATGCTGCGACCGCCACGGTCAGCGGCGTCCTCGCCCTCCTCGATGCCCTTCTGCACGGCCTCGACGGTCTGCTCGAGCGTGAGGCCGCGAGCCAGGTGCTGCTCGGGAGCCCAGCGCACCTCGCCGTAGATCACGCCGTCGGCCGCCAGGTCCTGGACGAACTCGCGCGCGACGCGGGTCAGCCCCTCCTCGGTCTGCATCACGGCAGTCGTGAGATCGAAGGTCTTGAGGTACTCGACAAGCGAACCGGAGTCGCTCTGCTTCGCGAACCAGGAACCGAGCGCTGCCGGCTTCGACTCCGGGATCTCCAGGCCGATCGCGTCCGCGAGCTCGATGATCGTGGCGGGCCGCAGCGCGCCGTCGAGGTGGTCGTGCAGCGACACCTTGGGCAGGCTCCGCAGGGAGACGCCCTGAAGCGTGACGTCGCCGTTCGCATCGATCGACATGGTGATCCTCTCGGTCGCGGATGTGCTCAGTTCAGGCTACTGGTCCGCGGTCACGCCGTGATGCGCTCACGCACGATCGGACCGGTGGCCGGAGCCTCGTCGCCGATCTCCCACGAGCCCTCGAGCGCGTCGAGCGCTCGGCCGAACCGTGCATCGTCGGCGGCGGAGAGCGTGAAAAGCGGCTGCCCGGCAACGACTCGGTCACCCGGCTTGGCGTGCAGATCGATGCCCGCCTCGAAGACCACAGGATCCTGCGCCCTGGCGCGCCCCGCACCGAGACGCCAGGCGGCGACCCCGAAGGGAAGGGCATCCATGCGCGTGATGACACCATCCGCCGGCGCCAGCACCTGGTGGGTCTCGCGAGCCGTCGGCAGCGCGGCATCCGGGTCGCCGTCCTGCGCCCTGATCATCGCCTTCCAGGTGTCCATCGCGCGGCCGTCATCGAGGGCGGCCTCCACGTCGGCATCCGGGTGCCCGGCGAGGGCGAGCATCTCACGCGCCAGCGCGAGCGTCAGCTCACGCACATCGGACGGTCCGCCACCGGCGAGGATCTCCACCGACTCGCGGACCTCGTTCGCGTTGCCGATGGCGAGCCCGAGCGGAACGTTCATGTCGGTCAGCAGCGCGGTCGTCGCGACGCCGGAGTCGGTGCCGAGCGCGACCATCGTGCGAGCCAGCTCACGGGCGCGATCGATGTCCTGCATGAATGCACCGGATCCGAACTTCACGTCGAGAACGAGAGCGTCCGTGCCCTCGGCGATCTTCTTCGACATGATGCTCGAGGCGATCAGCGGGATCGCCTCGACCGTGCCGGTGACGTCGCGGAGTGCATACAGCTTCTTGTCTGCGGGGGCGAGGCCGGAGCCGGCAGCGCAGATGACCGCACCCACGTCGCCCTGCATCTGAGCGAACATCTCCTCGTTGCTGAGGGCCGCACGCCAGCCGGGGATCGACTCGAGCTTGTCGAGCGTGCCACCCGTGTGACCGAGACCGCGACCGCTCAGCTGCGGGACGGCCACGCCGAACGAGGCGACCAGAGGCGCGAGCGGCAGCGTGATCTTGTCGCCGACGCCGCCGGTGGAGTGCTTGTCGACGGTGCGCTTCCCGAGGGATGCGAAGCTCATCCGCTCCCCCGACGCGATCATCGCGTCGGTGAGCACCCGGATCTCGTCGCGCTCCATGCCGCGCTGGAAGATCGCCATAGCGAACGACGCCATCTGCGCATCCGAGACGTAGCCGCGAGTGTAGGCATCGATCATCCAGCGCAGCGCCGCCTCGGGCACTGCACCGCCGTCGCGCTTGGCACGGATCACATCGATCGCGTCGAACGGTTCGATGGCTCCCTGAGCCTGTCCAGCGGTCATCGTGCTTCCTCCAGGTCGCGCGGCCCGAATGCATCGGGCAGCACCTCGTCGATCGTGCGGATGCCGGAGACCGTCTCGAGCAGCATCCCGGGCATCGCATGCTCGAACAGCAGCTGGCGACAGCGACCGCACGGCATGATCGTCTGCCCCTCGTTGTTGACGCACACGAAGGCGACGAGCTGCCCGCCGCCAGACATGTGCAGGTCACCGACCAGCGCGCACTCCGCACAGAGCGTCACGCCGTACGACGCGTTCTCCACGTTGCAGCCGGCCACGATACGACCGTCGCCGACGAGGGCCGCCGCACCCACGCGATAGCGCGAGTACGGCGCGTAGGCCTTCGTCATGGCGTCCGTTGCGACCTGGCGCAGTTCATCCCAGTCGATGTCCGTCATTGCGATGATTCTCTCTTTCCGGCAGGGCTACGACTTGATGTAGGGCTTGCCGTCGGCGGCAGGCGCCTTGATCTGACCTGCGAACCCGGCGACCGCGAGCAACGTCACGACGTAGGGCAGCATCAGCATGAACTCGCCCGGAATGGGTGTCTTCAGGATCGACAGCAGGTTCTGCAGGTTGGTGGCGAAACCGAACAACAGCGCCGCGAGCGTCGCGCGGATCGGATCCCAGCGACCGAAGATCACAGCGGCGAGGGCGATGAAGCCGAGCCCGGCCGTCATGTCCTTGCCGAACTGCGGTACCGAGACGAGCGTGAAGTACGCCCCTCCCATACCGGCGATCGCGCCGGCGAGCAGCACGTTCCAGAACCTGGTCGGGTTGACCTTGATGCCCACGGTGTCGGCGGCCTGCGGGTGCTCGCCGACGGCACGCAGCCGCAGACCCCACCGGGTGCGATACAGCCCCCAGGCCACGACGGCGACGGTGATGAACATCAGGTACCCGATGAACGTCTGGTTGAAGAGCACCGGCCCGATGATGGGGATGTCGCTCAGCACCGGGATCTCGACGCGCGGGAACCGCACCGGTGTGTTCAGCGTCGCCTCGTTCGGCGCGAGCAGCGCACCGTAGAGGAACCCGGTGAGACCGGTGACCAGGACGTTGAGCACGACACCGACGATCACCTGCTCGACGAGGTACTTGATCGCGAACGCGGCGAGGACGCTGGCTACCAGGACGCCGCCGATCATCGCGCCGACCAGACCCACGAACGGGTTGCCGGTGATGCTCGAGAGAAGAGCAGCGGAGAATGCCCCGAGAAGCAGCTGCCCCTCGATGGCGACGTTCACGACACCGGCACGCTCGCCGATGACGCCGCCCAGGGCGCCGAACACCAGCGGCACCGAGAGCGAGACCGCGCCGAACAGCAGGCTCGTGACCGGCACGAGTCCGCCGGCCGAGGCCCAGACGAGGAACGCGAAGACAGCCAGCACGCTGTAGGCGATGACCAGCCACAGCGAAGGCGTGCGGTAGGTCCACGCGCGGAGGAACGCTCCGACCGTCAGGACCACGAGGATTCCGAGGACGACCCAGAACGTCGAGGCCGTGGGCAGTGCGACATCGGGCAGCGCGAGCGCAGACGACTGGTCGGAGAGCCGGAAGGTGCTGATGCCGTCACGCGGCACGAACAGGAACAACAGCGCGAGGAGCACGGTGGCGCCCGCCAGGACGATCGGCGCCTTGAGGTGCCGCTCCTTCACGGTCGCAAGCTGCACCGTGCCGTCAGCGGCCTGGGTCTGCACGAGGGACATCATGCCGCCACCGCCTTCTTCGAGGCCTTGGCTCTCAGCCTGGCAGCCTTCTCGATATCGGTCTTCGGGAGGAAGAACACCGTGCGCAGCAGCGGCGGCGCGGCGATGAACAGCACCACGAGCGACTGCACGACGAGAACGATGTCGACCGGGATGTCCTGCGCCTGCATCGAGAACGATCCTGCCTTGAGCGCGCCGAACAGGATGCCGGCGGCGAACGTCCCCCAGGCGCGGCTGCGCCCGAGGAGGGCGACGGTGATCGCGTCGAAGCCGATGCCGGCGTCGATGGTCTCGGTGACACCGGTGGTGACCGCGCCCTGGATCTGGTTCATGCCGGCGAGGCCCGCAAGACCACCGGCGAACAGCATCGCGTAGACGTAGATGCGCTGCACGCTGATGCCGGCGGCGCGTGCGGCGTGCGGGTTCTCACCCACGGCGCGCATGCGCATGCCGAGCGAGGACCGCTCGATGAGCCACCACACGAACAGGGTCGCCACGATGACGATCACGAAGCCGAGGTCGAGCAGCGGGAACTGCGGGCCGAGCAGCGTCGGGAACTGCGCGCTCTGCGGCGTGGCCGATCCGAGCGCCTGGTTGGTGCCCGGCTTCTGCAGCAGGCCAGGCGTGCGGATCATCCACAGCAGCAGGTAGTACGCGATGTAGTTGAGCATGATCGTGAGGATCACCTCGTGCGCACCCGTGCGCGCCTTGATGAGTCCGGCGATCGCGCCCCAGAGCGCACCGCCCGCGATACCCGCGATGAGCGTGACCGGGATGTGCAGCCAGATCGGCAGGTCGAGCGAGAAGGTCAGCAGCGCCGCGACCGCGACGCCGATGAGCATCTGGCCGCGGGCACCGATGTTGAACAGGCCGACGCGGAAGGCCAGGGCGACGCCGAGGCCGGCGGCGATCAGAGGAGCCGCGAAGCCGAGGGTGTTCGTCAGCGGACGGATCTGGGCCGCGAAGTCCGCTCCGCGGGCGTTGAAGATCGCTCCGCGGAACAGCGCCTCATAGCCGTTGTAGACGGCGTTCCAGGCGGCGACGAACGTGTCACCGGGCTGCGCGAAGAAGTAGACGGATGCCGCCTGCACGTCTTCGTTCGTGAAGGCGATCAGGATGCCGCCGACGATGAGCGCCAGAACGATCGCGAGGATCGTGGTGACCGCATTGCCGCGGAGGATCTCCTTGAGGATGACGTTGCCGCGCGGGGGCGGCGGCACGTCCGACGGGTCGCGCGGGACCGTGCCGGTGCTCGTCGCGAGCTCCTGCGGTGGGATCCCCTTGGTCACATCTCCTGCGCCGGGTGTCGCTCCGCTCACGCGGCCACCTCCCCTTCGGCCGCTCCGGCCATCATGAGTCCGAGCGTCTCCCGAGGCGTGTCGCCGGGGACGATGCCGACGATCGTGCCGCGGTACATGACCGCGATCCGATCGGCGAGAGCTGCGACCTCGTCGAGCTCAGTGGAGACGACGATCACGGGGACGCCCGAGTCGCGTGTCTCGATGATCCGCTTGTGGATGAACTCGATCGATCCGACGTCCACACCACGGGTCGGCTGTGCCGCGACGAGAAGGCGCAGATCGCGGCTCATCTCCCTGGCGATGACGACCTTCTGCTGGTTTCCGCCGGACAGCGTGCCCGCAGCGGTCTCCGGACCCTGGGTACGGATGTCGTACTCGGTGATGCGAGCACGGGCGAACTCGTCGAGCGCCCCACGCCGGAGCGTACCGGCGCGGCTGAACGCGGGATCGTCCGAACGATCGAGGATCAGGTTCTCCGCGACGGAGAAGCCGGCGACCAAGCCGTCTTCCGTGCGGTCCTCCGGGACGAAGCCGACGCCGGCGTCGAGGATGGCGCGCACGCTCTTGCCGACGAGCTCCTTGCCGTCGAGTGTGATGCTTCCCTCCACACGAGCGGCGAGACCGACGATGGCCTCCACCAGCTCGGTCTGACCGTTGCCCTGGACGCCCGCGATCGCGAGCACCTCTCCCGGTCGGACGGCGAAGTCGACGTCATCGACGACGATCGCGCCGGTGGGGGTCAGCACGCGCAGTCCCTTGACCTCGAAACCGCCTTCGCCGAGGCGGGGGGCGTCCTTGTGCACCGTCAACTCGACAGCCCGGCCGACCATGAGCGAGGCGAGTTCGGCGTTGGTCGCGGTCGGCGATGCCTCGCCGACAACGCGGCCGAGGCGGACGATGGTGATCTTGTCGGCGACCTCGCGGACCTCACGCAGCTTGTGCGTGATGAACACGATCGCCGTGCCCTCGTCGCGCAGCTGACGCATGATGCTCATCAGCTCGTCGGTCTCCTGCGGGGTGAGCACAGCGGTGGGCTCATCGAACACGAGCACCTTCGCGTCGCGTGACAGCGCCTTGATGATCTCGACGCGCTGCTGCACGCCGACGGGAAGATCGCCGACGAGCGCGTCGGGGTCGATGTCGAAACCGAAGCGGGCCGCGACCGACCGCACGTGCTCTCGCGCCTTCGCGATGTCGAGCCTGCCGAGGGCCTTGGTCTGCTCGTGCCCGAGCATCACGTTCTCCGCCACGGTGAACACCGGGACGAGCATGAAGTGCTGGTGGACCATGCCGATCCCCGCAGCCATCGCGTCACCGGGACCGCGGAAGCGCTGCACCTCGTCATCGAGGAGGATCTCGCCCTCGTCGGCCTGATACAGGCCGTACAGGACATTCATGAGGGTGGACTTGCCTGCGCCGTTCTCACCGAGCAGCGCGTGGATCTCACCCGGTTGGACCACCAGATCGATGTGGTCGTTGGCAACGAGGGTACCGAAGCGTTTGGTGATGCCGCGAAGTTCGAGCTTCATATCTGCACCTTATCCAGAAGAGTTATCCAGAAGAGTCATCCGGGAAAATCATCGTCCGGCCACGGCACGGGGCGAGTGGCAGCCTGCTCACCACTCGCCCCGTGCTGGACCTGCGACGTGTTACGGGGAGTTCGGGGACTCCACCTTGATGTCGCCGGAGATGATCTTCTCCTGGAGGGCCTTGAGCTCGTCGAGCAGACCGTCGGGGAGCTGGGACTCGAAGTCACCGAAGCCGGAGAGCTTGACGCCCTCGTTCTCGAGCGTGCCCACGTACGGAGCCGGGTCGAACTCGCCCTTGGCGGCGGCGACGGTCGCGTCCTTCACTGCAACGTCGATCGCCTTCATGATCGAGACGAGGGTGATGCCCGCCACACTCGGGTCTGCGACGGCGAGGTCGCTGTCGACGCCGAGCATCAGGGTGTCCTTGCCGCTGTCGGCGATCGCCGCAGCCGCACTCTGGTAGACGGGTCCGCCGACCGGGAGGATCACGTCGACGCCCTGGTCGAGCACGCCCTGCGCGGTCTGCTTGGCGGTGTCGTTCGCGTCGAAGCCGCCCGTGAAGGAGCCCTTCTGCGTGGCCTCGTCCCAGCCGAAGACCTCGACCGCTGCGGACTTGTCCTCGTTGTACTTCTCGACGCCGAGCTGGTAGCCGTCCATGAACACGGCGACCGACGGGATCTGCATTCCGCCGAACGTGCCGACCTTGTTGACACCGCTCTGAGCGGACCATGACGCAGCAGCGTAGCCACCGAGGTAGGCGGCCTGAGCCGTGTCGAAGACCAGCGGCTTGATGTTCGGAGCATCGACGTTGCCGTCGAAGTCGTTGTCAGCCCAGTCATCGATGATCGCGTAGTCGATGTCGGGGTTCGCGAGAGCCGACTCGACCGTGGCGGCGGACAGCTTGAAGCCGACCGAGACGATGAGCGAGCAGCCCTCGGAGACCGCGGTCTCGAGGTTGGGCGCGTAGTCGTTGTCATTCGCCGACTCGAACTCGAGCGGCTTGATGTCCAGCTCCTTGGCGGCGCTGTCCATGCCCTCCTTGGCGGACTGGTTGAACGACTTGTCGTTCCAACCGCCGGCGTCGGAGACGAGGCACGGGAGGAAGTCGGAGGCGACCGGCTCGCCGGAGCCGGCGGGCTTGTCTGTCGGCGCCTGGCCGCAGCCGGCGAGTGCGAAGATGACGCCAGCGGCGACGGTGACGCCGAGCAGCTTCTTGGTGGTGGAGATGGTCAACTGATGCCTCCCTCAACGAAACCGCGGCCATCGCGGATCGATCAAAGTTACCTACTGTTTCGGCTTTTGTGCACGCCCGTGCCGTACGTGCTGGCCAATGGTTACCAAGCTGAAATCAAGTCAGCCGATGAGCGTGAGACCGTGCTCATCGGCGCACGCCTCAGAGCACGTCCCCGCGACCGGACAGCTTGAGCGACTCCACGACGCCCTTCACCCTCTGCGCGTGCTCCACCGTGGTGACCAGCAGGGCGTCGGGAGTGTCGACCACGACGATGTCCTTCACCCCCACCAGGCTGATGACGCGGGAGGTCTGACTGACGAGGATCCCGCTCGCGCCGTCCGTGAGGACCCGCGCGTTCGGACCGAGCACGGCCAGGTCGTTCTTGCGGCCGTTGTTGATGAGCTTGGTCAGCGACGCGAAGTCGCCCACATCGTCCCAGTCGAAATGACCGGGCACCACGGCGAGGCGTCCCCGACGGGCGGCGGGCTCTGCGACCGCGTAGTCGATCGCGATCTTCTTCAGGCGCGGCCAGATCCGGTCGACTGCCGGCCCACGCCGCTCGCGATCATCCCAGGCCTCGGCCAGCTCGAGCAGCCCGGCGTGCAGGTCGGGCTCGTTCGCTGCCAACTCCTCCAGCAGCACGCTCGCCTTTGCGATGAACATGCCCGCGTTCCAGAGGTACCCGCGATCGGCGATGTACTCCGTCGCCGTCTCCAGGTCGGGCTTCTCGACGAAGGTCTCGACGAGGGCGGCCTCGCGCGCGCCGTCGACCACGAGCTCGGGACCCATCTTTATATAGCCGAAGCCGATCGCAGGTTCTGTCGGTGTGATGCCGATCGTGCAGATGTATCCCTCGCGCGCCACCTCCACTGCGTCGCGCACCGCGAACTCGAAGACCCGCGTGCTGCGGATCACGTGGTCGGCGCTGAACGAACCGATGATCACATCAGGGTCGCGCCGGTGCAGGATCGCGGCGGCGAGTCCGATCGCGGCCGCGGACTCGCGCGGCTCCGACTCGAGGAACACGTTCAGATCGGCGATACCGGGAAGCTCCCCCTCGACCGCGGCACGATGGGCGCGCCCGGTGACCACTGCGATTCGATCAGGGCCCGCAAGCGGTACGAGGCGGTCCCAGGTGTCACGCAGCAGCGAATGCCCCGATCCGGTCAGATCGTGCAGGAACTTCGGTGCATCGGCACGCGAGAGCGGCCACAACCTGCTGCCGATGCCGCCTGCGGGAATCACTGCGTAGAAATCTTTGATGGGTGCGCTCACCCTGCCAGGGTAGCCGCACGGAACGTCTCGACATCGAGATAGTTAGGCTCCCCTTCGTCGCTCCCAGTGATCTGACAGGAATAGGATGGACAGCGATCGGGCGTGCCTGACAAGCGCAGCGCACGCGACCGAGTCACATCGATCCAGGGAGGACGACCGTGTCCACAAGCGCCCGCTTGACACCGTCGATTTCGGAAACCACGTCCAAGACCCCCCGCGGCACCCTCTATCGGGGTCGCGAAGGCATGTGGTCGTGGGTGCTTCACCGCATCACCGGAGTCGCCATCTTCTTCTTCCTGTTGGTGCACGTGCTCGACACGGCACTGATCAGGGTGTCGCCGGAGGCGTACAACGCCGTCATCGGCACGTACAAGAATCCGATCATGGCCCTCGGTGAGGTCGTGCTCGTGGCCGGCATCGTGTTCCACGCGATGAACGGCCTGCGCATCATCGCCGTCGACTTCTGGTCGAAGGGTGCCAAGTACCAGCGTCAGCTGTTCTGGGGCGTCCTGCTGGTGTGGGGCATCATCATGGCCGGCTTCGTGCCCCGCCACCTGATGCTCGCGTTCGCCGGATTCGGAGGGGGACACTGATGTCCGCGCAGACCATCGCCGCCGCCCCCGTACGCCGCCGCCGCGGAGTCAACCTCGAGAAGTGGGGCTGGATCTTCATGCGCGTCTCGGGCGTCGTGCTCGTCGTGCTGATCTTCGGCCACCTCTTCGTGAATCTGATGGTCGGCGAAGGCATCCACGCCCTCGACTTCGCATTCATCGCCGGCAAGTTCGCCACGCCGTTCTGGCAGTGGTGGGACGTGCTGATGCTGTGGCTCGCACTCATCCACGGCGCGAACGGCATGCGCACCATCGTGAACGACTACGTGACGAACAGGACGGCGCGCAAGGCGCTGGTCTGGGCGCTCGGGCTGGCCGCCGGCCTGCTCATCATCCTCGGCACGCTCGTCGTCTTCACGTTCGACCCGTGCCTGGGTGTGACCCCGGACAGCGTCCTGTGGTCCGAATGCGCCGCGATCGTCGGGAACTAGAAGAAGGCATACGAGAAGTGACTACCGAGACGCAGGATTCCGTCGTCCGTGACGGCGTGCACTACCACCAGTTCGACATCGTGATCGTGGGTGCCGGCGGTGCCGGCATGCGCGCCGCGATCGAAGCCGGCCCCGGCGCGAAGACCGCCGTGATCTCCAAGCTGTACCCCACGCGCTCCCACACGGGTGCTGCCCAGGGCGGCATGGCGGCGGCGCTTGCGAACGTCGAGGAAGACAGCTGGGAGTGGCACACCTTCGACACCGTCAAGGGCGGCGACTACCTCGTCGACCAGGACGCGGCCGAGATCCTCGCGAAGGAGGCCATCGAAGCGGTCATCGACCTCGAGAACATGGGGCTCCCGTTCAACCGCACGCCCGAGGGGAAGATCGACCAGCGTCGCTTCGGCGGGCACACGGCAGAGCACGGCAAGACCCCGGTCCGTCGCGCCTGCTACGCCGCCGACCGCACCGGCCACATGATCCTGCAGACGCTGTTCCAGAACTGCGTCAAGCTCGGCATCAACTTCTTCAACGAGTTCTACGTGCTCGACCTGCTGACGGTGAAGGATGCCGACGGCAAGACTCAGGTGTCCGGCGTCGTCGCCTACGACCTGTCGACCGGCGAACTGCACGTGTTCCAGGCCAAGGCCGTGATCTTCGCGACCGGCGGCTTCGGCAAGATCTTCAAGACCACCTCGAACGCGCACACCCTCACGGGTGACGGCGTCGGCATCGTCTGGCGCAAGGGCCTCCCCCTCGAAGACCTGGAGTTCTTCCAGTTCCACCCGACCGGGCTCGCCGGCCTCGGCATCCTCCTCACCGAAGGAGCACGAGGCGAGGGCGCGATCCTGCGCAACGCCTCCGGTGAGCGCTTCATGGAGCGCTACGCCCCCACCATCAAGGACCTCGCCCCCCGTGACATCGTCGCGCGCTGCATGGTGCAAGAGGTCGCCGAGGGCCGTGGTGCGGGCCCGCACAAGGACTACGTGCTGCTGGACTGCACGCACCTGGGCGCAGAGGTCCTCGAGACCAAGCTCCCCGACATCACCGAGTTCGCACGCACGTATCTGGGCGTCGACCCGGTCGTCGAGCCCGTTCCGGTGATGCCGACCGCCCACTACGCGATGGGCGGCATCCCGACCAACAACAACGGCGAGGTGCTCGCAGACAACGACACGATCGTCCCCGGCCTCTACGCCGCCGGCGAGTGCGCGTGCGTCTCGGTGCACGGCGCCAACCGCCTCGGCACCAACTCGCTGCTCGACATCAACGTGTTCGGAAAGCGCAGCGGCCGCAACGCCGTGGAGTACGTCAAGACGGCCGAGTTCGTCCCGCTTCCCGAGAACCCCGCCGCGTTCGTGTCCGACATGCTCGAGGGCCTGCGCAACAACCAGGGCACCGAGCGCATCGCCGTGCTGCGCAAGACGCTGCAGGACGAGATGGACAAGGGCGCGCAGGTCTTCCGCACGCACGACTCCCTCCAGCACGTTCTCGGTGTCATCGCCGAACTGCGCGAGCGCTACAAGAACATCCACGTCGACGACAAGGGTCAGCGCTTCAACACCGACCTGCTCGAGGCCGTGGAGCTGGGCTTCCTGCTCGACATCGCCGAGGTCGTCGTCTACGCCGCGCAGAACCGTGAGGAGAGCCGCGGTGGCCACATGCGCGACGACTTCCCCAAGCGCGACGACGAGAACTACATGCAGCACACCATGGCCTACCTGACCGGTGACGCCCACTCCTCCGACCCGGGCGACCACATCAAGCTCGGTTGGAAGCCGGTGGTGTTCACGAAGAACGAGCAGGGCGAGTTGAACTACCCGCCGATGGAGAGGAAGTACTGAGCATGTCCACCGCCATCGCAGAGTCACCTGCCGACACGACCGAAGAGACTGCGATCCAGTCCTTCATCGTCACCTTCAACATCCGCCGGTTCAACCCGGAGGTCGACTCCGAGCCGCACTGGGTCGACTACGACGTGGAGCTCTACTCCACCGACCGTGTGCTCGACGCCCTGCACAAGATCAAGTGGGAGGTCGACGGCTCGCTGACCTTCCGCCGCTCCTGTGCGCACGGCATCTGCGGCTCCGACGCCATGCGCATCAACGGCCGCAACCGCCTCGCCTGCAAGACGCTGATCAAGGACCTCGACATCTCGAAGCCGATCTACGTCGAGGCGATCAAGGGTCTGCCGCTCGAGAAGGACCTCGTCGTCGACATGGAGCCGTTCTTCGCCTCCTTCCGCGAGGTGCAGCCGTTCCTCGTCGCCAGCTCCGTGCCGGAGAAGGGCAAGGAGCGCGTCCAGACCATCGCCGACCGCGAGATCTTCGACGACACCACCAAGTGCATCCTCTGCGCCGCGTGCACCTCGTCGTGCCCCGTGTTCTGGACCGACGGCCAGTACTTCGGCCCGGCGGCGATCGTCAACGCGCACCGCTTCATCTTCGACTCGCGCGACGACAACGCGGCGGTCCGTCTCGACATCCTCAACGACAAGGAAGGCGTGTGGCGCTGCCGCACCACCTTCAACTGCTCCGAGGCCTGCCCTCGCGGCATCGAGGTGACCAAGGCGATCGCCGAGGTCAAGCAGGCGATCCTGCGCGGCCGTCCCTGACGCCCGGCTCAGGCATTCGTATGAGAACAGGCGGTTCCCTTCCGGGGACCGCCTGTTCTCGTGTGTGCGCCTGCTCTCGCCCGCTCCATCGCTTGGATAGGGTAGGGACGTGGCTGATCCCGATGGCTCCGCGACCGAGTCCGGTCGCCTCGATGCGGCCGTCGAACGCGCGACGGCGCTGACGCAGCGCACGCTCGGGCTGTTCCCCGTCCGCGTCTGGCGTCACTTCCTGCAGCACAACGGCTTCCTCCTCGCTGCAGGGGTGAGCTATCAGGCGCTCTTCGCCATCTTCGCGGCGATCTACCTCGCCTTCGCCATCGCGGGCCTCTGGCTCGGCGGCAGCGAAGAGGCCGTCAACGGGCTGATCGCCGTCATCAACAGCTACATCCCCAATCTGATCCAGGAGAGCGGCGGAGTCGTCACGCCTGAGCAGGTACAGGACATCGCCGCGAGCACCACCGGGGTTCTGAGCGTCACCGGCCTGATCGCCCTCGGCACCGTGATCTGGACCGCGATCGGCTGGGTCACGTTCTCGCGCCGTGCGGTCAGGGACATCTTCGGGCTGCCGCCCGACCGACGCAGCTACGTGATCCTGAAGGCCCGCGATCTGCTCGCCGCCTTGATCTTCGGCGTCTCCCTCATCGTGGGTTCGATCCTCAGCTCCGCGAGCGCCGGGGTGCTGAGCTGGGCCCTCAGTCTGCTCGGCTGGGAGTCCGATTCCAGCGGAGTGAACATCAGCATCCACATCGGCACCGTCCTGGTCTCGTTCGCGATCATGTCGGCGGCCCTCGCCGCCATGGTCCGGTTCCTCACGGGAACGTCGCTGCGGTGGCGCACCATCTGGCCCGGCGCCCTCCTCGGTGGTGGCGCGATGACCATCCTGCAGTTCGGCGCAGGATTCCTGCTGAGCTACACCCCCTCCAACCCGCTGCTCGCCACCTTCGCGATCTTCATCGGTCTGCTGCTCTGGTTCCGCCTCAACGGCGTCGTGATGCTGGTGGCCTCGTCGTGGATCGCCGTCGCGGCGAAGGACCGCGATCTGCCCCTGCTGCAGCAGACCGAGGCCGAACGGCGGATCGCCGAGTATCAGACCCTGCTGACCGCGGCACGCATCCGTGTGCGCGAGGCCCATGCTGCGCGCGAGAGCGCGCCCTGGTACCGCGCCTGGGCTGCAGGACGGGCCGTGCGAGACGCGGAGGAGGAGCTCGCCGACCTCGAGTCATCGCCTCCCCCACCTGCCGATCCGAGCACTCCGCTCGCTCAGCGTCTGCTCACGGAACTGCACCGACCGGGACGGGATGTCGGCGGCGCTCGTTAGGCTTGTGGGCATGCCCCATCTGCGTATCGCCACGGTCAATGTCAACGGAATCCGAGCGGCGGCTCGCAACGGGATGAGCTCCTGGCTGGATGACGCCGGCGTCGACATCCTCACCCTCCAGGAGGTCCGGGGGCAGGACGAGCACCTCGAGGCCGCACTCCCCGGCTGGTCGTTCGTGCACGACGAGGCCACAGCGAAAGGCCGTGCCGGAGTCGCCATCGCGAGCCGCACGCCGGCGCTGGCTTCACGCACCGACTTCGGCCCAGAGGACTTCGATTCCAAGGGTCGCTGGATCGAGGCCGACTACCTGATCGGCGACCGCCCGCTCACCGTCGTGAGTGCGTACGTGCACTCGGGCGAGGCCGACACCCCGAAGCAGGACGAGAAGTGGAAGTTCCTCGACGCCTTCGGGACGAGATTGCGAGAACTCCGTGCCGATGGCGCACTCGCGCTCGTGACCGGCGACCTCAACGTCGGACACCGCGAGCTCGACATCAAGAACTGGCGAGGCAACCGCAAGAAGGCCGGCTTCCTCCCCCGCGAGCGGGCCTACTTCGATCGGTTCCTCGGCGAAGAGGGGGCAGAGGTCTCCGGTGTCGACGGCACCGTGGGCACCGGCCTCGGCTGGGTCGACGTGGGCCGGAAGTTCCACGGCGAGATCGATGGCCCGTACACCTGGTGGTCCATGCGGGGGCAGGCGTTCGACAACGACTCCGGATGGCGCATCGACTACCACCTCGCGACCCCCGCACTCGCCGAGCGCGTCGAGACCTATCATGTCGCCCGTGCAGCGGCCTACGACCAGCGCTGGAGCGACCACGCCCCCGTGGTCGTCGACTACCGGTACTGATCAGAGCTGGCGTCACCCGCGTCAGCAGCAGTTACGCCTGAGTCGGGGCCGTCCGGATAGCGGTACCACCCGCGATACTCCAGGACCGTCCCGAGAACGGGGCTCGTCGCGCGCATCTCGACGGTGCGTCGATGACGGGCCTCATCCCAGCCGTCGACGAGCTCGACGTCGAGGCGAAGGATGCCGCGAAGTACGATCCGCCGCCGGCCCACACGCAGCGCGACGGCGAGGGTGCGCATCCGCATCGCACCCTCGTCGGTCACCGTGCACTCCTCGAGCATCTGCACCCGACCACGGGCACCCAGTGAGTTCTGGACGACGCCGGGACGCCCGGTCGCGAAAAGTCGATCGGTGACGTGCTGGGTTCCGCCCGGGAAACGGAACTCGCGAAGCGTGACGAGCGTCGCCCGTCCCGACCGCGATCTGCCGGACACGGTGTCGATCCGGAACGGCACGTCCCGTGCGAACCTCGTCACAAGCAGCCCTGGGCCGACCACCGGCGACGCCAGTCCTGCGAGGCGCCCGAACCTGCTGCCCGCGACCGCGAACACGCCGTCTGCGCTGTCGCGCTCCGCCTCGACGCGCATCTGGGCGAGGATCTCCGGGTGAAGCCTCACCGCTTCCTCCCCCAGCGCCTCGAGGAACGCCGCTCCGCGCACGGTCACTCCCGGAGCTCCTCGCGATACGGCTTCACGGTCGCCGGTGCCGGCCCGTCGACGAACTCGCAGGTGAACGCGCCCCGATAGCCGAACAGGAACCCGAAGATGTCGTTGTGGATCTCGAGGTCGATCAGATACCGCTCCTGCTCGTCGTCGTAGCGCTCGATGAGCCGCGCGCGTCCGCTGAACACCATCGGGAAACGGAAGGCGATCCGCCCCTCGTAGAAGCGCTGAGCGCCCGAGGTGAGCAGGAGTCCCCCGTCGTCGGTGACGGCGAGGTCGAGGTCGACGGCGAGGTGCTGGTGGGTGCCCAGGTAATCGACAACCCGCCGGCGTGCATCGCTGTAGATCATCGTCGCGTCGAAACGTCGGCGGCGACCGGGGCGCACGTCCATCGTCCGCACGAACGTCACGGTCTCGCGACCGAAGTCGTCGACATAGGCGTGGTTGTCGATCCGGAACGGCACATCCTGCCCGCGCTCGGGGAACAGGATGTTGCGAAACGTCCCGATCAGCAGGAACGGCAGGGTCCACCACGGCCCCCGGCGCACCTGCGTCATCACCCCGCGACCGATGCATCCGTACCCGGCGTCCACGCCGACCCCGAAGCGGCGCTGCAGCTGCGGATGGAGCCGTGCGAAGTCGTCTCCGAGCGCACGCTCGAAGATGCCGCTCCCCGTCGTCATGCGATCCCTTCGAGCGATTTCGGTGCGCTCTCCATGATCGGGCGGTCGGGAGAGGCAGTTCCTGGCGCGGGGCCGGTACCCTCGGCGCAACGACCGCCACCCGCTGGTGTCCTCCGGCACGATCCCCTCCTCGGCCCACAACCGCAGACGGTCGAAGCTTCGCGCCGTGAGCCACCAGATGAAGCGTCGGGTGATCAGCGGATCGACCACCCGCCCGAGCCATCCCCATCCTGGGGTGTAGTCGTAACCAGTGAGGAACCGTACGCCGTCGGGCGTCGGCACGTAGCGCCAATAGCCGCGCCCCGTGCCCAGCGGCGAGAGCGCGTCGTCCGTGTCGAAGAGCAGCGCAGAGGTGCGCTCCCCCGTGCTGCTCTCCTTCGTGGCGAGCGAGACACCGGTTCCGCGGATAGTGTGCACGACCAGATCGAGCTCGTAGCGGAAATCCTGCGCGCCGTCTGCTCTGGTGCGCTGCGGCACGATGTCGCTGAAGCGCGCATCCCAGCGCGCGTGCGAAGCCGGGTCCTGGGTGAGCCGCCACACCTCGTCGAGGGGCGCCCTGATAAGGATCTCGACGTAGAGGGCCCGATCCCCTCGCGTCCGTGGGCGAGGGGAAGGGGAGGGCATGCGCCCATCGTAGGGGCACCGCACTCACCCCATAGGATTGATCCCGTGACGAAACCTCGCCTTTACTCCGGAATGCAGCCATCCGCCGACTCCCTCCAGATCGGCAACTACATCGGCGCGCTGCTCCAGTGGCGGGACCTGCAGAGCTCCTACGATGCCTACTTCTCGGTCGTCGACCTGCACGCCATCACGGTTTCCCAGGACCCGGCAGAGCTTCGCGAGAAGACGCGCCGCACGGCAGCGCAGTACATCGCCGCCGGCATCGAGCCCTCGCTGTCCACGCTGTACGTGCAGTCGCACGTGCGCGCACATGCCGAGCTCGCCTGGATCCTCAGCACCATCACCGGCTTCGGCGAGGCCAGCCGGATGACGCAGTTCAAGGACAAGTCGACCCGTTACGGGGCCGATGCGACGAGCGTCGGACTGTTCACCTACCCGGTGCTCATGGCCGCCGACATCCTGCTCTACCAGACCGACGTCGTGCCGGTGGGCGACGACCAGAAGCAGCACGTCGAGCTCACACGAGACCTCGCCGAGCGCTTCAACTCGCGGTTCGGAGAGACCTTCACCGTGCCGATGCCGGTCATCCAGAAGGCGACCGCTCGCATCTACGACCTGCAGAACCCGACCGCCAAGATGTCGAAGTCGTCAGAGAGCGACGCCGGCGTGCTGTGGATGCTCGACGATCCGGCGAAGTCCGCGAAGAAGGTCATGCGAGCAGTCACAGACAACGAGGGCTCGGTGCGCTTCGACCGGGAGAACAAGCCCGGCGTCTCGAACCTGCTCACGATCTACGCGGCCCTCACCGGGCGTCAGGTCGCCTCGATCGAGGACGAGTACGCGGGTCGAGGATACGGCGACTTCAAGAAGGGTCTCGCCGAGGTCGTCGTGGACGAGTTCGAGCCGGTGCGGACGCGTGCGCTCGAGCTGCTCGACGATCCCGCCGAACTCGACCGCATCCTGGCCGAGAACGCCGGTCGCGCCGATGCCGTCGCCGACGCGACCCTGTCGAACGTGTACGACCGCGTGGGCCTGCTCCGCCGCGTCTGAGCCTCGCCTTAGGATGGGGGTCGTGACTGATCCGCAGCTGCCTCCCCCGTCCGGCGACGTGACACCCGAAGCACCGGTGCCACCCGCGACATCGGCGCCGTCAGCGCCCGCGACGCCGTCCGGCGCTGTTCCGCCTCCCCCGGCATTCCCTGCGCCGCAGTCTTTCCCGGCTCCACCGACCTTCCCGGCACCGTCGGTCGCACCGGTCCCCCCGACAGGTCAGACGCTTCCTGCAGCGCCCATGCACCCTGCAGCGCCTACGTATCCGGTGGCACCGGCATATCCGACAGCACCGGGGTATCCGGCAGCGGCTCCCGCCTCCGGGTATCAGGCAGCGCCTCCCGGGGCCTACCAGGTTCCCGTCGGCGGCTACGCCGCCCCTACCGGCGCCTATGCGGTTCCCGACACCACGACACGGCGATCCGGCTTCCTGGGAACACTCGCGTTGATCCTCGCGCTCATCGCCGCAGTCGTGACCCCGATCATCGCGGGGATCAGCGCCTTCGCGATCGGGCGTCTCCTCCCGCAGGGGATCACGACCAGCACCAGCGATCTCAGCATCCTCTCCCCCGCACGCGATCAGGTGCTGTGGGCGGAGCTCTCCTTCTGGACGGGGACGATCCTCGGCATCGCGGCGATCGTGATCGGCATCATCGCGATCCGCAAGAAGCAGGGTCGCGGCGCCGGTATCGCCGCCCTCGTGGTGGCCGTGCTCGCCGTCGTGATCTTCTTCGTGGTCCTCGTCATCGCCCTGGGCGCCGGGAGCGCCGCCGGTTTCGCAGGCTACACAGCCTGATCGAGGCGATCAGTCAGAGCGTCAACGCCCGCATCAACGCGGCGCGTGGTGCTTCTGCTGAGCTGCGAGCAGACCTTCACCGACGAGAAGCTCGACCGCGTCGGCGGCATCGGCGATGAGGATCGGCAGATTCGGCCGCTCATCCTTGCCGAACGGCGCGAGCACCCAGTCCGCGGGATCCTGACGCCCGACGGGACGCCCGATGCCCACCCGCACACGCGGGAAGTCGGCCGTGCCCAGGGCGCGAGCGACATCGCGGACACCATTGTGTCCGCCGTGTCCGCCGCCCGTCTTGAGCTTGACCGTGTCGAACGGGATGTCGAGCTCGTCGTGCACGACGACGACCTGCTCGGCGGGCACCGAATAGAACCGTGCGAGCGCTGCTACCGGCGTGCCCGACACGTTCATGAACGTGTTCGGCTTGGCCAGCACCAGCTTGTCCGCACCGGGACGCAGCCAGGTCTCGACCACGCGCGCACCACCCTTGTGCTCGCGGAACGCCTCGCCCCGCCGCCCCGCGATCTCGTCGACCACCATCTGGCCGATGTTGTGCCGCGTGGCCTCGTACCGCGGGCCGGGGTTTCCGAGCCCCACCACGAGCCAAGTCGATGCCATGTCGTCGTCCTCTCACTGCCCGGGCGCAGGGACTCGGTCAGGATACGACAGAGGGGACGCGATCGGATCGCGTCCCCTCTGTGATGAATCAGTCGGAGATCACTCCGCGGCGGCCTCTTCGACTGCCTCGGTCGCGGCCTCAGCGTCATCCTCGGTGGGTGCTGCCGGGACGGACACCGCGACGACGAGCACCTCGGGGTCGGAGAGCAGCGTGGAGCCCTTGGGGAGCACGACGTCGGCGGCGGTGATGTGCGCGCCCTCTTCGAGTCCCTCGACGGAGACCTCGATGTTCTGCGGGATGTGCGTGGCCTCGGCCTCGATCGACAGCGTGGTCGCGTCGAGGTTCACGATGGTGCCGGAGGCGGACTCGCCGGTGACGATGATCGGGACGTCGATGGCGACCTTCTCACCCTTCTTCACCACGAGCAGGTCGATGTGCTCGATGATCTGGTGCACCGGGTCACGCTGGACGTCCTTGACGAGGGCGAGCTGGCCCTTGCCCTCGATGTCGAGCTCCAGCAGCGCGTTGGCGCGACGGATGATGAGCGAGACCTGGTGACCCGGCAGTGCGACGTGCACCGGCTCGGTGCCGTGGCCGTAGATGACGGCGGGGATCTTGCCGGCAGCGCGGAGGCGGCGGGCGAAGCCCTTGCCGAAGCTCTCGCGGAGCTCGGCCTGGACCTTGGTGTCTTCAGACATGGGGTTCTCCTTCGGGGCACGCAGCGAATGGGCCGCGCGGTGGTCTTGGAATTTTCGAACTCGCTGACGCGTGAGGAAAGCCACCGGGCTTGCTTCGCCGCGTCGATTACGGATGTTCGCGCACGCGCAGAAGCATCCCTCGCCGAGGTACAGCCTCAATGGTACCGGATGACCCGGTAGGCTGAGGACACCGGTCCTTTTCTGCAGAACACGGAGAACCCCCATGCTCGACGGCGCCTTCCTCTCGCACGCACTCCTCTGGCTGATCGGTGCCATGTCGGTGTGCGCCGTCGTCGGCAGCCTCGGCGCTCTCTTCTCCATGGGCCGCTCGGGCTACCGCAAGGACTGACGTCCGCTTTCCACGGCTCAGCGCGGTAATCGCGCCGCCGTGACGATGACGGCTGAGGCCGTCTGCACATCCGCCGACTCGTCGACGCGGATCCCGTATTCGTCGGCTTCGAGCGACTCGAGTGTCTGCAGCTGGGAGTCCAAGAGCGCTGCGGGCATGAAGTGATCGGCGCGCACCCGCATCCGTTCCTCGAGCACCGCCCGCCCGATCGCGAGCTCTGCGAAGAACGTCTCGGGTGCCTCGGTCCTGATGAGGTCGCGATAGCTGCGCCGGAGCGCCGAGCATGCGATGACGATTCGCTCCTCCTCCTGCAACGACTTCCCGACGAGACGGAGCCAGGGCTGCCGATCCGTGTCGTCCAGGGGGATTCCGGCCGCCATCTTGCGCACGTTCGCGGCAGGATGCAGATCATCGCCGTCGACGAATCGGGCGCCGAGGGTGTCGGCGAGGAACGCGCCCACCGTCGACTTCCCTGAGCCGCTCGGGCCCATCACGACGATGCGCACACTCACTCCTCCAGGCCGAAGTCGATGAGCACCTTGCAGGAACTCGCAGGGTCGGCGGCCAGGGCGAAGGCGTCGAGCGCATCATCCACCGGCAGCACCTGGCTGATGATACCTCTGACGTCGAGGCTGCCATCGGCGAGGGCGGCGATCACGTCGTCGAACTCCGCGCCGAAGCGGAACGACCCCCGCAGCGTGAGCTCGCGGGTGATGGCGGTGGCCATGGGAGCGGGCACCTCTCCCCCGCGCTGGAGACCGAGCAGTACGACCGTGCCGCCTCGCACCGCCGCCGAGACCGCGGCCACGAGGCCGGGCGCTGTCCCACTCGATTCGATGACGACATCGGCGTGCAGGTCGGAGATCTCCAACTCAGCCCGTGCATCGATCGCTCGGATACCGCGTGCTGCGGCGATGTCGCGCGGCCGCTGCTGCAGATCGGTGACGGTCACGGAAGTCGCGCCGCCGCGTTGCGCGACGGCAGCGACGAGCTGGCCGATGGGACCTGCGCCGATGACGACGACGCTTCGTCCCTTCACTTCGCCGGCACGCTGCAGAGCATGCCACGCGACGGCTGCCGGCTCGGCGAGCGCCGCGGTCTTCAAGTCGAGTCCGGCGGGAAGCGGATGCAGCAGACGCGATGGCAGCGCGACTCGACGCGCGAAAGCTCCCTGGGTGTGGGGCAGATGCATCGCGGAACCGAGGTAGGTGGAGGCGGGAGCGAGGTTCGGATGCCCCTCGGGCCACGGCGTGCGACCATCGCCGTGCGCCGTGAGGGGATGCACGGCCACGGGGGTGCCTACGTCAGGGCCGGACCCGTCTGCGGCCGCGACGGCGACGACACCCGAGACCTCATGACCGAGGATCATCGGCTCGCGCAGCACCGAGGCGCCCGCGGCCCCGTGCCGCCAGTAGTGCAGGTCGGACCCGCAGATGCCGCCGTAGGCGATGGCCACGACGGCCTCGTCGGTTCGGGGCACCGGGGCGCCGATGTCTTCGATCCGCAGATCCTCGGCGGCATGCGCCACCACGGCGAGGTTGTTCACCGCGCTCCTTCCTCGGTCACACGAAAGCGGTGACCAGCTCGATTCCGGCCACCCTGATCGTCACGCGCTGCCCCGGCCGCACCGGTGCCTGCGAGTGCGGGGCACCGGTCATGACGACGTCTCCCGGACCGAGCGGGGACCACCCGGCGACGTACGCCAGGCACTCCCTGATCGGCATCGGCAACTCGCGGCTTCCGGTCTCGGCGACGAGATGCCCATCGACCTCCACCTCGAGGCTCACGTCGTCGATTCCTGCCGCGGTGTCGATCCAGGGGCCGAGCGGAGTGTAGCCCTCCCCCGATTTCGACTCGAAGTTGCGCGGATCGAATTCGGCGCGCTCCGGGCTCGAGAGATCGTTCACGGCAGTGACGCCGAGCACGTACTCGTGCGCGTTCGATGCCGTCAGCCCGTGGGTGGGGCGTCCGATCACGACCGCGATCTCCCCCTCGGCGACCTGTCCGCCGGCGTCGCGACGCAGGAGGACCTCCGCGCCGCTGCCGATCACGGTCCGAGGGCTCTTGAGCCAGGCCTGCACAGGCGAGGCGTGCCCCGGCCCGTTCTGGGCGATGCCGACGATGACGACGGGGTCGACCGGCGCGATGGCCGCGCCCTCGATGACCTCCCCCACATCGTGCGGGGCCTGCCCTTGAGCGAAGGCGACGAAGGGGTCGGAGATCGGGACCGGCCCGCCAGCTGCCTGACGGACCCAGCGAGGACCGTCGTCCGAGGCGATGCGCCCGAGCCGCATCAGACGACCGCCGTCATGCCGCCGTCGACGAACAGGGTCTGCCCGTTCACGAAATCGCTCGCGCCGCTGGCGAGGAACAGCAGCGCACCGACCAGATCCCGAGTGTCTCCCCATCGGCCGGCCGGGGTGCGCCCGCGGACCCACGCCGAGAACTCCTCGTCGGCGACGAGGGCCTGCGTGAGCTCGGTCGCGAAGTAGCCGGGAGCGATCGCGTTCGCCTGGATGCCGTGCGGGGCGAGGTCGGCGCACAGCCCCTTCGTGAACATCACGATCGCGCCCTTGGTGGCCGAGTAGGCAGCGATCGAGGGGCGGGCGAGCTGCGACTGCACGCTGCCGATCTGGATGATCTTGCCCGAGCCCCGGGCGATCATGCCCGCGGCGATCCGGCGGGACAGCCGGAAGACGCTGGCGAGGTTCGTCTGTACGAGCACATCCCAGTCTTCGTCGGTGAACTCCGCGATCGGCGCCCGGCGCTGGACTCCCGCGTTGTTCACGAGGATGTCCGGTGTGCCGACCAGAGCCTCGACCTCACCCATCCCGGTGTCGACCGCCGCGGAGTCGGTGACGTCGAAGACGACGCTGCGGACGGTGGCGCCGGTGGTCTGAGCGATCTCGGTCGCCGCTGCGTGCGCCTTCGCCGCATCCCGCCCGTGCACGATCACGGTCGCGCCGGCGCCGGCGAGGCCTTCCGCGAGCGTCCTGCCGATGCCCTGGCCCGATCCGGTCACGAGCGCCGTGCGCCCCGTCAGGTCGAAGGCGGCCAGCCCCGCCGGCAGCGCGGTCATCGACCGACGGCCTTGATCGACACGGTGGTGGCGAACACATCGTCGCCGCCCTCGGCGCGAGAGACCTTGATCGCGTCGTCGACGCGGGTGAGGTCACGGCGAAGGGTCTCGGGGGCCAGGAACGTCGAGGCGACCGTGATGAGGGCGAGCACGGCCATGTAGATGGCCAGGAGCACCCAGTTGCCGCCGCTCACCGCGATCAGATATGCGCCGAGGACACCGGCGAGACCGCCGGCGAGCACAGCGGAGATCTCGCGAGCCATCGCCACCCCGAGATAGCGGTGACGGTTGCCGAAGAGCTCGGGGAGCATGGCGCACTGCGGGCCGAGCATGCTGTTCACGGCGACCCCGATTCCGATCGCGATGACGCCGATGGCGATGGCGTAGTTGCCGAGCGAGAGAAGCCACCAGGCGGGGAATGTGTAGACGAGCATGAAGACCGCCCCGAAGCGGTACACCGTGCGGCGTCCGAAGCGGTCGGAGAGGTGTCCGGTGAACGGCACCGAGAAGACGCCGATCAGCGACCCGAGGGTGACGCCCCACGTGAGCAGGCTCTTGTCGGCGCTCTCGCCGACGACCGTGACGAAGAACGCCAGTCCCAGCGTCTGGAACATGTACGACCCGCCGTTCTCGGCCATCCGCAGCCCCACACCGACGATCACGCCGGGCAGCCCGTGCGTGAAGATCTCCTTGATCGGGCGGTCGGCCACCTGCTCGTGCTTCTCGAGCTCGACGAACGTCGGCGTCTCACGCAGCCGCATCCGGATGAACAGGGCGAGGAGGATGAGTGCGAACGAAGCGAGGAACGGCACGCGCCAGCCCCAGCTCAGTAGCTGATCCTCGGGGAGCAGCGTGATCAGGCCGAAGACGACGGCCGCGAGCAGCGTGCCCGCCTGGATGCCGACGAACGGCAGAGCGGAGAAGAAGCCGCGGCGCTTGACCGGTGCATACTCGGCCATCAGTACCGTCGCCCCCGCCTGCTCGGCACCTGCGCCGAAGCCCTGCAGGAGACGCATCAGCACCAGCAGGATCGGTGCCCAGACGCCGATCGCGGCGTAGGTGGGCAGGAGGCCGATCGCTGTCGAGGCACCGCCCATCAGCACGATGGTCGCGACCAGGACCCACTTGCGACCGAGCTTGTCGCCGAGCACTCCGAAGAAGAGACCGCCGAACGGGCGCGCGAGGAAGCCGACGCCGAAGGTCGCGAATGCGGCGACCGTGGCCATGGCCGGGTCGTCCTGCGGGAAGAAGAGGACGTTGAAGATCAGCGCCGTCGAGAGGCCGTAGAGCGCGAAGTCGAAGTACTCCAGTGCGCTGCCGATGCTCGACGCGAGTGTCGCGCGGCGCAGATTCGCCGCGTATTCCGGGTCATCGGACACTGCACGGGCTGAGGTGCGGGGGTCGGTCACTGCCATCTCCTTCGATCGGCTTCGCCTGCGGCGCGACCCCGACATTACCAGCCCGCTGGATTGCGTTCAACCCTTTGGACACTTTTCAACGCGTCTCAGGTGCGCACAGGAAACCGCCCCCTCCCCTCGAGGGGCGGCGGGCGGACGGACGAGAGGAGTCAGCGCCGAACGGCGGAGCTGAAGGGATTCGTCAGCGCGGCGGCGGCTTCGCGCAGCGCCTCGCCGACGCGCTCGATGCGCTCGTAGTCGGCCTCGGCAGCACGGATGGCGACGCCGAGGGCGAGCGGCGGATCGGTCGGGGCCCAGCCTTCCAGGGGTACCGCTACGCCGACGATGCCGCGGAAGGACTCCTCCGCATCGAGCGCCCAGCCGCGGCGACGAGCCGTGGCCAGAACCTCGAGGAGCCCGGACATCGTCGTCGCGCTGCGCTCGGTCAACTGCGGGAAGACAGCATCCTCGCCGAGGAGCTCCACGACCTCCGCATCGCTCATCGCGGCGAGGAGCGCGCGCCCCGTCGCCGACAGCGGCGCGGGAAGCCGCGAGCCCAACGGGGTGCCCAGGCGCAGCGAGCGCGAACCCTCGTGCCTGGCGAGGTACAGCGCATCCGAGCCGTCGAGCATCGCGACCTGGACGAGCTCGGACGCCAGCTGCGGCGAGGCCTCGCAGACGCTGTAGAACTCGCGCACCTGGTTGAACTGTGCAGCGAACGCGCCGCCCAGTTCCGCCGTGCGCACTCCGAGGCGATAGCCCTGCGCGGTGCGATCGACCATGCCGCCCGCTTCGAGCGCGAGGCACAGGTTCGCGGTCGACGACTTCGCCAGCCCCAGATCTCCCGCGAGCTCGGTGAGGGTGCGCGGACCGCCCGCCTCGGCGAGGATGCCGAGCAGGCGGATGCTCCGGGTCACGGCCGGCGCAGGGTCGCGCCCTTCGCGGGTGTCGTCATCCATGGCCGAGCCTTCCGCCATCGGGGAGTCGCGCAGGCAGTAACCGCCTGCGCGACGATCAGTAGAACTCGACCGTATCGACCACGGCGGTCAGCGGCTGGCCATCGAGCAGGCGCGCCGCGTTCTCGGCGAAGCGGCGGGCGATCCGCTCCTCCTCCTTCGAGCTCAGCGCCGCGGTGTGCGGGCTGACGAGCACGTTCGGGTGCGTCCACAGAGGCGAGGCGTCGTCGAGCGGCTCCTGCTCGAACACGTCGAGGGCGGCGAAGGCCACGCGGCCGTCGTCGAGCGCACCGAGAAGGGCGCTCTCGTCGATCACGGTGCCGCGACCCACGTTGGTGATGATCGCGCCCGGCTTCACAGCGTCGAACACGTCGGCGCCGATCAGATGGTGGGTCTGCGCCGTGCCGGGAAGCGTGACCACGATCGCATCGACGTGGGCCACCGCCTCGGTCAGCTCATCCAGCGGCACCAGGCGGTCGACGCCCGCCACCGGCTCTCCCGAGCGGGTCGTGCCCCAGACCCTGGCGCCGAGCGCATGGAAGCGCCGAGCGCATTCCCCGCCGATGCCGCCGAGGCCGACGACCAGCACGGTCATCTCATCGAGCTGACGCATCTCCCAGCGGTCGGGCCAGGTGCGAGTGCTCTGATCGGCGATGAGGCGTGGGAAGTTCTTCGCGCCCGCCATGACCCCGAACACCGCGAACTCCGCGAGCGGACCGCCGTGCACACCAGCACTCGTGGTGAACACGATGCGATCGAGGTCTTCGCGATCGAGACCGGCCGCCTTCACCGAGGATCCGCCGCCCGCAGCAGTCGTCATGACCCAACGCAGACGCGGGTTCGCTGACACGGTGCGAGCCAGTGCCGCGGCATCCACATCGGGGATCCCGAACAGCACGTCGGCGGAGTCGACCAGATCGTCGAACGCCTGCTGCTGGCTCGGGGTGCGGGCGTACTCCGGGTCGCCGGACCAGTCTGCGGGGCCGCGCATCGGGGGCATGAGCGAGTGATCGCGGAGCACCTCGACCCGAGGCTCGAGCTCCTCGATCAGTCGACACAGATCTTCCGGCAGTGGTACCGCCACGACGGCGCGCAGCTTCTTCTCGGTCCCCGTCATACTGATCCCTTCCTCGGGAAGTCTTGGATGCCTCACCTTAGCCCAGATCCATTCCGCTGGACACTGTTCTATCTGTTGGATTATTGCTACCGTGTGCGCATGGACAACTCATCCGTCACCGTCGGCGCAGTGGGTCTGGGCGCGATGGGCCGCCCCATGGCCGACCACCTGCTCGCCGCACACGGCCGTCTCGTCATCCACGCACGCCGCCCCCAGCCGGAGCTGCTGGCCGCCGGGGCCTCCTGGGCGGAGACACCACGCGAGCTCGCCTCCAGAGTAGACGTCCTGCTCATGATGCTGCCGGACCTCCCTCCGTTCGAAGCCATGCTCGACGGCCCCGACGGCCTGCTCTCCGACGCCGGCGACCTGCTCGTCCTCATCGGCTCGACATCGTCTGCACCTGCCGTCCGCACTCTCGCGGAGCGGGTGGGGGCACAGACGGGCGGACGCGTCAGGTTCGTGGACTGCCCGGTCTCGGGTGGCGAAGACGGAGCGATCGCCGGAACCCTCTCGATCATGCTCGGCGGCGATCCGGATGATGCTGCCGTCGCGGCGGGAGTACTCGCTCCGTGCGGCACCCCCGTCCTTCTCGGCCCGCTCGGGGCAGGAGAAGTCGCCAAGGCCTGCAACCAGCTCGTGGTCTCCGCGACGATCATGGCGCTCGGCGAGGCCACCGTGCTCGCCGAGCGATCCGGCCTCGACCTCGACGCGCTGTGGTCGCTCCTGTCGGGTGGATACGCCGGATCGCGGCTGCTCGACAGTCGCCGCGAGAAGCTCGTCACCGGCGACGACTCCCCCAGCGGCATCGCGCAGTACATGGTGAAGGACCTCGGCTTCGCGGCCGACATCGCCGACGCCACCGGAACGTCCCCCGTACTGCTGCCCACTCTGCGGGCGGCCTTCGACGAGCTGGTCGCCGCCGGGCTCGGCGACCGCGACATCGCCGTGTCGCGACGCTTCATCGCCTCTCGTGACACAGGTGGCCACTGACCTCCCGTACAGCGATACGCTGAAACCACCCCTTCTTCACGATCGAGGAGCCTTCTGTGCCCGAAGCATCAGCGAACATCGGAGTCGTCGGACTCGCCGTCATGGGATCGAATCTCGCCCGCAACCTCGCCAGCCGCGAGGGAAACACGGTGGCGATCTTCAACCGCAGCTACGAGAAGACCCAGACTCTCCTCGACGAGCACCCCGAGGCCGGATTCGTCCCCGCCCACACCTACCAGGAGTTCGCGGACTCGCTGCAGAAGCCGCGGACCGCGATCATCATGGTCAAGGCCGGCGGCCCGACCGACGCCGTGATCAACTCGCTGGTCGAGGTGTTCGAGCCGGGCGACATCATCGTCGACGGCGGCAACGCGTACTTCCCCGACACCATCCGCCGGGAGAAGGCGGTCCGCGAGACCGGCATCAACTTCGTCGGCGCCGGCATCTCGGGCGGCGAAGAGGGCGCACTGCTCGGCCCGTCGATCATGCCCGGCGGTTCGGACGAGTCGTGGATCACGCTCGGACCGATCCTGCGTTCGATCGCCGCGATCGCCGAGGGCGAGCCGTGCGTCACGCACGTCGGCCACGACGGCGCGGGCCACTTCGTCAAGATGGTGCACAACGGCATCGAGTACGCCGACATGCAGCTCATCGCCGAGGCCTACGACCTCATCCGCCGCGGCACCGGCAAGTCGCCCGCGGAGATCGCCGAGATCTTCGCCGAGTGGAACAAGGGCGAACTCGAGTCGTACCTGATCGAGATCACCGCCGAGGTGCTCCGCCAGGTGGATGCCGAGACCGGCAAGCCGCTCGTCGACGTGATCCTCGACCAGGCGGGCGCCAAGGGCACCGGGGCCTGGACCGTGCAGACCGCACTGTCGCTCGGCGTCCCCGTCTCCGGCATCGCCGAGGCGACCTTCGCCCGCTCGCTCTCCTCGCACCCCGAGCAGCGTGCCGTCGCCGGCGCCCTTCCCGGGCCCGACGAGGAGTTCACGGTCTCGGCCTCCGACACCGATCAGTTCATCGAGGACGTGCGCCTGGCTCTCTACGCGTCGAAGATCGTCGCCTACTCGCAGGGCTTCGACGAGATCCGCGCGGGTGCGGCCGAGTACGGCTGGAACATCGACCTCGGTGCGATCTCGAAGATCTGGCGCGGCGGCTGCATCATCCGCGCCCAGTTCCTCAACCGCATCGCCGACGCCTACGCCGCGACCCCCGACCTGCCCGTGCTGATGACCGCCCCGTACTTCGCCGAGGCGCTCACCCGTGGCCAGGCCTCGTGGCGCCGCGTCGTCGTGACCGCCGCACAGGCGGGTATCCCGGCTCCGGCGTTCTCTTCGTCGCTGTCGTACTACGACGGCATCCGCGCCGACCGTCTCCCCGCCGCCCTCGTGCAGGGACAGCGCGACTTCTTCGGTGCGCACACCTACAAGCGCATCGACAAGCCGGGCACCTTCCACACGCTGTGGTCGGGCGACCGCACCGAGATCGAGGCCGAAGACACGCACTGACGACTTGCCGTCGAAGGGCCGGGTACCGCGAGGTGCCCGGCCCTTCGTGCGTCACACGACGATGGTCGTGCTCCCCTACTTCGTGATGTCCTGCACCACGCCCTTGGTGAGGCGCAGTCGACGTGTCGCACGTTGCGCCACCGCGGAGTCATGCGTCACCACGATGATGGTGATCCCCTCGGCGCACAGCGATTCGAGCAGCGTCAGGATCTCGTCGCGCATGCTCTCGTCGAGATTTCCGGTCGGCTCATCGGCGAGGAGCACGCGAGGCTTCTTGACGATGGCTCGTGCGATCGCGACGCGCTGCTGCTGGCCTCCGGAGAGTTCGGTGGGCAGATGGTCGCCTCTGTCATCGAGGCCGACGTGGGCGAGAGCTTCGGCGACCCTGGTGCGGCGCTGCGCCTTGTCGACTCCGAGCGGCTCGAGCGCCATGTCGACGTTCTGCGTCGCGGTGAGCGTGGGGATCAGGTTGAACCCCTGGAACACGAACCCGATCTCCTCCGCCCTGATGCGGCCGAGCTCCTTCGCCGACGCCGATGCGAGCTCTCTGCCGTCCAGCAGGAGCGACCCGGTCGACGGGGTGTCGAGTGCACCGAGCAACTGCAGCAGGGTCGACTTCCCTCCTCCGGTCGGGCCCTGGATCGTGACGAACTCGCCGGGCATGATGTCGAGGTCCACGCCCATCAGCGCCTTCACGATGCGCCCCTTCTGGGCGTAGGTCCTGGTGACGCCCGCGACACGATAGAGCGGCTGCTCGTTCTCGGTCCGCGGCGCCGTCTGGTCGAGGTCTGCCATGGTCATGTGCTTCTCCTTCTCGTGGAATGTCGGGTTCAGTCGGTTCTGCTCGTGCGGGCAGCGCTCATGCGACCGAGCGCAGTGCTTCCGCCGGGCTCAGGCGCGCAGCACGCCAGCCGCCGAACGCACCGGCGACCAGACCACCGAGCACCGCGAGGCCGACGGCCGCCACCAGAACCCAGGGTGTGAACGGCGCCTGCAGGACGATGTCTGCGGCCTGCTGGCTCTGGAACATCGCGCCACCGCCGGTGGGGCCGCCGCCCATACCGCCGGGGCCTACGCCCTGACCTGCGCCGCTCGCGGCGACAGTGGGCCTCAGGACATTGATCAGCACGATGCCGGCGATGCCGAGGACGAGGCCGACCGCTCCCCCGATGAGTCCCTGCACCATCGACTCGCCCGCGACCTGACGCACGACCCGGCCATTCGACCAGCCGATCGCCTTGAGCGTTCCGAACTCCCTCGTGCGACGCCCGACGCCGGACAGCGTGAGCAGCACCGAGAGCAGCACAGCGACGGCGAGCACGATGATCGAGAGCCACGTGCCGAGGTTCGTGATCAGCGTGGTCGCGCTGGAGAGGGAACCCGAGACGGTCGAGGCGAGCTCGGACTGCGAGGTCACCGTCGCGTCGGGGAGCTCGTCGGCCAGCGCGGACTGCACCGCGTCGATGGATTCGGCCGAATCAGCCTGCACGTAGACGGTGGAGATGACGTCGTCCACTCCGGCGAGCGTCTGCGCGGTACTCAGCGGCAGATAGACGTTCGCGGCTGTGTCCGCACTGTCCGAGGTCGAGCCGAGGATGCCGACGACCTCGACATCGGAGCCGGCGACATCGATCGTGTCTCCCACCGCGATCTCGTTCGTACCGGCGTAGGTGCTGTCGACGAGGGCGACGAGTGCTTCGGCGTCATCAGCATCGAATCCGCGGCCGTCCGTCACCTCGGCCGACGCGAGCGGACCGACCGAGGTTGCTGCGGGATCGATCCCGAGCACCGAGAAGGAGTCGACTCCGAAGGAGCCTCCGCCGCCGCCCTGTCCGCCCTCCGGTGGCGACTGTCCTTCCTCGGGAGCGGCCGGCTGCTCGCCGTCCTGCTGCGCGAATCCGCCGCTGGGCACCTCGCCGGAGAATGTGGAATTCGTGAGACTCAATGCCCCGGATGCTGCCGCTACGCCGTCCGTGGCGGCGACGGTGTCGAGTACCGACGAGTCGAGAGTGCCGCGCAGGAAGTCGGTCCGCAGCGTGGACTGTGCGAGCGTGGTGGTCTCGCCGTCGCTCTCGCCCGCATCCGCGTCGAAGTCGAAGCGCGGCCCCTCACCCTGGCCGGGCTCGGCGGCCGCGCCCGTCACGGTGAGATCGGTGCCGACCCCGTAGACGGAGGCGAGGGCCTGCGCCTGCGCATCGCGCACTCCTGCGGTGAGGGCGTTGACGACGATCACGAGGGCGATCGCGATCGCCAGCCCGATCGCGACGATCACCGTCTGCTTCTTGCGGCCGGCGAGTTCGCGCCGCAGATATGTTCCGTACATCTCTCTCCTTCCGCCGCGGCCATCGCGGGGCGAGATCGACGTTAGGAATCGCGCATATGCGAGATCGAGGGACCGGTGATGAGAGACCTATGGAGTTGGCCGGTCAACCCGTCTGCACGGCCTGCACGAACGCCCTGGCGCGGATGGCGAGAGCCTCGAGGTCGCCGCCGGGGGTCGCGGCATCGCCGACGAGGGGCCCTCCCACTCCGATGCCGAAGGCGCCTGCGGAGAGGAACTCGCCCACGGTGTCGACGCTCACTCCTCCCACGGGGATGATCCGCGCCTGTGGGAAGGGATCTCGTACGGCGCGGATGAAGCCGGAGCCGAGCGCCGATGCCGGGAACAGCTTCACGGCCGCGCTGCCGAGGTCGTGGCCCCGCTGGATCTCGGTGGGCGTGTAGACGCCCGGAAGCACGCCGATGCCCTGGCTGACCGCATAGGGGACGGAGGCGCTGAGGGCGGGCGTCACCATGAACTGCGCTCCGGCGGCGACCGCCCGATCGACGTCTGCCTCGTCGAGCACCGTGCCGGCGCCGATCAGCGCCCCGGGCGGAGCATCCTGCACCACCTGGGCGATCGCCTCCTCCGCGTCCTGCAGGGTGAGTGCGATCTCGAGGGTGAGCACCCCCGTCTCCAGAAGCGTCCGTGCTGCAGCGATCGTGGCGTCGACGTCGGTCCCGCGGAGGATCGCGACGAGCCGCGTGCTGCGCAGCCGCTCCTGCAGCTGCGCGTTGTCGACGGTGCTCACAGCGCTGCCGCCTCTTCGCCGTCGACGATCGGCGCCCTGCCGCCCCACGGGAAAGCGGGCGCACCGCCGACATCGACCTGCACGCCGAGCAGTGCGCCGTCGGCGTCGGTGGGATCCGTCAGCCCGATGCTGGCCGTCGTGATCACGAGCAGTCGGTCGACGAGTGCCACGGCGGTGGGCCGCTTCGCCGGCAGGACGATCGTCTCGACGAGCTCGCCCGCGGGCGAGTAGCGACGCACCTCGGAGGCATCCCACACCGCGACCCAGAGCATGCCGTCGAGGTCGATCGCCATGCCGTCGGGGTTGCCGCCCTCGACCCGGCACACGGTGCGGCGGTTCGAGAGCTCACCGTCGGGTGCCACGTCGAACGCCTCGATGCTGCGGTGCGGAAGCGTGTCGATGTAATACAGCGTCGAGCCGGTGCGATCGAAGGAGAGGCCGTTGGAGACGGTCACCCCGTCGAGGCGCGCGATCGGCTCCGCGTCTGGGCCGATGCTCCACAGCGTGCAGTGCGGGTCACGGGGCATCGACTGACTGCCCACCCAGAAGCGCCCGGACGGGTCACCGCCGCCGTCGTTCATGTAGTCGCCCGGCCCCGCGATGTCATCCGTGACCGGGGTGACGACCCCGTCGTCACTCACGTGCACCACGCGGCGATCGACGCCGACGAGCCAGCCCGCCCCCGGCTGCGCGAGCGGGACCGGAGCGCCGATCTGCGCACCGACGACCACTGCGTCCACGGGAACGAGCTTCCCCTGCTCGAACCGACCGCGGTGCAGAGACCCGGTGGCCATGTCGATCCAGGCGAGGCTCCCGTCGCGACCGTCCCAACGCGGCGACTCGGCCTGGACATATCGGGCGTCGGAGAGGATCTCGACGGTTCGGGCGGTCTGGGTGTGCGACATCCGGGTCATCCTTCGCTGGTAGCTCGTAACCGTTATGTGGCAGACTATCTCACAATATGCATAACACTTGCGAGAAATGTGGATACACGATGATGAAGCGGGGAAACAGCTGATGGCTCCGACACTCCACGGCTTGATGCCCATCCTGGCAACTCCTTTCGACGAGTCGGGCGCCCTCGACCGCGAAAGCCTGCGTCGACTGGTCGAGTTCCAGCTCGCATCCGGGGTCGACGGCGTCGCCGTCTTCGGCATGGCGAGCGAGGGCTTCGCCCTCACCACCGAGGAGCGGCGCACGATCCTGGACGACGTCGTCCGCGTGGTCGACGGCCGGATCCCCGTGATCGCCGGCGTCAACGGCACCTCCACGGCGACCTCGATCGAGCAGGCACTCCTCGCGGAAGAGGGCGGCGCGAACGCGCTCATGGTGCTGCCGCCGTTCATGGTGAAGCCGCCGGCAGGGACGCTCGTGGACTTCTACGGCGACGTCGCCGACGCCACCTCCCTCTCGGTCATGGTGCAGGATGCCCCCGGCGTCACCGGTGTCGCGATGGCGCCGTCGCTGATCGCCGAGATCGCCCGCCTGGAGGGCGTCGACTCCGTCAAGGTCGAAGCGCCGCCGACCGCCCCCAAGGTCGGCGCCGTCGTCTCGGCGATCGACGACCCGGACTTCGCGGTGCTCGGCGGACAGAACGCGCAGTTCTGCCTGGAGGAGTACGCCAGGGGCGCCGTCGGCACGATGCCGGCCTGCGAGTTCCCCGACCTGCTCGGTCCGGTGCTCGCGCAGTTCGTGGAGGGGCGCGTCGACGAGGCGCGCGCCGAGTTCCGTCGTATGCTCCCTCTCGTGCTCATCGGTCTGCAAGGCGGCATCGCGTGGGCGGTGCACAAGGAGATTCTCGTCGCGCGCGGCATCATCGACCACGCGACCGTGCGCTATCCGGCCTCGCGGCTGGACGCCGGAAGCCGCGCATCGGTCAAGCTCGTGATCGACGAGCTCGCCCTTCCGCCGATCCCCGCCACGGTGCGCGTGTGACCCGCCGCGGCGTGCTGCTGATCGGCGGCAACTCCGACATCGGTCTCGCGATCGCCCGCGCCTTCACCGATGGCGGCGATGCCGTCGTCGGAGTGGGGCTCGAGGAGTCGTCGGATCCGGTCTTCGAGCGGTACCTCGTCGCGGACTGCAGCAGGCCCGAGGCGGCCGACCGCGCCGTCGCCGATGCGGAGCAGGCGCTGGGTCGACTCGACGTCGTCGTGCTCGCGGCCGGCCGCATGCCGATCGCGCGCGCGGAAGCCACGAGCGACGAGGACTGGCGCGGCGCGCTGGGCGCCACTCTCGACTCGGCGTTCTTCGTGGCGAGGGCGGCACTCTCGCGCCTCACGCGGGGCTCGTCGATCGTCGCCGTGACGTCGGTCAACTCGTCGCTCGCAGCCCCCGCCCTGCCGGCCTACGCGGCCGCCAAGGCGGGCGTCGACGGCCTCGTACGACAGCTGGCCCTCGACTACGGCCCCCAGGGCATCCGCGTCAACGCCGTGCAGCCGGGAAGCATCTCAGCGATCGACACCGGCGAGAGCGAGGGCTACCCCCTCGGACGCATCGGCCGGCCGGAGGAAGTGGCCTCAGTCGTCGCGTTCCTCGCCTCCGACGCCGCGTCCTTCATCACCGGAGCGTCGATCCCCGTCGACGGCGGCCTGTCGATCTCATCCCCCGCCGCCTGGCTGAAGCCCGTACTGCGCGACCGCTGGCTCTGAACCGCCGGTTCGCACGATGAAGGCCGCGTCCCCTTGTCGGGACGCGGCCTTCGTCGTGGTTCTTGTACCTCACCGCAGACGTACGAAGCGCGTGAATGGCCGCATCCCCGGAGGGAACACGGCCATTCACGCGATTCGAAGCAGGCGACAGGTCAGGAGTTGGCGTCGAGCAGCCCCTGCACTTCCTTCTTCAGGGCGTTGAGGCCGGCCTGCGCCTCGACCTGACCGGCGAGGATCGTCGCGACACCAGCGCCGATGGCGGCGTCGATCTGGGCCGTGACGGCGACGCGGTCCCATGCGGCCCCGCGAGCGTGCTCGGAGACCTCGGTGCGGAACGCGCCCTGGAACTTGTCGGCCGCGAGAGCGGGGATCTTGTCGGCCACGGTCTTGGCGGCAGGAGCGACCGCCGAGTTCTCGTACAGCGCGGTCGCCGCCTCGACGTTGGTCGCCGCGTAGAGGATGAAGTCACGGCTCGTGAGCTCGCCCTCGCCAGCCGTCGCGAAGACACCGCTGCCCCAGGCCCGGTTGAACGATTCCTTGCCACCGGCGGTCGGGCGCGAGATGGCACCGATGTTGTCGATGATGTCCTGCGCCGCGCCGTTCGTCTTGACGAAGGTCGACGCGAGCGGTGCGTCGTCGTACAGGGCTGCCCTGCCACTCGCGAACAGGATGCGGGCATCGCTGCGCGCCACGTTCGTCTGCGTGAGGCCGGCATCCTGCAGCGACTTGTACCAGGTGACGGCCTTGACGCTCTCGGCGTCTCCCAGTGTGCACTTCAGGTCGTCGGTGACGACCTCGCTGCCGAAGCCCCACATCCACGGCACGGCGTCCTTGAGGTCCGGGTTCTTGGTGACCGCCGCGTACGGGATCAGCGAGGAGTCCTGCTTCTTGATCTTCTCGAGCGCGGTGGCGAACTGCTCCACGGTCATGCCCGACTTGATGCCGACGCTCTTCGCGATCTCGCCGTTGGTGATGATGCCGATGCCGGCAGCCGTCAGCGGCAGCACGAGCAGCTTGCCGTCCATCGTGTAGGAGTCGAGCACACCCTGCGGGATGCCCAGCCCCTTGGCGAGGTCGGTGAGGTCTGCGAGCACGTTCATCGGGGTGAGCACCTGCCACCCGCCGGACTGACCGACACCCATGAGGTTGCCGGAGCGTCCGGTCAGGGCCAGCTGCGTGGCTGCCTGGTCGTACGGGTAGATGACCGGGGCGACCTTGACGCCCTCCTGCTTCGAGAAGCCGTCGAGGATCCCCTGCCACGCCGACTTCAGGGCCTCCTCGCCGAGCGAGTTGCCGTAGAAGTTGATGGTCTTGGCCTTGGTCGCGGCTGCTGCCGTGGCACCGGCGCCGGTGCCGGGGGCAGCGGGCGTCGCACAGCCGGCGAGCGCGAGCGCTCCGAACGCGGCGAGGACAGTACCGCCTCCGAGGAAGGCTCGGCGGCTCAGCTGCGAGTTCGAGATGTTCATGAGGAGTGCTCCTTCGGGATGAGGGGGACGAGCTGTTCGGGACGCATGACTACCCCTTGACCGCTCCGGCCGCGAGGCCGGAGACGAAGTAGCGCTGCAGGAGGACGAAGATGATGACGAGCGGGAGGGAGGTGATGAGCGATGCCGCCATCAGCGCCGGCCAGTCGGCCGTGCCTTCTCGGATGAACGCCTGGGTCAGTCCCGCCGGAAGCGTCTGCTTGTCGGGGCCGGCGAGCGTGAGCGCGAAGAGGAGATCGCTCCAGCCGCGCATGAAGGCGAACATGCCCGCGGTGATGAGACCGGGGACCACGAGCGGGAACACGATGCGGAAGATCGTCCCGGTGCGCGAGAGTCCGTCCACCTTCGCAGCCTCGAGGATGTCATCGGGCAGGGCGTCGATGATGCCCTTCAGCAGGAACACTGCGAGCGGCAGCGTGAAAGTCGTGAACGAGATGATCAGCGCCGTGTAGGTGTAGAGCAGTCCGGCGGAGCTCAGCATCAGGTACAGCGAGATGAGCAGCAGGGCACCGGGGATCAGCTGTCCGATGAGGAACATGAACATGATGGCGTTGCGTCCGCGGTAGCGGAACTTCGAGAGCGAGTACGCCATCAGACCGCCGACCAGGACCGCGAGCAGGGCGGTGCCGGTGGAGACGATGATGCTGTTCAGGAGGTTCTTCAGCAGCAGGTCGTTCTGGAAGAAGCCGACGAAGTTCTCGATCGTCGGATTGACCGGGAAGAACGGACGATCCGCGGAGAAGACGTCTTCCTTCCTCGTGAACGCGGTCGCCGTGAGCCAGTAGACCGGCAGCAGGCCGAACAGGGCCAGCAGCAGGAGCAGGACGCGTCCCGGGATGGACAGGTGGGGGCGGATGATCGACTCCCCGACATCACGACTACGGCGCATCACTTCTCCAGCCGACGGTTGAGGAACAGGTATCCGCTCGTGATGATCGCGAGCAGGACGAGCCAGAGGGCACCCATCGCGGAAGCCTTGCCGAGTTCGTAGCTGCCGAACGCGAGATCGTAGAGGCTGACCGCGAGCGTCGTCGTCGAGTTGCCCGGCCCGCCGCCGGTCATCACGAAGATCGTGTCGAAGTTGCCGAAGTTGTAGATGAACTCCAGCACCGCGACGAGGGTGACCGGGCCGGCGATGTGCGGCAGCGAGATGTGACGGAACCGCTGCGCGCGGGTTGCTCCGTCGATCGTGGCGGCCTCGATCTGCTCGCTCGGCAGCGTCTGGAGCACGGCGAGGGCGACGACCATGATCCACGGGAACGAGTGCCAGGTCTTGGCGATGACGACGGCCGCCATGGCACCGGTGGGGGTGCCGAGCATGCTGATCTCGGGCAGTCCGAACGTTGTGAGGACGTGGTTGACGACGCCGTAGCTGTCATTGAAGATCCACGCCCAGAGGAAGGAGACGACGACGCCGGGCAGCAGCCACGGGAGCATCAGAGCACCGCGCAGGATGTTGCGACCACGCATGCGGGCGTTCAGCAGCAACGCGAGTGCCACACCGAGCACGAGGGGGAAGACCGTCGCGAGCGAGGCGAACACGAGAGTCGTGCCGAGTCGGGCGAAGAACTCCTCCCAGACGGCCGCATAGTTGTCGAGGCCGACGAAGGTGCGCTCCGGGCGTAGCAGCGACTGATCGAAGAGGCTCGTGAAGATGCTCGACACGAGGGGGAAGATCGCGATCACGAGGAACAGGAGGACCGCGGGAAGTGCGATCATGAATCCGAAGGTGCGATCCTTCGCGCCGAGCGTGGAGCGTCGCCCTGAGCGTGGCTCGACGGCCTTCTGCTCGCTCTCGGCGGGCCGCTCGAGTATGGCTTGTTGCATTGCAGTCACTTTCCCGTAGAGACGACCCCGCGTGGGGCCCTGCGCATCGTCGTCACAGTCGTCGACGTCGACGTGGGGCTATTCAACCACAATGCGGATGCGAAATCCACAAAATGCATAAGACACCCACATTTGTGTTGCTCGAAGCCATTTCACTGAATAGGATGACTGGCAGCGGCGACCAGCCGCAGCGTCGCATCCGCGGCGGCAGTACTGAGGAGGAGTGACCATGGCATCGGAATCGGTGGGCGGCACCCAGACCGTCGAACGAGCGATGTCGTTGCTCGCATGCTTCACCGAAGAGGCGGGTGAGCTCAGGGTCTCCGAACTCTGCACCCTCACCGGGCTCGGCCAGTCCACCGTCTCGCGCATGATGTCGGCGCTCGACCGCATGAGGTTCGTGGTGCAGGACGCCCGCACCGGGCTCTACCGCCTCGGCCCCGCTGCCGTGGCGCTCGGCACGATCGCCCTCAACGGCTCGCCCATCTTCCGCGCCTCGCGGCAGATCGCGCAGAACCTCGCCCGCAAGATCGAGATCGGCGTGAACGTCGCCGAGCTCAGCGGCTTCACCTTCACCTACCTCTGCAACTTCGAGGGTGCGCTCGCGCCCAAGTCGTTCGCGATGGCAGGGCGCACCGGTCCGCTGCATGCGACCGGGATCGGCAAGGCACTGCTCTCCGGTATGACCGACGAGCAGGTGGACGAGTACTTCGCGCAGACGCCCCAGCGCTTCACCCCGCACACGATCGTCGACCGCGCCGCGATGCAGATCGCCCTCGACGAGTCGCGCAGCCGCGGCTATGCGACCGAGATCGAGGAGCTCGCATTCGGCCGTGCGTGCATCGCCGCCCCCATCCGCAATCGCGCGGGAGAGATCGTCGCCGGCCTCTCGGCCAGCGGGCCTCTCTCGGTGCTGGATCTGCACGCCTCTCACCAGGAACTCGCCCTGCAGCTGATCGAGGCCGCCGACGAGATCTCCGTCGCCCTCGGGTACAGCCCCTCCCGCACCGCATCGGCGTTCGCGGCGCTCTGATCCCCGCCGCGACGCCTCGCGACCCTCTGACCCCCTGACCGCGGCACCCCGCCGCCGGCCGCTCGACCATCGATGTCTTTGGAGACCCCTGTGAAGATCACGCGCGTCCAGACCTTCCCGCTGTACCTCTCGAAGGAGGAGGCGAACAACTCCTATGCAGGCGACACCGCGGTCGACCACCGCGGATACGTGATCCGACCGCCGTGGCGGAGCCTGTACTCCCCCGGCTACGAGACGCTGCTCGTGAAGATCGAGACCGATGAGGGCCTCGTCGGCTGGGGCGAAGCCCTCGCTCCGGTCGCGCCGGTCGTTGCCGCCGCGATCGTCGACAACCTGCTCACCCCGCTCATCATCGGCGAGGATCCGCGCTCGGTGCGCACGCTCTGGCACCGCATGACCGAGTCGATGCGTGAGCGCGGACACCTCACCGGCCACCAGGCCGACGCCATGGCGGCCGTCGACATCGCCCTGTGGGACCTCTGGGGTCACGCCACCGGCCTCTCGGTCTCCGAGCTCGCCGGCGGACGCTTCCACGAGGTGCTGCCGACCTACGTCTCGGGGATCCGCGGCGTGGATGACGTCGAGCGCGCCGAGAAGACAGCCGAGCTCGTCGAAGGCGGTGTGCGCCGCATCAAGCTGCACCTCGGCGTCGACATCCGCACCGACCTCGCCACCTACGACGCGGTCCGGGGAGTGCACCCCGACCTCGACGTCGCGCTCGACGCGCATTGGACCTACCAGCTCGGCGAGGCACGCACTCTCGGCCGCGAGCTCGACGAACGGAAGGCGTGGTTCTTCGAGGCGCCGCTGGCTCCCGAAGACGTCGAGGGGCACCGTGACCTCGCGACCGCGCTCGCCACCCCGATCGCGGTGGGCGAGGCGATGCGCAGCCGCTTCGAGTTCACCGACTGGCTCACCCGTCGCGCTGTCGGACTCACGCAGCCCGACATCGGCCGCACCGGCATCACCGAGGGCCTCGCGATCGCGGCGGTCGCCGACGCATTCCACGTGCAGGTCGCCCCTCACCACTCGGCAGCCTTCGGCATCGCGATGGCTGCCGGCGTGCACGTCGCGGCGAGCGCCGCCTCGCTCCTCGCGTTCGAGTACCAGCCGTTCACTCTCCCGGTCGCCAACCGCCTGCTCACGACACCGCTCGAGGTGCGTGCCGACGGCGGGTTCATCGTCCCGACCGGACCCGGGCTCGGCGTCACGGTCGACGAGGACGCGATCAAGGAGTACGTCCGGCACTGACGCCTCCTCTCGTCTCGACCACGAACGGGTGGGTGGGACCGGATTCCTTCCGGTTCCCCCCACCCGTTCGTCGTCGGTGTCGCGGGTCGTGTCAGTCGCCGACGCGGACGAACTGCGCGGCGCTGACACGGTGGATGCTCGTGTTGCGCACCTCGAGCCGCACGGTTCCGGTGGCATCGGCGCCGTAGCGGAAGGTACCGAGCGAGCGCCAGGCCGCGGCCCCCTCCGTCTGGTTCACGATCACCTCTGTGCTGCCGCTCTGATGCCCGACGATGTACGCAGCAGAGGTCGTCGTGGTGGCGTTCGTCGGATACCAGACCGAGACGCGATACAGCCCCGCCTGCGGCAGGTGCGCGTTCCAGGTCACCGTGCTGCCCACCGAGTCGGAGTCGCTGTAGCGGGTGCGCGTGCCGTTCCATCCGGACAACCCGCTGGGGTACCAGTTGCCGGCCTCGAGGTAGCCGGGCCACGGAGACTGGGTGTGCGCGATCACACCTTCATCAGCGATCCGCACGAGCACTCCGCGACGCAGGGTCTGATCCAACCGCGCCTCGAACCGAGTCGAAGTGCCTGGCGCGACGCCCGATCCGGCGGTCACCGTCCAGGTGTGGGTCAGGTCCGACCTCGGCGGCACCGTGATGGTGGTGCTCTGCTGCCCGACGCTCCACCCGGTGAGCCCGTAGAGCGCGAGGGTTCCCTGCAGTGGGGTCACCCCGGTGTTGATGACCAGAGCGGTCAGCTTGGCGACCGCTCCTGGCCCGCTGACGATCTCGACGTCGGATGTCAGCGACACCAGCCGGCGCCGGTCGATCACCTCGATCGCGGCGGGCCGCAGCGTCACAGGGTCCTCTCCCGCGATCGACAGCTTCGCCTTGACCTCGACCTCGCCGAGCGCTGCTGCTGCCGCGATCACGACCGCGGACTCGACCCGCGCCGAACCCTGTGCCGGCACGGAGATCGAAGGGACGGTGCCCTCCAGCTGCCAGCCCGACGGCAGGGTCACCGCCACGGTTCCGGTGATCGGGTCGTCGGTCGCGTTGCGCACCTCGATGATCAGCGGGACGCGGTCGCCCGCGGTTCCGGTCGCCTGTGCGATGACGTCGCCCGCGAGCCCCGGGTTCGCGCCGCTGATCCGTCCGGGAAGCTGCAGCGTGACCTCGGGCGTCGTCGATCCTCCCGAGGTGATCGTGTATCTGAAGGTCTTGGTGAGGTCGTCGACCGGGATCGTCCACTCGAACGGATACGCCTTCTGCGGAGCCTGCTGCACGGACTGTGTGCCGATGCGGTACGACAGCGTGGCCTGCTGCTCCGTGTCGATCTGCACATAGGCGTCGTACCCCTGCCGGTCTGGACGCACGAGGAGCATTCCCCGCGCGACGCCGTACTCGGTCGCAGGATCGGAGTCGATCTCGTGGAAGCTGTCGCGACCGTGGTCGGCGATGTCGTCGAGCGGCAGCCCCGGCCGCTGTACCTCGACGTTGCGCACGACGAGGGCCATCAGTCCGCGGGCTGGCACCGTGACAGTGACCCGGCCGCTCTGGGCAGCCGTTGTCGAACGTGCGCCGTTCGAGGCGACCAGCTCGACCGCGGTCGAGGAGCTGCGGGGCAGCCCGGTCAGATCTGTGGCGAGATCGACGACCACCTGCTGCGCAGTACCGGCGGAGTTGGTGAGACTCAGGTACAGGGCCCCGTTGCCGACGCCGCCGATCCAGTTGATCAGCGGGTTGTCGAGCGTGACCAGCCCCTCCGGGAGATACGGCCACACGCCGGCCTCGCCGAAGAAGGTTCCTGGCGCGTGCCCGTAGGCGAAGAACTTGAAGTACGCGAAGTCCGCCTCGAACACGTGCGGGAACTCGATGGCGCCGCCGCTTCGATAGAAGCTCTCGCTGATCAGGTAGTCCATCGCGAGGCCGAGCTGGGCCGGCGCGTGATGGAAGTAGTACCCGGTGATCCCCACCGGACCACTCGTCGCGAAGTCGGGCTTCATGTGCGCGACCTGGAACTGACGTCCGTAGTAGCCGGGGTAGGTCGTGAAGCGGCCGATCACCATGTTGTGCGCGATGTCGGCGAGCAGTTCGTCTCCGGTGTGATGAGCCAGCCGCAGCAGGGCCCCCGCCCAGCACGGGTTGAACACGTACCCGCCGCCGGGATTCGTGAGCGTGCTGGTGCCGAGCTTGAACGACGACAGCGCCTCGAACGTCAAGCCGGAGGGTGAGACGTACCACGCCGGAACCGTCTCGGCGGGGACGTTCGTCGTCGGGTACGACGGAAGCGAGGAGCGCGACTCCCAGTCGTACTGCTGCTTGATCACGGACCCGACAGGCACGGTGACGTTCGTGTCGGGGACCGGACGCACCGCGGTCTGCGTGATGAAGCGCTGCACCTCGCGGTAGGCCCCGTCGAGGAACTCGGCCTCGCCCGTCGCCTCGAACATCTCCAACAGGTCGACCCAGTACTTCGAGAAGCTGTAGGCGAATCCGCCGGGCGGCTGCCCGTTGCTGCGATACGGGGTGAGGATCTGCTCCTGCGAGTAGCGCCGGGCGATCAGCGTTGCCTCCGCGAGATAGGCCGGATCCCCGGTGACGCGATAGGTCGCCAGCGCGTTCGAGAACGGCGCCCTGCTCTGGCCGACGACACCGGCCTTGGTCGCCTGCACCGCGAGCCGCTGGATGCCGGCGTTGCGGCCGTGGGTGAGCTGGTACAGCGATGCGAGGTTCACGGCATCGGTGGGGATCCTCCCGATCCGGTACTGCGTCGTGTCGTTGTAGACCGGGCTGCCGATCATCGGGGAGTGCCCGATCCCCTTGCGGGAGAGCTGATACTCCACGAGCGGCCGCGCACGGCGGTCGTAGAGGGTGCTGTCGGCAGTACCGGTCAGGTAGTGCGCCGCGAGCACCACACCACTGGCTGCGGCACGGACGGCATCCTCGTTCTCCACGTCGACGAAGCCCTTGGCGCGGTTCCACCACCCCGAGTAGGACGGGATGTAGTCGACCGAGTCGTCTCCGCTCGGCTCCACGGCGATCAGCGCCGTCATCGCGTGCACGGCATCCGTCAGCGAGCGGTCGTAGACGTTGTGGCGGTAGGCGGTCAGGCCGTACTCGTTCCGGCACAACTGCGTGTAGGTGCCGTACAGGGTGTCGGCGCGGGACGCGATCCCGAACGCGAAGCCGCGCTGCTCGCCGACCGCCATCGCCGTGCGCAACCCCGGCTGCGGCGAGTACATCGACGGCACGATGTCGAGGCTGTCGTTGCGCAAGCTCATCCCGTAGGGCTGCCGGTCCGACATCAGCTGTCGCTCGTGCACGAACTCGGCCACCTCGGCCGGCAGGTAGACCCCCGAGGTCACGGCGACATCTCCCACGGAGTACTGGGTCAGCGCCATCGGCGCGAAGAGCTCCCACGCACCCAGGGGCGCCGAGCCGTCGAGCACCGAGAGCGCATGCTGATACGAGCCGCACAGCACCTCGTCGAGATCGTCGATCGATCTGGCGTCCTGGCTCTGATAGCCGACGATGTAGTCGCCGGCGGTCTTCGCCGTGAGCACGTAGTGCGCCTCCGGGTTGGCCCCTTCCAGCCGCCACCGCACGACGAGGTCGAAATCGTCCGTACTCGTGGTCAGCTCGATCGCCTGCGGACCGAGCAGCTGATAGGACGTGAATCCGAGCCAGCTCGGAGTCAACGGGCCGTAGAGCTCGGGCGCACTCCCCGCCGGCAGCGTCCCCTCCAGCACGAGCCACTGCTCGTCGAAGCGGTGGGCGGCGTCGGTGATCTGCAGCCAGCCGCCGTTGTGCTTGACCTCCAGGTCGCGCACGATGCTCGCGCCGCCGTCCCAGGTCGCCTGGAAGAACGTCATCCGATGGTTCTGTCCGACCAGTTGGGCGACCTGAGTGAAGGCCAGGTTGGGCTTGTCCAGGCGACGGAGCGCATCCGCATAGGCGCCACCGGTCGTCGTGAGCTCCGTAGCCGCGGCAGGAGCGAGCCCGGATTGCGATCCGAGCACCGGGGGAAGCACCCCGGCGATCACCAGCATGCGCAGCACGGAGCGGCGGCTCCACAGCAGGGGGTTCTCTTCGGCTCCATTGCCAGCTATTGAATCCATGATCCACATACTGCAATTCATATGCGATCATGTCAATGGATCCGCCTCACCGGCCCCCGACGCCGCTCCCCCGCGCTGCGCCGGTAGCGTCGACGGGCAGACCCTTTCAGAAAGGAAGACCGCGGTGACACAGCACGCTCCCGAGGAGCTGACGGAGTACTCATTGAGCGCTCTGATGACCCCGCCGGCGCCACCGACCGAGCCCGACGACTTCGACGATTTCTGGCAGTCCACATTCCAGGAGTTCGGCGTCGGTCCCGTCGCGTGGGAGTTCACTCAGGACATCGCCCCCACCCAGACGCATCGCATCGCCGAGATCCGCTTCCATTCCTCCGCCGAGGAGCAGGCTGTCGCCTACGCGATGGTGCCGCACTCGATCGCGGATGCCCGTCGGGGCCTCGTGGTCGGGCACGGCTATGGCGGCCGCACCGGCCCAGACCTCGACCGCGTGCCGGCCGACACCGCCGCGATCTTCCCGGTCGCGCCCGGTACTCATGCGGGCACCCGCAGCCGATTCCCCGCTCTCCCCGACGAGCACGTGCTCGCCGGCATCGCGCACCGCGACACCTACGCGCACCGCTTCAGCGCGGCGGACATCTGGCGCGCGGCGACCGTCCTCCTCGACATGGTGCCCACCGTCACCGGAGCGCTCGACTTCAGTGGCGGAAGCTTCGGCGGCGGGATAGGGGCGATGGCCCTTCCCTGGGACGTGCGGTTCCGCCGCGCCGCCCTGGACGTGCCGAGCTTCGGCGACCACGATGTGCGCCTGACGCGGCCATGCACCGGCAGCGGAGAAGCCGTCCGTCAGCACGTGCGCCGCCACCCCGAGGCGCGACCAGTGCTCGACTACTTCGACGCGGCGATCGCGGCGCGACGCCTGCGTCTTCCTGTGCACGTCAGCGCCGCCGTGCTCGACCCCGCCGTCGATCCTCGCGGGCAGTTCGCGGTCTATCACGCCCTGACCGGCCCGCGACGTCTCGGCGTGCGCGCCAACGGGCACCTGGCAGGTCCGATCGGAGAGCAGTCGGATCGGCTCGCGCTCCAGGACGGCATCGACTTCCTCGCGCTGCCCGACGAACGCCTCTCTTGAGCGACTCTCAGACAACGCATAGCGATCTCCATAGAAATCGCATAGGAGATTCCGCAGAATAGAGGCATGACCAGCGACCTGCCCGAACTGCGCCGTCCCGACGGCTCCCCCCTGCGCATCCTCGCCGTCGATGACGAGCAGATGCTGACCGACCTGCTCGCGATGGCACTGCGCATGGAGGGCTGGGAGGTGCGAACCGCATCCTCCGGAATGGAGGCTCTCCAGGTCGCACGCGAGTTCGAGCCCGATGCGCTCGTGCTCGACATCATGATGCCCGACCTCGATGGGATGTCGGTGCTCAAGCGGCTCCGCGAGGCCGGCAACCTGGTTCCGGTCCTGTTCCTCACCGCGAAGGATGCCGTGGGCGATCGCGTCGCCGGCCTCACCGCGGGCGGCGACGACTACGTCACCAAACCCTTCAGCCTCGAAGAGGTGATCGCCCGGCTGCGGGCGATCATCCGCCGCACCGGTCACGCCACCGCCGACGACGGCCAGTCGATCCTGCGCGTCGCCGACCTGACCCTCAACGAGGACAGCCACGAGGTCGTGCGCGACGGCACCGAGATCGAGCTCACCGCGACCGAGTTCGAACTGCTGCGCTACCTCATGCGCAACGAGCGTCGCGTGCTGTCGAAGGCGCAGATCCTCGACCGCGTGTGGAGCTACGACTTCGGCGGCAAGTCCTCCGTCGTCGAGCTGTACATCTCGTACCTGCGCAAGAAGATCGATGCCGGACGCACGCCGCTCCTGCACACCGTCCGCGGCGTCGGCTACATGATCAAGGCCCCGCAGTGAGCTCTGCGACGATGAAGAGGCGACCGATGAGCCTGCAGACACGGCTGATGACCGCCGTGATCGGGTTCGTATCGCTGATCCTCATCATCGTCGCCGTGATCACCAGTGCGACGCTGGGCAAGACCATGGAGGACCAGCTCGATCAGAAGCTGAACACGGCCGCGCACAAGGTGGCGAACATGACCACAGCCATCGCTCCGTCATCCGCCACCGCGCAGAACATCCTGAAGACCCCCATCGAGCCATCGGCCGGAATGCTGCTCTTCGTCTCGAGTCCGGTGACCGGCTACAGCGGCGCTGTCGTAGCGAACACACCCGGAGATGAACTCACCGGAACCCTGCAGGCGCTCAGCAGAGCGCAATTGGCAGAGATCATCGTTGCGTTGAAAGACACCTCCGTCGCGACAGTGGAGCTCACGGACCTCGGCTCATATCGGGTCATGGCTCTGCCCACGAACACAGGCGTCGTGGTGGTCACCGGACTCCCCCGCGACGAGATCCAGAGCCAGCTCACGCAGCTGCTCACCGTGATCGCGCTCGCGACGATCGGCGGTCTGATCCTGCTTGCTCTGACCACAGCGATCACCATCCGGGTGAGCCTGCGACCGCTTCGCGCCGTCGCCATGACGGCGACCAGGGTGGCCAACCAACAACTCGACCGCGGTGAGGTGACCATCACCGAGCGTGTACCGGCATCCGAAGCAGATCCGCGCACCGAGACCGGAATCGTCGGGGCCTCACTCAACAAGCTGCTCGACCATGTGAACGCCTCGCTCGCGTCACGTCAGGAGAACGAGGAGCGGATGCGCCGCTTCGTCGCCGATGCCAGTCACGAACTGCGCACCCCACTCGCCTCCATCCGGGGCTACTCGGAGCTGTCGCTGCGTGCCCTCCATCAGACGAGCACCCAGGATCAGCGTCCGGAGGTCATCGAGAGCACGACGACGTCACTGGAGCGCATCCAGGCCCAGTCGTTGCGGATGACCCGACTCGTGGAGGACCTGCTGCTGCTAGCCCGACTCGACGAGGGACGCGAGCTGGTCTACAGCACGGTCGACCTCGCACAGCTGGCGCTCGAAGGCCTCTCGGATGCGCGCCCCACCGCAGTCGATCACCACTGGAACATCGAGGTGCCGGACGAGCCCGTCACCATCGTGGGCGACGCCGGGCGAATGCACCAGGTCGTCGCGAACCTGCTGGCGAATGCGCGCACGCACACGCCGGCCGGGACGACCATCACCCTCAGCGTCGCCCAGGAAGGCGACGAAGCAGTGCTGCGCGTGCACGACGATGGTCCGGGCATCGATCCCGCCATCCGGGACGAACTGTTCGCCCGCTTCGCCAGGGCTGACACCTCACGGGCGCGCCAGACCGGCGGTACCGGACTCGGGCTCGCGATCGCCAAAGCCATCGTCGAGGGCCACCACGGCTTCATCACCGTGTCCAGTGAACCCGGCGACACGACCTTCACCGTCCGCATCCCGAAGAACCCGGCGGCGTCCAGCGACACCGCCCCGGAAGCCTGACCGGATCAGTACCCGGCGAACGCGTCGGTCGTGAGACTGCGAGCCTTCTGCAGCGCAGGGGCGAGGTCGGCGATCAGTCGCGGCGGACCGGAGATGTAGGCGTGACGCGTGGCGAGGTCGGCGACGGCATGCTCGAGCGTCTCCGCATCCAGGCGTGCTCCCTGCGCCCAGCTCCAGTGCGCCGGCAGCCCGACCGGCTCGTCGCGTGTGAACACGACGGTGCGCGCGCCCGTCGCCGCGAGCTCGTCGAGGAAGGCAAGCTCCGATGCGTCGGATGCCACGTACACGAGCACCACGTCGCGCTGCTGCCCCGTCGCCTGCAGCTGCCGCAGCTGCGACACGAAAGGCGTCACGCCGATGCCCGCCGCGACCATGAGCACCGGCTGTTCGCCCCGCGGCAGGATGAAGTCACCCCAGGTGCCGGTCACGGCGAAGGTCGCCCCCGGCTCTGCTGCCGCCAGCGCACGCTTGTAGCTCGACGGATGCTTCTGGTCGCCGTTCTTGTACGCGATGCGGAGCGTTGGCAGGTCGGCCGGCGCCGACACGATGCTGAACTCCCGGCGGGTGCCGCGCGCGTCGGGCCGGTGATGCGGAACGTCGAGCTCGAGGTACTGCCCAGGGAGGAAGCGCACGCGCCCCTTCGCCCGGAAGGTCAGCTCCTGGGCGGTCGGGGTCACGAACTCGCGCCGCTCGAGCACGAGCCGCACCGATCCGCGCAAGGCGAAAGCGAAGGCGACCAGGTTTCCGATCAGCAGCGCGCGCTCCTGACCGAGGGTGAAGAGGCCGGCGACCGAGATCGGCCATCCGGCCAGAAGCCCCACCACCACGGCGACCACGAACTGCTGCCGTCGACGCGGCGGAAGGGTGAGGGGCTCGGAGAGCATGAACGCGCCGAGGAACAGGAACGGCGACTGCAGCACCGCGAACTGCAGAGCCGTCGCCGCGTCGAAGGCGATGTCGAACTGCGCAGCCTGCACCGCCTGTCGCACCACCGAGGTGGCGAACGCGACGAGCAGGAACACCAGTACGACGCGCACCTTCTCGGTACGCCACAGCACCGCGAGGCCGAGCACGGCCACGGGGATGGTGAGAACCGGCGTGCCGACCCACCACGACGACGAGGTGCCCAACCACTCGAAGGCCCCGAAGGCGCCGAGAATCGAGACCACGGCGGCACCGAACGCCGCCGGGTTAAAGATATGGCGTCCACGCCACGCGATCAGATACTTCGAGACACTCGCCACCGCCCCCGCGAGGGCGAGTCCGAGAAGGGCGCCCAACTCGACGCCCGGTCGAAGCACGAACAGCAGGATGAGCGCGGTGACCAGAGACGACTCAATGCGCCACGGGAGCCGCAGGATGCGCTGCGCTGCCGCGTCGACGGCCGATATCACGACCGCGAGCACGAGGAACGAGGCCACCAGCTCGAGTGGGGTCGGGGACACGATCACGCCGAACAGCGACAGCACGAATGCGATGACCCCGAGGGCGATCAGCGCGAACAGCACCAGGCGGTACATCGACAACGAGCCCAGCACTGCGAGAACGCGCTGCCGCGCGGCGGCGAATGAGGTGATCACGGTCTCCACTCTTCCCTAATTCCGAGCCGCAGGGGGCTCGCTGCTCGTGGCGAGGAACAGTTCACCCGGCCACCCGGGCGAACGCTGCACCCGCCCGTCGGTGCTCATCCGAACCCACTCCACGCCCCAGGTCTGCGCGAGCTCGCCCCCGCCGTCGAAGAAGAGCGCCGTCGCGACGGCATCCGCCACCATCGCCTCCGGGGCCAGGGCCCAGGTCGCAGCCCACGTGCGTACCGGCAGTCCGGTGCGGGCATCCAGGACATGGTGCAGACCGCTCCCCCACGCCCTCCGGTTGACGGCCGAGGCGCACAGAGCCTGGTCCTGCACCTCGACGACGCCGATGACCTTCTGGGAATCGTACGGATGCTCGAGACCGATGCGCACTCCGGCTCCGCGCACCCGGATGTCACCACCCGCATCCACCACGAGATCGCCCGGCACGCTCGCCAGGACAACCATCACGAGGTCGACGAGGCGCCCCTTGCCGAGCGCTCCGACGTCGAGCAGCGCCGGCTCCGACGTGGCGACTCCAGCCGCCGTCCATGACAACCGCTCCTCCCAGGCACCCGGTGCGCGCACCGGCTCACCGGCCACCAGCGAGTACTCGGCGTCGTATCCGAGCGCTGCGAGGCTGTCGGCCACGAGCGGGTTGACCGCACCGCCGGTGGCGGCAGAGAGCTCTCGGTAGGCGTCGAGCATCGGCCCGGCATCCCGCGAGACGAAGGTGCCACGCTCACGTCCGAGGCGGGAGACATCCGAGTCAGCCCGGAACCTCGACCATTCGCGGTCGAAACGCTCGATCTCAGCGGCGACCGCTGCACGCATCCCATCGGTCAACGACTCCGACGATTCGATCTCCCAGTGCGTTCCGATCGCCTCGAAGCGCCAGCTCGGCATGCGGCTCAGGCGCCTAGGCGGCGGCCTGCTCCTTGATCGACTCCACGGCTTCGTTGAAGCCGCCGCTGGTGAGCGATGACCCAGCGACACGACTGACCTTCACCTCGTCCAGCGACTTTCCGTCGACCTCTTCGGCGATGCCGTCGATGAACTGCCCCTGGTACTGCTCGGTCTCGGGGGCCTGCGGGTCGCCCGTGACCTTGACGTCGGTCACGAGGCCACCTTCGAGGGTCAGGGTGACGGAGATCTTCTCGACGGTCTCGGGCGTCTGGTACGAGCCATCGGCGGTGTAGGTGCCATCGGCGTAGGTCGCTGTGGAGTCGCCACCGGAGGACGAGGACGACGAGCCGGCGTCTGGCGTGTTTCCGCCGTCGGTCGAGCTCTCGGCGTCGGCGTTTCCGGAGCATCCGGCGAGGACGAAGAGTCCTGCGATCCCGAGGAGTGCGGATCCCTTGCGGACAGAGGTCGGTACGGTCGTGCGGATCATGGTGGCCCTCCCGGCTCGGTGTCGGTCGACTCGCTCGTCGACCATTCGACCGTAAGCACCACGGCTATGCGCGGGCTGTGCCGTGACGATGCGTTACGCGTCGCCGCCGAACATGCTCGTCACGGAGCCGTCCTCGAACACCTCGTGGATGGCGCGGGCCAGCAACGGGGCGATCGGGAGGATGGTCAGCTTGTCCCAGCGCCGCGATTCCGTGAGCGGGATCGTGTCGGTGATGACGACCTCGTCGATCGAGGAGTCCTGCAGCCGATCGGATGCCGGGTCGCTGAAGATCGCGTGCGTCGCCGCCACGATCACGCGGTGGGCGCCGGCCGCCTTGAGCGCCTGGGCGGCCTTGACGATCGTGCCACCGGTGTCGATCATGTCGTCGACGAGGAGGCAGGTGCGCCCCTCGACCGTTCCCACGATCTCGTGCACCGAGACCTGGTTGGCGACCTTCGGGTCACGACGCTTGTGGATGATCGCGAGCGGGGCACCGAGGCTGTCCGACCAGGTGTCCGCGACGCGCACGCGACCCATGTCCGGCGAGACGACCGTGAGGATCTCGCGGTCCGCAGGTGACAGCGTGCGCTGGAAGTACTCCAGCAGGACGGGCTTGGCGAACAGGTGATCGACTGGGCCGTCGAAGAAGCCCTGGATCTGCGCCGCGTGCAGGTCGACGCTCATGACGCGGTCGGCGCCGGCGGTCTTCAGCAGATCGGCGACGAGACGGGCGCTGATCGGCTCACGACCGCGGCCCTTCTTGTCCTGACGCGAATACGGATAGTACGGCGCGACGACGGTGATGCGCTTGGCCGACGCGCGCTTGGCGGCGTCGATCATGATCAGCGTCTCCATGAGCCATTCGTTCACCGGCTCGCCGAAGGTCTGGATCAGGAAGAGATCGACACCGCGGATCGAGACCTCGAAGCGGGCGTAGATCTCACCGGACGCGAACGTGCGGTGCTCGACGGGCGCGATCTCTGTACCGAGAGACTCGGCGACGGCCGCCGTGAGCGCAGGATGCGAGCGACCTCCTGCGACGACGAGTCGCTTCTTGGTCTTGGCGATGATCCCGGGAGCCACGCCGTTGTCGCGATCCAGGTCGACCGTCTTCTTCTTGCGCGCCATGCTCCGCCTATTCCGCCGAATTCTCGCGGGACGCAGCATCCGCTGCGCCCGTGCCTGCTCTGTTCTTCTCGACCCACCCCTCGATGTTGCGCTGAGGGGCGACGGTCATGGCCAGCGCTCCGGCCGGGACGTCTTTGCGGACGACCGCGCCGGCGCCGGTCTTCGCACCTGCCCCAAGCCTAACGGGCGCGACGAGCACCGTGTGCGAACCCGTGTGCACCTCGTCACCGATCTCGGTGCGGTGCTTGTGCACATCGTCATAGTTGGCGGTGATCGTGCTCGCGCCGAGGTTCACGCCGCGGCCGATCGTCGCATCGCCGACGTACGAGAGGTGCGGCACCTTGCTGCCCTCGCCGATCTCGGTGTTCTTGGTCTCGACGTAGGCGCCGATCTTGCCCCTGGCGCCGAGGACCGTGCCGGGGCGGAGGAACGAGAACGGGCCGACGGTGGCTTCTGCACCGATCACGGCCAGGTTCGCATCGGTGCGGCGGACGATCGCGTCTTCGCCGACCTCGCAGTCCACGAGCGTGGTGTCGGGGCCGATGACGGCGCCGGAGGCGATGACGGTGGCGCGCAGGATCTGCGTGTTCGGGAGCACTGTGACGTCGGCTGAGAGCTTCGCGTCGTCGTCGATCCAGGTCGTCGCCGGGTCGATGACCGTGACGCCCTCGAGCTGCCAACGACGCACGATGCGCTGGTTGAGCAGCCGGCCGACCTCGACCAGCTGAGCACGGTCGTTGACACCGTAGGTCACCGTGACATCGGAGACGACGGAGGCCGCCACCCGGTCGCCGTCACGACGGAGCATCCCTGGAACATCGGTCAGATACATCTCGCGCTGCGCGTTGTCCAGGCTCAGCTGCGGCAGGTAGGTGCGCAGCGTCGCGGCGCTGAACACGTACATCCCGGCGTTGATCTCGCGGACGGCGGCCTCCTCGGCACTCGCGTCCTTCTGCTCGACGATGCGGTCCACGCCGCCATCGGCATCGCGCACGACGCGTCCGTAGCCGGCCGGATCGTCGACCAGGGCCGTCATCAGCGTGGCCGGCGCGCCGGAGGCACGGTGCTCAGCGACGAAGGCTGCGAGGGTGTCGACATCGGCGAGCGGGCAGTCCCCCGAGAGCACGAGCACGTCACCGTCGAAGTCGCCGGGCAGAGCCTCGACGGCCACCTGCACCGCGCGGCCCGTACCCGGGATGTCGTCCTGGTCGACGAACACCGCATCGGGATAATCCTCGGAGAGGGCAGCGACGACCTGGTCGCGCTCGTGCCGGACGACCACCTCGACGTGCGCGGCCTGCAGCCGCCCCGCTGTCGTGAGCACGTGTCCGACCAGTGGACGCCCGCTGATCGGGTGCAGCACCTTCGGCAGACGCGACTTCATGCGCGTGCCCTGGCCTGCGGCGAGGACGATGATCGCGAGATTGTTCCCAGTCATGCTCCGCCGCCAGGACTCGAACCTAGACCTAACAGCTCCAAAGGCTGTCGTGCTGCCATTACACCACGGCGGACCGCAGCGCCCACGAGGACGCCGCGGGGACAAGTCTGCCATGCTCCGGCCCCGGTTCCGCTGACACCGCGGCCCGTCATCCGCGTGAAATACCGATCTGCAATGCTGACGACATGAGCATCGTGATCGAACGGGTGAAGGCCGCAAGCCCCGCCCTGGCCGAGTTCCTGGTCGCCCACCACGCCGAGTTGGAGCACACCGCGCCGGCCGAGAGCCGTCACGCGCTGGTGTTCGAACGCCTGCTCGCCCCCGGTGTCAGGCTCTTCGCCGGCTCCGTCGACGGACGCCCGGTCGCCACCGGCGCCCTCGTGACGGTCGAGGACGGGCATGAAGAACTCAAGTCGATGCGGACAGATCCTGCCCTGCGCGGAAGAGGTCTCGGCCGGTCGATGCTGACCTTCCTCCTCGCCGATGCCGAGGTGCGAGGCATCCGTCGGCTCTCACTCGAGACCGGGAGTGCGGAGTTCTTCATCCCCGCCCGCACGATGTACGCCGCAGCGGGTTTTCGTGAATGCGGCCCGTTCGGCAGCTACATCGCCGACCCCTACAGCACGTTCATGACGCTCGACCTGTCCGCGACATCCATCGCACCGGGCGCGCACACGCGATAATGGGCGGATGAGCGAGGTGGATGAGGTCGACCGGATCGTCGGCGCGTGGAACACCCAGCGCCCCGACCTCGACTTCTCACCCCTTGAGGTCCTGTCGCGGATGGACCGCCTGTCACGGCACCTCGACCGGGCCCGCCGCGATGTCTTCCGCCGCAGCGACCTGGAGCACTGGGAGTGGGATGTGCTGTCGGCTCTGCGCCGCGCCGGTGCACCCTTCCAGCTCTCCCCCAAGCAGCTTCTGCAGCAGACCCTGGTCTCGAGCGGGACGATGACCAACCGGATCGACCGGCTCGTCAGCCGCCGCTTCGTGCGTCGCGAGGCAGACCCCGGCGACGGACGCAGCGTGCTGGTGATCCTGACCGATGACGGTCGCATCCGCGTGGATGCCGCCATCACACGGCTCGTCGACGTCGAGGCCGACCTGCTGCAGGCACTCTCGCGCTCGGACCGCGATCGCCTCGCCGGGCTGCTGCGCAAGCTGAGCCTGAGCTTCGACAAGTGAGCGGCACCCGCTGATGGGCATGCCCTCACCTCTCCCGGTGCGCGACGGCGTGGGAGCCACGCGTCTGCATGTGCCACTCACCGGCGCGTGGCCGACCGTCTCGGCATACATGGTCGAGCGCTTCTTCCACCTCGAGCCGGAGCGGCTGCTCGAACGGTTCGACCGCGGCGACATCGTGCGGGCCGACGGCTCGCCCGTCGCCCGCGACGCCACCCTCGGCAGCGTCGAGTTCGTCTGGTACTACCGCGAGCCCGCAGTCGAGACCCGGATCCCGTTCGAGGTCGAGATCCTGCACCAGGACGAGCATCTCGTCGTCGTGGACAAGCCCCACTTCCTGCCCACCACCCCCGGTGGCAAGTTCCTCCAGAACTCGGCACTGGTGCGGCTGCGCCGCCTCCTCGACAACGCCGACCTCGCCCCGATCCACCGCCTCGATCGCGCAACGGCCGGGCTGCTGATGTTCTCGACCCGTCCCGCGACCAGGGGTGCGTACCAGCTGATGTTCGAGAAGCGTCAGGTTCAGAAGGTGTACGAGGCGGTGTCCGCGCTCCCCGAGAGCGGGGTGCTGCCCACATTCCCCGTGGTCTACCGCAACAACATCGAGAAGCCCCGCGGTCAGGTACGCGTGCAGGTCGACGACGCCAAGGAGCCGAACTCCGAGACGCTCGTCGAGCTGATCGGCGGCGACGATCACGTCGTGCACACGCTGCTCCGACCCCACAGCGGCAAGATGCACCAGCTGCGCGTGCACCTCGCCGCCCTCGGCATCGGCATCCTGAACGACCGGTTCTACCCCGAGCTGCTCGACGACCTGCCCGACGACTTCTACCGCCCGCTGCAGTTGCTCGCGCGGGAACTGCGCTTCGTCGATCCAGTGAGCGGCGAAGAGCGCATGTTCACCACGCGGCGCACCCTGCAGGAAGCACCCGTCAGCGAGGACCCTGTCAGCGGCGCATGACCTTGCGCGCGAGGCGCGTGCCGAACGTCTGCGCCACGTGAACGAGGACGACGATGAGCAGCACGGCCGCCCACATGACCACGGGCTCAAACTGACGGCGTCCGTAAGTCAACGCGAAGTTGCCGAGTCCGCCGGCGCCGATGTATCCGGCCATTGCGGTCATGTCGATGAGCGCCACGATAACGAACGTGTACCCGAGGATGAGCGGGCCCAACGCCTCCGGGATCACGACGGTGAAAAGCGTCCGCCAGGGACCGGCCCCCATGGCGCGCGCGGCTTCGATCACTCCGGGTGAGACCCCGACGAGATGCTGTTCGACGATACGGCCGATCGCGAACATCGATGCCACGACGAGCGCCACGATCGCGGCGTTCGTGCCGATGCCGCTGCCCACGATGAAACGTGAGAACGGAATCAGCACCGTGATCAGGATCACGAAAGGGATGGGACGGAAGAAGTTGATGAAGAGGTTCAGCACCGCGGACACAGCGCGATTCTGCAGCATCCCTCCGGGCCTCGTCAGGTACAGACCGACGCCGATCAGACCGCCCAGCAGGCCGCCCAGCACGAGTGTGAGAGACACCATGTAGAGGGTCTCGACGGCAGCCGTCCAGAACTCCGGCCCCAGTTCGATGAGACGATCCATCAGCGCACCTCCTCGCTGTCGATGTCGGACACCTCGACATGTTGAGCGATGCTCGCGAGCGTCCGCTCGATGACTCCGTCCTCGCCGCGGATCGCGAGAGTGAGGTGCCCGAAGGCGCGCCCGCGGATGTCGTTGATTCCCCCGAACACGAGCTCGAATTCCAGTCCCGCGTCGGCGAGCTGGAGGAAGACCTGCGCCTGGGACGGACCGCCGTCACGGAACGAGAACGTCACGAGGCGACCATCGTGACGTTCTCGGAGGACTGCCCGTTCGGACGGAGAGGGCACGCCCTTCACGACCGTGCCGACGAACCGCTGCGAAGCGGCATGCTGCGGATTGGAGAAGACCTCGAACACGTCACCTTGCTCGATGACGCGACCGCGGTCCATGACGGCGACCTTCGTCGCAATGGTCTGGATGACATCCATCTCATGCGTGATCACGACGATCGTCACGCCCTGTTCCTCGTTGACCTTCTTCAGCAGTGCCAGCACCTCGTGCGTGGTCTCCGGGTCGAGCGCGCTGGTCGCCTCGTCGGCGAGAAGGATGGCCGGCCTCGTGGCGAGCGCTCTGGCGATGCCCACTCGCTGCTTCTGACCGCCGGAGAGCTGCTCGGGGTATGAGCGCGCCTTGTCGCTCAGGCCAACGAAGCTGAGCAGCTCGGTGACTCGCGCCTCGATGTCGGGCTTCGACCACCCGGCGAGCTTGAGCGGATACGCGACGTTCGCCCGCACGCTCTTCGAGGAAAAGAGATTGAACTGCTGGAAGATCATTCCGATTCCGCTGCGCACCCGGCGCAGCTCGCGCTCGGCGAGGGCGGTGATCTCCACGCCATCGACAGTGATACGGCCCTCGGAGGCAGGCTCCAGAGCATTGATGAGACGCACGAGCGTCGACTTGCCGGCACCGGAGTATCCGATGATGCCGTAGACATCTCCCTGATCGATCTGCAATGTGACGCCGTCGACCGCCGTGATCTGCTCGTCGGCCGCGGCCGGGGACGGGTATCTCTTCGACACGTTCTCGAGGGACACGATGGGCATGGAGTGCTCCGGTCTTGAGGGCGGAAAGGGCTCGGTCGACCTGAAGACGACGAATCGGGCGACGCTCGCGCGTCGCCCGATTCTCTCAGGTCGAGCTGATCAACCGTTCGCTGCGACGTCCTTCTGGACGTCCTTGAGCAGCGAGGCGAGCTCGTCAGCCGGGGTCTGCAGCGTGACACCGGTGCCGCCAGACGACTTCGCTAGGCCTTCCTGCACGTTCTTGTCGGTCTGGAAGATCTCGACCAGCTTGAGGTAGGTCTCGTTGTCGACGTCTTCGGCACGGGACGCGAAGATGTTCACGTACTGGAGCGCACTCGGGTCCTTCGGGTCGTCAGTGAACAGTGCGTCATCGAACGAAAGCCCTGCGTCCTCCACGAAGTCGTTGTTGATGATGGCCGCTGCCACGTCGGGCAGGGCTTCGGGAGTGAGCGCCGCCTCCAGCGCGGTGACTTTGACCTTGGATTTGCCCTCATCAACGTCAGCGAGGTCCGAGAACGCCGTGCCGCCGTCCTTCAGCTCCACGAGTCCGGCGGCCCGCAGCACCAGCAGTGCGCGGGCCTGGTTCGAGGCGTCATCGGGCACGGCGACCGTCTCTCCTTCCGGGATGTCCTTCACGGAGTCGTACTTCGTCGAGTAGAGGCCCAGCGGGTAGATCTGCGTCGAGCCGATCGCAGCGAGATCGTCGCCCGATGCCTCGTTGTACTGAGCCAGATAGACGATGTGCTGGAACTGGTTGAGGTCGACCTCTCCCTCACTCAGCGCCGGGTTGGGAAGCTCGTACGACCCGAAGTCGACGAGCTCGACGGTGATGCCCTCTTCGGCTGCAGCATCGACGAACGCCGGCCACTGCGGGTCGCTCTCACCGACGACGCCGATCTTGACGACCTCGTCTTCGTTCGAGCCGCCGCTGCCGGAACCGGTGTCGGAGGACGCGGTGGCGCAGCCTGCGAGTGCGACGAAAAGTGGGACCACGGCGAGCGTGGCGATGATGGAGGTGGTGCGGCGTGACATGTGAAGAGGTTCCTCTCTTGGGGGACTCGAATACGTTAGGCAGGCCGCTCCTCGCACACGGAATCGTGTGTCACACGCCGTCACAGCGGGGTGCGGCCTTCCCCATCTCGGAAGCACTCGACTCGCGCCTTTTCGTCGAGGACGCCCCGGTAAGAGAGCGAAACATTCAGTGACAGCGAATCGGCCCGCGTGTTTTGCTCGACACGCTCGAAAGAGCATCGGTGCGGTCCAGCACCGATACAACGACCGGAGACGTCATGAAATCAAGCAAGAAAGCCGCACTCGCCGCTGCAACGGCCGTGCTTCTGTCCTTCTCACTGCCTGCTGCCGCCCATGCAGCGACAGACGAGGAGCTCTACGCAACATCGACAGTCGTCGTCACCGATGTGAGGACCGGGGCGATCGTGTATCAGCAGTCGGAGGAAATACCTCTGGATGCGAGGAGCACATCGGCCACGATCGAAACGCGGATCCCTTCCCCTGAATTACCGGCTGATTCCACGAAGCCGGGTGTCGTTGCCCCGCGCTCCTCTGTGGGCGGGAACCACGACAACGGTTCTGTCAAGTCATCGATCACAATCCAGTACAGCTTGAACACGAAGGGCGATCAGATCCGGACCGAGAAGGTCACGGGGAGTTGGACGCCCGATCCCGGGTTCGGACTCAAAGATCGGAAGGTGGAGATCTACAGCGGCGGCGGACTGCCTTCGATTATCAAGAAGGCACCCACGACGAACAGCTACAGCTACAGCACCGGCTGGGGTTTCCAGACGAAACCGCCGCAGAACTCTCTCACCTCCCCGCGGGTGCTGGCTGAAGTGAAGTACCAGCTCTCGGGAACGGGCAGTGCGTGGTTGAAGCTGACCCACTGGGTCGACCTCTCTGGCATCTGATCCCCACCGTCGAGAGAAGGGTCCGAGTAGAGTTCCGCGCTCGGACCCTTCGCTCTCGTCGCGAAAGTGGAATCGTGCGTCACAGCGGGTTCGTGGAGCGCGGTGCGCGCAACGCCAGCTTTCCCACGTAGTGGCTTCGCAGGGTGTGATGTGCCTGGACGACTTCGTCGGCGTCGAACACCCGCGCCACATGTGCGGCGATGGGACTCGACTCGATGACCTCGTTCAGACGGTCCAGGGCCGCTCGGCTCCGGTCGCCGTCGTAGAACGACACGCGTTCGACAAGATCGCTCGTCGGCGCCGGATTCACGCCGTGTGGCCAGGCGATCCGCCCTGACGGCTTGAGGCCGCGCAGTGCGCTCTCTGCGGCCGGACCGCCGACGGTCACGAGTGCGGCGTCGAGTCCTCCCGGCGCGAAGCTCTCGATAGCCGCCGTCACGTCGCCCCGCCGACCGTCGACAGCCGCGTCGGCCCCGAGGCTGCGCGCGAGTTCGACGCCGTCCTCCCCTGAGGCCACCGCGAGAACCCGGAGACCCCGCTGCTTCGCCAGCTGGACGGCGAGATGCCCGATCCCCCCGCTCGCGCCGAAGATCATCACGGTGTCACCGGGACTCGCATCGATCACGTCGAGTCCGCTGGCAGCGGTCAGCGCATCCCAGGCGAGGACCCCCGCCTGCTCGTTCGTCAGTCGCTCCGGCACCGGAGCGACGTGTTCCTCGTCGACCACCGCATATTCGGCATAGAACCCGCCTCGCGGCACAGGCCTCGATGCCGCGTAGACACGGTCTCCGCGAGTGAAGCGCGTGACCTCGGCGCCGACCGCCTCGACGATCCCCGCGCCCTCCCACCCGAGGATGTAAGGGAACACCGAGGGGAAGCGGAAGGCTCCTTCGAATTCGCCCTCGCGTTCGAAGCGGTCCCATGACCCGATGCCGGCGACCTCGACCCGGATGAGCACATCTCGTTCGCCGACCGTCGGCACGGCAACAGTCCGCTCGTGCAGTTCGCTCTCGTCGCCGAACCTATCGAGGACGATCGCCTTCATCATCGTGGACATCGAACTCCTGGTTTCACTTGAATGGACGCGTCGCCTGCGGCCTCAGTCGAACTCCTCGATCCCCTGCAGGCGCACCTGCTCGAGATCGAGGCGGGCCGAGATGCGGCGAACGACGATGTCGTCAACGGTGCCGGCGCCGCGTAGACCCAGCAGCACCTCGCGCTTGCGGTCGATGAGCGCGAGCTTGAGACGCGTGTGCTCCTCGTGCCGGATCAGCGGGGAGCGCTGAGCGAGGTCGACGTCGGTCGAGGTGGCGATTATCTGCAGGATCGTACCGTCGGTGGCATCCGCTTCAGCGATCTGCTGCGTGCCCCCGCTCGGCGCCGGGTCCGCCACACGCTCGGGGTCGCGCGTCTCTGCGGCCGTTCCGGCGCTCAGCGGGTCGGGCTCGCCGAGCATCTCGTCCAGAGCCTCAGCCTCTGCATCGACCAGCGCCTGTTCACGCGCCAGGGTTCGGGCGTTCGCGAACTCGAGCATCTGGTAGCCCTCGGAGCGCACGCGATCCAGGACCTCCTGCCCCACGCCGTGCTCTGAGGCGAGGTCGTCGAGAGCGGCGAGCGCCGCGCCGGAGATCGCACGCTCGGCGAGCTCGTACTCCTCGTCTTCGACATGATCGACCGGGAACCTCGCCCACCGCACGACGGCGGGCAGGAGCGGCCCCTGCACGAGCAGGCTCAGCATGATCACACCCGCCGTGACGAACACGATCTCGTCACGCCCGGAAACCGTGCCCCCATCGGTGATGGTCGCCGGCACCGACAGCGCGATCGCGAGGGAGACGGCACCTCGCATACCGGCCACGGTGGACACCGCTCTGGCGCGCGCCCGCGCTCCCGGTGCGGGCCGCGGGCCGGTCTGTCGTTGGAAGGGCACGTTGAGCAGCTGGAACAGGTAGCGCACCGCCAGGAGCGTCGCCCACACGGCGAGCGTGATCAGCACGAGGCGTCCGATCGCCGGAGCCGAGATCTCGTGCACGACGTACTGCACCTCGAGTCCGATCAGCACGAACAGGGCGCCGTTGAGCAGGAACACGCCGAACGGCCACGCCGCATCGGCCTGCCGGCGCGAGGCGGCGGTCGTGACCCGCGGTGACACGTAGGCGACGATGAGCCCGGCCACCACGACCGCGAGCACTCCGGAGGCGTGCACCATCTCGGCTGCGAGGAACGCCGTGAACGGGATCAGCAGCAGCGCCACGTTGATGACGATCGTCGAAGACGTGCGCCGCAGCAGCAGGTAGCCGAGAGCGGCGACCACGACACCGGCTGCGATGCCGCCGATGTAGGAGATCAGTACGTCAAGCGTGACCGACAGCGGGGTGATCTGGCCACCCAGCGCCAGCGACACCGCGATCGCATAGAGCACGAGGGCCGTACCGTCGTTCGTCAGGCTCTCGGCCTTGAGCTTCATGAACATGCGGCGCGGCAGCAAGCGCCCGAGGGCTGCGACGGCAGTCGCGTCTGGCGGAGCGACCGCAGCTCCGAGGATGAGAGCGATCTCCCACGGCATCCCGAACAGCACACCGATGCCGGCGACGGCGAAGGCCGAGGCGACGACCAGCACCGTGCTCATCGGGAGGATGTAGCGGAAGTCGCGACGGATCGACCGAAGCGATGTGGTGAGACTCTCCCAGAAGAGCATCACCGGGAGGAAAAGCAGCAGCACGGTCTCCGGTGGCAGCTGCACTTCTCGCAACTGCGGCACGAAGCCGAGCAGCAGTCCGAAGATGACCAGGACGAGTGGGAGCGCGAGACGCACGCGCGGGGCGATAAGGGTTCCGACAAGAATCGTGAGTCCGAGCAGGACTGTTACTTCGAGGCCTTCCATCCCTACCTCCCAACAGCGTTGAGAGAAGGATATTCCTCCGTCAGCCGATCTCCTCGGTGAGTTCGAACCAGCGCAGCTCCAACTCCTCGATCTCGGTCTGCTGCTCGCTGATCTTCTTCATCCGGTCGCCGAGCCCGTCGTAGTCGGCCTGGTCGTGGTCGGCGAGCGCGGTCTTGGCGGTGTTCACCTGCTGGGTGAGCTTCTGGATGCGCCGCTCGAGGGCGGAGATCTCCTTCTGAGCGGTGCGCAGCGCCGCTCCGTCCAGTCCCTTGGCGGCTGCCGTAGCCGTCGCCGTGGCTGCTGACGTCGCGGTCTGCTTCGAACCAGCGACGGCCTGCAGGTGGCGAAGGCGCAGGTACTCGTCCACGCCACCGGGAAGATGACGCAGATGCCCGTCGAGGACCGCGTACTGCTGGTCGGTGACGCGCTCCAGGAAGTACCGGTCGTGACTGACCACGAGAAGCGTGCCCGACCAGGAATCGAGCAGGTCTTCGATCGCGGCGAGCATGTCGGTGTCGAGGTCGTTGGTCGGCTCGTCGAGGATCAGCACGTTGGGCTGGTCGAGAAGCACGAGGAGCAGCTGGAGACGGCGCTGCTGACCACCGGAGAGGTCCTTGACCGGAGTGGAGAGCTGGGCGGAGTCGAACCCGAGCCGTTCGAGAAGCTGTCCCGGCGTGAGGTCCTGCGCCTTGGAACCCGCACCCATCGAGTAGGAGGTGCGAAGGCCCGAGATGATCACGCGCACCGGGTCTTTCCAGTGCTGCGTGAGCTCGTCGAGCCGTTGGGTCAGCGTCTTCACCTTCACGGTCGACCCGCGCTTGACGCGACCGACGGTCGGTTCGACGGTGCCGGAGATGAGTCCGAGCAACGTCGACTTGCCGGCACCGTTCACACCGAGGATGCCGGTGCGCTCCCCCGGTGCGATGCGCCACTCGATGTCGCGCAGCACGACCTTCTCGCCGCCGTCCGCGGTCGGGTAGGTCACGCCGACGTCGAGCAGATCTACGACGTCTTTGCCGAGGCGCGAGACGGCGAGCGACTGCAGCGACACCTTGTCGCGGATCTCGGGCACGTCGGCGATGAGCTCGTTGGCCGCGTCGATGCGGAACTTCGGCTTCGCCGTGCGGGCAGGGGCGCCGCGCCGGAGCCAGGCGAGCTCCTTCTTGGCGAGGTTCTGACGCTTCGCCTCGGTCGCCGAGGCCATCCGGTCACGCTCGACGCGCTGCAGGATGTACGCGGCGTAGCCGCCCTCGAAGGGCTCGACGATGCGGTCGTGCACCTCCCACGTCTCGGTGCAGATCTCGTCGAGGAACCACCGGTCGTGCGTCACGACCAGGAGCGCTCCGGAGTTCCCGGACCAGCGCTTCTTGAGGTGCCCGGCGAGCCAGGTGATCGCCTCGACGTCGAGGTGGTTGGTCGGCTCGTCGAGAGCGATGACGTCCCAGTCGCCGGTGAGCAGCTTCGCGAGCGAGACCCGGCGCCGCTGGCCACCGCTGAGGGAACCGATCTCCGCATCCCACGGCAGGTCGGTGAGGAGCCCGTCGATCACGTCGCGGACGCGCGCATCGCCCGCCCACTCGTACTCCGGGGTGTCGCCGACGACCGCGGCGCTGATCGTGAGGTCGTCCGGCAGGTTGTCCGCCTGATCGAGCACGCCGATGCGGGTGCCGCCGCGCACCGTGACGCGTCCGGAGTTCGGTTCCTTGATGCCGGCCAGCATCCCGAGGAGACTCGACTTGCCGTCGCCGTTGCGGCCGACGATGCCGATGCGATCGCCCTCCTCGATGCCGAGGGTCACGGAGTCGAAGACGACCCTGGTCGGATATTCGAGGTGGAGGCTTTCGGCCCCGAGAAGATGTGCCATGTTGCTTCCAGGGTAGCCGCGCGCGGGCGACGCCATGGCCGCACGTGAAGGCGAGGCCTTCTGGATGCCCCTCCGTTGCAGGGCAGGGCGGTCTCCGACCGAGTTCACCCGACCTAAGATCGACGGGTGCCAAGGAAACGCCGGGTGTTCTCGCTCATGCTCGACAATCGCAAGGCGAAGCTGGTGGAATCGAGAAGGCGAGCCGGGCGCTACGAGCTCAGCGTCGACGGGATTGCGCAGTCCGTCGTCTCGATGACCGATCCCACCGAACTCGAATACGCCTACACGCAGCACATCGCCAGAGCAATGGATGCCGCAGCTAGGCCCGGTACACCGCTTTTCACCGTGCATCTGGGGGCCGGAGCGCTCACACTGGCACGCTACGTCGAGGCCACGCGTGCTGGCTCCCCTCAACTCGCGGTCGAGTTCGAGCCCGCTCTCTATGCAGCAGTGATCGCCGCCCTGCCCCTGCCCCCCGGCGCTGATCTGCGGGTCATCTTCGGCGATGCGCGAGCGGTCGCAGACGCGGATCTTCCGGATGAGAAGCGATCGTCGGTGCCGTCACCCCCTTTCCCCGCGCTCGGCGCCGCAGCGTCTGGTGGCACCGCGTCCGGCAGCACCGCGGTCGACACCGATTGGGTGGATGCGCGCTTCACCGTCGTCGACCTGTGGGATGCCGCGGTCATCCGGCATCGTGTGGCCAGCCAGGAGTTCTACCGCCGCGTCGCCGCGCGCTCCGCAGCAGGTGGAGTCGTGGCAGTGAACCTGCTCGACGGGCACCCGTTCGAGTACTCACGGCGACAGGCGGCCACCCTGAGCTCCGTGTTCGACCACGTCGCCGTCGTCCTCGACGCAGAACCGGAAGACGATGAAGGACCGCTCGGCAACGTCGTCATCTTCGCGAGCGATGAGCCGCTGGACATCGTGGCGAACCCTGACCTTCTCGGCTCACCGCGACCTCACATGCTCCACGACGGTTCTCTGTCGTCGTGGATCGCCGAAGCGCGCATCATGACCGACGCCGACGGCACGGACTCCCCCGACCCCGACGACCCGATCTGGGACTAGTTCGCCTCCGCGGAAGCACTGGCCGTCACCGCCGGCGCGGTGACCGACCCCGCTGTGCGCAGGAACACGATGATCCAGCTGAAGATCAGCACGGCGGCGATCAGCTCGACCGCGGTGAGGTTGTAGTACCCGACGGCGAAGAACGCCGCGAGCAGGATGATGACCAGCACGTACACCCACCCGAAGGCGACGAACACGCGAGGGATGGTCGGCAGGAACCACGGCAGCCCGACCACGACGATCCCGAACACCACGGTCATGCCGGTCGCGACGGTGTTGTGCAGGAGGAAGAACTCGTCCACGGGGAAGAGTCCGACGCACGCGAGGAAGATCCCCATCAGGATCAGTCCGCCGCGCACCATGAACCGCCCACGACGGTCTTCGGGGCTCTCCGCGGGAAGGCCCGCAGTCGCATAGCGGGAGATCGTCGTGATCATGACGCCGGCGATGACCAGCGTCACGTTGAATGCGACGGAGGAGCTGTTGGTGCTCATCCCCAACGCGGAAAGGTTGTCGCGCCACCAGTGCACGTCGCTGGAGGCGAGCATGCTGGCGAACGCCCCGACCACGAGGAACACCGCGAGCACGAGCGACAGCACCATCGGCGTCAGCGCCACGGCGCTGAGGAACGAGACGTAGCCGGTCAGCGCGAAGGCGACGGCCACGAGAATCGCGCCGGGGAACGGGAACACCGGGGCGTCGGTGAAGCTCCGCTCGAGGAGCGCCGCGATGCCGAGCCAGCCGAGGCACGCGATCGCCGCATGGGCGAACGCGATCGCGGTGAGGTCGTACCACCGGAGCCGGTCGCCGGGGACGCTGAACCCGTCTCGTGCGGCATCCGGATCCTGCTTCTCCGGGCGGACGGCGAGACGACCGAGGGTGAAGGCGATGATCGCGGTAGCCGCACCACCCCACGCGGCGAAGACGCCGATCGAACCGCTGCCGCTGATCGCCAGATCGTGTCCCCAGAACACCGGGAGACCGATGACGAAGCCCGCGACGAAGAAGCCGGCGCCGACGATCAGCGCGGTCGCCTCGAAGACGGCTTCTGCTGTCTCCGGACCCCGCACCTGCCGCAGCACCTGCATGACCCTGCTCGCGAGTGCGTTCATCCTCGTCCTTCCCGGTCCACATCCTAGAAGCCAAGCAGCCCGGTCGCCGTGGCGGCTCAGCCCCGCGGGTCGCGTGCGGGGCTCCCCCGATGTCGCCCTTCGTCGGCGGTAGCCTGGACGGGTGACCCAGACCATCGCCGCCCGCGCCGCCCTCCTCGACATGGACGGCACCCTCGTCGACTCGACCGCCGTCGTGGAAAGGCTGTGGCTCGCATGGGCCGAACCGCATGGCATCGATCCCGAGACCGTGCTGCGCACCGTGCACGGCCGACAGGGGCATCAGAGCATGGCGATCATGCTTCCCGAGCGCGATCACGCGATCAATCTCCACGAGAACGACATCATGCTCGCGAATGAGGCGGGCGACGTCGACGGCGTGATCGAGATCCCCGGAGCACGCGCGCTGCTCGATGCTCTGCACCCGTTCCCGCACGCGATCGTCACCTCCGCAAACGTCGCCCTGATGACCGCACGAATGCGCGCGGCGGGGCTCAGCGTCCCCGAACGGAAGGTCACAGCGGAAGACGTCTCCGCGTCCAAGCCCGACCCCGAAGGCTTCCTCCGTGCGGCAGAGATCCTGGGGATCGATCCGGCGGACTGCGTCGTGTTCGAAGACTCCGGTGCCGGCATCCAGGCGGGTCTCGCCGCGGGCATGCGCGTCATCGGCGTCGGGAAGCACGCGGCAGCGCACCACCCCACCGTTCTGGTCACCGACCTGTCGCAGGTTTCGGTCGCTGCCACACCCGACGGGTTCGAGCTCACGATCGACTGACGTATGACCCATCTCGCCCGTTGACTCGCCGAGAACACGGCGCCGCTACGATGAGGCGATGCGACGTTTCCCTGCCTCGGTGTACGCCATCGGAGAGGAACCCGATCCGCGTTTCTCCCTCGCGAACGAGCGGACGTTTCTCGCCTGGACGCGCACCGGGCTCGCGCTGATCGCCGGTGGCGTCGCCCTGGAGGTGCTCGGACTCGACCTGCACGCCGGATTCCGCCTCGCCGCCTCGCTGCTGCTGATCATCACCGGCACTGCCGTCGCACCGCTCGCCTGGTGGGAATGGATGCGCGCCGAACGTGCATTGCGCCAGTCGCGTCCGCTGCCCGGCGCGTTCTCTGCGGTCGTGCTCGCCGTCGTCGTCACCGTCGTCGGTCTGCTCGTCGTGGCCGGGGTGCTCTGGCGGTGACGGGTCAGGGGCCGAGCGTTCAGGGGCCGTTCGATCCGGGTCTGCAGCCCGAGCGCACCGAGCTCGCGTGGCGCCGCACGGCTCTCGCGATCGCGATCGGCTCCCTCGTGTCGCTGCGGATCTTCCCTCTGATGCTGCCCTCGGCATTCGCGGCTTGGGGGTTCGTCCCTGGAGCAGTAGGCCTCGTCGCGGCCTGCGCGCTCTGGTCGGCCGCACGGCGACGTCAGCTGCGGATGACCGCGTGGCTGCATTCGACGTTGCCTGGTGCGATGCCCGCCGGCCCGACGACGCCGCAGGACCCACCCGGCGGCGGGATGCTGCTCGCCCTGACGGTGCTCGCGACGGCGTTCGGAATCCTGTGCATCGGGATCGTCCTCGTATCGTCTCTGCTCGCCAACGCGGGTTGACCGAGAGCTCAGGCAGCTGGCGACGCACCGGCTCAGTTCCGCGGGTAGTCCTCGAAGATCAGGGTCGTTCTGGTCGAGCGGATCGACGGGATCGCCTGGATGTCCTCCAACACGATGCGACGCAGATCGCGGGCATCGTTCGCCCGCACCAGCAGGATCACGTCGAAGTCTCCCCCGACCAGGGCCATGTGCTCGATCTCGGGAATCGCTCGAAGCCGTTCGCTCACTGACTGCCAGGTCGCCTGCTCGATGGCGAGGGTCACATAGGCGCTGGCGTGGTGCCCCAGGAGAACCGGGTCTGTGCGCACGCCGTAGCCGGTGATGACGCCGGCATCGGTGAGTCGTTTGATCCTCGCGTGCGCGCCGGCACGGGAGATATGCACGGCATCGGCGATCGCCGTCATAGACGCCCGCGCATCGCGGCGCAGCTCTTCGAGGATCGCGTGATCCGTCTCATCCAGCGCGACCATGAGCCCCCTCCATCGGTGCAGAATTTCTGACACTTCGATCAAGAATGCACCACTAGCCGCACTTTCATCCAGGATCCAACGAAAGATCTTGGATGAATGTCGCGTCCGAGGCATGCTGTCCTCATCGAGTTCGGCAAGGAGGGCGAACGCATGCTGCACACCGACCTGCTCCCGCGAGACACCGCGGTGCAACTGATCGACGAAACCGGAGCCCCGGTCACGGACGAGCAGTACGTGCTCCCGGATCCCGACACGCTGCTGGCCGCCTACCGCGGTCTGGTCGAAGGCCGGCGGATCAACGATCAGGCCGGAGCCCTCGTGCGCCAGGGCCGCCTCGCCGTCTACCCGTCATCGCACGGGCAGGAAGCATGTCAGGTCGGCGCCGCGATGGTGCTCGAAGCCGCGGACTGGCTGTTCCCGACCTACCGTGACTCGGTCGCCGTGATAGCTCGAGGAGTGGAGCCCGCTGACGCGATGGTGCTCCTCAAGGGCGACTGGCATTCGGGTTACGACGTCCGTGCGCACCGCGTCGCACCGCAGGCGACCCCACTCGCCACCCAACTGCTGCATGCGGTCGGCTTCGCCCAGGCGGCCAAGCACCGCGGCGAGGACACCGTGGTGCTCGCACTCTGCGGTGATGGCGCCACCAGCGAGGGCGACTTCCACGAAGCCATGAACTTCGCCGCGGTCTTCCACGTGCCGGTCGTCTTCTTCGTGCAGAACAACGAGTTCGCGATCTCCGTCCCTCTCTGCCGCCAGACGGCGGCGCCCTCGCTCGCCCACAAGGCCATCGGCTACGGAATGCCCGGACAGCGCGTCGACGGCAACGACGTCGCCGCCGTCCTGACAGTGCTCGGCGAGGCCGTATCCCGTGCCCGCGCCGGCGGCGGACCGAGCCTCATCGAGGCGCACACCTATCGGATGCAGGCGCACACCAACGCCGACGACGACACCCGCTACCGCGAGCGCGAGGAGGTGCAGTCCTGGATCGCGCGCGACCCGCTGCAGCGCCTGCGCACATACCTCACCTCCACCGGCGCGCTCGATGCCGACGCCGAAGAGCGCTTCGCCGCCGGAGCGGAGGAGATCGCGACAGCGATGCGCGCCGCTCTGAACACCGACGCAGACCTCGATCCCGAAGACCTGTTCCGCTTCGTGACGGCGACCCGATCCCCCCAGCTCGATGAGCAATGGCACCTGCTGCGAGACGAGATCGACAGGTCGCATCTCGCCGATGCCGGAACCACGCCGAACGGAGGCCAGCGATGACGATCGCACAGGACGACATGCGAACCGAGAGTGCCGTCGACACGAAGACGACCATGACCATGGCCGCCGCGTTGAACAGAGCGCTGGCCGATGCCATCGAGTCCGATCCTGACGTGGTGGTCTTCGGCGAGGACGTGGGCGCGCTGGGCGGCGTCTTCCGCATCACCGACGGTCTCACCGCACGCTTCGGCGAAGAGCGCTGCTTCGACACCCCGCTTGCGGAGTCCGGCATCGTCGGCACGGCCGTCGGCATGGCCATGAACGGTCTGCGCCCCGTGGTCGAGATGCAGTTCGACGCATTCGCGCTCCCCGCCTTCGAGCAGGTCGTCAGCCATGTCGCGAAGCTCGGCAACCGCACCCGCGGAGGTATGCGGATGCCGCTGGTGATCCGCATCCCGTTCGGTGGCGGCATCGGCGGCGTCGAGCACCACTGCGACTCATCCGAGGCCTACTACGCGCACACGCCCGGCCTCACGGTCGTCAGCCCGTCCACCCCGCAGGATGCTTACTCGCTGCTGCGTGCGGCGATCGCCTCCCCCGATCCGGTGATCTTCCTCGAACCGAAGAAGCTGTACTGGGCCAAGGGCGAGGTCGACACCTCGATCACCGCCGAGCTCGGAACGGCCCGCATCGCCCGCGAGGGCACGGACGTGACACTCCTCGCCTATGGCGCCTCGGTGCCGCTCGCGTTGGAGGTCGCAGAGGTGGCCGCCGCGGAGGGACGCAGCGTGCAGGTCGTCGACGTACGTTCGCTCTCGCCATTCGACGACGCGACCGTGACGGCCGCCGTGAAGTCGACCGGCCGCGCCGTCGTCATCGCCGAAGCCCCGGGATATGTGAGCGTCGCGTCCGAGATCCAGGCACGGGTGTTCGAGCGCTGCTTCGAGTACCTCGCCGCCCCTGTGCGACGGGTGACCGGCTTCGACACCCCGTACGCGCCCCCGAAACTCGAGCACTGGTATCTGCCCGACGTCGACCGCGTGCTCGACGCGATCGACACGCTGCACTGGGAGGACGACGTATGAGCACTCCCCTGAAGCCGCATGCCGGCGCACAGGTGTTCCTCCTGCCCGACCTCGGCGAGGGACTGACCGAGGCAGGACTCGTGCAGTGGCTCGTGGCCGTGGGCGACACCATCACCACCGATCAGCCGATCGCCGAAGTCGAGACCGCGAAGAGCATCGTCGAGCTACCGTCGCCGTTCGCCGGCATCGTCACCGCATTGCACGGCACCGCCGGCGACACGATCGACGTCGGCGCTCCGGTGCTGGAAGTGGCGGACTCCCTGACCTCGACGGCGCCGCCCAGCACCGCACCGGTTCAGCCTGAGCACGAGGCGTACCGCGAAGAGGAGCGCGCCGGCTCGGGGAACGTCCTCATCGGCTACGGCACCGCCGCACGCACGTCGAAGGGGCGACGCCGCCCGGCCGCAGCCTCGGTGACCGCGCCTCGGGTGTCCGCGACGCCGCCGGTGCCCGCGCCGACAGCGATCCGTTCCACCCCGAGCACCTCCGCGACTCCTCCGTCGCCGGGATCGTCCGACCGCCGCCCCGTGGCTGTCCGCTCCCCGCTCGTTCGTCGACTCGCTCGGGATCTCGGCCTCGACGTGCACGCGATCACCGCGACCGGCGCCGACGGTGCCATCACCCGCGCCGACGTTCTCCAAGCCGCCGTCGAGAACGCCGTCGACGGCGTCAGCGCCCACCACGATGCACAGGAAGCCCGATCCGGCGAGACGGTCGACGGCCTCGCCGTGCTCGCGCGCGAACGGATGTCGCCGCTGCGCAGAGCCGTCAGCGCCAAGCTCACCCGCAGCCGATCCGAGATCCCCGAAGCGACCGTCTGGGTCGACGTCGACGCCACCGCGCTGTGGGATCTGCGTTCGCAGATGGCTCCGGAGGGAGAGAAGGCACCGTCGGTGACCGCGCTCCTCGCCCGCTTCGTGCTCCTGGCCCTCGAGGACTACCCCATTCTGGCCTCGCGCCTGAGCGAGAGCGGAGACGAGATCATCTCCTTCGAGGGCGTGAACCTCGGGGTCGCGGCAGACACCGAACGCGGGCTCCTGGTTCCGGTGGTCCCCCGCGCACACGCGCTCACCGTCGCGCAGCTCGACACGGCGCTGCGCGAGCTCACCACCACGGCCCGCTCCGGGACGATGCCGCCGGAGCGCCTGCGGGGATCGACGTTCACGCTCAACAACTACGGGGGCCTCGGCGTCGACGGCTCAGCCGCGATCATCAACCACCCCGATGTGGCGATCCTCGGCATCGGCCGGATCATCGAGCGCCCATGGGTCGCGGAGGGCGCGATCGTGGCGCGCCGGATAGTCCAGCTCTCGCTCGCGTTCGACCACCGGGTGTGCGACGGCGGCTACGCCGCGGGCTTCCTGAGGCGGGTGACCGAGCTCATCGAGCATCCGCTGCGTGCGTTCGGGAGGGTCTGACCGGAAGTCCGGAGTTCTCGATTCCGAGGATGCCTATGCGCTACGCTCGGCAATTACTGACCGACCATTCGGTCATGAATGACCCGGAGCGCTTCACCGCCCTCTCCCCCTCGGTATCGCAGAACAACGGAGTTCGCAATGACGTCAGCAGTCTCTGACCGCACCCCGACCGCACGGATGCCCGCCGAAGAACGGCGCGTGCTCGCCGGCACCCTCGTCGGCACCTCGATCGAGTGGTACGACTTCTTCATCTACGCCCAGGCTGCAGGATTGGTGCTCGCACCGCTGTTCCTGGCCCCGATCGCCGAAGAGAGTCCGGGCTTCGCCCAGGTGCTGTCGTTCGCGACGATCGGCATCTCCTTCCTCTTCCGCCCACTCGGCGCGATCGTCGCCGGGCATCTCGGCGACAAGCTCGGGCGCAAGAAGATGCTCGTTCTCACGCTCATCATGATGGGGCTGTCCACGTCGCTGATCGGCCTCCTGCCGACGTATGCGGCGATCGGCGTCGCGGCGCCCATCCTCCTCATCCTGCTCCGCATCGTGCAGGGGTTCTCCGCCGGCGGAGAGTGGGGCGGAGCCGCGCTGATGGCGGTCGAGCATGCACCGAGCAACCGACGAGGACTCTTCGGGGCGTTCCCGCAGATCGGCGTCCCCGTCGGCATGATCCTCGCCACATCGACACTGTGGGTGCTCACCAGCTCGATGTCGCCTGAGGCCTTCCTCGAGTGGGGCTGGCGCATCCCGTTCCTGTTCTCGATCGTGCTCATCGCAGTCGGCTACGTGATCCGCCGTGCCGTCGACGAGAGCCCGGTCTTCGAGGATCTGCGCCGCCGTCGCAAAGAGGCCTCCGCGCCACTGACCCGCCTGTTCCGCCAGAACACCAAGCAGGTCGTCCTGACCGCCATCATCTTCATCGCGAACAACGCGGCGGGATACCTGCTCATCGCGTTCTTCGCGACCTACGCCGTCACGACGCTGGGCATGGAGCGTCCGCCGGTGCTGCTGGCGACGACACTCGCCTCGTTCGGCTGGCTCATCTTCACCCTCTGGGGCGGACATCTCTCCGATCGACTCGGCCGCATCCGCACGTTCCAGATCGGCTACGTCGCGCTCGCGCTCTGGGCGGTGCCGATGTGGTTCCTGATCGACACCGCGAACATCCTCTGGTACTTCGTGGCACTGTTCGTGATGACGTTCGCGCTCGGGCTCTCCTACGGCCCCCAGGCTGCCCTCTACGCGGAGATGTTCCCCGCGAACGTGCGTTATTCGGGTGTCTCGATCGGATACGCCCTCGGCGCGATCCTCGGCGGAGCGTTCGCGCCGATGATCGCCGAGGCCCTGATGAATCAGTTCCACGCGGCCTGGACGATCGGCGTCTACATCGCCGTGGCCGCCGTGATCTCACTCATCGGGGTCTCCCTCGTCAAGGAGACGAAGGGCGTCGACCTGCTCACGTGAGGAATAGATCAGCGCCCCGGGATCGCAGCCACACCCACGTCTGTGACATAATTACCGGACGATCGGTCAGTAATTCGGGATCGATCGTCCGGACAACGGGAAACCGTCGAGACGATGCAGTCAGGAGTTCCGCATGACCGAGGCTTACCTCGTCGGAGGCGTACGCACCCCGGTCGGACGCTATGGCGGCGCCCTCGCCTCCGTGCGCCCGGATGACCTCGCATCGATCGTCGTTCGCGAAGCCGTGCGGCGTGCGGGAATCGATCCGCTGCAGGCGGAGATCGACGAGGTCATCCTGGGCGCGGCCAACCAGGCCGGCGAGGACAATCGCAACGTCGCCAGGATGGCCGTACTGCTCGCGGGCCTGCCCGACAGCGTCCCGGGCATCACGGTCAATCGGCTGTGCGCATCGGGGATGTCTGCCGTCACGATGGCGGCGCAGGCGATCCGCGCCGGTGACGCCGACATCATCATCGCCGGAGGGGTGGAGTCGATGACGCGCGCCCCCTGGGTGCAGGCCAAACCTGAGAAGGCCTGGGCGAAGCCCGGCGCCGCGTTCGACACCTCGATCGGCTGGCGATTCCCGAACCCGCGCCTTTCGGCGCGCGAGAAGGCGACGTTCACGATGCCGGAGACGGCGGAGGAGGTCGCCCGCATCGACGGCATCAGCCGTGACGAGGCGGATGCGTTCGCCGTGAGATCACAGCAGCGCGCCGCGTCGGCGATCGCCGGTGGGCGCTTCGATGCGGAGATCGTCGGCGTCCCCGTCAATACAACCGTCAACCCAGGCGGCGAGGTCCTCATCGATGAGGGCCCGCGGCCGGAGACGACTCTCGAAGGCCTCGCACGACTGCGGCCCGTCGTGGCCGGCGGTCAGGTCGTCACGGCAGGCAACTCCAGTGCACTCAACGACGGCGCCTCCGCGATCATCGTGGCGAGCGCGGAAGCGGTCGAGCGCTACGGGCTGGTGCCGCGGGCACGCATCGTGGCTGGTACCAGTGCGGGCCTGGCTCCCGAGGTCATGGGCCTCGGCCCGGTTCCAGCGACGCAGAAAGCGCTGCGTCGGGCCGGGCTCTCCATCGATGACATCGGCTCGATCGAGCTCAACGAGGCGTTCGCCACGCAGTCCATCGCCTGCATCAGAAGACTCGACCTCGACGAGTCGCGCGTGAACGCCGACGGCGGAGCCATCGCCCTCGGCCACCCGCTCGGCTCCTCCGGTTCCCGTCTGCTGGTCACTCTCCTCGGACGCATGGAGCGCGAGGGTTCTCGATACGGCCTCGCCACCATGTGCGTCGGCGTCGGACAGGGCGCGGCCCTGATCGTGGAGAAGGTGTGATGTCCGAAAGACTCCTCGGCGACGAGCCCCTCCTCATCGAAAGACACGACGACCGCGTGGTCGCGACGCTCAATCGTCCGCACAAGCGCAACGCGATCGACCAGGCCACGATCGATGCGCTGCACGTGCTGTGCGCCGAGCTCGAGGCCATACCGCGCCCACTGATCCTCACCGGCGCCGACGGCGTCTTCGCGGCGGGCGCCGACATCGCCGAGCTGCGCGAGCGACGTGCCGCCGACGCGCTGCGTGGGATCAACGCCCATGCGTTCATCCGACTGGCCGAGTTGCCGATGCCGGTCATCGCCGCGATCGACGGCTATGCCCTCGGCGGAGGAGCCGAACTCGCCTACTCCGCGGACATCCGCATCGCCACGCCGACGCTCGCCATCGGCAACCCCGAGACCGGGCTGGGCATCCTCGCCGCGGCCGGGGCCGGATGGCGCCTGAAGGAGATCATCGGCGACGCCAGGGCGATCGAGCTGCTGCTCACCGGTCGCACCGTGAAGGCCGATGAAGCGCTGCGCATCGGGCTCGTATCGGCGATCCACGACGTCGCCGAGCTGCTGCCGGCCGCGCACGCCATCGTCGATCGCATCGCCCGAAACGACCGAGCAGCCACCATCGCCACCAAGCGCGTGTTCCGCGCACCTCGCGATCGCCACCCCGCCGTCGATCTGGAAGCTCAGGCCGAGCTGTTCGAGAGCCCGGAGAAGTTCCGGCGGATGACCGACTTCCTGGAGCGGAGAGACCGATGACCGAGAGCAGTTTCCACGCCCCCGGACAGGTCGGGGTGCTCGGCGGTGGACGCATGGGCGCCGGCATCGCACACGCCTTCCTGCTCGCAGGAGCCCGGGTCGCCGTCGTCGAACGCGACACCGACGCGGCAGATGCGGCGGCCGCCCGCGTGCTCGAATCGGTCGATGCCTCGATCGCCCGAGGCACGGCGCTCGAATCCGTCGAGGAGTATCGGGAACGCCTCACCACGGGCACGGATGCCGCACTGTTCGCCCCGTGCGCGCTCGTGGTCGAGGCCGTGCCGGAGGACCTCGCCCTCAAGGTAGATGCGCTCCGACGCGTGGAAGAGCACATCGCCCCTGAGGCAGCGATCGCCTCGAACACCTCCTCCATCTCGATCGATGAGCTGGCCGCGGTGCTCGACGATCCGTCGCGCTTCGTCGGCATGCACTTCTTCAACCCCGTGCCCGCCTCCACGCTCGTCGAGATCGTGCGGGGTGCGAGCACTGCTCCCTCGCTCGTCGACTCCGCGCGCGGATGGGTCTCGGCGCTGGGCAAGACACCGATCGTCGTGGCAGACGCCCCCGGATTCGCGTCGTCGCGCCTCGGTGTCGCGATCGGGCTCGAGGCGATCCGCATGCTCGAGGAGGGCGTCGCCTCCGCCGAAGACATCGACGCCGCGATGACGCTCGGATACAAGCACCCGGTCGGCCCGCTCCGGCTCACCGACATCGTCGGGCTCGACGTGCGGCTCGGCATCGCCGAGTACCTTGCTGCCCATCTGGGCGCACGCTTCGAACCTCCGGCCCTGCTGCGCCGCCTCGTCGCCGAGGGCGACCTCGGCCGCAAGAGCGGACGCGGTTTCTACGAATGGGACGCCTCATGAAGGGAACCCTCATGAAAGGAACACTCGTGAAAGGAACGCAGATGACCGAGATCCTCCCCAGCTACGTCGAGGGAGCGTGGTGGACGCCGTCGTCCGACGCGCCGGCCACCGACGTCCGCGATGCATCGACGGGCGAGGTCGTGGCCCGCGTCTCGACCGACGGGCTCGACCTGGGCGCCGCGCTGGATCACGCCCGCACCGTCGGTCAGGCATCGCTGGGAGAGCTCACCTTCCATCAGCGCGCTGTCCGGCTCAAGCAGCTCGCCCTCGCCCTCACCGCGCGCAAGGCCGAGCTGTACGAGCTCTCCAGCCGCACCGGCGCCACCGCACAGGACTCCTGGGTGGACATCGACGGCGGGATCGGCGTGCTGTTCGCATACTCCAGCAAGGGCCGGCGCGAGCTGCCCAACGCGAAGGTGTACGTCGACGGAGGCGTCGAGAACCTCTCCAAGGACGGCTCCTTCCTCGGCCGCCACATCTACACCCGGCTCCGCGGCGTCGCGGTGCAGATCAACGCCTTCAACTTCCCGGTGTGGGGGTCGCTCGAGAAGTTCGCCCCCGCGTTCCTCGCCGGCGTGCCGACCGTGGTCAAGCCCGCCACCCCGACCGGATATCTCGCCGAGGCCATGGTGCGCGTGATGGTCGAATCAGGCCTCCTCCCCGACGGCTCGCTGCAGCTCGTCTCCGGCAGTGTGCCCGGGCTCTTCGACGAGCTGCGGCTCGGAGACCTCGTCGCCTTCACCGGTTCGGCGTCCACCGCCGAGCACCTGCGCTCTCATGACTCGGTGCAGACGGGAGGCGTGCGCTTCACGAGCGAGACCGACTCCATCAACGCCTCGGTTCTCGGGACGGATGCCGTGGCCGGCACACCCGAGTTCGACGCGTACGTCAAGCAGCTCGTCGCCGAGATGACGACCAAGGCCGGTCAGAAGTGCACGGCCATCCGTCGGGCGATCGTGCCGACGGATGCCATCGACGACGTCATCACCGCGGTCCGCGAGCGACTGTCGACGCGCGTGGTCCTCGGCGACCCACGCGCCGAAGGCGTCACGATGGGCCCGCTCGCCTCGATCGCGCAGCGCGGAGAGGTGCTGCGCCAGGTCGACCGCCTGCAGGCCGGCGGCGGAGAGCTCGTGATCGGCACGACGGATGCCCCGACCGTGCGTCACAGCGACGGCAGCGAAGGGCCCGCCCCCGATGGCGCGTTCGTGGCGCCGATGCTGCTGCGCTTCGACGACGCGGAGAGCGCGGCCGTGAACGAGATCGAGGCATTCGGCCCGGTGTCGAGCATCGTCGGCTATCGCACGCTCGACGAGGCGAGTGCGCTCGTCGCCCGGGGCGGAGGGTCGCTCGTGACGAGCGTGGCCACGCACGACCCCGAGGTCGCCGTCGCCCTCGCCACCGGCATGGCCGCGTACAACGGCCGCGTGCTCTTCCTCGACCGCGACGACGCCCGCAGCTCGACCGGGCACGGCTCCCCGCTTCCGAACCTCGTGCACGGTGGTCCCGGCCGTGCGGGCGGAGGCGAGGAGCTCGGCGGCATCCGCGCGGTGCTGCACCACATGCAGCGCACAGCCGTGCAGGGTTCCCCGGAGATGATGACCGCCCTCACCGGTGTCTGGCATCAGGGTGCGGCCTCGCGTCCGTACGAGCAGAACGGCGGCGTGCATCCCTTCCGCAAGTCGCTGGCCGAGCTCCACGTGGGCGATCAGGTGGCCAGCGGCTCCCGCACCGTCACGCTCGACGACATCGAGACGTTCGCGGCGTTCACCGGCGACACCTTCTACGCGCACATGGATGAGACGGCAGCCTCCGCGAACCCGTTCTTCCCCGGACGCGTCGCGCACGGATACCTGCTGGTGTCGTGGGCTGCGGGGCTCTTCGTCGACCCGGCGCCCGGGCCCGTGCTCGCGAACTCGGGGCTGGAGAACCTGCGGTTCGTGACTCCGGTCTCCCCGGGCGACGACATCCGCGTCGAGCTCACCGCGAAGCAGATCACTCCGCGAGAGACCGACGAATACGGAGAGGTGCGATGGGATGCCGTGCTGAAGAACCAGCATGACGACATCGTGGCCACATACGACGTGCTCACGCTGGTCGCGAAGGAACAGGCGGCGGCATAGCGGCGGGCGCTGGAGCCCCGGTCAGACGGCCGCGGCTCCGGCCTCGTCGTTCGTGCGCAGCCCGTCGAGAGCGATCGCGACCACATCGTCGGCGAGACGGCCAGCGCCCTCACGCCCGCCTGGCCGGTACCACTCGACGATCGAGTTGATCATCCCGAACACGAGACGGGCGACCACGCTCGCGTCGATGTCGGCTCGCAGCGCACCCTCGCTCTGCGCCTCCGACACCAGCGCGGTGATCCGACGGTCGAACGCCCGACGGCGGATCAGTGCCTTGCGCTCCACGTCGGTGTTACCTCGCACACGCAGAAGCAGCGTCACGGCCGGCAACTGTTCCACGAGCACCCGGACGGCGCCGCGCAGCACGAGCTCGAGCCGGTCGACCGCGCTCGATGCCTCCGCCCTGTCGCCCGACTCGGGAAGCGGATCCTCCACCACGGCCTCCAGACCGCTCAGTGCCGCGTCGAGCGCGAGGTCGAGGATCTCGTCTTTCGAACCGAAGTGATGGTAGATGGCCGACTTCGACAGCCCGAGCCGCTCGGCGAGCATGCCGATGGATGTGGCGTCGTACCCGTACTCGTTGAAGGCGGCGACGGCGACCCCGAGGATCCCCTGCTGGTCGTAACCGGGGCGGCCTCGTCGTGTGCTCTGCATCTCGGACATCACCCCACAGTCTCGCATCCGATGACGCGCGCGGCCCGGAGCGCAGACCGCGAGGCGAATGCGGTGTGGCCCCGGGGGTCGCTCATCGTCATCGCAGGTCGTACACGCGCTTGTACTTCCCCTCGCTCCGGGGCAGCGTCCCCGGCTCCTCCAGCTGCACGGCGACCGTCGATCCCACGAAGATCTTGATGCGCTGCGCGAGCACCTCCGCGGCACTCAGGCAGGTCTCGACAGACAGGTCGGGGTGGCGTTCGATCCGCACTTTCAGCGTGTCCATCCGTGCGTCCTTCGACAGTTCGAGGATGAAGTGCGGAGTCAGTTGCTCGATCCCCAGGACCAGCTCCTCGATCTGCGTGGGGAACAGGTTCACCCCGCGCAGGATGATCATGTCGTCGTTGCGGCCGGTGATCTTCTCCATCCGCCGCATGCCCGGGCGCGCGGTCCCCGGAAGCAGCCGGGTGAGGTCGCGGGTGCGATAGCGGATCACGGGGAACGCCTCTTTGGTGAGGGAGGTGAAGACGAGTTCGCCGAGTTCGCCGTCGGGAAGCACCGCCCCGCTCTCGCCGTCGATGACCTCCGGCAGGAAGTGGTCCTCCCACAGATGTGGTCCATCCTTCGTCTCGAGGCATTCGTTGCCCACGCCAGGTCCCATGACCTCGCTGAGTCCGTAGATGTCGAGGGCGTCGATTCCGAGGCGCTGTTCGAGCTCGTGCCGCATCTCGTTCGACCACGGCTCGGCACCCAGCACCGCGACCTTCAATGAGGTGGAGCGCGGGTCGACCCCCTGCGCCGCCATCGCGTCGGCGATCGTGAGCAGATAGCTCGGTGTGCAGAGGATCGCATCAGGCTCGAAGTCGAGGATGAGCTGTACCTGGCGTGCGGTCTGGCCGCCGGACATCGGGATGACGGTCGCTCCGAGCGCTTCGATACCCGCGTGCGCGCCGAGCCCGCCCGTGAACAGCCCGTAGCCGTAGGCGTTGTGCACCTTCATGCCGGGGCGGATCCCGCTCGCGCGCAGCGATCGCGCCACCAGCGACCCCCAACGTTCGAGGTCGCCCCTGGTATAGCCGACGACCGTCGGGCGGCCGGTGGTGCCGCTCGACGCGTGGATACGGGCGACGTCGGACATGGGCACCGCGAACATCCCGAACGGGTAGGTCTCGCGCAGGTCCTCCTTGGTCGTGAACGGCAGCAGCTGCACATCCTCGAGGGTGCGGATGTCTTCCGGACGCACACCGGCGTCATCGAGTTTGCGCGTGTAGAGGGGAACGTTCGCGTACGCATGGCGCACGGTCTGCTGAAGCCGTTCGAGCTGGAGAGCGGCGATCTCATCGCGGCTCATGCGTTCTTCGGCATCGAGCTCGGATGCTGCGGGAGGGCGGACACGGGAGGCTGTTGCGGTCGTCGTCGACACGGGATACTCCGGGAGTGGGGATCAGAAGGTCTGGTTGGTGGTGCGGGAGCGCCCGCGGAACTCGGCGACGGGGTCGCCGAGCTCATCGATGACCGTCACGTCGTAGATGCCGGAGCGGCCGGTGCGCGAGCGTCGGATGGCCGTCGCCGTGAGCGTTTGGCCGGAGACGGTCGACTTGAGGAAGGAGATGTCCGCTCCGGCAGCCACCGTGACCCGGTCGTCCTCGTTGCACGCGATCGCGAAAGCAGTGTCGGCCAGGGCGAACACGAATCCGCCGTGGGTGATGTGGAAGCCGTTCGTCATGTCGTCGCGCACTCGCATAGACACGACCGCATGGCCTGGATCGTCGCGTTCGACGACGAGGCCCAGTGCGGCCGATGCGCGGTCGCGCTCCATCATGGCGCGATTCGGGCGCACCGACTCCGTCGTCTGCGTCGTCGCTTCTGTCATCGTCGACCTCCTCGTCGAGCGGGTCGGATGCCGCAGTCGCGTCATCCGATCCGCCCATACTAACCGACCGATCGTTCAGTTAGTCGGAAGAGTCGATGGGTCGAGGCCCCGAGGTATGCCGCCCGACGAAGAGGACTCAGCCGAAATCGGGAATCTGGCGCAGCGTGGCGTCTTCCGTCAGGATTCCGGTGATCACGGCCGCAGGGTCCATCGCGTCACGGTCGACACGGAATCGGATCACCGCGCCCTCCCGGGTCGTCCAGTCGTAGAAGTACTCGCCGGACGACACGATCCTGACCGACGTCCCCCCAGGAAAAGCGCTCATGGCCTCGGCAACCGTGTCGCCGATCCGTACATCACCCGCAGCTGGCAGCGCAGCAGGGTCTTCGCGGGGCTCATCCGAAACGTTGGCGAAGCCGACCGAGACGGCGGCGACGACGGTGCCCCCGTCGCCCGTCCAGAGCAGCAGAGAGGCAGCCCCGTCCGGACTGACGAGTCGCGTCTGCCCGCCGTCCCACTCCGGCCTGATCACCTTCGCTCCCGGCACCACCGCGATGGCGTCTTCGAGCTCGGAGCCGAGAAGGATCGGACCGACACCGCGGTCGGTCACCTCCCACGTACTCCACGCCGCAGCCGGGTCTGCCGCAGGTGGGGTCTCGGGCTGCTCCGGCGGATTCGCCGTCAGCTCCTCGACCAGCTTCTTCCTGGCGTCGGACGCTTGGTCGCGGAGGAACTCCGCGGCCTGCTCACTGTCGAAAGCGGCATCTCCCGAGAACGGCTGCCAGAAGTCCACGACGACGTTTCCGACCGCGGCGTAGCCCCGGTAGAGGCTGTTCCCGCCGCCGAAGCCGTTGTCGATGACCAGTGAGCCGGCGACAGCCCTCACTCCGTCATCGGATTCCCGCACCGTCGACTCGAACGTCGAAGGACCGCCGTAGGTGAACTCGGCGCACTGCTGCGCGGCACCGACGTACTGATCCATCAGGGCCTGCGCCGTAGCCTCATCGGCGAACTGGAGGACGTGCAGCCACCCGTCCCGTCCGTCAGGGAGGGAGCTTGCCCAGGTGACCGAGCGGGCACCGATCGATCTCAGGGACGGCTCATAGGCGAATGCGCCGCAGATCGCCGGCACGGGATCGGGCCCGCCTCCGTCTGAGACCTGAATGAGCGACGGGGTCGGCGCGGCGACCTCCCCGACGTCGGGGAGCAGACCCGAGATCTCTTCGGCATCCGGCAGGAACCAGTCGAGCTCGTCTCCGACGAATACCGCCGGGCCGTCGTAGGGAGCCGGCGCCGAACTCTCCGGCGACGGGGTCGGCTTCGGTGTGGTCTGGGGTGCAGGAGTGCACCCGGACAGGGCGACGAGGACACCGGCGGCGAACAGCCCGAGCGCGCCTCGCGAAAATGACCGCTGTGTGGACATGTGCCCTCCGATTCATCGTGGCGCCGTACTCGAAGCCCCCTTGCGACGAGCATAGGTGCGAAGCACGCGGGGCTCTTCGGGAGCCCACATGTCGATATCAGAATGGAATGAGACACATGTCATTGCACGCATATAGGAGTGCCGGATGCCCTTCAGGCGCGGGCTAGCGCTGCCGACGCCGCCGTTCTGGCGGCCCCGGCGGAGGACGCTCCGATCGCCGCAGCAGCAGCTCTTCGGCAATCGTCCGACGACAGCTCACTCAGCTTCGCGGCCACTCGCCCGAGCGAGCGCGGAGCCATCGACAGCGATGTCACCCCCAGTCCGACCAGAACCGGTGCGAGCTCGGGGTCGCCACCCGCCTCGCCGCACACCCCCACCGGCTTGCCTGCAGCGCGACCCGCATCGCCGACGGCCGCGATGAGTCGCAGCACCGCGGGCTGCCACGGATCGTTGAGGTCGCCCAGCTCGCTGAGCAGCCGGTCAGCCGCCATCGTGTACTGGGCGAGGTCGTTGGTGCCGAGGCTCACGAAGTCGACGACCTCGAACAGCTCGGCGGCGAGCAGAGCGGCCGACGGCGTCTCGATCATGATGCCGACCCTGTCCAGCCCCGCCGCCCGACACCGTTCGGCGAAGCCTCTTGCCTCGTCGACGGTCGCGACCATCGGCGCCATCACCTCGACCTGCGCGTGCTCTTCGGCAGCCGCCCGCGCGAGAGCGGTCAGCTGATCATCGAGGAGCTGCGGCCGACGTCTGGCGATACGCAGCCCGCGCACGCCGAGGGCGGGGTTGTCCTCGCTGTCGGAGTTGGCGAACGGCAGCGGTTTGTCACTGCCCGCATCGAGCGTGCGCACGACGACCTTGCGCCCGGGGAACGCGGCGAGCACACCGCGATACGCGGCGATCTGCTCGTCGATGCTCGGAGCGTCGGTGCGGTCGAGGAAGCAGAACTCTGTGCGGAAGAGCCCGACGCCCTCCGAGTGGGCAGCGGCCGCGCTCGTCGCGTCTGCCGCTCCCCCGACGTTCGCGAGGAGGGGGACGCTGTGCCCGTCGGCAAGGGCGCCGATGCCATCGAAGTCGACGACGACGGCCGACGCGTGTGCTTCGTCGACACGGGACTGCGCAGGCTCGACCTCGACAGTGCCGCGGTCACCGTCGACGAGCACCATCGCTCCCGAAGGGATCGCTCCGGCTTCGGCGAGACCGACCACCGCAGGCAGACCGAGAGAGCGCGCGATGATGGCCGTGTGCGAGGTCGGTCCGCCCTGCACCGTGACGAGCGCGACACATGCGCCGCCGGCGAGCAGCGCGGTGTCTGCCGGAGCGAGATCGGTGGCGACCAGCACGAAGGACTCGTCGCGCTCGGGAACTCCCGGCATGTCGACCTCGAGGATCTCGGCGATGATCCGGTCGCGCACATCGCGGATGTCCGCGATGCGCTCGGCCATTCGGCCCCCCAACGCGGCGAGGGCCTTCTCATGAACGACGGCCGTCTCCCAGACCGCGCGGGCGGCGCTGCGCCCCTTCGCCCGCACGAGCGCCGTGGCCTCGGATACGAGCTCGGGATCGGACGCCAGGAGGCGAGAGGCATCGAGGATGGCTCTGGTCTCCCCCGTCGCCTGCGCGGTGCGCGAACGGAGCTGATCGGCGACGGCGACGGATGCCCACTCGATCGCGGAGACCTCGGAATCCCGATCGGCTTCGGGGATGACCACGGCCGGGTCGGGCTCGGGAAGCGGCGGCGCGAGGTGGACGACGGGTGCGGCGACCCGACCGGAACTCACTCCGCGCCCGCGAAGGACGGAACCGGGCGTGACCGCGTGCGCCAGGTCGGTTTTCGCTGGGGAGGCCGGCACCTCAGCCGAGGAAGCGATCGCGGTCGGTGCGGTGTCGTGCGCGGGTTCCGCCGGTTCCGTCCCCTCACCGAATCCGTCGTCGAACAGCGCGACCAGACGATCCAGCGCCTCCGCCGCGTCGTCACCACGTGCAGTCAGCTCCAGATCGTCGCCCTGCCGTGCGCCGAGGACGAGGAGACGCGTCAGGCTCGCCGCTGCCGCATCGGGGCCGTCGGGAAGGCGACGCAGGCGTACGTCTGCTCCTGCCGAGGCCTTGGCGATCAGGGCGGCTGGGCGCGCATGGATCCCGAGTGGATTGCGCACGCGCACCCGACGGACCAGCACGTCGCCGTCCGTCCCCGGGGCGACAGTCGCCTCCGCTGCGTGCTCCTCCTCGACGCCGAGCGCCCCGGTCTTCGCCCCGAGTGCAGCCACGGCCTCCGCGGCCACCGTGTCGAGCGAGCCACCGGCCGCGGCAGACACCACCGCAGAGAGCAATCCCTCGACGAACGGCGCAGGAGCCAGTCGCACAGGCACGTCGCTCGCGCGCAGCTCGAGCGCGAGCTCGGCGCTGAGTACGGCCGACCCGAGATCCATGAGGACCAGCACGCCGTCGCAGTCTGCGGCGAGCTCATCGATCGCGGCTGCCACGGCCACTGCGTCCGTACCGAGGATCGGTGCGCCATCGCTGTCGACGCCGGCACCGGCCGCGACCAGGACGTGCGCTCCCCCGCCCTGGACCATCTGCAGGGCGAGTTCCAGCGCCGCCTCCCCGAGCCGTGCGCTGTGGGAGACGGCGACGATGCCGATCATCAGGCGCTGTCCGCGATCGTCGCAGCGAGCGTGTCGAAGAGGATGGCCGTCGACGCGGCTCCCGGATCGAGATGGCCGGCGCTTCGCTCCCCGAGATAGCTCGCTCTGCCCTTGCGGGCGACCAGGGGCAGCGTGGCGTCGCGGCCGGCCGCAGCCGCGTCCGCTGCGGCCCTGGCGGCCTCCGCGACCGATGAACCACCGGCGAGCGCAGTGTCCATCGCGTCCACGGCAGGAGCCATCGCATCGAACATCGTCTTGTCTCCGGCCTCCGCCTTGCCGCGTGCCACAATGCCCTCGAGTCCGGCGCGCAGTGCGGCGGCGAGACCGGGGCCGTCGAGCTCTGCCACCGGGCCCGCTGCCATCCCCATCCGCAGGAAGAACGTGCCGTAGAGAGGACCGCTCGCTCCACCGACAGAGCTCACCAGGGTCATGCCGACCGTCTTCAGGAGCTCGTCGACCGTGGCGGGTGTCCCGGCCGCGAGCTTCTCGCCGACGGCGCTCATGCCCCGGGCCATGTTCGCACCATGGTCGGCGTCGCCGATGGCCGAGTCGAGTTCGGTGAGCCAGTCGCGTTTCTCGGTCACGGCCGTGCCGAAGCGAGTCACCCAGTCGGCGAGGACAACGGTGTCGACCGCGGCCATCAGGCGCCCCACCGCAGACCTGGCGTGTTCACCGGGGCGTCCCACAACCGCAACAGCTCGTCATCGGCCTTGAGCAGGGTGACCGAGCACCCGGCCATGTCGAGCGAGGTGATGTAGTTGCCGACCAGGTTCCGTGCGATCTGCACTCCGGACTTCTCCAGGATCGCCGCGACCTCGCCGTACATGAGGTACAGCTCGATGAGCGGCGTCGCCCCCATGCCGTTCAGCATCACGATCGCGGGTCCTGCGGCATCGATGTCGGCGAGGATCGGCTCGACCAGTTGCCTGGCGATCTCTGAGGCGGGAGCGAGGGGTTCACGGTGACGCCCCGGTTCGCCGTGGATGCCGATGCCGATCTCCATCTGGTCGTCCGGAAGGTCGAACGTGGGCTTGCCCGCCGCCGGCACTGTGCAACTGGTGAGAGCCATGCCCATCGAGCGGCCCTGCCCATTCACCTTCTTGGCGAGTTCGACGACGGCGGCGAGGTCGCGTCCCTCCTCCGCGGCCGCGCCGACGATCTTCTCGAGCAGAACGGTGAGGCCCACGCCGCGGCGTCCCGCTGTGTAGAGCGAGTCCTGCACGGCGACATCGTCGTCTACGGTGATGCTGCCGACCTCGATTCCCTCCATGGCGGCGAGTTCGGCAGCCATCTCGAAGTTCAGGACGTCGCCGGTGTAGTTCTTGACGATGTGGAGCACGCCGGCCCCGCGGTCCACGGCCTTCGTGGCGACCTGCACGCGGTCGGGTGTCGGGGAGGTGAAGACCTCGCCGGCGACCGCGGCGTCGAGCATCCCGGTTCCGACGAAGCCGCCGTGCAGAGGCTCATGGCCGGAGCCGCCACCGGAGAGGATCGCGACCTTGCCCTGCGCCTTGGGTGTGGCACGCGTGATGACGTGGTTCTCGAGGTCGACGGAGAGCTCGGGATGAGCGAGCGCCACGCCCCTCAGCGATTCGACGAGAACGTCCTCAGGGGCGTTGATGAGCTTCTTCATCGTTCGATCTCCTTTGATCCTTCGTGATTTTCGCAAAAATCGGAAAGCAATTCGTTAATGTCGAATATGCTCGGAGCCTGCCGGGTTGTCAAGATCAATCCTGAAGCCCGGCATGACGATCCGGCTCGACGACGAACCGGAAGGAGAGAGGCCACCGTGATCCAGTCGATCGACCGCGCGGCGAAGATCCTCGAACTGCTCCAGGGAGCACGCCACCTCGGCATCACCGACCTCGCCGCAGCGCTCAGCCTGCCGCCGTCGACCGTGCACGGGATCGTGAAGTCGCTGCGCTCGCACGGACTCGTCGCGAAGGAACGCGGGGGGCAGCGCTACATGCTCGGCCCGACCCTGCTGCGCCTGAGCAACGTGTACCTCGACACGCTCGACGTACGCGCGAGGGCGATGCGGTGGACGCAGGAGCTCGCCCGCCGCACCAACCTCTCCGTGCGTCTGGGCGCCCCGCACTTCACGGACGTGCTCGTGATCCACCACAACCTGCGGCCGGACGACAGTCAGCAGATGCTGGAGACCGGCGTCGCGATCCCCGCGCATGCCTCGGCGATGGGCAAGGTGCTGCTCGCCTACGATCTCGGCTTCCAGCAACGCGTCTTCGAGCAGCCACTGCGCAGTCTCACCGGCGACACGGTGATCGACACCGCCCGGCTCACCCTCGAGCTCCCGGCGATCGCCGAGCGCGGAACCGCCGGCGAGTTCGACGAAGCGGTGCTCGGTGAATCCTCGATCGCCGCCCCCATCGCCGACGCGTCGAACGACATCGTCGCCGCGGTCGCCGTCGTGATGCCGACCTCGCAGACACCGGCCTCCGATGCGATCTTCAATGCCCTGCGCGAGACCGCCCGAAACATCTCGCGAGAACTCGGCTCCACCACGTGGCCGCCGCGCGTCGCGCCCGCAGAGGACTGAGGCCCTCGGGCCGAGTGCGACCCGCGGTCAGCCGCGCAACGCGAGGGCGAAGGGCAAGACCTGGGTCGCCCCGGCCTGACGGAGCACGCGGGCCGCGACCGTCATCGTCCACCGACTGTCGACCAGGTCGTCGACGAGAAGCACCGGCCCCGGTGGCACGTCGAGGTGCTGAGCGCTGAAGCGATCCCAGAGCCCGGCGAGCCGGAAAACACTGTTGCCGCCAGGCTGACCCGTCGGGCCGCCTCCGATCGGTTCGAGCGCGCCGAGGTACGGCAGGCGCCCGACGTCGGCGAGGCCGCGCGCGAGGGAGTCGACCAGCAGCGGGTGCGAACGCGAGGGCATGGCCACCACGGCCACCGGCCTCTCATCCCATCCCCATCCGGCGAGCACCCTGATGCAGGCCTGGAGCAGCTGCGGCGTCACGACCACGTCCGACGCACCGGCGGCGAACAGCTCGCGCAGCGCCCCACCCCAGCCCAGGTCGGTGAGGCGCGCCAGCGCACGCCCCTCGCCCGCCTGCTCGTCGGCGGGGATACGGCCCTTCACCGGCACGTCGAGCCGATCCGCGCCGGTCGGCCAGGCACGCCGAGGCTCGATCGGAATGCCGACGCGGTCGAGCGACTGGGCAGCCTGCGTGCTCGCAGACTCCCCGATCTCGCGCGGGAACCATCCGCCCGCGCAGTTGTCGCACCTCCCGCAGGGCGCAGCCGTGTCGTCGTCGAGAGAACGCTGCAGGAACTCCATCCGGCATCCGTCGGTCTGCTCGTACTCGATCATGTGCTGCTGCTCGGCGAGACGTTCGGCGGCGATGCGCTCGTAGCGCTCGGCGTCGTAGGTCCACGGCTCACCGGTCGCGACCCATCCGCCCTGCACCCGCCGCACCGCACCGTCGACGTCGAGCACTTTGAGCAGCAGTTCGAGCGGCGTGCGGCGGATGTCGACCATCGCCTCGAGCGCCGGTGTCGAGATGGGTGCATCGCCGAGCGCGCCGATCACCCGCTCCGCCCGTTCACGATCCGGCATCGAGGCCGTCGCGAAGTAGTGCCAGATGTCTCGATCTTCGACGCCCGGGAGCAGCAGCACGTCGGCGCTCTCGCTGGCGCGACCGGCACGACCGACCTGCTGGTAATACGCCACGGGCGACGAGGGCGCGCCCAGGTGCAGGACGAACCCCAGGTCGGGCTTGTCGAACCCCATGCCCAGCGCGCTCGTGGCGACGAGGGCCTTCACCTCGTTGCGCTTGAGCATCCCCTCCGACTCGGTGCGCTCCTCGGTATCGGTCTGCCCGGTGTACGCGCGCACGTCGTGACCGTGGTCGCGCAGCAGCCGGGCAGTGTCGACGGCGGCAGCGACCGTCAGCGTATAGATGATGCCGGAGCCCGGCAGGTCGTCGATGTGGCTCAGGAGCCACGCGAGGCGACTCGCCGAGTCGCGTAGGCGCAGCACGCCCAGCCGCAACGAGGTGCGCGCCAGCGGCCCGCGGATCGTGAGCACCGGCTCCGCCCCCGCGTCACCCGCCGCCTCGCCGCCCGCCTGGAGGCTACCCAGCTGCTCGGCGACATCCGCCACGACACGGCTGTTGGCGGTCGCGGTGGTCGCGAGCACCGGCACGTCGGCCGGCATCTGCGCGATCAGGTCTCGCAGCCGCCGATAATCGGGACGGAAGTCATGCCCCCAGTCGCTGATGCAGTGCGCTTCGTCGACCACGAGCATGCCGATCCGACGCACGAGGGCCGGCAGCTGTTGCTCGCGGAAGGCGGGGTTGTTGAGGCGCTCCGGCGAGACCAGCAGCACATCGACCTCGTCGCGATCGAGCTGCCCGAGCACGTCGGACCACTCGTGCGCATTGGTGGAGTTGATCGCGACGGCGCGTACCCCTGCTCGTTCGGCCGCGGCGATCTGGTCGCGCATGAGTGCCAACAGCGGTGACACGAGCACGGTCGGCCCCGCCCCCTGTCTCCTCAGCAGCAGGGTCGCGACGAAGTACACCGCCGACTTGCCCCAGCCGGTGCGCTGCACGACGAGCGCGCGGCGACGCCCTTCGACCAGCGCCGCGATCGCCTCGTACTGCCCGTCGTGGAAGTCGGCGTCTGGGCGTCCGACGAGCTCGCGCAACGCCGCTCGCGCGGCCTCACGGGTATCGGCGGGGGCTGCGGAAGTCATGCCCCCACTCTGCCCCACACCGCCGACACCGCGATGCCCTCTTCCCCCAGGTTCGTCGGCCCCGCGGCGAGTCCCGTCGTCTAGCGTGAGGGGATGATCACGCGTGAGCTGGCCGTCACCCTGCGAGACGCCGGATTGGTGTGGCACCCGGCCGAGGGCGACCGGTTCCAGCTCGATCTGCCTGAGGAGGTGGAGCTCGAGGCGGAGGCCGAGACCTTCACGGTCAGCGAGATGACGATCGAGGCCCGCCAGACACCGAGCGGAACCGACCTGGCGTTCAACGGGACCACCGAGTGGGCGCTCGACGCGGTGACCCTCGCTGACGCGGTGTGGCTGCCGCGCGAGGACCAGTTGCGCGACCTTCTGCGGGGGACCTTCCGGGCCCTGAAGCGACTGGACGACACCTTCCGCGTCGAGATCGAGATCGCGGGGGTCCCTCTCGCCTTCGAGCATCCGAACCCCTCTGAGGCCTATGGCCGCGCGCTCCTGGAGCTGATCTCCCGCTCGCACTGAGCGTCGTCTTGAAGACGCTCCTCTTCTGTGTCAGAATTACCTAACGATCGGTCAGTAAACATGACCTGATATCGAGGAGTCGATGATGACCAGTCCTGCAGATCTGTCCCTCGTGGGCGAGCTCTCCGATGAGGAACGCCTCTTCGACGAGCTCATCGCCAACGAGCAGCGCATCGAACCGCGCGACTGGATGCCCGACGCGTACCGCAAGACCCTCGTCCGGCAGATCTCCCAGCACGCGCACTCCGAGATCATCGGCATGCAGCCGGAAGGCAACTGGATCACGCGCGCACCGAGCCTCAAGCGCAAGTCGATCCTGATGGCGAAGGTGCAGGACGAAGCCGGGCACGGCCTCTACCTCTACTCCGCCGCGCAGACGCTCGGCACCACCCGCGACGAGATGATGGATCAGCTCATCAGCGGCAAGGCCAAGTACTCCTCGATCTTCAACTACCCCACCCCCACCTGGGCCGACATGGGCGCGATCGGCTGGCTCGTCGACGGCGCGGCGATCGTCAACCAGGTGCCGCTGTGCCGCGCGTCATACGGACCATACGGGCGCGCGATGGTGCGCGTGTGCAAGGAGGAATCCTTCCACCAGCGGCAGGGGTTCGAGATCCTGCTCGCCCTGACGCAGGGCACCGAGGAGCAGCGTCAGATGGCGCAGGATGCCGTGAACCGCTGGTACTGGCCGAGCCTGGCGATGTTCGGGCCGCCCGACGACCAGTCGCCCAACTCCGCGCAGTCGATGAAGTGGAAGATCAAGCGCTTCTCGAACGACGACCTGCGTCAGCGCTTCGTCGGCATGCTCGTGCCCCAGGCCGAGATCCTCGGCATCACGCTCCCAGACCCCGAGCTGCGCCTCGACGAGAAGACCGGGCAGTACGTGATCGGCGAGATCGACTGGGACGAGTTCTTCGAGGTGCTGCGCGGCAACGGCCCCTGCAACGCCGAGCGGCTCGAGCGTCGACGCACCGCACACGAAGAAGGCGCCTGGGTGCGCGAGGCTGCGGCCGAGTACGCCCGCAAGCAGTCCCTCAAGACGAAGGCGGTGGCCTGATGGCGACGCCGGGCGCAGATGAGCGCGAACCCTGGCCGCTGTGGGAGGTCTTCGTCCGCGCGAATCGCGGGCTCAGCCACGTGCACGTCGGCTCACTGCACGCACCGGATGCCGAGATGGCGATCCGCAACGCCCGCGATCTCTACACGCGCCGGGGCGAGGGTGTCTCGATCTGGGTCGCTCCGGCCGATGCCATCACCACGAGCGACCCCGACGCAAAAGGCGCGTACTTCGAGAGCCCGGCCGGCAAGAACTACCGCCACGCCGTGTACTACACGGCCTCCGAGGGGGTGCCGCACCTGTGAGCGCAGGACATGACGACGTCGACATCCACGGTGACGTCTCGGTCGACCAGCTCCGCCTCTCGCAGGAGCTCTCGGGCACGGGCGCGGTCGCCGCATCCGCCGACATCGCCGAATACTCGCTGCGCCTCGGCGACGACGCGCTCATCCTCTCGCAGCAGCTGGGTGCCTGGATCTCCAACGCCCCGGAGCTTGAGGAGGACGTGGCGCTGGGCAACATCGCCCTCGATCTCCTCGGCCATGCGCGCTCGTTCCTTCACTACGCAGGCTCTTTCGACGGCCGCAGCGAAGACGACCTCGCCTTCTTCCGCGACGAACCCGAGTTCCGCTGCGCCTGGATCGTGCAGCAGCCCAACGGCGACTTCGCTCAGACCATCGCGCGACAGTTCGTGGTCGCCACGTACATGTTCGAGCTGTACGCCGCCCTGCGCGGCAGCAGCGATGAGACCTTCGCCGCGATCGCCGAGAAGTCTCTCAAAGAGGTCGACTACCACCGCGATCATGCGGTGCAGTGGATCCTGCGTCTGGCAGGTGGCACCGAGGAGTCTCGCGGTCGGATCATCCGCGCCATCGGCGACGTCTGGCCCTACGTCGACGAGCTGTTCCGCGACGACGACCTGATCGAGCGGCTCGGCGACGCGGCAGTGCGGCCGTCGAGTCTGCGCGAAGGTTTCGACGGCGTGGTGACCATGGTCTTCCTCGAAGCCGAGTTGACGGTTCCGGCGGTCGCCGCCTCTTCGGCCGGCGGTCGACGTGGCGCCCACGCGTCGCCCCTCGGCCACATCCTCGCGGAGATGCAGGTGCTCGCTCGCAGGCATCCGGGGGCATCATGGTGACGCTCACTCCGACGCAGGCAGCCTGGCGCATCGCCGCGTCCGTACCCGACCCCGAGGTGCCCGTGCTCACGATCGAAGACCTCGGCGTGCTCCGTGCGGTCGAGGTCGACGGCGCGCGTGTCCATGTCGACATCACCCCGACGTACAGCGGCTGCCCCGCTATGGACACCATCCGCGACGACGTTATCCTCGCCCTCACCGCCGCCGGATACGACGAGGTCGAGGTGCGCCTGGTCCTCTCCCCCGCGTGGACGACGGACTGGATGTCGGAGGCCGGAAAGACCAAGCTCACGAAGTACGGCATCGCACCGCCCTCCGGCCGCGCGGCTCTGTCGACCGGTCCGATCCGGCTGATGCTGAGTGTGCGCTGCCCCCGCTGCGGCTCCCTCGACACCCGCGAGGTCTCCCACTTCGGTTCGACCTCGTGCAAAGCACTGTTCGAGTGCCGCGCCTGTCTCGAACCCTTCGACCACTTCAAGGTGCATTGATATGTCGCTGTTCACCTCTGCGCCCGCGCCCAGGCCTCGTGCGATGGAACCGCGCACTGTCGCACCACGCAAGCGCGCCCGCTTCCACACACTCGTGGTCGAAGACGTGCGGCCGCTGACCGACGACTCGGTCGAAGTCACCTTCACGGTGCCGGCCGCACTCACCGATGAGTACGACCACCTCCCCGGCCAGTACGTCGCCCTGCGTACGACCCTCGATGGGGTCGAGGTGCGACGCTCGTATTCGCTGTGCCGCGCGCCGGAGCATCGAGACGACGGGCAGGACACTCGTCTGAGCGTCGCCGTGAAGCGCGACGAGGGCGGACTCTTCTCCACCTGGGCGCAGACAGGACTCCACGCGGGTTTCGAGATCGACGTGATGAGTCCGCAGGGCACGTTCACGTCGGCGCTCGACGACCTCGACCACCGCCACGTGGTCGGAATCGCCGCGGGCTCCGGCATCACGCCGCTGATGGCGCTCGCCCACACCATCCTGACCCGTTCGGGCACGTCACGATTCACTCTGCTCTACACGAACCGGGCGACGCTCGACGTGATGTTCCTGGAGGATCTCGCCGACCTCAAGGACCGGTATCCGACGCGACTCGTGCTGCACCACGTGCTGTCGCGTGAGCAGCGGGCGGCTCCGGTGCTCTCCGGACGGATCGACGAAGAGAAGCTGCGCACGATCCTCGGCACGCTGATCCCGCCATCGACAGTGGACGAGTGGTTCCTGTGCGGACCTCTCTCGCTCGTCGACCTCTGTCGCGAGGTGCTGGCAGACGTGGGCGTCGACCGTTCCCACATCCGCTTCGAGCTGTTCACGACGGGTGACGAGCCGGTGCGTGCCGCGCGGCCGGTGCAGGTGCGCGCCGGCGAGAAGACCGTACGCATCGAGGTCACCCTCGACGGTGTCTCCTCGACCGTGGAGAGCCCGGTCGATGCGCACGAGTCGGTACTCAACGCGGCATTGCGCGTGCGGCCGGATGCCCCGTTCGCGTGCGCGGGCGGCGTCTGCGGAACGTGCAGGGCCCGGGTGATCGAGGGCAGCGTCACCATGACCGAGAACTACGCCTTGGAACCCGACGAGCTCGAGCGCGGGTTCGTGCTCACCTGCCAGTCCCATCCGACCAGCGACCGTGTGGTCGTGGACTACGACGTCTGACCAGGAGCCTTCATGATCGACCTCACCCTCGCCGACGACGTCGCCACGATCGTGCTGAACGCGCCCGCGAAGTTGAACGCCCTCGACGAGCAGGCGCTGGCGGAACTGGATGCGGCATATGTCAAGGCGGAGGCTGCGGGCGTGCGGGCGCTCGTGCTCCGCGGAGAGGGGCGCGCTTTCTGCGCCGGGCGCGACATCTCCGGCGTCGACCCGCGGGACGACGACGTGATGGGCTACCTGGGCGGCCTGGTCACTCCGCTGCTGCAGCGGATGTCGCTCTTCCCCGCGCCGACGTTCGCGGTCGCGCACGGCGCCTGTCTCGGTGTGGGCCTCGGACTCCTGATCGCGACCGATGTCGTGTACGTCGCCGAGTCTGCGAAGGTCGGCTCCCCGTTCGCGGCGCTCGGCGCGACGCTCGACTCCGGCGGACATGCCCTTTTCCTCGATCGACTCGGCGCGCACAAGACGCTCGACCTGATCTACACGGGACGGCTCATGAGCGGCGCGGAGGCCGTGACCTCGGGCCTCTTCTCGCGCGTGTTCCCCGATGACGAGGTCGCGCAGGCGACGGCGGATGCCGCTGCCACGGCCGCTCGCGGAGCCACGGCGGCGTTCCTCGCGAGCAAGGAACTCATCGCCCGCATCCGCGACGAGCGGCTCACGCTGTGGGATGCCGTCGGCATCGAGAACGCGGCACAGGCCGCGCTCTGCGACACCGACGACTACCGCGAAGGGTTCGCCGCGTTCCAGGAGAAGCGCAAGCCGGAGTTCCGCGGGCGCTGAGACCGCTCGTGCGCGCAGGCCGCTTACCGCATCAGGCATTCGCGCCGCATCAGGCGACTCGGACAGCAAGGGCCTGATCCCGGGCCCCAGCCTGTTGACGAGCCCTGTCCGGCGTCGGTGGCCGATGCCACAATGTCGAGATGATGCTCTCCGAGGTCGTCACCACGACAGAAGAGGTCTCCGCCACGTCGTCTCGGCTCGCGAAAGTCGACGCTCTGGCGCGACTGCTGGCGCGATCGGAGCCGGATGAGCTCGCGTCGCTCGTGGGACTCCTGCTCGCGTCCCCTCGCCAAGGCAGGTTGGGCGTCGGGTGGCGCGGCCTCACGGCCATCGAGATCGCGCACGCCGACGATCCGACGCTGACCGTGGGCGATGTGGATGCCGCGCTCGACACGCTCGCCACGACCTCCGGTTCCGGCTCCGCGGCCGCCCGCAGCAGCATCCTCGGCGGACTCGCCTCTCGCGCCACGGCGGCCGAATGGGATTTCCTCGTCAGAGCCATGCTCGGCGAGTTGCGCACCGGCGCACTCTCAGGCGTGCTCCTCGACGCCATCGCCCGCGCAGCTGATCGGCCGCCCGCAACCGTCCGACGCGCGGCGATGCTGTCCGGCGACCTGGGCGAGACGGCTCGGGTGGCGCTGACCGGGTCAGAAGGCGATCTCGAGGCCATCGGACTGCAAGTCGGGCGCCCGGTGCTGCCGATGCTGGCGGCCACGGCGGCGACCCCAACCGCCGCGCTCGAGCTCACAGGCATGGCGTCGGTCGAGTACAAGCTCGACGGCGCTCGCATCCAGGTGCACCGGCATGGAGACGAGGTGGGCGTCTACACGCGGAGCCTGGCCGACATCACGCACCGCGTGCCGGAACTCGTCGAGATCGTGCGCACGCTTCCCGTGAACGATGTCATCCTCGACGGCGAGACGCTCTCGCTCGACGAAGACGGCGGCCCGCGCCCGTTCCAGGAGACGATGTCGCGGTTCGGCGCCGATGTGTCGCGCGAGCTCGTGCTGCGGCCCTGGTTCTTCGACGTGCTGCACGTGGACGGGCGCGACCTGATCGACGAGCCGCTCTCCGTACGCCTGGCTGAGCTCGAACGGGTGGCCGGGGCCTGGCGCATCCCCGGGATCGTGACCGACGATGCCGATGCCACCGAGCAGTTGTCGCGCGATGCCCTCGCCGCCGGGCACGAGGGCGTGGTCGTCAAGGCGATCGACGCGCCCTACGCCGCCGGTCGCCGCGGCAAGTCCTGGATCAAGGTCAAGCCCGTCCTCACGTTCGACCTGGTGGTCCTCGGCGCGGAGTGGGGCTCCGGCCGTCGTCGCGGCTGGCTCTCGAACCTGCACCTGGGCGCACGTGATCCCGCTGGCGAGTTCGGCGACTCCGACGGCTACGTCATGGTCGGAAAGACCTTCAAGGGACTCACCGACGAGCTGCTGCGCTGGCAGACCGCGGAGTTCCCCGAGCACGAGTCGCACCGCACGGCATCCACCGTGTTCCTACGGCCCGAGATCGTCGTGGAGATCGCGATAGACGGCGTGCAGCGCTCACCCCGGTATCCGGGCGGCATCGCGCTGAGATTCGCCCGAGTGAAGGGTTACCGACAGGACAAATCGCCCGCCGAGGCCGACACGATCTCGGCGTTGCGTGCGCTGCTGAGAGGCTGAACCGCCCGATCAGGCGGAGGGCGCGAGCCCCAGATCCTCTTCACGGACGGTGCCCTGGAACGACCACGGGAAGTTGATCCAGAGGTCGGTGTCCTTCCAGGCGTAGTCGGGCTGGATGATCGTGGACGGCTTGGTGTAGATGGTGACCGAGCGCACATCGGCACCCTTGTCTTTCAGCAGCTGCACGGCGAGGGCAAGAGTGCGGCCGGAGTCGGCGACGTCGTCGACGAGCAGCACGCGGCGTCCGTCGAGGTACGCCATGTCGAGCTCGGGCGGAAGAACCTCCGGAGCATCGAGCACGGTGCCGATGCCGGTGTAGAACTCGACGTTGATCGCGCCGCAGTTCTTGGCGCCGAGAGCGTAGGCGATCGCTCCGGCCGGAAGCAGCCCGCCGCGGGCGATGGCCACGACGACCTCCGGCATGAAGCCGCTGTCGAGGATGTTCCGTGCCAGATCGCGCGTCGCCCCTCCGAAGCCGTCCCAGGTGAGTGTCTCGCGCTCGATCTCTGCATCAGTCATTCGCTCATTCTCTCGCATCCGCCGGCGCTCCTCCCCCGATAGACTGAGCGGGTCCGGCCCGGCCGGTGCCTGAAAAAGAGGCACGAAGCACTTCGCGAAGACGCGGAGGCGAGACACATACGGAAATCGCAGTTCCTCCGTCCCTGTCTCGAAAGGCTTTCGCATGCCCACCGTCTCCGCGCACGTCGCACTCACACTCGCCCAGCACATCGATGCGGTCTTCGGAGTGATGGGCAACGGCAACGCCTACTTCCTCGATGCGATCGAAACCCAGACGGATGCCGTGTTCACCGCCGTCCGTCACGAGCAGGGTGCCGTGGTCGCCGCCGACGCCCACTTCCGCGCTTCCGGTCGCATCGCCGCCGGCACGTCGACGTACGGCGCGGGCTTCACGAACACCCTGACCGCACTGGCCGAGGCCGTGCAGGCGCGCGTGCCTCTCGTGCTCGTCGTCGGCGACGAGCCCACGTCCGGCCCGCGCCCGTGGGACGTCGACCAGATCGCACTCGCCTCGGCCGTCGGCGCCCGCACCTATACGGTCGGACGCGCCGATGCCGCTGCCACCACGGTCATCGCGATCGAGCACGCCCTCACCTACCGGGTTCCCGTCGTCCTCGCCATCCCCTACGACGTCGCGGCACTCGAAGCCGGCGAGGTGCCGGAGGCTCCGTCGCCGCGCATCCCGGCCCCGCTCGCCCCGCGCGGCGAATTCGCCGAGGGGATGCTCGACGAGATCGCCGCGGCGCTGGCCGGAGCCGAGCGTCCGTTCCTGCTCGCCGGTCGAGGGGCCTGGCTGTCGGGCGCGAGTGCCGCTCTGGGCGAGCTCGCGGCCGCGACCGGCGCCCTCACGGCCTCGTCGGCGCTCGGTCGAGGTGTCTTCCCCGATTCGCGGTACGACCTCGGCGTGACCGGAGGTTTCGGGGCGGACGGAGCGATGGAGCTCATTCGCACCGCCGACGTCGCCGTTGTCTTCGGTGCCGCCCTGAACCAGTTCACGATGCGGTTCGGCGAGCTCTTCGCTCCGGGAACCCGGGTCTTCCAGATCGACATCGCGCCCGCTGCAAGCCATGCCCACGTCGGCGGGTTCGTGCGCGCTGACGCCCGTCTGGCCGCGGAGGCACTCGTGGCACGGATCGGGACCGATGCAGCACAGCCCGCATCCGACGCCAGCCCGACGACCCCATGGCGTGAGAGCGTCGATGTCGCCTCCGCACGGGCCTACGATGCCGGTGACGATCTCGCCCCAGACGGGCGCCTCGACCCGCGCTCTGCCGCCCGCCGCATCGCCGAGCTGCTGCCGGAGGACCGCGTCGTGGTGTCGGACGGCGGACACTTCATCGGCTGGGCGAACATGTACTGGCCGGTCGCCGCCCCCGACCGCATGATGATGATCGGCACCGCGTTCCAGTCGATCGGACAGGGGTGGCCGAGCGTCGTGGGTGCGGCTCTGGCCCGGCGCGAATCGACCGTGGTGCTCACCTCCGGCGACGGCGGCGGCCTGATGGCGATCGCTGACCTGGAGTCTGCGGTCCGTGCAGCCGGCGGCCGGGGCATGGCCGTGGTCTGGAATGACGCCGCATACGGAGCCGAGGTCAACCTCTACGGCCTCAAGGGCCTGGCCGAGGGACCGATGCGCATCCCCGAGGTGGACTTCGCCGCGTTCGGCGCAGCTGTAGGCGCGGAGGGCGTGGTGGTGCGCACGCTCGCAGACCTCGATCGCCTGGCGACCTGGGCCGAGGAGGACGCGGCATCCCGACGCTTCCTGCTGCTCGACTTGCGCATCTCGGGCGACGTGATCGCTCCGTATCAGCAGGAGATCATCCGCGTGAACTCGTGACGCGGCATGCGTGACGCGCTGGTGTCGGCGCGAGCACAGGACCGCACCGACACCATCGCGTCATTCAGCCGAGGCGACGTCGCCGATGCATCACGACCAGACCGAGCCCGACGCCGAGCAGCAGCACCGCCCCGAGGACGAACGGGGTGCTGTCGGCACCGGTCGTGGCGAGGCTGCCGTCGCGCGCATTACCGGATCCGGGCGCCGCTGCTCCCCCGCTCCCCGGTGTGCCTCCGGGGATTCCACCCGGAGTGGTGCCGTCGGTGGGTGCCGTCACCGTGATCGCAGCTGTCGTCTCCACGCCGTCCGGATCGATCACGACGAGGCTGTGGGCGCCCGGCGTGGTCCCTGCCGGAACGCTCACCGTGGTGCGGAAGGCGCCGACAGCATCCGTCGTCGCGGTCCCGAGCAGCACTGGAGTCGAACGCAGCTCGATGCGCAGCACAGCCGCTGCAGGGAAGTTCGTACCCTCGACCGCCACGCTTGCCCCCGCGGCGACCGCGACAGATCCGATCTCCAGGCTCGGCTGTCCGGGCTCCGGCGTCACACATCCGCCGCCGCAGACCGTGAAGCTCGCCAGGACGGCCTTGTGATCGGAAGGCCAGACGGCATCCGGCGTGAGGATTTCATCGGCACTGTCGTCCACGACTCGTTGGTTTCGCACAATCGTCGACTGCGGACCGACCACGGTCGCGCCGTCGATCGAGAGTCGCTCATCCGGCGCAGCGAAGATGTAGTCGATGCGGTCGCGCTCGTCCGCTTCCGGAGCCCAGGTGAGCGATGACGTCGGGAACAGCACGTTGTCCGCCGGCCAGGTGAAGCCGGGGTTCGCCACCGGGTCGGGATACACGGTGCGGAAGGCGTCTACCAAGCCGCCGTCGAGGAGCGTCTGCGTCGTCTGCCACGGCGCGACGACACCGTTGTGGTCGAAGAGGTCGGCGGTCGCGGCCGTCCAGTCCTGCGAGGGCGGCTCGTTGAAGTCGCCGCCCACGATGGCGAGGCGTCCGGCCGCACGCTCGGCGTCGATGTCGGCGACCAGCTCCGCTGCAGTCGCCGGACGACCGGACTGCTCGTTCGCCTGGAGGATCGCCTCGACGTCGGTCACCGGTGCGTCGAGCTTGTTCCAGGTGTTCCATCCCGCCGGCCAGTCGCCACGGATCTCACCGCCATAGCCTCGGGGGAGATAGGTCGTGTACCAGCGGTACTCCAGGTGACCGCCGTAGACCACCACCTCCGAGCCGTTCACATCGAGCACGGCTTTCGACCACCAGCGGCCGATCGTGTCGGTGGAGACGATCGGATAGCGCGAGACGATGCCGGTGTCGGTCGCGGTGAGGTGCTGGTAGCCGAGCAGCGAAGCGACCTGGGCGGGCGCCTGACCGACCTCCGGCAGGAACGTCACATCGGCGTCTGTCTCCCTGATGATGTCGGCGATCTGCTGCGCTCCGTTCTCCACCTGGGTTCCGCCGTGCCACACATTGAACGTCAGCACATTCAGTCCACTTTTCCCGTCGACCTCGGGCTTCGGCTCGGCGGGCGGAAGCGGCGGTTCGGGTTCCGCATCGGTGACCGTGATGTCGATCGGACCGGCCAGCACGTTGTAGCCGTCGTCTTCGAGTAGGTAGACGTCGTACTCCCCCGCCCCCATCACCGCGGTGTTACGGGTCCAGCCGTCGCGCGTCGAAGGGTTCCACGTGACTTCGCCGGTCTTGTCGGGAACATATCGCCAGTCGAGGGACGCAGGACCCCCTGGCACCACGCCGTCGCGGTAGATGCCGATCCAGTTGCGGTCGTGCACCGACGCACCGACGTCGAAGCTGAACGTGATCGTCTCGTCGATGGCGATGCTCGCGGCGTCGCTCGTGAGCGACCCATCACCGTCAGCGGCATGAGCTGTGGGGGCGACGAGGAGCCCGGCGAAGGCGACACCGGCTCCGAGCAGGGCGAGCAGCCCTCGCCTCGGTCGGGAAGGGGAGGTCATGGCGGAGATGTCCTTTCGAATGCGTGGTCCGTCGAGACCGTAGAGAACTCGAGTGTCCGGGGCATGGACATTCAGTGAATGACGTTCCCGGCCAGCGGCTGGGAGCGGGGCTACCGAGGGGCCGTGAGCGTTCCTTCATTGCGGTCTGTGTGTGCGGAGTCGTTGCCTGGAGGCGAGTGTGCACGCTTCTCGATTGCTCACGTGAGGGTCGTACCCTGATTCGCGAGTGGTGTGGACAGGTCGTGATTCGCCGTCATCGTGGAGGATATATGGGTTTTGAGAGTGTTCTGGAATATTGCTCTGATCTGGGGTTCTTGAGGGCCTGAATGTCGGTGGCCCCGTGTTGACTTGCGGGTATGAACAGCCCCGTGGAACTGCTTGGTCAGGTCGTCGCCGACCTGGATGCGGTGCTGCGTACTGACGTGGTGGCGGGGCTGAACGATGTGGAGAAGATGGAGCTTCTGTGGGTGGCGGGCGAGGTGCAGCGGCGGGTGGAGGCAGTGGTCGTGGAGACGGT
>NZ_PCPA01000010.1 GCF_002979515.1 Microbacterium sp. MYb54 | reverse complement strand
AGCGGGGGGCTAGCCGTTGGCGTAGATGGCGATCGTGGCCCAACCCAGGCCGAGGAAGAGGAGCGCGGAGTGGGTGAGAACCTGTTGCATCGCGGTGACCCGTCGGCGGAACACCCAGGTCAAGACCAGCGCGAGGAGCCCGAGTCCGGTGGCGAGGAACGCGATCGGGACCCGAGACTCACCGGTCTGGGTGGTGATCGTGCCTCCGTCCGTGGCGGCGTAGGTGCACTGTCGACCCGGGGGGAGGAAGGTGATGTCGGCTTCGTAGGCGGAGGAGTCTTCTGTCCCCACAGCCCCTGGGGGCACGTTCCCGAAGCACTGGCCTTCGATCTCTCGGCCGTCGGCGTACTGACCGATGAACACGAACCAGATCAGCGCCGCGCCCAGCGCGCTCAGGAGGACGAACCACCATCCCAGATTGCGCCGGCGGTCTGCATTCGTCATCGAGTCACGATCTCGTCCGCGCTCTCTCGACGCGGACGAGGCGGGTCGCGGAAACGGCATACGCGCCGGCTATGGCCAGCGCCAGAAGCGCGCCGAGAACGACGGCGGCCGGGAACGGAGCGGTCCCCGCTCGAAAGAGGCCGGTGACGGCCTGAATCGCGAAGAGGACGGAGAGGACCGCACTGGAGAGAGCCGTCGTCGTCATCCGCCACCACGGCCGGGGCTCCGGCCCCTCGCCGGGACCACGGAACGCACGCGCGGTGAAGACCACCAGGGCGATGACCACCAGCAGCGACCAGACATACCCGATCAGGAGGTTCATCGCGCCGAGGGCGATCCCGATCATCGGAAGGATGATCACCGCTCCGACGACGATCCCCGCCTTGGCCGAAGGTGCTCGCACGCGCATTCTGCCCTCTCCCCCACACGAATCCTGCACACGACGAAGAGACGTCATGCCATCAGGACACTAGACGTTTCTGAGCGCCGTGTCTGTCGACTGTTCGGGGGACACCGCCGCAGTCGGGCGTTCTCGTCGAGTGCACGGCATCCTGCCGAGTGCACGGCATCCTCGCATCGATAAGCCGTGCACTCGACGCGAAGCCGTGCACTCGCGGCCCGGGGGGGCGGGGCGCGCGCCGCCGCTCAGCGCTTCTGGCGCTGCACGGCCAGGGTCACCGTCGCGGAGTCGGCCGCCGGGACAGGAGGCGCGGCGAGGGTGGGGAGCCCCGCGGCGACGGGCTTGCGGGCCCGACCGATCGCGCGCCGGGAGAGCGCCCACTGCAGGCCGTAGCCGATCGCGAACACCATCAACGTGAAGATCAGCGCCATCGCGGCCCCCTGGTCCGGCGCGTACAACTGCGCGGACCGCGGGTTGATCATGGCGTAGATGTACATCGACAGTGGACGCGACGACGGGGTCGCGAGGAACGCCGGGAGGGTGAACTCGTTGGTGCCGAGGATGAACATCTGGATCCACACCGCCATCACGGTGGGCATCAGCAGCGGCGCGATGATGCGGCGGAACCCCTCGAACCGACTCGCTCCGCTGGTGAGCGCCGCCTCCTCCAGCTCGGGACGGATCTGCAGCGTCGCGCTGTACGACGAGCGGTAGGCGATCGACACCCGGTACGAGTAAGCGATCACGAGAGCGAGCAGCGTACCCGCGATCGGGATGTACGGGTTGATCACCATGAAGGTGAGGAACATCGCGAAGCCGGCGATGGTCGCGGGGATCGCGACCGACGACGAGGCGAACAGGTCCATGGCCTTCACCCACCACGTCTTCTTGCTGCGGGCGATGCCGTAGGCGAGCACCGTGGCGAAGACCACCGCGATCGTGGCGCTGCCGCCCGCGATGATGACCGTGCGCCCGAGCGACACCCAGAACTCCGGGTCGGCGAGCACCGTGCCGAACGCTCCGAAGTCGGTGCTGCCGAGCATCGCGTCGATCGAGAATGCCACAGGGTACGGGGTGATCGCCGCCCACAGCAGCGCCAGAAGAGGAAGGATGCCGGTGAGCAGGATGAACACGGCGACCAGCAGCATGACCGGGATCTTCCACGGCCCCATCCGCATGGTCGACGGCCGGAAGCCCTTGCCCGACACCGAGGCTCTTCGCTCGGCGTTGCGCGTGGCCCGCAGATAGATCGCGAAGGCGATGGTCGTGATCACGAGGAACACCAGGCCCCACGCGGCGGCCAGACCGTACTGGGGCAGCTCGCCCGCGTTGGAGCTGATGAGCGTCCAGAGCTTGAGGGCGAAGATGTCGCGCCCCGACTCCTGACCGAACAGCAGCGGGACCTCGAGACTGCCGAGACCGAGGATGAAGGTGAGCACGGTCACTCCGAGGAGGCCGGGCCAGAGCATCGGCAGCGTCACCCGACGCAGCGTCTGCGGCCACGAGGCTCCGGACACCCGTGCGGACTCCTCCAGAGAGCCATCCATGTTCGTCAGGATGGGCACGATCATCAGATACGGGAACGTGACGTTGGTCAGCGCCTGGATGAAGATCATGGTCGGGAAGGCGTACGGATCGATCGGCACGTCGCTCGCGAACGGCAGCAGTCGCAGCATCTGGTTGAGCACGCCAGACTCCGGCGACAGCATCAGCAGGTAGGCCTGGGCCTTCACGATCGGCGGGATGATGTACGGCACGATCACCAGCACCGAGATGAGGCGACGCCACGGTGCATCCGTGCGCACCGTGACCCAGGCGAGGCCGAACGCCATCAGGAGCGTGAGCAGCGTGGAGCCGCCGACGAAGGCGCCGGTCGCGCCGAGCACTCCCCAGAAGTCTTCACGCAGCTGCCACAGGGTGACGAAGTTCTCGACACCCCACTTCGCCGATGAGACGCCGAAGGGCAGAAACGGACCACGGAACGCGGTGATCACCTGGACGATCAGCGGTACCGCGAGAAGGATGAAGATGACCGCGCCCGAGACGATCATCGCGATCGTCATCGTGGTGGGACGCTTTCGCCCCGTGGTCCGTCCTGCCTTGAACATCGTTATCCGTTCAGCGCCTTGTCGGCGGCGTTGATCATGGCCTGCCAGTCGTCACGAGTGGCCTGCGTCTCGGTCTCGGCCCCGTTGTCGAGGCCGAGCAGCAGTGCGTCGGAGTTCGTCTTCATGAGCCCGGTGGACTCGGCGAACGTCGCGGCCGGAAGACCTGCGAACGGCACCTGGGTGCTGGCGAAGCGCTCGTCGGTCATGCGGAGCTTGATCCAGTCGGGGTCGAACGCGTTCCACAGGGTCCACAGCGCCGCACCCGGCTTGTTCTTGGCGTCGGAGTTCACTCCGGAGAACTGCGCCCAGACCCCCGCGTGCTCGAACGGCGAGACCTGCAGCGCCGGGTTCGGGTTGAACAGCGTCTGGTTGAGCGCGATCGGCACGTCACCGCTGGAGAGCGGAGCGCCCTGGTCTTCCAGCAGCTTCAGGTTGCCCGACGACATCAGCTCGTCGATCAGCGAGACCATCTTGTCTTCACCCTCGGCCATGCCGTATCCGGCGAAGACCACCGCGTTGTAGCCGGCGACCGACACCTTGTCCTTGTACTCGGGGGCGAGCAGACCGTCGAGCGTCTCCGGCACCGACTCGACCTTGTCGGTGTTGTACTGGATGAGCGTGCCGTTGATGCTGTCGGGCATGAGCTCGGGGGCGCCGATGGTCAGGAACTCCTTCGGAACGCCGAAGCTCTCCCAGTCGACCTTCTCCCAGAAGCCCTCGTCGTACATGGCGGCCATCGAGGTGATGGAGCCGGACACCACATCGGTGTTGCGCGAACCCGTGGCCTTGGCCGAGATGATCGCCGACGACAGGTTGTAGGTGAGGCCCCTGGTCTCGACCTTGATGTCGGGGAAGCGCTTGTTGAACTGCTCGATCACATCGGGCGACAGTTCGTACCAGTCCCAGATGACGAGCGTGCCGCCATCGGCCTTCTTCGCCTCTTCGTAGAGGGTGTCGAGCTGCTTGTCGATCTCGGGCCAGTAGTCGTCGTAGAAGTTCTCGCAGCGCGTGATCGCTCCGATCTCCGCGGCGTCGCAGGTGGCCGAGGCGGCGTCGCCCTTGAGCGCGCTGCCACCGCCGGCGGCCTCGGTCGACGTGTTGCATCCGGTCAGGGCGAGTGCGAAGACCGCCGTGATGGCGACTGCTCCCAGTGTTCTCTTCATGATCTGAATGTCCTCTCTGACATCAGGTGTGTGATTGCGGGTGTGGTGCGTGATTTCGTCAGGCGCCCAGCACGCGGCAGGCGTGCGGGACCAGTTCGAGGAAGACCCTGCCGCCCTCGGGGGGTGTCGCCTGCGGTGCTCCGCGTCCGACGATCGTGGCGACCGGCTCGCCGTCGGTGAGCACCTCGGCCTCGTACTCGACGATCTCGCCGAGGAACTCCACCCGCACGATGCGCACGGGAAGCACGTTCGGGCGGTCGACCGCGGTCTCGTGCCAACGCACGGTCTCGGGGCGGAAGGTCAACGTGACCTGATCGCCCGCCGAGACGTCGTCGGGCACGGGCGTCTGCAACCGCGTGCCGAGCGCCTCGACCACCGCGTCGCCGGCGCCATCGCGGTCGATCACCACGGCGGGGATCATGTTCGCGCGGCCCACGAAGTTCGCCACGAACCGGTCTGCGGGCTGGTCGTAGAGTTCGCGGGGCGTGGCCTCCTGCACGATCCGCCCCTCGTTCATCACGGCCACCCGGTCCGACATCGACAGCGCCTCGGACTGATCGTGCGTGACGTACAGGGCGCTGATGCCCAGGGTGCGCTGCAGACTCCGCAGCTCGTTGCGCATGGTGTCGCGCAGCTTGGCGTCGAGGTTCGACAGCGGCTCGTCGAGGAGCAGCAGTCGCGGACGATGAGCGAGCGCACGGGCGAGAGCGAGTCGCTGCTGCTGTCCACCCGACAGCGCGGTGGCCGGACGCTGCGCGAGGTGGTCGAGCTGCACGAGCTCGAGCGCCTCCATCGCCCGCTTGCGCGCCTCCTGCTTCGGAAGCTTCGAACCCGCGACCTGCAGCGGGAAGATCGCGTTGGCGAAGACCGTCATGTGCGGCCAGATCGCGTAGTTCTGGAACACCATGCCGATGTCGCGCTTGTCCGGCGATACGTGCTCGGTGCCCGTCGACAGAACGCCGCCGTCGAGCGAGATGACACCGCCGTTGCTCCGCTCGAGGCCGGCGACACAGCGCAGCGTGGTCGTCTTGCCGCATCCCGACGGACCCAGCAGCGAGTAGAACGTTCCCGGCTCGATCGTGAAGGTGACGTCTTTGACGACGGGAACGGCCGCGCCATCCAGCTCGTAGTCCTTCTTCAGGCCGTCGACGACGAGTCTTCCGCCTCCGGATCTCTCGTTCATCGGAGCCTTCTCCTGCTTCTTGGTTCTGGATGTTGGATCCACTGCGATTGCCGTCATCATCGTCCCTCTCTCACAACAGAACCCACCGGCTGCGGGGCGGTCGGTGCACCCCAGGGGCGGGGCTTCTCGAAGAACACCACGACGACCGCGCACACCGCGAAGGCGATGGCCGAAAGCAGAAGCGACTGCGACATGGCCGCGGCCAGCCCGATGCCGTCGTTCTCCGACAGCTCGCTGCCCGGGTGGATCGCCCCTGGCACGAATCCGGCGATGTGCGCGGCGAGCGTCACATTCATCAGCACGGCCAGCAGCGCCGATCCGATCACCGATCCCATCTGCCTGGTCGTGGAGTACACACCCGATCCCGCTCCCGCCTGCGTGTGCGGGAGATTGCGCGTGGCGGTCGACGCGAGCGGGCCGAACATGCCGGACACCCCGACTCCCAGCAGCGCCGAGGGGAACAGCAGGAGCCAGAACGGGGCATCGAGCGTCATCGTCGTCGCGTACCAGGCCATGGCCACTGCCGAGATGACGAAGGCGGCGAACGTCACCCAGCGCGGACCGATCCGGTCGCTCAGCTTGCCGACGAAGGGCCCGAGCACACCAGAGACGACCGCCATCGGCGCGAGCATCAGAGCGGCGAGCGTCGGGTCGAGGCCACGGGCGACCTGGAAGTAGAAGGCGAGCGGCACCGGCATCGCGGTGATGCCGACTCCGACGAGGAAGATCGTGGCGTTCGCGACCGAGAAGTTGCGGTCGCGGAACAGGCTGAGGGGCATGAGGGGCTCTGCGCGGTTGAATCGCTGCCAGACGACGAAGAGCACCAGCAGCACGACGCCTGTGACGATGACGCCCCACACCGTGACCGGACCGAACATCACCCCCCAGTCGTAGACCTCGCCCTCCTGGATGCCGAACACCAGCAGGAACAGGCCGAGCCCCGACAGGGCGACGCCGATCCAGTCGAACCGGTGCGGATGCCCCTCCAGGTTCGGCACCAGACGCCAGGCGACGACGAAGGCCACGATCCCGACCGGCACGTTGACGAAGAAGATCCACTCCCAGCCCACGGTGTCGGTGAGCACGCCGCCGAGGATCGGACCGACGAGCGTCGCCAACCCGCCGACTGCTCCCCACGCGCCCATGGCCTGACCGCGACCGCGAGGCGGGAAGACCCGCGCGATGATCGCCATGGTCTGCGGCGTCATCAGAGCGGCACCGAAACCCTGCACGGCTCGGGCCGCGATGAGCATCTCGATGCTGCCGGCCAGGCCGCACGCGAGCGAGGCGAGGGTGAAGACCACGAGACCCACGAGGTAGACCCGCTTGGGACCGAACCTGTCGCCGAGTCTGCCCGTCACCAGCAGCGGAACCGCGTAGGCGAGCAGGTAGGCGCTGGTGACCCAGATCACCGTGGTCAGGTCGGCGTCGAATGCCGCGAGGATGACCGGGTTGGCGATCGCCACGATCGTCGTGTCGACGAGGATCATGAAGAAGCCGATGCACAGCGCCCACAGGGCTGGCCAGGGCCTGACTGTCTGAGTCATGGATCGCTTTCGGGAGAGATCGTCATGGGTCGGGAGCCGGTGTCCGTCCACTCAGCCCCTTGTCGGAGGACGGACACCGGAGTTTCGGGGAAGCGGTCAGCCTTCGGCGGCGGGGATGCCGACGACGGGTTCTCCCAGCAGCGGAGTGGAGACCGCGTAGATGCCGTGGTTGGCGAAGAGCCAGATCACGTTGCGGTCCCACTCGACCAAGATGCCGTGCACGGGGGCGGCGAGGTCGTCGTCGTCCTTGAGGCCGATCGGCGGAACGAAATACGCACCGACCTTGGGGTTCTCCGGATCGCGAACGTCGAAGATCTGCAGACCAGCGGCGTAGAACGCGTAGGGGATGACTCCGCCGTGCGGCGTACCCGTGTTGGTGAAGTAGCCCGAGCGCTTGGGCCCGAACGATCCGCGGCGCTGCGCCCAGTCGGTGAACGCGGCCTCTGCCGGCGGCGTCGGGCGGGGGAGCGTCCGCACGACCCGCGGGTTCGTCGGGTCGCTCACGTCGATCTGGTAGATCTCCTTGGCCGGCTCGTAGCAGTCGGTGTTCATCGGGTAGCCCGAGACGTAGACGTATCCCGTCTCCTCCACCTGAGTGGTGTCGACGTTGTCGCCCTCGGTGCCGGCGACGCTGACCGGGAGGTGGCACCAGCCGACGTGGTTGATGTTCGTGGGGTCGGACACGTCGAGCACGAAGAAGCCCTGACCGCCCTGGGCGGCGTAGCCGTACTTCCACCCTGACTCGACCGAGCGCGGCATGAAGATGCCCATGCGCGAGCCGAACCACGAGGTCTTGTTGTTCCAGCGCTCATTGTCGGCGAGGTACTCGGAGTCCGCCTCCTCGCCGGCGCGGGATCCGGGCACCCACCAGTTCGAGAGCAGCTCGGGCTTCGCAGGGTCCGACACGTCATAGGCCGCGTGACCCGCCGTCCACAGCGTGGTCTTGTACGGCTGGTTGGTGAAGGTGTTGTCGGGCGCGGTCGCCACGAACAGGTACTTGTCGCCGTAGTAGACCGGCAGGTCGAGCACGCCGTTGCCCTCCTGGATCTCGTCCGGTCCGTGGTTCGGGTCGGTCGAGACCTCGGTGAGGAGCGTCCAGTCGCGGGGGCTGGGGCCGTTCATCTCCCAGGTGCGGAAGCCGCGCAGGCCCTCCCACTCCTTCAGCTGCCCCTCGACGGTGTCGTCGATCCACTTGTTGGCGACGCGTCCCTTGAGGAAGTACCGCGGGGTCTCGCTCGCCTGGATGGCGATGTGCTTGCCGAGCTTCTGGTTCCACTGCACCGTCGTCGCGCCGAACTGCGGGCGGGGGTCATCCCAGCCCCACTGCTCCTCGTCGACGATGGTGAGGTCGCGCGGGTCGGTGATGTCGTAGAGCTTCCAGTGGTTGCCGCCGCCGTAGTGCAGCATGAGGCGGCGGCCGTCCCAGTCGTAGATGCACTGCCATGAGTGGCTCGTGTTCACCACGATCGGGTAGAACGCCTCGGCCTTCGCGTTGAGCGCGTAGGTCTCGGGGTCGCGGTAGTCGAGCTGCCCCGGCCAGTCGACGAAGACGTCGCGCGGCACGGACGGCGTGTGCTCCGGCGGCAGGAACGTGCCGTCGGGCTGCATGCCCCAGCTGGAGGGATCGGGATCGGCCGGTTCACCGGCGACGCGCACGAAGTCTTCCGGGCGGTACTTCTTCGCATCGGGCACGTAGGGAGAGCCGGCCATGTCGCCTCCATTGGCTGAATCGGGTGAGATCGTCACGACGTCGTGTCGTTCTCATCAGGTTCACCCTGTGGGAGCGATGCTGTCCAATATCCATACGGGTCAGAGCTATGACCATCCGGGCATATCAGCCGGCGAAGCGCGGCTCCGTCTGCGCGTACTCGCGCTCGAGCTCCGCCAGGCGTGCGCCCTCTTCGCGCAGATGAGCCAGCAGCGCGGATGCTGCCGGCGACGGCGCCCGGTCCTTGGGCACCGTGACGCCGACCGAACGACGGATGGAGCTGAGCGGCGTGGGCAGGATCCGCAGCTCGCGGTCGTCGACGGCGATGAACATCGGGAGCGCCGCGATCACATCGGTCGAGATGAGCAGGGTGCGCAGCGTCAGCATCGAGGTGCACTCGACGCGGTCGGGCGGGAGCGGCAGTCCCTCGTGGAAGAAGACCGCTTCGAGCTCGGCCCGCAGCGCCGTCTGCGCGACCGGGAAGATCCACGGGTAGCTGATCAGCTCGGCGAGGGAGTTCGCCTTGACCCCGCCGAGCACCGGATGCCCGGCGCGCGCAACCAGACGGATCGGCTCGAGATGCAGTCGCTCCTGCTCGAGTCGCACCGGCGCCGTGGGCGAGAGCCGCCCGACCGTGAGGTCGAGGTCGCCCGCGAGCAGCAGCTGTTGCAGGGTGTCGGGGGTGCCCTCGCGGACGACGACGGTGAGCCGTGGATGCTCGGCCTTCAGCGCGGCGATGGCCCGTGGCAGCAGCAGGTTGGAGCCTGCGAGGTGCGTGCCGACCGTGACGGTGCCGAGCTGCCCCGACTGCAGCAGCCGCACCTCCTCCCCCGCGGCACGAAGCTCGGCGAGCACGGAACGTGCGCGCTCGATGAACGAGTACCCGTACTGCGTGGGCCTGACCCCGCGCGGCAGCCGCTCGAACAGCGGCACGCCCAAGACGTCTTCGACCGCGCGGAGGCCGCGGGTGACGACGGGTTGGGTGATGTGCAGCGACTCGGCGGCGCGCACCAGGGTGCCTTCATCGGCGATGGCGGTGACGAGGACGAGGTGGCGGATCTTGACCCGTCCGTCGAGCAGTCGATCGGTGACCATGTTCCGGACTATAGCCGTATGGGCATGGCAGTGCATCAAGAGAGTATTTGTCGGCATCCCTCGAACCTTCTTAGCCTGAGCCCATGCCTTCCGAGACGATGACGCCTCCCCTCCGTGCCCCTGAGCCGGAGCGGGCGCCCCACGCGATCCACAACATGATCGCCGGCGAGCGCGTGGAGGGCATCGCCACCTTCCAGAAGATCAGCCCGGTCGACGGGTCGATCATCGCCGAGGTGCACGAAGCCGGCACCGAGCAGGTCGACCGCGCCGTGGCCGCTGCCCGCGCGGCGTTCGACGGGCCGTGGGGACGGATGACGGTCGCCGAGCGTGCCCGTCTGCTGCGCGGGGTCGCCGACGCGATCGACCGCCGTTCCGACGAGCTCGTCGCGGCCGAGGTGGGCGACACCGGCAAGCCCGAGGCCCTCGCCCGCGACCTCGATGTGGCCCGGGCCGCCGCGAACTTCCGCTCCTTCGCCGACACGGTCTCCACGGCCGGACTCGACTCGTTCCTCACCGAGCTGCCCGACGGCCGCCGCGCCCTGAACTACGCCGTGCGCAAGCCGCTCGGGGTCGTCGCCGTGATCGTGCCGTGGAACCTGCCGCTGCTGCTGCTCACGTGGAAGCTCGCTCCAGCCCTCGCCACCGGCAACACCGTCGTGATCAAGCCCTCGGAGGAGACGCCGTCGTCGGCCACGCTGCTCGCCGAGATCCTCGCCGAGGCGGGCGTCCCCGCCGGCGTCGTCAACGTCGTGCACGGTTTCGGCGCCGACTCCGCGGGCGAGGCACTCACGAAGCACCCGGGCATCGACGGGGTCACCTTCACCGGCGAATCCTCGACCGGGTCCGCGATCATGCGGGCGGTCGCCCCGCGCGTGCGCCCGGTCTCGTTCGAGCTCGGCGGCAAGAACGCCGCGCTCGTGTTCGCGGATGCCGACCTCGACGCCGCCATCGCAGGTCTCGCCCGCTCCACGTATCTCAACACCGGCCAGGTGTGCCTGTGCACCGAGCGCATCTACGTCGAGCGCGCAATCTTCGACGATGTCGCAGCCGGCCTCGCCGAGCACGCCGCCCGTCTGCGTCTGGGCCGCCCGGAAGACCCGGCCACGACCACCGGTCCCCTCATCTCGCAGGCGCACCGCGAGAAGGTCCGCTCCTACTTCGACCTCGCCGTCGCGGAGGGTGCGACCGTGCTCGCCGGCGGTGGCATCCCCACCCTCGGCGACGGACTCGACGGCGGATCCTGGATCGAGCCGACCCTGTGGACGGGCCTCGACAACAGCCACCGCACCGTGCGCGAAGAGGTGTTCGGTCCGGTCGCAGCGCTCATCCCCTTCGACACAGAGGAGGAGGCGATCCGACTGGCGAACGACACCGACTACGGGCTCGCCGCCGTCACCTGGACCACCGACCTCACCCGCGGACACCGCGTGGCACAGCAGATGCGCACCGGCATGTCGTGGGTCAACACCTGGTATCTGCGCGACCTGCGGAGTCCCTTCGGCGGCGTCGGCCTCTCGGGTATCGGTCGCGAGGGCGGGCATCACTCGCTCGAGTTCTACACCGAGCCGACGAACGTGTGCGTGCAGCTGTGACCGGCATCCACGATTCCGACGCCGTGCGCCTGGCGGACGAGCGGCTTCGGCTCGCAGCCGAGTCGGGGCGCCCGTGTGCGCCGGTGCGCGACCTGCTCGGCGAGACGGATCAGGATGCCGCGTACGCCGTGCAGTCGCTCGGCATCGCCCGGCGCCTGGACGAGGGACGACGGGTGGTCGGCCGCAAGATCGGCCTCACCTCCCCCGCCGTGCAGACGCAGCTCGGCGTCGACAGCCCCGACTACGGCGTGCTGCTCGACGACATGATGTTCGCCGACCGTGAGCCGATCGACCTCGCTCGCTTCCTGCAGCCGCGCGCCGAGGCCGAGGTCGCCTTCGTGCTCGGCAGCGACCTCGACTCCCCCACCACGCACGTCGCCGATGTGATCCGGGCCACCGAGTTCGTGCTGCCCGCGATCGAGGTCGTCGACTCCCGCGTGGCCGGGTGGGACATCCGCATCACCGACACCATCGCCGACAACGCCTCCAGCGGGGCGGTCGTGCTCGGCACCACGCCTCGACGCCTCGACGGGTTCGACCTGACCGCACTCGGCATGACCCTCGACCGCGAGGGCCGTCCGGTCTCGACCGGATCAGGCGCTGCGTGTCTCGGCAGCCCGGTGATCGCGGTGGCGTGGCTGGCACGCGAGGTCGCCCGACGCGGGCAGCCGCTGCGCGCGGGCGAGGTGATCCTCTCCGGAGCGCTCGGCCCGATGGTCGACGCGACCGCCGGGGTATACCGCGCCCGCCTCGACGGACTCGGCGAGGTGCGTGCCGACTTCTTCGGCACGGCATCCGGCACATCAACGGAAGGGGCTGCGGCATGACCGTCGGCATCGCCATCATCGGCTCGGGCAACATCGGCACCGACCTGCTCATCAAGGTGAAGCGGCTTTCCACCACACTGCACGTGGTCGCGATGGCCGGCATCGACGAGCAGTCCGACGGGCTCGCCCGCGCGCGACGACTCGGTGTCGCCACGACCCACGAAGGCGTGGACGGCCTGATCGCGATGCCCGAGTTCGCCGATGTGGAGCTCGTGTTCGATGCGACCTCGGCCGGAGCCCATGCCCGCAACGACGCGCTCGTGCGCAACGCCGGACGCCTCATGGTCGATCTGACCCCCGCGGCGATCGGCCCCTACGTCGTGCCGGTCGTGAACCTCGAAGCGCACCTCGGTGCGACCAACGTGAACATGGTGACGTGCGGCGGTCAGGCCACGGTACCGATGGTCGCCGCGGTGTCGCGCGTCGCCCCGGTGGCCTACGCCGAGATCGTCGCCTCGATCGCCTCGAAGTCCGCAGGTCCCGGCACCAGAGCCAACATCGACGAGTTCACCGAGACCACCGCCCGCGCGCTGGAGGTGATCGGCGGTGCCGAGCACGGCAAGGCGATCATCGTGCTCAACCCGGCCGACCCGCCGCTCATCATGCGCGACACCGTGTTCTGCCTCGTCGAGGGTGACCACGACGCACTGGATCGCGATGCCGTCAGCGCCTCGGTCGCCGACATGGTCGCCGAGGTGCAGGCCTACGTCGGCGGCTACCGCCTCAAGCAGCAGGTGCAGTTCGACGCGGTCGACGAGGCCTTCGTGCCTGCTCTCGACCGCCCGTTCCGCGGCACACGCGTGACCGTCCTGCTGGAGGTGGCGGGTGCGGGCCACTATCTTCCGGAGTACGCGGGCAATCTCGACATCATGACCTCGGCCGCCCTGCGCACGGCCGAGAGACTCGTCGCTGAACGGACAGGGGTTCCCGCATGACCACTGCATCTCCGCGCGTGTACGTGCAGGATGTCACCCTCCGCGACGGCATGCACGCCATCGGCCACGGCTACACGACCGATCAGGTCCGCGACATCGCGCGTGCTCTCGAGGCCGCGGGCGTGGATGCCATCGAGGTCGCGCACGGCGACGGGCTCGGCGGTTCGAGCGTGGCCTACGGACAGGGCGCGCACACCGACTGGCAGTGGATCGAGGCGGCGGCCGAGGTGCTCGACCGTGCCGTCCTGACCACCCTGATCCTGCCCGGCATCGGCACGATCGACGACCTCGCCAGGGCCTGTGACCTCGGTGTCGCGAGCGTGCGGGTCGCGACGCACTGCACCGAGGCCGACGTGGCGATCCAGCACATCACCTGGGCGCGCGAGCACGGCATGGACGTCTCGGGCTTCCTAATGATGAGCCACCTCAACGATCCGCGCGGTCTCGCGGAGCAGGCGAAGATCATGGAGGCGGCCGGAGCGCACTGCGTGTACGTCACCGACTCGGGCGGACGCCTCACGATGCGCGACGTCGCCGACCGCGTCGACGCCTATCGCGACGTGCTCGACCCCGGCACGCAGATCGGCATCCACGCCCACGAGAACCTCTCGCTGAGCGTGGCCAACAGCGTCACGGCCGTCGAGCACGGCGTGTACCGGGTCGACGCCTCGCTCGCAGGGCAGGGCGCGGGGGCGGGCAACTGCCCGATCGAGGCGTTCATCGCGGTGGCCGATCTGCTCGGCTGGGAGCACGGCTGCGACCTGTTCGCGTTGCAGGATGCGGCGGAGGAGCTGGTGCGTCCGTTGCAGCGCCGCCCGGTCCGCGTCGACCGCGAGACTCTCACGCTCGGCTACGCGGGGGTGTACTCGAGCTTCCTGCTGCACGCCGAGCGCGCGGCGGAGAAGCACGGCCTCGATGCCCGTGACATCCTCGTGGAGTTGGGACGCCGCCGCATGGTGGGCGGCCAGGAGGACATGATCGTCGACGTCGCCCTCGACCTCGTCGCCGCCCGCTCGATCGAGGTGACCGCATGACCGCCGATGCCGTGTTCGCCGCCGCGCTCGACACCGCGCAGCGCACCGCGACCGCCATCAGCCAGCTCTCCTCCACGGAGGAGGTCGATCTCGACACCGCGTACGCCACACAGCATGCGCTGATCGCCCGCCGAGTCGCCCGCGGCGAGCGCATCACGGGCCTCAAGCTCGGCTTCACGAGTCAGGCGAAGGCGCAGCAGATGGGCGTGCACGATGTGATCATCGGCACCCTGACCGATGCCATGCGCCTCGACGACGGTGCGGTGTTCGACCGGCGATCGGCCATCCACCCGCGCATCGAGCCCGAGGTCGCGTACCTCCTGGCATCCGACATCGACGGCACGGATATCAACGGCGCCGGAGCCGATCGCCCGCTGTCTGAGCTCGTCGCCGCGGTCGCTCCTGCGCTGGAGATCATCGACTCGCGGTACCGCGACTTCCGCTTCAGCCTCTCCGATGTCGTGGCCGACAACACCTCGGCAGCCGGCTACGTGATCGGCCCATGGACACCGTTCGACCGGGCCGGTGCCCTCGACAACAGGGCCGTCCGGCTCGAGGTCGACGGCAGGGTCACGGCCACCGGCTCCACCGCCGCGATCCTCGGCGACCCCGGTCGTGCCATCGCCGCAGCCGTGCGGCTCGCCGCCCGCCACGGGTTCACCCTCCGCGCCGGCACGGTGCTGCTCGCCGGGGCCGCGACCGCCGCCGTCCCACTGCCCGACAACGGAGTGGTCGAGGCGACGATCACCGGGCTCGGAAGCGTCAGTGTCCGCACGCGCAACGGAGCCGACAGTCTCGTCCAGGAGGAGGCACGATGACCGAATCTCGCGGCATCCTCGTCGAGGGCAAGGCCACGCCCCGCGGCCGCTTCCCGCACGCCAAGGTCTCCGGCGACCTGGTCTTCGTCTCCGGCACGTCGAGCAGGCGCCCCGACAACACGATCGCCGGGGCCGAGGTCGATGAGTTCGGTGCGACGAGGCTCGATGTCGCGGTGCAGACCCGCGCGGTCATCGAGAACATCCGCGAAGTGCTGGCCGCCGCCGGCTGCGGCCTCGACGACCTGGTGCAGGCGACGAGCTTCCTCGTCGACATGAACGACTTCGCCGCGTACAACGCCGTCTGGGCCGAGTACTTCGACGAGCAGGGGCCGGCCCGCACCACGGTCGCCGTGCATGCCCTGCCGCATCCGCACCTGCGCATCGAGATCCAGGCGATTGCGCGCCGTCCAGAATCCACCACCGACCGCACCACCACCGACCACAACACCGCTGCCACTCTCGAGGAGGAGAAATGAGCACCATCGCACCCGTCATCCCACCCGTGATCGATTTCCCCGCATGGATCAAGGAGAACGAGCATCTCCTGAAGCCACCGGTCAACAACAAGGCCGCCTGGACGCCCATGGGCGACTTCATCGTGCAGGTCGTCGGCGGCCCGAACCAGCGCACCGACTTCCACTTCGACCCGTATGAGGAGTGGTTCTACCAGTACCGCGGCAACATGCACGTGAACATCCAGACGCCCGACGGCCTGCAGCGCATCGACATCCGCGAGGGCGAGATGTGGCTGCTGCCCGGCAACGTGTTCCACTCCCCGCAGCGCCCGGAAGAGGGCTCCATCGGCATCGTGATCGAGCGCATCCGCGAAGAGGGCACGCTCGAGAAGTTCGCCTGGTTCTGCCCGAACTGCAATGCCAAGGTGCACGAGGTCGAGCTGCAGGTGCGCGATATCGTCGAGGATCTGCCGCCGGTGTTCCGCGACTTCTACGAGAGCGAAGAGGGGCGCACCTGCCCCGAGTGCGGTGCCGTCCACCCCGGCAAGGGCTGAAACCCCTTGGGCACGATCGACGTCCACACGCACTTCGTGCCGAGCGCCTGGCCTGACCTGTCGACACAGGTCGGGCCGGGTCTCTGGCCGACCCTGCGCGTGGACTCCGAGCGCGAGGCGATGATCATGCTCGGCGACACCGAGTTCCGGCGGGTCGGCGACGACTGCTGGGACGCTTCCGTGCGCCTGGCCGACATGGATGCCGACGGTGTCGAGATGCAGGTCGTCTCCCCCACCCCGCTGTTCTTCTCCTACGACAAGTCGGGCGCCGAGGCCGTCAAGGTCGCCCGCATCTTCAACGACCTCGCGCTGGAGATCTGCGCCCCGGCACCCGATCGGCTGATTCCGTTCGCGCAGGTGCCGTTGCAGGATCCGGATGCCGCGTGCGCCGAGGCCGACCGCGCGATCGCCTCCGGTCACGCCGGCGTCGAGATCGGCAACCATGTCGGCGACCGCGACCTCGACGACGAAGGCATGGTGATGTTCCTGCAGCACTGCGCCGACAGCGGCATCCCGGTGTTCGTGCATCCGTGGGACATGCCCGGCTCACCCCGTCTCGACCGGTGGATGGCGCGCTGGCTCACCGGCATGCCCGCCGAGACGCACCTGTCGATCATCGCCATGATCCTGGGCGGAGTGTTCGACCGGGTACCGCCGACTCTTCGCCTGGCGTTCGCGCACGGGGGCGGATCGTTCGCGTTCTGGCTGGGCCGGTTCGAGAACGCCTGGCAGCAGCGGCCCGACCTCATCGGGGTCAGCGAGCGCCCGCCGTCGGCCTACCTCGACCGCTTCAGCGTCGACAGCGTGGTGTTCGACCCCGTGGCCCTGCGCGTGCTGGTCGAGACTCTGGGCGCCTCTCAGGTGATGGTCGGCAGCGACTACCCCTACCCCCTGGGCGAGCGCCCCGTCGGCAGCGTCGTCGACCGGGCCGACTTCCTCGATGACGCGCAGAAGAGCGCCATCCGCCGCGACAACGCCCTGCGATTCCTGGGGCGCTGACCCCGCACGACCTCGAACGGACCTGCCTCATGAGCACCACCTCCACCCGCCCCGTCATCGACCGCGCGACCTGCACGGCCCTCGACGACGCCGACCCGCTGGCCTCGATGCGCGATCGCTTCGTGCTGCCCGACGGCGTGATCTACCTCGACGGCAACTCGCTCGGTGTGCTGCCGAAGCACACCGCAGCCCACCTGCAGCGTGTGATCACCGAGGAGTGGGGCACCGGCCTCATCCGCAGCTGGAACGACGCCGGATGGTTCGCCAAGCCGCGCACGATCGGCGACCGCATCGCACCCCTGATCGGGGCTGACGCCGGCGAGGTCGTGCTCGGCGATTCGACATCGGCGAGCCTGTTCCAGGCCGCGGTCGCGGCGGTCCGGCTTCGTCCGGGACGACGCGTGATCGTCGCGGAGCGCGGCAACTTCCCCACCGACCTCTACATGTTGGAGGCCGTGCAGGAGCTGCTCGGTGGCGGAACCCCGTTGGAGCGCCGGCTGATCTCCGACGACGGCCCCACCCTCGACGACGTGCTCGACGATCACGTCGCGGTGGTCGTGCTCACCCAGGTCGACTACCGCACCGGACGGATGCACGACATGGCCGAGGTCACACGCAAGGTGCATGCCGCCGGTGCCCTCGTGGTCTGGGATCTGTGCCACAGCGTCGGCGCGGTGCCGATCGACCTGAACGGAGCGGAGGCCGACTTCGCGGTCGGCTGCACCTACAAGTACCTCAACGGCGGCCCCGGCTCGCCGTCGTTCATCTGGGCCGCCGCCCGGCACCACGAGGCTGCCCGTCCGGCGCTGACCGGCTGGCACGGCCACGCGAAGCCGTTCGACTTCACGGTCGAGTACGCCCCCGCCGCGGGGATCGAGCGCTTCCGGGTCGGCACGCCACAGCTGCTGTCGGTCGCCGGACTCGAGGCGAGCCTCGACATCTGGGACGACGTCGACCTGGAGCTGCTCCGCGAGAAGAGCCTGCGGCTGACCGAGCTGTTCATGTCCCTCGTCGACACCCGCCTCACACCGCGCTGGGGCATCGAGCCGGTCACCCCTCGGGAGTCCGCCCGCCGCGGCAGCCAGGTCTCGCTCCGCCACGAAGACGGCTACGCGGTCATGCAGGCCCTGATCGAGCGCGGGGTGATCGGCGACTTCCGAGCGCCCGACCTCATCCGCTTCGGCTTCACGCCGCTCTACACCTCCTACACCGACGTGTGGGATGCTCTCGATGCGCTGGAGGACGTGCTGCACAGCGAGATCTGGCGCGAGCCGCGGTTCGCGCGTCGCGGCACCGTCACTTGAAGCACCGTCACCTGAAGCACCGTCACCTGAAGCACCGTCACAGAGGGGGACCGGCGAAATGATCGCCGGTCCCCCTCTCGTGCACACAGTGCTGCGCGTCAGGCTCCGTCGCCCGCGGCCTCGATCGCTGCAGCCTCGAGCAGTGCGATGACCCCGTCGCGCACGTGATTCAGGTGCGACTCGAGCACGCGCAGAGCCTCGTCCGCATCTCCGGCCGCCACGACATCGATCAGCTCGCCGTGCGAGTGGTCGTGCGCGCCAGGAGACACCAGCCGCCAGCCGAGCACGTAGCGCCCCAGCTTGAGTCGCAGCTGCTCGATCATCTCCCACATCACCGGACGGGACTGTGCGTCATACAGCGTCGCGTAGAACTCGGTGCGGGCCTCGACGAACTCGCCGCCCTCGGAGATGTCGTCCGCCGTCTGGGCGAGTTCGCGGAGACGAGCGACCCGTTCGGGCGTGATCTCCTCCATCGCCAGGCGCAGTGCATCCTTCTCGAGCAGCGTCCGCAGGTGATAGACCTCCGTGGCTTCCTCGATCGACAGCGCGCGCACCATCGCCCCGCGACGGGCATGGAAGATCACGAGCCCGTCGGCCTCCAACTGGATCAGCGCGGAGCGGATCGGCAGGCGCGAGATCCCGATGGATTCGGCCAGCGTCTCCTGCCGCAGCTTCATGCCGGGGGGCAGCGTGCCGTCGAGGATCGCGTCGCGGATGATGTCGTAGGCCATCGCTCCGACCGACCGGTATCCGGCCCCGTGTCGCTGCGCGAGCTTCTGCAGAGCCTCGGCCCGTTCCTTCGGCGACGCGGCGTTCCCTGATTGCACCATGGGAGCGAGAGTATCGGATCATCACCGCGAACTCTGCATTCTGGATCCAAAATCGGACACGCGCCGTCACGGCAGTCACGTCCACCCGCGGGAGGACGAGGATCAACCCGCGGGAGGATGTCCCGGCTCGCGCGACCCGGCAGGCTCGAATTGTCGATCGTGTCGCCGAAGCTCAGTCGCCTCTCGTCGCGCTGAGCCGGAACCACAGGACTCGGCGCGGAACGACGAGAGTCGGGTGACCACAGGCGGCTTCCGCGTCGCGGTGTGCGTCTTCGCCTGCCACCGCGACCCAGCCGAAAGCACCTCACCGCTCCATGTCGTTCCTCACGCGCAGCAGTCTCAAGAACCGTCTCATCCTGTCGCTCGCGACACTGGCCATCGTCGCCCTCGGCCTGATATCGATGGGGTCGCTCAAGCAGGAGCTGATGCCGTCGCTGCAGGCGCCGATGGCGTACATCTCCGCGCAGTCGCAGGGCCTCGCGCCCGAGGAGATGGCGAGCAGCGTGACCGAACCCGTCGAGCAGGCGGTCCGAGCCGTCCCCGGCGTGACGAGCGTGACCTCGACGACGTCCAGCGGTGGTGCGCAGATCCTCGTCGAGTGGTCGTTCGGCGAGAACGACGAGGAGACCCTGCGCACGATCCGCAGTGCGACCGAGTCGTTGAAGCCGAGCTTCCCGTCCGGCACGGAGGTCGTCGTGGCGTCCGGGGGTGCCGGTGATATCCCGGCCATGGTGCTCAGTGCCGGCACCAGCGGCGACCAGGAGGCGTTCGGCGACGCCCTGCAGCAGACCGTCGTCCCCGCGCTGAAGGGCGTCCCGGGGGTTCGCGATGTCACGCTCGCCGGCCAGGAGACCCAGCGCATCACGATCGACCTCCGCCCCGCCGACGTCACGCGCCTGAAGGTCGAGACCTCGACTCTCGGGCCACTCCTCGAGTCCCACGGCGCAGCGCTCCCCGCCGGGCAGGCGGACTCCACCGAAGGCCCGCTCTCGATCACCGTGGGGTCGCGGCTCGCCACCCTCGAAGACATCCAGGCTCTCTCCGTGCCCACACCCGACGGCGCCGTCACGGTCGCCGACTTCGCTGACGTCACGATCGAGAAGGTGCCGGCGCAGACCATCTCGCGCGTCAACGGCAACCCCTCCCTCACCCTCCAGGTCATGCCGTCGCAGGGTGCCAACGTGGTCGACATCTCGCACGGAGTGAACGCCGAGCTCGACCGGCTCGCACCGATCCTCAAGGCCGACTTCGTCACGATCTTCGACCAGGCGCCCTACATCGAGCAGTCGATCCACGACCTGTCCGTCGAGGGCGGGCTCGGACTCCTCTTCGCGGTGCTCGTGATCCTCGCGTTCCTGCGTTCGTGGCGCTCGACGGTCATCGCGGCCGTGTCCATCCCCCTGTCGCTGCTGATCACCCTCGTGGGCCTGTGGTGGAGCGGCAACACCCTCAACATCCTCACCCTCGGCGCCCTGACGATCGCCATCGGACGCGTCGTCGACGACTCCATCGTGGTGATCGAGAACATCTCGAGAAGGCGCGGAGACGGCCCGCTCACGGTCGACGGCATCGTCGCGTCCGTGCGCCAGGTGGCCGGTGCCATCACCGCATCGACCCTCACCACGGTCGCCGTCTTCCTGCCGATCGCTTTCGTCTCGGGCATCGCCGGTCAGCTGTTCCGCCCGTTCGCGGTGACCGTGTCGATCGCCCTCCTCGCCTCGCTCGTCGTGTCGCTAACGATCGTGCCCGTGCTGGCCTCGTGGTTCCTCAACAAGGCTCCGAAGCACCGTGCCGCAGACGCCGAGACTGCTCACCCCGCTGACTCGGAAACGTCTCCCGACGCGGCGCCCGCCCTCGAGGCCGAGGGGACGACGGCCGTGCTCGCGACACCTGCCGCAGCTGCCGCCGCCGCACCGGCACCGACTCTCGCGAGCGAGGCGCCGTCCGAGCTCGACGAGATCCACACCGCTCCCGACCGCCTGCAGCGCACGTTCATGCCGGCCCTGAACGCGACCCGTCGGCACCCCGTGATCACCCTGGTCGCCTCCGGGTTGCTGCTCGTCGCGACCCTCGGCATGACGCCGTTCATCCAGACCGACTTCCTCGGCTCGTCAGGCCAGGCGAGTCTGCAGGTCGTGCAGACACCCCCGAAGGAGTCCACAGCCGACCTCGTAGCAGCGGCGGAGCCGGTCGAGAAGACGCTCGGAAAGATCACGGGCATCGCTGACATCACCACCTCGATCCCGATCCCCACACCCGGCACGCCGACCTCCATCACCTATGACCTGCGCTTGAAAGACGGTGCCGAGGTCGCAGAGGTCGAGTCGAAGGTGGAGAAGGCGCTCGACGGGTTGCCGGACAGCGGCGAGATCGAGCTCGCGTCGCAGGACGCCTCGCTCGCCGGGGCCGGCGACGGTATCGACCTGGCGATCCAGGGCAACGATCCCGCAGCTCTGCGCACGGCGAGCGACCTGCTCGAGAAGCAGCTCGCTGATGCCGACGGAGTCCGGTCCGTGAAGAGCGAGCTCGCCGGCGAGCAGCCGGTGCTCCGCGTGAAGGTCGACGAACCGCTGGCCGCGCGCCTCGGGTTCGACCGCGCGATGATCGCGAAGGCCGTGCAGGAGGCACTTGCCGGCACCACTGTCGGCACGCTCATGTTCGAGGGGCAGGAGCGCGACATCGTCGTGCGCACCCCGGGCGCCGAGCGCACCGCCGACAAGATCGGCGAGATCCTGCTCCCGGTCACTCCTCAGCAGACCGCCGAGGCGCAGAAGGCCGCGTCAGACGCACTCAAGGCCAAGGCCGACGCCAAGGCGAACGAGGCGAAGATCAAGGCCGAGAACGAACTCAACTCGCAGATCAACACGGCCACGAAGCAGCGTGCGGAGCTCGCCGGCCAGATCGGCGCCTTGAACAGGCAGCTCGCGGAACTGTCTGCAGCGCCGATCGTCCCCGCTGATCCGCTCGATCCCAACGACGAGGCCGTCCTCAAGGCGCAGACGGAGCGCGCCGAGCAGCTCTCCGCGCTGCAGGGTGCGATCGAGGGCGCGCAGTCCGGCGTCAAGGCAGCGGACGAGCAGATCAAGGCTCTGCGTCAGGGCCGCACCGATGCCGCAGCCCAGCAGGTCGAGGCCGAAGCCGCCGAGGCCGAGGCCAAGGCGGCCACCGAGGTCACCGGAACGGCGATCCCGCTCGCCGCGATCGCAACCGTCGAAGAAGAGCTGACGGCTCCGACCATCACGCGCGCCGAAGGTGAGCGTCAGGTGACTCTGACCGTGACCCCGGAGAAGGGCGGCCTCGCAGCAGCCAGCCGGGCGATCGACAAGGCGATCGCCGAGACCGATCTCCCGGCGGGGGTCACCTTCGAACAGGGCGGTGCGTCAGCACAGCAGGACGAGGCCTTCAGTCAGCTCGGTCTGGCCATGCTCGCCGCCATCGTGCTCGTGCTCCTGGTGATGGTCGCGACGTTCCGCAACTTCCGCGGACCGCTCGTGCTGCTCATCTCGATCCCGTTCGCGGCGACCGGGGCGATTCTCGGGCTCCTGCTCACCGGCACCCCGATGGGCCTGCCGGCCCTGATCGGGCTCCTGATGCTCATCGGCATCGTCGTGACGAATGCCATCGTGCTCATGGACTTCGTGAACCGTCTCCGAGAAGCCGGAGCGAACCTCGATGAGGCCGTGGAGCACGGCACCCGCCTGCGCCTGCGCCCGATCCTGATGACGGCTGCCGCCACCATCTTCGCGCTGGTCCCGATGTCTCTCGGGCTCACGGGCGGCGGGGTGTTCATCTCGAAGCCGCTGGCGATCGTCGTGATCGGCGGGCTCGTGTCGTCGACGCTGCTCACGCTCGTCCTGGTGCCTGTGCTCTACACGCTCGTGGAGCGCAGTCGGGATCGCCGGATCGCCAAGCGCGCCGAACGTCGGGTCCGTCGCGAGGAGCGCCGCGCCGCTTCGTCCGAGGCATCGACCGACATCTTCGAGGTCGCAGCCGACAGGGAGTAGCCCCTAGGTCCGGTCACTCGCTGCACATGTCGGGAGCGTGCGGGATTCAATCGTCGGACGAAGCCGCTGACCGGATGACCTCGGCGAGGTCGCCTGGACGACTCCACATGGGCCAGTGCCCCGTGGGGAGGTCGATGACATCGAGATGCTCGAGGTTCGCGACCTCGGCGAACATGGGGTGACCTGCTCGAGCCAGCTCCAGCAGTTGCGCGCTCGGGATCGAGCAGCACACCAGGGTGGTCCGAACCCTCCGGCGAGCGTCGTTCGTGAGCTCGACAGACTGACGAAGCACCGGACCGGGCTCAGGGACAGCCCTGTCGCGAAACCGCTCGAGGACCTCTGCACTCAGGCCCTCGAGGCTCGCCTGCTGCGCGAGAACGTCGAAGGGCGGCAACGGAAGCTCCTCCACCTCGTCGGGGAGCTCGGGGGCGAAGATGCTTCCCGTCGCCACCGGGCCGGAGTCGACCCAGATCACGCGGTCGACGAACTCGGGATGCCGGTCGAGGACGAGACTGACCGGCGCATTCGCCCCACTGTGAGCGACGATGATCGCAGGCTGATCCTCAGAGACCCCGCCCTGGGCGAACTCGTGGAGAATGCCCGCGGCCTGATCATCGATCGTCTTCGTCGCTCGCTGAGGATCCTCCCCGTCGAGACCCGCCAGGGTGATCGCGACCGCGCGAGACTGGTCGATCTTCAGGTGGTCGAGAACCTCATCCCATGCCCAGGCACCCAGCCAATGGCCGGCGATGAGGATGATGGTCGGACTGCTCGTCGTCGTTGTCATGTCTCCACCTTCTTACCTACCGCAGGCAGGTGTGTGTCACTATTTATGTCATGAATCTGCCCCGGTCTGCACGATGAAGCGCACGGAACGCCTCCATGCCCTGTCCGAGATGCTGCGCCGCAGCGGATCACGGGGGTGCTCGGCCGAGCGGATGGCGCGAGAATTCGATGTCTCCGTGCGAACAGTCAAGAGAGACCTCGCCGCACTGGCGAACAGCGGCGCGCCGCTCTGGTCGCGCCCGGGCCCTGGTGGCGGGTACGGGTTGACCCTCGGCGCATCCCTGCCACCGGTCAGCCTGTCTCCCGCACAGGCCGTCGCGCTGATGGCCGCCGTGTCGGCTGCACCCGATGCCCCGTACGCCGATCTGGCCGCAGCCGGTGTCCGCAAGATTCTCGACGTCCTCGATCCGCGAACCCGAGCGCGAGCCGATGAGTTGGCCGATCGAGTGTGGGTCGAAGCGCTCCCGTCCGCATCCCGCGCGATCCGATCGGCGCTGGAGGAGGGGATGGCCGAGCAGCGAGTGGTCCGCATCCGCTACACGTCCGGAGACGGGACGACGACCACCCGCGATGTCGAGCCCGTGCTGTTCGCCGCCACGAACGGCCAGTGGTATCTCGTCGGGTGGTGCCGACTGCGAGACGCCATGCGGTGGTTCACCGTGTCACGTGTCGAGCGGGCCCATGTGACCAAGACGGCCTGCAGCGGCCATACCGTCGACGAGGTCGGCGAGCCCCCGGCGAACGCCAGAGCGGTGCACGGACGGGTCGCCTGAGTCACGGGATCGAACTCCGCAGGGAATGCAGAACGCCCCCTGTCCCGAAGGACAGGGGGCGTTCCGGAAGTGCCTTACTTGGCGGCGACGACCAGCAGCGTGATCACTGCGGTGACGTCGTCGTGCAGACGCACGGTTGCCTCGTGCTCACCGGTCACCTTGATGGGCGACGGGATGTGCACCTTGCGCTTGTCGATCGCGCCCAGGCCGGCGGCTGCGACAGCATCCGCGACGTGGTCGGTCTTGACGGAGCCGAAGAGACGACCCTCCTTGCCGGCCTTGACCGTGAGGCGCACCTTCGTGCCCTCGAGAGCGTTCTTCAGTGCGACAGCGTCGTCACGATCGTGGATCGCGCGTGCCTGACGCGCGGCCTGGATCGATGCGACCTGCTTTTCGCCACCGCGGGTCCACGCCGTAGCGAAACCCTGCGGGATGAGGAAGTTACGGGCGTACCCGTTCTTGACCTCGACCACGTCACCAGCGCTACCGAGCCCGGCGACCTCGTTCGTGAGAATCAGCTTTGCCATCTCGATACCCCTTACCGGCCGGCGCCAGCGTAGGGCAGGAGCGCCATTTCGCGCGCGTTCTTGACCGCGGTGGCGATCAGACGCTGCTCCTGCACCGAGACACCGGTGATACGACGGGCACGGATCTTGCCGCGCTCCGAGACGAACTTGCGGAGGGTGGCGACATCCTTGTAATCGATGAGGCCAACCCGGATGGACTTCGCGGGAGCGGTGGGCTTGCCACCCTTCCGCGGCTTGCGGCGGTCGCCGCTCGACTTTCCAGCCATTGTGTTTCCTTAAATGAGAGCGGATGCCTTCCCCGAGACGAGCTCGGGGCCGGATCCAGAAGTTGTTTAGAAGGGGGTGTCGTCGCCGAAGCTGCCAGGAGTGCTCCAGGCATCCGCGCTGGTCGACGAGCCGGGCGTGGACCACGGCTCTTCCGACGTCTGCTGCTGCGCGGGACGGGACTGTCCACCGCCGCCGGCACCACCGGCACCGCCGGTCGAGGCCGCACGGGTGACCTGCGCGGTCGCGTACCGGAGCGAGGGGCCGATCTCGTCGACCTCCAGCTCGATAGCGGTGCGCTGGTTACCCTCGCGGTCCTGGTAGGAGCGCTGACGCAGACGGCCCTGCGCCATGACGCGCATGCCCTTCGTCAGCGAACCTGCCACGTGCTCGGCGAACTCGCGCCACACGGATGCACGGAGGAACAGCGCATCGCCGTCCTTCCACTCATTCGCGGCACGGTCGAAGTTCCGAGGCGTCGATGCGATGGTGAAGTTCGCCACCGGCAGCCCGTTCTGCGTGTAACGCAGCTCGGGGTCGGCCGTGAGGTTTCCCACCACGGTGATGACGGTTTCGCCGGCCATGGCGCTTAGGCCTTCGCAGCCTTGGCGGCCTTGCGGGCAGCCTTCTCTTCGGAGCGCTTGGCTTCGAATGCGGCCATTGCCTGAGCCTCTTCCGAGCGGAGGACCTTGGTGCGCATGATCTGCTCGTTCAGCTTCAGCTGACGGTCGAGCTCCTGCGTGGCCTCGCTGGTGGCGGTGAAGTTGACGACGGCGTAGATGCCCTCGTTCTTCTTCTGGATCTCGTAAGCCAGACGGCGCTTACCCCAGATGTCGATCTTGTCAATCGAGCCACCATCGTTGGTGATGACCTTCAGGAACTTGTCGAGCGTAGGGGCTACCTGGCGCTCGTCGATCTCGGGGGTCAGAATGACCATGAGTTCGTACTGGTGCGTCACTTACCCACCTCCTTCGGACTAGAACGGTTACCGCGTATCTCGCGGAAACAGGAGGGTGTGTGAATGTGTCGGCCCTTCGATGAGCGCAGGGGCTCAGAGCAGACAACCTCGACAGTCTAGCGGAATCGCGTGGATGGCGCGAACGAGGCCGGCGACGTGCGGAACGTCAGCGGACCTTTGGCATGCTGGGACCGTGCCCGTTGACGGTCATCGGGCACTCGACCAGAGGGGGGACGCCATGCGCGTCAACAAATGGGGGGTCGGCGTCATTCTCGCCGCCGCCGTGCTGCTCACCGGATGCTCGGGGAGCGGAGCGGATACGACGGCCGACAAGAAGCCCAGCGCCGGATCGTCACAGCAAGAGGAAGCACCGAAGACGGATTGCCCCGAGCTGAAGGAGGGCGCGACCGTCGACGGCGCTGCCCTCGGCGGGTGCATCGCCGATGCGATGACGGACACGGCGGGGTACGCGGCGACGACCAGCGTGATGGGCGTCGACTCGACGGCACGCTTCAACCCGTCCGAGAAGGCGATCGAATCGATCTCGCCGGTCGGATCCCTGATCGCCATCGGCGACGACGTCTGGGTGAAGTCCGCGACGAGTGACTGGCAGGCCGCCGACCCGTCGTCGAACGATCCGATCATCGCCGCGCTCAGCACCAGCGCCGCCAACATCACCTCGCTCGACCCGGCAACGGCTGCGTCGGCCATCACCGGCGACTTCACGGTGACCGGTACCGGCGAGCGACTGGGCCAGAAGGTCTACCTCCTCTCCGGCACTGTCGAGCAGCAGGGCGCCTCGATCGACATCGTCTTCGAGGTGACGGCGGACTACATCAACCTCGCGTCGACCAGCACGGCATCGCTCGAGGGCCAGTCCGTCGAGGTCTCGATGGAGATCACCGAGTGGGACGTGAAGCAGGACATCGTCGCACCGCTCTGATCCAGAGCTGAGAACGAAGGGCCGGGGCGGATGCCCCGGCCCCTCGTGTTTCTCGGGCACGCGACGGTACAGCGCAGCCGTGCCCGGCCCGACGTGCGGACCGGGCGCAGCGCGGCTTCAGCCCTCGCTGTTGATCGCGGGGGGCGCGTCGACGATCTCGTGCGTGAAGCGTCGGATGGTCGTCGGTGCCCCGCTCTCGACGAGCGGGCTCGTGCCGACCGGCACGTTCTGGCCGGCATCGTACGCCTCCGTCAGATGCTGAGAGACTTCCCGCAGCTGATCGGTTTCGGTGTCGAAGACGAGCCGACGGATCGCCCGGTCGTCATCGAGGCGAACGGTGGTGACGGTTCCCTCGACCGACTCGATGTGCAGGCCGTCCGCGAGTGCGATCACGCCGAGGAGCACGGAGCGGTAGGCACCCGAAGCGGTGGCTATGTCGCCGGTGACCAGGGTCTCGAAGACCACGGCGATGGCTTTCTCCTTGGTCGTCCCGGCGGGGAACTCCGCCAGGATGTCGTCGAGAAACGACTGGGGCTCGGTCGCGAACGTGCCCCAGTCGTCGATGCGAGAGTCGTCGGGGTCGTCGATGACCTGCCCTTCTTCGAGATCATTGCTCCAGAGACGCGCATGGGCGACACCATCCATCTGGAAGACCACCGGCGGGCGGGGAGATTCGATGACGTCATCCCAGCGCCCATAGGTCGAGCCGTAGTAGGAGTTCCACGCCTCCTCGACGGCTTGGACGTCGCCGCTGGCCGCGACCGGCTGATAGTCGCTCACCTCCAGAATCGGCGGGACGTCGGCGTCAGACGAGAGGAAGGTCGAGGTGATCCACCTCGTCGTCAGAACGCCGGTCGCGTCCTGCAGCACGTACGAGAAGGGTTCTGCCTCCGTCGGTCCGTGAAAGCCGATGACCTGCTCGAACGTCTCGGTCGTCTTCAGGTACTTACCGGCCGGTATCTCGGACGCCCGGAGTTGTGCGGCAGCACTCAGGACGATCGTCTCCGCTGCCGACGCCGGTGGCGCGACGACGACCGCGCCGACAGTGAACGTGCCCGCCACGACCGCTGCCACCGCGGAGATGCCGACGACACCACCTGCTGTGCCGAATGCGATTCCCAGGCCACGACGACGTCGCCGGCGCCCCTCGCCCGCCATCGCCCGATGAAGCGAGTTCCGCGCACCGACGATGCTGGCAGAGGGGTCTTCCACTCCGAGTTCGCGAACGCTATCCAAGATGTCCATATTCGACCTCCGATGTGTGCTGAGTGCTGGTTGATGTCTTGTTGCCCGCGCGCGCCGGCGCAAGCAGCCGACGAACGCGATTGAGGCGTGACTTCACGGTTCCCACCGGAACGCCGAGAGCCTGCGCCGTCTCCTCATAGCTCAGATCCCCCCATGCGAAGAGGAAGAGCGTGTCGCGGTCCTTCTTCGCCAGTGCGGCGACCCGAGGGGCCAGTTCCCGGAGCGACGCACTCGCGTCGAGACGATCCGACAGACCGTCGGAGTCGTCGGGGCGCGCTCGCTCTGGCGGCTGGGCGAGCAGGCTTCGCAGCTGCTTGGCCTCGCTCGCGCGGTGTCGGTGGATGATACGGGTCGCGATTCCGAGCAGCCACGGACGCGCGGAATCGACTCGGAGATCGAAACTCGCGCGCCGGCGGAAAGCCACGAGGAACGTCTCGCTCAGCACGTCTTCCGCGACATCCGCTCCGACCCGTCGAGAAGCGAAGCCCACCACCGCGCGGGCGTGCCTCTCGAACAGCTCGCCGAACGCGGCCGCCTCCTGTCTCGATCGCCGAACGATCTCACTATCAGTGTTCACGTTAGATATTCCTCAGCCCGCGCGATCAGGTTCACGCGCGGTCATCCTAGGACGACGTCGAGGCGAGGGCGGCGCGACAGGAAGAAGGCGCGCACGTCGGGAACGCCGTGTTCCGCCGCGTCGAATCAGGCCGATGCGCGGCGCGACCGTCAGTACATGACCGGCGGGATCTCCGCCCACACCGTGCGGTCGTCGACCGAGGGAGCTGCGGGGATGCGGCCGGCGCCGTCGGGCTCCGGGATCGCTGCGAGCAGCGCCTGCGTATAAGGATGCCTCGGTGCAGCCCAGAGCTGATCCGTCGGCCCCGACTCGAGCACACGCCCACCGAACATCACGAAAGTGCGATCGGCGATGCGCCGCACCACGGCGAGGTCGTGCGAGATGAAGAGCATCCCCGCACCCGACTCCGCCACGAGGTCGCGCATGAGCCCGGCCACGCTCGTCTGCGTCGAGGCGTCGAGGGCGGAGATCGGCTCATCCGCGACGAGGAGCGAGGGCCGTGCGGCCAGGGCCCTCGCGATCGCGATGCGCTGCTTCTGCCCGCCGGAGAACTGGTGCGGGAAGCGGGTGCTGACGTTCGTGGGCAGCCCGACCCGCTCGAGCCATTCGTCGACGGTGGATCCTTCGGCACCGCGCGCACGGGCCGTCGCGATGCCGTCCGCGATCTGGTCACCGACCCGGCGTCGCGGGTTCAGCGAGGTCGCCGGATCCTGGAACACCATCTGGATGCCGGTGAGCGCGATCGACCGGCGACGGATGCCGAGCGGCGACACGGGGGCGTCCCGGAAGAGCACCGTCCCGCCCGCGGTCTTCTCGATGCCGACGACGGCACGGGCGAGGCTCGACTTGCCACTGCCCGACTCCCCCACGAGAGCGACGGTCTCGCCGGCGGCGACGCTGATCGATACGCCGTTCACGGCGATCACGGGCGGGTTGCCCGGGTAGCGCACGACCACGTCCTGTGCGTCGAGGACTGCGACCTCACTCATCTGCGGCCTGCCCTTCCGGTGCCTCGTCGATGCGCGAACCCGGCAGGGCCGCGAGCAGCATGCGCGTGTACTCGTGCTGAGGATCGCGGAACAGCGTCTCGCGGTCGGCGAGCTCCACGATCTTGCCGTCCTTCATGACGGCGACCTTGTCGGCGATCGCGCTCATCACGCCCAGGTCGTGCGTCACGAGGAGCACGGCGAGGTTGCGTTCGATCGCGAGATCGCGCAGCAGCTTCAGGATGCCCGCCTGCACGGTCACATCGAGAGCCGTGGTGGGCTCATCCGCCAGCAGCACCTCGGGGTCGCACGCCAGGGCGCAGGCGATCGCGATGCGTTGACGCTGTCCGCCGGAGAACTGATGCGGGTAGCGCTTGAGGGCCTCAGCGGGGTTCGGCACCTGCACGGTCTCGAGCAGCTCGACGGCCCTGGCGCGAGCTGCGGCACCCTTGAGGCCGAGATGCACACGCATGTGGTCGGTGAGCTGGCGGCCGATGGGCAGCTGTGGGTGCAGCGAGGCCGACGGGTCCTGGAACACCATCGCGATCCGCTTGCCGCGCACCCGATTGAGGGAGCGACGGCGCAGGCCCACGAGCTCTTCCCCGCCGAGCAGGATCGATCCGCCGGTGCGCGCCTGCCGAGGAAGTAGTCCCAGCACGGCGAGCGAGGTGAGGGTCTTCCCCGATCCGGATTCCCCGGCGAGGCCGTGGATGCGACCGGCCTCGAGTTCGAGCGAGACGCCCTTCACGAGCGGACGCCCGATGTCGATCGTCAGGTCGCGGATGCTGAGCGTCGACGACTGCTGCGCGACTGCGCTTCGGACACTCATGCGGCCACTCCCGTCGCGGAGGCCTTGTGCTCCGCGGCCTTCTCGTGCGTGATCTCGGCCGTCGGGTCGAGCACGTCGCGCATCGCATCTCCGAGGAAGTTGAACGCCAGCACGACGGTCAGGATCGCGAGACCCGGGAAGACTCCGAGCCACCAGGCGTCGAAGTTCTGCATCGCGCCGGAGATCATCGACCCCCACTCCGCCGTCGGCGGCTGTGCACCGAGGCCGAGGAAGGAGAGTCCGGAGAGGAGCAGGATGGCCGCACCGATGTCGAGCGTCGCGAGCACGAGCACGGGGCCGGCGATGTTCGGGAGGATGTCGACGAACAGCGTCCGTGCGGGCGAGTGCCCGAGCAGACGACCTGCGATCACGTAGTTCTGGCCGCGCAGACCCAGCACGATGCTGCGCGTGACACGGGAGTACTGCGGCCACGACACCACGATCGCCGCGATCACCGCGTTGAACAGGGACGGTCCGAGGGATGCTGCGACCACCATCGCGAGGATCACGGTCGGGAAGGCCATGAACAGATCGGTGATTCGCATCAGCGTCTCGTCGACCCATCCGCCGAAGTACCCGGCGATCGCACCGATGAGCGTGCCGATGATCATGGCCGCGATCACGAGCATGAGCGCGAGCGGCAGGCTCACGGTGGCACCGGTCATCAGGCGCGAGAAGATGTCGCGGCCGTTGCCGTCGGTGCCGAGCAGGGTGTCGATCCCCGGCGGCTGCAGGCGGGGCAGCACCTGCGCGTTAGGAGGGAACGGAACCCACCACTGCGCGGTGAAGGCCACGACGATCCAGGCTCCGGCGATGACGGTGCCGATGATGCCCAGTGGGGTGCGCCAGGCGCGGGGCCAGCGGAAACGGAAGCGCCCGGCCGGCGTGGCGGCGGCGATGCGGCTCATGCGATCCTCACTCTCGGGTCGAGCACGCCGTAGAGCATGTCGACGATGAAGTTGATGAGGAGGTAGATCATGCCCACCACGAGACCGACGCCCATGATGCCGGGCAGGTCGAGGTTCGCGGCCGAGTTGTAGGCATAGGTGCCGAGCCCGGGCCAGGCGAACACCGATTCGACGAGCACCGTGCCCGAGAGCAGCGCCCCGAACGCGACACCCACCACGGTGAGGATCGGCAGCGAGGCGCCACGCAGCACGTAGTCGAGGATCACGCGCATGGCCGGGAGCCCCTTGGCACGGGCGGCGCGCACGTAGTCGCTGCCGAGCACCTCGAGCACCGAGGTGCGGATGAAGCGGGTCAGCAGACCGATGGTCACGAGCGAGAGCACCATGACCGGAAGGGCCAGGTGCGCGAGGGCGTCGAAGAAGCCGACCGCGTCGCCGTTCAGGAGGTAGTCGACCGTGTAGAGCCCGGTCACACGCGGCGGCGGTGTGATCGACGGCGAGATGCGGCCGGAGCCCGGCGCGATGCGCAGCTCGAGGAAGAAGACGTAGAAGCTGACCAGCGCCAGCCAGAAGGTCGGCACGCTGAGTCCGACCAGGGTGACCACGCGGATGACCTGGTCGGTGACGAGTCCGCGGCGGTACGCGGCGAGAGTGCCGAGAACGATGCTGACCGCGAGGCTGACGATGATCGCCCCGATCGCGATCTCGATGGTCGCCGGCACCGCGGTGGCGAGGTCGCTGGTGACCGGGCGTCCGGTCACCAGCGACGTGCCGAGGTCCCCGCGGAGCAGGTTCCCCATATAGATGAAGTACTGCACGAACAGTGGCAGGTCGAGACCGTGCTCCTTGATGAACGCGTCACGCGTCGCGGGGTTCTGCGACGCGCCCTCACCGAGTGCGGCCGAGACCGGGTCTCCCGGCACCAGGTTGGTGAGCGCGAACGTGACGATCGTCACGCCCACCAACAGGAGCAGGGAGGTGCCGATCCGCCGCAGCAGGTATCCGATCAGAGGCGATCGGCGCCGCTGCGCCTGCCTCTGCACCGCCACTGTCGTCATGAGATGTCCGCTCAGCCGGCCGGCGTGATCTCGGCGATGTCCATCTCCCAGACGGAGTTGTACACCGCGCCCTTCACGCTGTCAGCAGAGGAGATGTTGCGGCCTGGAACGATCAGCGGCACGAAGGGGCCGTCGGCCTGCATGGCCTCGGCGAACGCGGTGAACGCCGACGAGCGCTGGTCGGGGTCGGTCGCGGCAGCAGCACCCGCGGCGATTCCGGCGATCTCCGGGTTGGCCTCGGCGGCCCAGCCGGCGCGGAGGCCGACCTTGAGGCCCGGAGCGAAGGGCAGGAAGTTCGCGGAGTCCGCGTAGTCCGGACCCCAGAACCAGAGGCCGAAGCCCTCGGTGCCGTTGACGTAGGCGTCGAGCTCGGTCGCGAAGGGTGCGGGGGCGAGGTCGACCGTGATGCCGGCATCTTCGAGCTGCGCCTGCACACGCTCGGCGAGCGGGGTGAACTCCACACCGCCGACCGGGTAGTCGTTCGGGAACTGCAGCTTCAGCGTCTGGCCCGTGTATCCGGCCTCGGCGAGCGCGGCCTTGGCTTTGTCAAGGTCCTGCTTCACGCCACCGTCGAGAGCGCCCTCGAATCCGGGAGGGATGACGCCGGTCGCCTGCACGGAGCCGGCTCCTGCCAGTTCGAGCAGCGCGTCGTAGTCGAGCGCGTAGCGGATCGCCTCGGCGATCTTGACGTTCGCCAGGTCACCGGCGACCGCCTCTGACTGGTTCAGCAGCAGGAAGATGGTCTGACCGGAGGGAACCGAGTCGACCGTGATGCCGTCGCCGAGACCGGCGACCTGGTCGCCGTTCAGGTCCATCGCGACCATCGAGTCGCCGCCCTTGAGGTTGGCGAGCTGGGTGGCGCTCTCCGAGACGTTGCGCACGACGACGCGCTTGTACGCCGACTCCTCGTCGCCGTTGTACTCGTCGTTCTTCTTCAGCACGACCTGCGAGCTGAGGTCGAGGGTGTCGAGGACGAACGGGCCGGAACCCGCGGACTCGCCGTCGAGGAACTTCTGGGCCGAGTCGGTGCCGTCTGTGGTGCCGCCGTTCTCGATCACGACGTCGGAGTTGACGATGCCCAGTGCCGGGTTCGCGAGGATCGCGGGCAGCTGCAGCAGCGGGGTCTCGGAGGTGAACTGGATCGTCTTGTCGTCGACCTCGGTGATGGTGAGGCCGCCGAGAAGGAAGTTCGGCTTGGCGTCTTCCATGCCCTGGATGCGCTGCAGCGTGAAGACGACGTCCTTCGCCTCGATCGGCGAGCCGTCGGAGAAGACGCGATCCCCCTCGAGCGTGAACGTGAACTCGGTCGCCTCGTCGTTCTGCTCCCACGAGGCGAGGCCGGCGACGGGAGTGGAGACGTCGGAACCCTCGAAGTCGACGAGGGTCTCGTAGAGTGCCTTCGCGATCATGTTGCCGGTCGGGTCGTAGGTGTGACCCGGGTCGGTGGTCTCGATCGAGAATGCGGTGTCGATGACGAGGGAGTCGGAGCCTGCGGACTGGCCGCCGCCGCCCGCCGAGTTCCCTCCAGAGCAACCTGCGAGCGCAAGGAGCGCGACGGCTCCGAACGCGATGACCGGCGTGATACGGCGTGACGACATGAGGGCCTCCAGAGGCGAGGAGTACATTCGGGTGAGTCGCCACCGATGTGGACGACCGTGGATCAGATTCGCATCATATGCGACGATGTGTCCAGCAAGAGCGGGTCACCTCGGCACGCTCTGTCCAGAACCTCGGATGTGAGGAACAATATGTCCAGCAAGGACGCGGAACCGTCGAAGCATTCTGGACGAAGTGCCGCACCTTTGGACGAGACGGCATACAGAATCCTCGAAGTACTGCGTGATAACGGTCGCGTCTCGATCGCCGCCCTCGCCGACAAGGTGGGGATCTCCCGCGCGAATGCGTACACGCGCGTCGAGTCGCTGGTGCACGACGGGGTCATCACCGGCTTCAGCGCACGGGTCGATCAGGCGAAGGCCGGGCTCTCGATCGGTGCGCTCGTTTTCGTCACGGTGATGCCGCAGGCCTGGGCCTCATTCCGCGAACGAGTGCTGGAGATGCCCGACGTCGAGTGGTGCGCCATCACGACCGGCGAGCACGATGCGATGCTGCTGATCCGCGCCGTCGACGTCAGCGGCGTGCACGAGTTCTCCACCGGAGTGATCGCCCAGCTGCCCGAGGTGCGCACGGTCGTGAGCGTCGTCGTGCTCGACGAGGTCATCCGTCGTCCGTACCTGCTGCCGGCCGACCTGCCGGAGCGCGATGCCGACACCGCGCCCCTCGGCATGACGCGGTGGACGCCCGCTTCACCCGGTCGCGATGCACTCCCGCCCCGCTGACGCGCCATCCGTCAGGCGGAGATCTCCTCGCACACGCTGAGCTGCGGGAGCCCGTGCATCTCGTAGTGCTCCACGAGGCGGATGCCGCCGTCGTCGGTCAGCTCCAGCTCGCTCTCGCCGTCTCCGGTCACGACCGTTCCGTCGGTCTTGAGCACGTGCACGAACGAAACCCAGATCGTGTCACCCGTGCGCGTGCCGACGAACTTGCCGAACGTGACCGTGTCGCCCTCGTACCCACCCCAGATCGCTCCGTCGCGTTCGAAGTACTCGAAGATGCTCGGGGATTCCGGGTCGACCGCAGAGGTCGTGGACGACACCATCCGGAATCGGCGGCCGTCGAGGGAGGGGAGGGTTGCAGTCGCAGTCACACCCTTGATTATGCCCGTCGAAACTCACCCGCAAACTCACCCGCCGAGGGTGGTGACACCCCGGAGCGCCCTGCTTAGGCTGGGCGCGAAGCGGGCTGCTCTGCTCGCCGAGAGCCGTAGGAGTGAGCATGTCCGAGCCCCAGCGTTCCAGTCTTCCGATCCCCGATCTGGCCTACACGGGCACGGTCACCTACGACGCGACCGACCCTGACACGTCGTTCCCGCCGATCACGCCGGTGCGCCCACCCGAGGGATCACCGAACGTGCTCGTCGTGCTCATCGACGACACCGGGTTCGGTGCATCGAGCGCTTTCGGCGGCCCTGTGCACACCCCCAACTTCGAGCGTGTGGCGGCTGCGGGTCTGAAGTACACCCGCTTCCACACCACGGCTCTGTGCTCTCCGACCAGGGCAGCCCTGCTCAGCGGCCGCAACCACCACACGGTCGGCATGGGGGGCATCACCGAGATCGCGACGTCCGCGCCCGGGTACAACTCGCTGCGCCCCAACAGCTGCGCCCCGCTCGCCGAGACGCTCAAGCTCAACGGCTACAACACCGCCCAGTTCGGCAAATGCCACGAGGTTCCGGCCTGGCAGGCCAGCGCGATCGGCCCGTTCGACGGCTGGCCGACCCCCGGCAACGGCTTCGAGTACTTCTACGGGTTCATCGGGGGCGAGACCAACCAGTGGTACCCGGCGATCTACGAGAACACGACGCCCGTCGAACCGTGGGGCACGCCCGAGGACGGCTACCACTTCATGGGCGACATGACAGACAAGGCGATCGCCTGGGCCCGTGCGCAGAAGTCGCTCGCCCCCGATGTGCCGTTCTTCACCTACTTCGCCCCCGGCGCCACGCATGCACCGCACCACGTGCCGACCGAGTGGGCCGACAAGTACAAGGGCGCCTTCGATCAGGGGTGGGACGAGCTGCGCAAGGAGACCTTCGCCCGTCAGATCGAGCTCGGAGTGATCCCCGCCGACGCGGTGCTCACCGAGCGCAGCCCCGGCATCCCCTCGTGGGACGAGATGAGCGACCTGATCAAGCCGGCCCTGGCCCGACAGATGGAGGTCTATGCCGGGTTCCTCGCGTATGCCGACCACCACGTCGGCCGCCTGCTCGACGCCTACGAAGAGCTCGGCATCCTCGACGACACCCTCGTCTATGTGATCATCGGCGACAACGGTGCGAGCGCCGAGGGGTCGATGCACGGCACGACCAACGAGAGCTTCACGATCAACCACATGAACGAGATCGAGACCGAGCAGTACGTCGCCGACCACATCGACGACATCGGCACCCCGAACTCGTACAACCACTACGCGATCGGCTGGGCGCACGCGATGGACACGCCCTACCAGTGGACCAAGCAGGTCGCCAGCCACTGGGGCGGCACCCGCAACGGCACGATCGTGAGCTGGCCGAACGGAGGGGTGGAGAAGGGCGGCATCCGCAACCAGTTCAGCCACGTGATCGACGTCGCCCCGACCGTGCTCGCCGCGGCCGGCATCCCCGAGCCGACGACCGTCAACGGTGTGACCCAGCGCCCCTATGAGGGGACGCCGATGAACTACACGTTCGCGGATGACAGCGCCGACGCGCCGGAGCAGCACGAGACGCAGTACTTCGAGATGCTCGGCAACCGCGCGATCTATCACAAGGGGTGGACCGCCGTCGCGAAGCACAAGGACCCGTGGCTGGCCTCGTCGCACGGTCTCGACGACGACGTGTGGGAGCTCTACAACGTCGAAGAGGACTGGACCCAGTCGAACGACCTCGCAGCCGCCGAGCCCGAGCGTCTCGCACACCTGCAGCGGTTGTTCCTCATCCAGGCCGCGCGCTTCAACGTGCTGCCGCTCGACATCCGGTCGGCGGAGCGGATGAACCCCGACATCGCCGGTCGCCCGCAGCTCATCGTCAGCGACTCGCAGAAGTTCTACCCCGGGATGAAGCGGCTGAGCGAGAACACCACGATCAACATCAAGAACAAGTCGTGGACGGTCACTGCACAGGCGACGGTGCCGGAGGCCGGTGCCGATGGTGTGATCATCGCGCAGGGCGGGGCGTACGGCGGGTGGTCGTTCTACACGACCGGCGGCCGACTCGCCTTCGCCTACAACCTGCTCGGCATCGACGTCGACATCGTCCGCTCCGACAGCACCGTTCCCGCCGGTCATCAGGATCTGCGCGCCCACTTCGCCTACGACGGCGGTGGGCTCGCCAAGGGCGGCACCGTCACGCTGTTCGTCGGCGAGGAGAAGATCGGTGAAGGTCGCATCGGGAAGACGATCCCGTTCCAGTTCACCTTCGACGAGACGGTCGACGTCGGCTGCGACCTCGCCTCGCCCGTCTCTCCCGACTACCAGGCAACGGGCAACGCCTTCACCGGGACGCTCGACTGGGTGCGCATCGACATCGGCGACGACGATCACTCGCACCTGATCGACGACGAGCACAAGCTCACGGTGGCGATGCTCAAGCAGTAGCCGAAGCTGGCCTCGGGCGGCGTGCGATCACCGATCGCATGCCGCCCTTCGTCATCTCCCGGTCCCGCCTCGTTCTCGCCACTCATCCTCGAGGAGCGCGTAGACGAGCAGAGTCGTCCACTCGTCCTTGAACCATTCGCTCTCCACCAGTCGCGCCTCGCGTCGGAAGCCGAGCCGCTCGACGACCCTGGCCGATGCCGTGTTCCGCTCGTCGATCCGCGCGACGATCCGGTGCAGGCCCAGCCCGTCGAACCCGAGTTCGAGGAGCGCGCCGACGGCCTCCGTCGCGTACCCGCGACCGCCGGCGCGCGGGTCGAAGATGTACCCGACCTCACCGGATCGGTCGGTCTCGCTGCGCCAGAACAGCACCACGTCGCCGACCAGCCCACCGGTCGCAGGCGCCTCGACGGCGAGGGAGACGGCGTCGCCCTCCTTCGCGAAGCGGGTGTTCGACCAGGTGGTCGCGATGCGATGCTCGACGTCTGCGAGCTCCAGCGGCGCGTAAGGCACGTACTGCACGGCATCCGGATCCGACTTGTAGACGTGCATCGGTGCGGCATCGGCCGGCGCGATGGGACGCAGGATCAGTCGCTCGGTGCGAATCGGGTACTCGGGGTCGTGCCCCCGCTCCCCGGTCACTCGAGGTCCAGGGAGAGGAGGCCGGGCAGATGCGCCGTCCTTGCTCGGACGGCGAGCAGGAGGTCGTCGTAGTCGGGCGTGATCCCGACGCGGGAAGATGCCAGCAGGTGGGTGGTCGTCTTGCCTCCGGCGCGTGCGAGGCGCAGGCGCTTGACCGGGTAGGCCGGCGGGGTCAGCCAGATGCGGCTGAGCTGCGTGTAGGGGTTGTCGACTCCGTCGATGCGGATGCCGTGGGTGTCGATCGAGACGAGGGCGGGAATCGACCGCACGACACGTCGGCGCTGCACGGCTCCGATCCCGAATCCGATGGCGGCGAACGCGGCGAACGGCGCGAGCAGGATGAGGGCCGAGAGCTCACTCTCGACGAAGCCCGGAACGATCACCAGCAGTCCGACGCCGATGGCGATGACGAGGAACACGACCGCGGCGATCGTGATGCGCGAGGCCAGACGCCGCTCGCCCGTGGCGTCGATCGTGAACTGCGTCGGCAGCTGGGCGCCCGCGCGCGCAGCCGCGACGGGATCGTCGAACACCGGCTGCGCGATGGGGTTGAGCGTCGCCATCAGCTCGTTGAACAGCGACCGCGTGTAGCCGGGCAGCTCGATCGTGATCTCCCGGTCACCGCTGTGCACGACCAGAGCGCGCGTCGTTCCGCTGGGCAGTCCGTTGGTGCGGTGCTCGGTGATCTTCGAGCGGAAGGCGGTCGTCGCCCTCGAGAACGTCTCGCGGCTGCCGGCCTTCCCGATCTCGACCGCGTCGGGGCGCACGACGATCCGGATGTTGCGGAACCAGAAGAACCCGGCGAACACGGCGATGGTCAGCGCGATCGCGACGACGAGCACCAGCACGCCGCGAGTCGAGATCTTCATGGTGCCCGGCAGGAACTTCGGGAGCAGGAAGAGCGTCGCCGCCGACAGCACCGCCGAGAGCACGATAGCCCCGACGGCCGAACGGACTGGATTCCTGCGGAAGATCCGCTCACCGGACACGGCTTCGGCCTGATTCAGCATTCGAACTCTCCCCCAAGACAGTCGGCTCGCGCGACGCGATTCCTACCGTAGCGCCCACCCCGGTGGCAGCACAGCGTCGGATCTGCTCAACCGGTGACCGATCCGCCGTCCCTGCCCCAGACGCCACGGAATCGGCTGGCTGCCCAGACCAGGAGGCCGGCGAGGAGGACCGCCACGAGCAGGCCGATGATGTGGAGGAGCAGCGACACCGGGCCGCGTTCGGGAAGAAGGAAGCCGTACGGTACCCAGCCATCGGTGACGCCACGGATCAGGACCACGACGAGCCAGGTGAGGGGATACGGCAGGAGCATCCAGAGGCGTCGCCACGGCAGGCGGAAGCGATCACCCACCAGCAGCCAGTCGAGCACGACGAGCACCGGGAACACGACGTGCAGCAGCACGCTCACCCAGGGCGGCGCCGAGCCGGTGCCGGGGACGAGAACGTTGTAGATCACCCCGACCACGATCAGATACGCGGTCACGATGCCCCTCAGCAGGGTGAGCCAAGGCGGGATCGGTCGACCGTTCACCGCGAGTGCTCCGGCGCTGATCAGGATCAATGCGGCGAGCAGGCTGGTCTGATTCGTGAAGTAGCCGAAGTAGTCGAGCGGGTTGCCGTCTCCGACCGCGATGCGCAGGAGATAGGCGTAGAGGAGGACCGCGATGACCGTGACTCCGGCGACGATGCGGCCGAACGCCCACACGATGGAGGTCGGCGGCGCAACGGTGTCGGACTTCACAGCGTCAGCCTAGGAGCACTTCCTGCACGACCGATGGTCGCAGTCCGCGCGCGTTGGGTAGCGTGGTCGCATGGAGTGGACGTCTGATCCATCGGCGGGTGCATGGCTGCGCGAGCGGCTCGATGCGGGGTACGAGACCATGCACGGCGTGGTCCCTCGGGGCTTCCCCGCGTATGCGCGCGTCTTTCATCCCGCCGTCGTCCGTTCGCTGCCTGACCGCGCGATCCCGACGCCCGACGAACTGGTGCGGATGCCGGAATCCGAACAGCGGGCCCTCATGGACCGGTTCGTCGACGAACCCGCCACCTGGGCGCAGGCTGCCGCGACCTTCGGCACGGTCCTGCATCCGCTGGCACAGTGGCAGCGGATCGTGCGCACACCGCCAGACGGCGACGGGCGCATGGGGATGGCGCCGGATGGCCGCGAGTTCTCGGCGCCGATGGAGGGCGAGCTCCCACCGGATCTCCTCGCCGCGATCGCCGGCCACCTCGAGGAGCATACGCAGACACCGGATGCCGGATTCGCCGCGCTCTGGGAAGGACGCGGCGGTCTGCTGGGGTTCGTCGGCATCACCCCATCGCGCGCCTTCCTGACCTTCTCGGACGACCCGAACCATCAGGCGATGCTCGACCGCAGCACACGCGATCCGTTCAACAACGTCTTCCGCAAGCCCACCTGGCAGGAGGGCATCCTCTCGCGCGAGATCTCGGAGGGGCCGAGGTTCGAGCTGCCGGGGCGGGGGCACGTGCTGTTCTCCGCATCACCGCGCTCCTTCGCCGACCCCGACTGGGTGCTGCGCGCCCCCTGGCGAGACCTTCCAGCCGAAGAACATGGGTTCCCGCCGTCCGCTCAGAGTCCGAGCATCCTGTGGCCCGAAGATCACGCGTGGGTCATGGTGGGCGAAGTCGACTTCGACTCGACGATCGTGGCGGGGTCGTCCGAGCTGATCACGGCCATCTGCGCCGACGGGCGTCTGGAGGCGCTCCCGATCCCGGAGGGCGCCGACCTCACCTGGGATGCCGATGCGGTGAATCGGTGACGACACCGCCGCCGACCTTCGACGCCGGGCCTCTCACCGAACCGGTCGACGCGGCGGCCGTGCGCGCCTTCGCCGCGGAGCTTCGTTCACGACCGACGGCAGGTCTGTCGGCATCCACGATCATCGGCATCGTGGCGGCGACGATCGCTGCCATCGTGATGCTCCCGCTCCTCGTGGGCGTGATCCTGAGTCTCGGGTCGTTCGGCACCTCACCTGCCGCTGCGGCGATCCCGCTGGTGCTGATCCTTCTCCTCCTCGCCGCAGTGGGAGTGATGATCTGGTTGGCCGCGCGCAACGCGCAGGCCAGACGCTACCGGCTGCATCGATTCGCTCAGGCGAACGGCATGTCATACGAGCCGAAGCTCGCAGACCCTCCGCTTCCCGGCATGATCTTCAGCCTCGGTCGCGCACGTCAGTCGACCGACCTGGTCCGGGGCACCCGACCGCGCTTCGTGGAGTTCGGCAACTACCAGTACACGGTGCAGTCGGGAAAGAACTCGACGACCTACCACTGGGGGTACGTGGCGGTGAAGCTCGATGCTCCCCTGCCGAACATCGTGCTCGACGCGAAGGGCAACAACGGTTTCGGGTCGAACCTTCCGGCATCGTTCCAGAAGGCGCAGCGCCTGTCGCTCGAAGGCGACTTCGATCAGCACTTCACGCTGTACTGCCCCGCCGGATACGAACGCGATGCGCTCTACCTCTTCACGCCCGACATCATGGCGCGGTTCATCGACAACGCCGCCCAGCTCGACGTCGAGATCGTCGACGACTGGCTGTTCCTCTACACGCAGCGCAAGGTCTCGACGCTCGACCCGGCGACGTGGGCGTGGTTGTTCGGCGTCGTGGGCGCACTGCTGGCGAAGTTCGATCAGTGGTCGCGGTGGCGCGATGAGCGACTGACTGCCGACGACGCTGGTGCCACGGCATCGGGCCGGCACCCTGGACAGGCGCTGCCCTTCGCTCCGCCGGCGGGACTGCGCACACCACCACCGGGAGTCGCTCCGCAGGGACGTCGCCTGAAGCGAGGTGGGACCTGGCTTCCGATCATCGTGGTGATCGGGTTCATCGCGTTCTGGGTCGTGAGCCGACTGAACTGACGCGGATCCGAGTGTGGGGGTGGGCGTCGGCTGGGGACCGAACTCCCACCCCATCCCCCCTCGGGATCGAAAAGAGATCCACTCTCCCTCCGCATGACGGCTGAGCCGCCCCGCCCACGGTCAGCTGGGGACTGACACTGCTGGGCGTATGGCCAAATGGTATACCGGACGAGGTTGCAACCTGTTGCATCCATGCACCGGAATGGGCTTTCCGATGGTGACCGATCGGAGCAGGTGTCCGGATCACGGCGTCAGCGTCGCGCGAGCATCTTTCGTCAGCAGGTAGAGCGTGCGCTGCCCATCGGGGAACGGCGTGAAGCCGAATCGGCGATAGAACGGCACCACGTGGTCGCTGATCGCATGCACGAGCACGGCATGAACGCCGATGGTCTCAGCCGCTTCGAGGGCTCGAAGCGTCGCGTGCTGCAGAAGCGAGACCCCCAGACCTCGTCCGGAGAACTCTTGATCCACGGCTAGGCGACCGAGGAGCACCACGGGGACAGACGCGGGCATGCCGGAAGCGAGAGGTGGCGGACCGTCGTCTCGATCGATGGCGCTGGACGCGAGGCAGTAGTACCCGGCGACCCTCCCCTCCCGCGTCACGGACACCATGGTGCGCGAGGCGCCGCTCCTCTCGTTCGAGCGCGCGCGACCACGGAGCCAGATGTCGAGGCTCTCCTCGCCGCAGCGGAACTCCGAGAGCTTGTCGCCGGACATGAGACGTCGCGGCGTCAGGAAGTCAGTCAACGAAGACGGATCCGCGACTCAGCTCGATGCCGCGTTACTCCGAGTGACGCCCTCGGCCCCACCTCGTTCTGCATGCAAGAGAATTGAAAGTGATGTCTGAACGCGAAGATCATACCCACTGGCAGGCCGAGCGCCGCGCTGCCGTCACTTCGGCGACGGGCAACCTCGCCCTGATCGAGACCCGCTGGACCGGCGAACGCCCTGATCTGGACGCCGAGCAGCGCGCCGCAGCAGACACGGTGACCGTGACGCCGGTCGAGCGCACGAACATCGAGACCGGCCAGGCGGAGCACGGGCTGCGTGTCTGGGATGCCGACGCCCCCGCCATCCGCGCCTTCGACCGCATCGACACCTACGAGTACGACCCCGCATGGGTTCTCGAAGGGCACTTCACCCCTGTGTCGGGTAGTCGCCGCGTCTCGTTCGAGCACATCCGCGACAACGGCGGCACACGCGACCTGGTCGTCCCCGGTGACATCCGCCTCGAGCTCGACGGCCAGGAGTACACCCTCGCCGCCTTCGACGACGGCGGCACGCTGCTGCTCGTGTTCGGCGACGAGACGAACGGATCGGAGACCTACGGTTCCGGTCGCTTCCTGTTCGTCCAGCTGCGCGACGACGAGGGCTCAGTGGTCCTCGACTTCAACCGCGCGTTCGTGCCCCCATGCGGATTCAGCGCCCAGTACAACTGCCCGCTGCCGCCGGCATCCAACCGCTTCCCCCTGCCTATCCGAGCAGGCGAGAAGAACGTCGTCTTCCGCGACGGCTTCGACATCTACGCGGCGTGACGCCGCACACTCTCACCCTGGAGTACTCATGAGAAGAACCCGCATCCTCGGCGCGCTCGGCGCCGTCGCCACGCTCGCCCTCGTGGCCGGTTGCGCGTCCGGCACGAGCAACGATGCCACCGCGAGCGAAGACGCCACGATCTTCATCGGGTCGCTGTACGAGCCCACCAACCTGAGCAACACCCAGGGCGGCGGCCAGGGCGTCACCGAAGCACTCACCGGCAACGTCTACGAGGGCCTGTACCGATTGACGGATGACGGCGCGGTCGAGCCTCTTCTCGCCGAAGACGCCCAGGTTTCCGACGACGGCCTGACCTACACGATCACGCTGCGCGACGACGTGACCTTCCACTCGGGCGACCCGCTCACCTCCGCCGATGTGAAGTCGAGCATCGAGGCCGTCACCGCCGAGGACTCGGTCTCTGCCCGCAAGTCGAGCTTCAAGACGATCGCCGACATCGCCACCCCCGACGACAACACGGTCGTGTTCACCCTGTCGGAGCGGTCGATCTCGTTCCTCTACAACCTCAGCTACGTCTGGATCGTGAACGACGAGGCCGGCGACATCACCAGCACCGAAGACGGCACCGGCCCGTACACGCTCGACGAGTGGAAGAAGGGCTCGACCCTCACCCTCGACCGCTGGGACGACTACTGGGGCGAGCCCGCCAAGAACGGCGAGGTCGTCTACACGTACTTCACCGACGCGACGGCCGAGAACAACGCACTCCTCACTGGCGAGATCGACGTCATCACCAGCGTGCAGAGCCCCGATTCGCTCACGCAGTTCGACTCCGATGACTACGTCGTGAGCGAGGGAACCTCGACCACGAAGGAGCTGCTCGCCTTCAACGACCGCGTCGCCCCCTTCGACAACACGCTCGTGCGCAAGGCGATCTACTCCGCGATCGACACGAAGAAGCTCCTCGAATCGATCTGGGGCGACTACGGCACGCTGATCGGCTCGATGGTCCCCCCGACCGACCCCTGGTACGAAGACCTCACCGCGGTGAACCCGTACGACGTCAAGCTGTCGAAGGATCTGCTCGCGCAGGCCGGCTACGCCGACGGCTTCACGTTCACGCTCGACACCCCGAGCTACGACCCGCACCCTGCGGTTGCGGAGTTCCTGCAGTCGCAGCTCGCCGAGGTCGGCATCACGGTCGAGATCAACACGATCAGCGCCGACGAGTGGTACACGAAGGTCTTCAAGGAGCAGGACTTCGAGGCGACTCTCCAGGAGCACGTGAACGACCGCGACGTGGTCTGGTACGGCAACCCCGACTTCTACTGGGGCTACAACGACGCCGACGTGCAGCAGTGGGTCGCCCAGGCCGAGCAGGCCGCCACGACCGACGAGCAGACGGCTCTGCTGAAGCAGGTCAACGAGAAGATCGCCGCGGATGCCGCGAGCGTATGGTTGTACCTGTACCCGCAGATCGTGGTCGCCTCCAGCGACCTCAGCGGTTACCCGGTCAACGGCCTGAACTCGCAGTTCTTCGCGTACGACATCGTCAAGTCCTGACGTGCGTGGGGGATGCCGCGCGTCGGCATCCCCCACGTCATCCTGAGAAGCCATGCTCGCCTATCTCCTGCGCCGCCTCGCCTTCCTCGCGGTCTCGCTCGTCGTCGCGATGGTCGCGATCTTCGTGCTGCTGCGACTGCTTCCCGGCGACCCGGCCAATGCACTGCTCTCGGTGAACGCCACCCCGGAGCAGATCGACGCCGCGCGCGCCCAGGTCGGCTCCGACCAGCCGCTGTTGCAGCAGTTCACGACGTGGGCGGCACAGCTGCTCCGATTCGACCTCGGCGAGTCCTTCCTGAGCTCCCGTCCCGTCGGACCCGACATCGCCGATCGCCTCGGCGTGACGCTTCCGCTCACGCTCATCGCCTTCACCATCGCGCTGCTCGTCTCGCTCGTGATCGGCATCACCGCAGCCGTGAAGTCCGACCGCTGGTACGGCATCGCGCTCTCGGGGTTCGCGCAGCTCGGTGTCGCGGTTCCCGTGTTCTGGGTCGGTGTCGTGCTCGTGTGGGTCTTCGCGCTCGGGCTGGGTCTGCTGCCATCCGGCGGGTTCCCTCGAAAGGACTGGGAGGATCCGGCCGATGCGCTGCGCTCGCTCGCGCTTCCGGTGCTCACGATCGTGATCGTCATGAGCGCCTCCCTGAGCCGCTACGTCCGCTCGGCCACCCTCGACGTGCTGGGCAGCGACTATCTGCGCACCGCCCGCGCGGGAGGATCCGGCATGGGTGAAGCCCTGCTCCGGCATGGGGTGCGCAACGGCGCGGTGCCCGTCGTCGCGATCCTCGGTATCGAGCTGTCGACCACGCTGCTGGGCGCGGTGGTCGTCGAGAGCGTCTTCACACTTCCCGGTCTCGGCAGCCTGCTGCTGTCGGCCATCGAGCAGCATGACTTCCAGGTCATCCAGGGCGTCCTCGTCGTCAGCACCCTCTTCGTGCTGCTGGTCGGGTTCGCCGCCGACATCGTGCAGCGCCTGATCGACCCGCGCCTGCGCACGAGCGTCTCGGGGAACCGATGAGCCGCGTCGCCGAACAGCTGATCACCGGATCGGTGCCCGTGCGCCGGCGTCCGAAGGCGACCCTGCTGATCGGGATCGTGCTCACGGGCCTCATCGTGCTGATGGCCCTGGTCTCTCTGTTCTGGCTGCCCTACCCGCTCGCCGACACCAGCGGCAGTCGCCTCGAGGGGCCCAGCGCCCTGCACCTGCTCGGCACCGATCGACTCGGTCGCGACCTGTTCTCGCAGCTGATGTGGGGCGCACGGATCGCCCTCATCGTCGGCACCTGCGCCGTCGCGATCGCCGCGCTCCTCGGCACGGTCGTCGGACTCCTCGCCGCGTTCGCCCGCCCCTGGGTCGACGACACGCTCTCGGCGGGACTCGACGTCGTCATCGCCTTCCCCGTGCTGCTGCTCGCGATGCTGGTCGTCGCCGTGCAGGGCGCATCCCTGTGGTCGGCGGTGCTCGCGATCGGACTCGCGATGTCGGCGGTCGTGGCACGTCTCACCCGCATCCTCGCGCGGCGCGTGCTGCAGGAGCAGTACATCACCGCGGCGCGCACGAGCGGCACCGGCGTGCTCGGAGTCGTGTTCCAGCACGTGCTGCCGAACATCGCACCCACACTCGCCGTGAGCCTCGCGCTGCAGTTCGGCGCCGCCGTGCTGGCCGAGGCGAGCCTGTCGTACCTCGGGTTGGGGGCGCCACCGCCCAACGCGTCATGGGGGCGGATGCTGCAGGAGGCGCAGGGCACTGTGCTTGTCGCACCGGTCGGCGCGATCGCTCCCGGTATCGCGATCATCGCGCTCGTGCTCGGTGTGAACTTCCTCGCCGACGGTCTGCGCGATCTTGCCGACCCGACCCGCAGGAGGAGCCGATGAGCATTCTCGACGTCTCCGGCCTCACGGTGCGCTCCGGCACTGGCGCGCTCGTGCGTGACGTGTCGTTCGCGCTCGCTCCCGGTGAGCGACTGGGGCTGATCGGTGAGTCCGGTTCGGGCAAGTCTCTGACTTCGCTGGCGGTGACCGGGCTGCTGCCGGATGCGCTCAGCGCATCGGGATCGGTGCTGCTCGACGGCCACCAGGTCATCGGCGCTCGAGATGCCGATCTGCGCCCACTGCGCGGACCCGTCGCGCAGATCGTGTTCCAGGAGCCCCTCACCGCGCTCGATCCGCTGATGCGGGTGGGGCGTCAGATCGCCGAACCGCTGCGCCGCCACCTCGGGCTGCGCGGCGCGGAACTGCGTGCTGCGGTAGCGGCTGCTCTCGACGAGGTCGCGCTGTCCGACGCCCGCATCGCACGCGCCTATCCGTACGAGCTCTCGGGTGGTCAGCGCCAGCGGGTGGCGATCGCCATCGCCCTGGCAGCCCGCCCGCAGCTGCTCATCGCAGACGAGCCGACGACTGCACTGGGTGTGACCGTGCAGGACGGCGTGCTCGCCCTGATCGAGCGCCTCGTCGACGAGCGCGGCATGGCGCTGCTGTTCATCAGCCACGATCTGGCCGTCGTCTCGCGCATGGTCGAACGCATCGTCGTGCTGCGCGACGGGCTCGTCGTCGAAGCGGGTTCCGTGACGCAGGTGCTGCAGGAGCCTGCGGAGCCGTACACGCGGATGCTGGTCGACAGCGCCCGTGCACTCGATGCGTTCCTCGACGCCGGGAAGGCCGGCCGATGACACTGCTCGAACTGCGCGGCGCCGGCTTCGCCTATGGGTCACACCGGGTGCTCGACGACGTGTCGCTGCGCATCGACGAGGGCGACTCGCTCGGCCTCGTCGGAGAATCGGGCGCGGGCAAGTCGACGATCCTGCGACTGCTGCTCGGACTCGCCGCCCCGCGCGATGGCCAGGTGCTGTTCGAGGACGCACCGCTCGCACTGCGCGACCGCGCGCAGATGCGTCGCTTCCGCGCGAGCGTGCAGCCGGTGTTCCAGGATCCGTACTCGTCGCTCGACCCGCGCCAGCGCATCGATCGGATCGTCGGCGAACCGCTCCGCTCACTGGGGCTGGCATCCGGCGCCGACGCGCAGCGCCGCATCGCGGAAGCCCTCGACTCCGTGGGGCTTCCCGCCGACACCGCACGCCGGTACCCGCACGAGTTTTCCGGAGGACAGCGTCAGCGCATCGCGATCGCGCGGGCCGTGGTCTCCCGTCCCCGGGTGCTGCTCGCCGACGAACCGGTCAGCGCCCTCGATGTCACCACCCGCGTGCAGGTGCTCGAGCTGCTCGACCAACTGCGCCGCGAGAACGGCCTGTCGCTCGTCATGGTGTCGCACGACCTGACCGCGATCGCCTCGGCCTGCGACCGTACGGTCGTGCTCCAGAACGGACGCGTCGTCGAGCAGGGGGCTACGTCGGCCGTGCTGCGCGACCCGCAGGACCCCTACACGCGGGCGCTGGTCGACGCCGTTCCCCGGCTCCCGCGCTGAGCGCGCGACCCCCTCTGTCAGCTCCCTGACGACACCAGACCGAAGTACGCGAGCTCAGCCTCGTTCAGCATCCGGGAGCGGATCAGGAAGCGCATGCCGGTCGGCCCCTCCACACTGAATCCGGCACCGCGCCCCGGCACGACGTCGATGGTCAGGTGCGTGTACTTCCAGTACTCGAACTGAGACTCCGACATGAAGACCTCGACCGGCTGCGGAAGCCCGACGTCGAGCGCGCCGAGCAGCACGTCGCCCGGCCCCGTGATGAACATCCCGATCGGATAGCACATGGGTGAAGAGCCGTCGCAGCAGCCGCCGGACTGGTGGAACATGAGCGGCCCGTGCTGCACGGTCAGTTCGCGCACGAGCGATGCCGCCGCATCCGTCACGTCCACCCGCTGGTAGGTACCGATACTGACCATGACTGCCGCCTTCCGGGGATGGAGCCGGGCGGACGCTGAGGGAGCAGCGCCCGCCCGGGATCGAACTCAGAAGAAGCCCATCGGGCCTTCCGCGTAGGAGACGAGGAGGTTCTTCGTCTGCTGGTAGTGATCGAGCATCATCTTGTGGTTCTCGCGCCCGACCCCCGACTGCTTGTATCCGCCGAACGCCGCGTGCGCGGGGTACTGGTGATACGTGTTGGTCCAGACGCGTCCGGCCTCGATCGCCCGCCCTGCACGATAGGCCGTGTCTCCGCTGCGGCTCCACACACCCGCGCCGAGTCCGTAGAGGGTGTCGTTCGCGATCGAGATCGCATCGTCGAAGCCGTCGAACGAGGTGACCGACAGCACCGGGCCGAAGATCTCCTCCTGGAAGATGCGCATGTCGTTCGTGCCCTCGAACACGGTCGGGGCGACATAGTAGCCCTCGCTCAGATCGCCGCCGAGATCCACTCGCTCGCCACCCGTGAGCAGGCGCGCACCGCCTTGCTTGCCGATGTCGATGTAGCTGAGGATCTTCTCCAGCTGGTCGTTCGACGCCTGCGCGCCGATCATGGTCGCGGGGTCGAGCGGGTTGCCCTGCACGACCTTCGCGACCCGCTCCAACCCGTCGGCGAGGAAGCCGTCGTAGATCGAGCGCTGGATGAGAGCGCGCGACGGGCAGGTGCAGACCTCACCCTGGTTCAGCGCGAACATCGTGAAGCCCTCGAGCGCCTTGTCGTAGAACGGGTCGCCGGTCGAGCGGGCCACATCTTCGAAGAACACGTTCGGGCTCTTGCCTCCGAGCTCCAGCGTGACGGGGATCAGGTTCTGCGACGCGTACTGCATGATCAGGCGTCCGGTCGTGGTCTCCCCCGTGAAGGCGACCTTGCGGATGCGCTTGTGCTGCGCGAGCGGAGCGCCCGCCTCGATGCCGAATCCGTTGACGATGTTCACGACTCCGGCGGGAAGCAGGTCGCCGATGATGTCGAACAGGAACAGGAGCGACGCCGGGGTCTGCTCGGCCGGCTTGATGACGACGCAGTTGCCTGCGGCGAGCGCGGGCGCCAGCTTCCACACCGCCATCAGGATCGGGAAGTTCCAGGGGATGATCTGCCCGACCACACCCAGCGGCTCATGGAAGTGGTACGCGACGGTGTTCTCGTCGAGCTGGCTGATGCCGCCCTCCTGAGCGCGCAGGACGCCGGCGAAGTACCGGAAGTGGTCGACGGCGAGGGGGATGTCGGCGGCGAGGGTCTCGCGCACCGGCTTGCCGTTCTCCCACGTCTCGGCGACCGCGATCTCCTCGAGGTGCTGTTCGATGCGGTCGGCGATCCTGTTCAGGATCACCGAGCGCTCTGCCGGGCTCGTCTTGCCCCACCCCGCGAACGCCTGCCAGGCGACCTCGACTGCACGGTCGATGTCTTCGACGGTGCCGCGTCCGACCTCGGTGAAGGGCTTGCCGTTCACCGGGCTGACGTTCTCGAAGTACTGGCCCTTCACGGGATCGACGAACTCGCCGCCGATGTAGTGGCCGTAGCGCGGGCGGTAGTTCGCGAGGGCGCCCGGCCGGCCCGGGGCCGCGTAGGCGAGGGACACGTCTTCTTCGACGATGCTCATGGGGTCTCCTTCGACGGGCCGCGCGTCGGTGCGGCGGCTGTCCTCCGAAGGTAGGTCGCGCGAGGTTGCGCCCGGGTGCGCAACGTTGCGCCCAGTTGCAGACCTCAGCTCTCGAGGCGCTCGATCCGTGCGACCAGCCCTGCTCGTTTCGGCGACCGGGCGGGCAGCATCTCCAGCGCGAGGCGGAGGGCCTCGGCATCGCCCTGCCCCTCGGGGATCTCGGCGTACGAAAGCAGCACGTCGAGACTGGCCTCGGACAGCATCGCCTCTCGCAGCGCGGCCCGCACCGACTCGCGGAACTCCTCCACGCCGGGTGATGTCGACTCCGGCAGCACCGGGCCTCGATACGCGGTGAGTGCCACCCGGTGGGCACCGCGGTCGAGCAGCGACAGCACATCGTGCGCATCGGTGTCGAGCGGGACGGGAAGGCGATACGGACGAGAGTCCGGCACCAGGTCGGGCGCAGTGCGCTCGAGCACCTTGCGCAGGCGCACCATCTCCGGGCGCAGTGTGTCGGGAGAGACTCCACTGCCGTAGACGAGCTCGCAGAGGCGTTCAGCGGAGAGACCCTGACGATGCACACCCAGCATCAGCAGGATCGCGGCGTGACGCGCGCTGAGCTCGATCACCGACTCCTCGAGATCGGACTCGGTCTCGAGTCGAGCCCGATCCCGACCCAGCACATGAAGGGTCGCGCGGGCGGTGGCCGACGAGCGCCGTTTCGTCGTGACCGACCTGGCGCGAGGCGCCTCGCTGCGTTCGCGAAGACGTGCCACCATCAGCTCCGACTCGACCGCGCGGGCCGTCGCGTCGACGAGCAGTCTCGCCTGCAGAGACACGACCTCGGGACCTCCCGTGATGTCGATGACTCCGAGCACCCGCTGGGTCTCAGGGTCGCGCACCGGGGCAGCGGTGCACGACCACGGATGCACCAGGCGGTTGTAGTGCTCTGCGCCATGGATCTGCACCGACTGCCCGAGGGCGAGCGCGGTTCCCGGCGCACTCGTGCCGACGGAATCCTCCGACCAGTTCGCCCCGGCGACGAAACCCATCCCATCGGTGAGCGAGCGCAGCTGGCTGTCGCCCTCGATCCACAGCAGTCGCCCCGCCTGGTCTCCCACCGCGATGATCACACCGGTGTCCTCCACCTCGCCGGGAAGCAGCAGGGCACGGATCATGTCCATCGCTGAGGCGAGCGGGTGGGCGAGGCGATAGGCCTCGAGTTCGTCGCTGACCAGCTCGAGCGGAGGGGCACCCTCGGGGCCGACCCGACCGCGCCACGACCGTTCCCACGACTCTCGGACGAGGGGTCGCACCTCCTGCAGTCGCCGGTCGTCGAGGTTGCCGGCCAGCAGCTCCTCGTGTGCGCGCTCGATGAGCAGTCGCGATGTCGGAGGAAGGGACTCGCGAGATACCTGCCACGGCGCAGACACAGCGGTCTCCGATCGTCGAGGACGTGCGTTGCCTCAGTGTACGAGCAGCGCGCCCGCGAGGGAACACCCCTTGCGACGTCAGCGGATGAGCCCTGCCACCAGGTCGTCGATCACGTCATCGGTGGAGGTCTCCGGATCGATCGGCGTGGTCAGCCTGTCGAGCAGCAACCCGTCGATCGCGTAGTGGAACAGAGCGATCTCACGGCGTCCGCCCGGGAGCCCTGCCGCGGTGTTGAAGGCTACGTCGCCTTCGAAGCCGGCACGCTGCCAGGCGCCGAGGACCGCAGCGACCTCCGGGCGGCGTCCACCTTCGAGTCGCAGCTCGAAGAGGGCGAGGGTGACGTCCGGGTCGTCGGTGAGACGGCGGACGATGTCGCGGATGTAGTCGGCGAACAGCGCAGGCCCCGGGGCCGCGGAGGCACGCCGTTCCAGATCGTCCGGTGTGGGCGCGAGTCGCTCCCCGATCCGCTCCACGAGCCCCTCGATCAAGGCGTCCCGACTGCGGAAGTAGTTCGAGGTCGTGCCGGTCGGAACCTGGGCGGCGGTGTCGACCGCGCGGTGGGTGAGGCCCCGCGACCCCTCTCGCGCGAGCACCGTGAGCCCGGCGTCTGCGATCGTCCGCCGTCGGGAGTCGTTCTTCACCATGACTCGAACACTAGCGCAATCACTACGCCTGTTGTACTGTAACTGCGACATCTGTAGTGATTGGAGAATCATGCGAGAGCTCGTGTACTACGCCGCCGTCACCCTCGACGGCTACATCGCCGGTCCGAACGGGGAGTTCGATGCCTTCCTCGTCGAGGGCGACCACATGGCGGGCATCAACCGGCGTTTCGCCGACACCCTCCCCACCGTCGCCGCGGAAGCACTCGGCATCGAACAGAAGCGCGAGGTGTTCGACACCGTGCTGATGGGGTGGAACACCTACCAGGTGGGCGGTCTGCCCAGTCCATATGCGCACCTCCGGCAGATCGTGTTCAGTCGCACGAGGTCCGCGGAGGCCGAGAGTCTGGAGGCCACAGCCGAAGATCCGGTCACCGTGGTGCGCCGCCTCAAGCAGGAGGACGGCGCCGCGATCTGGCTCTGCGGCGGCGGCGCTCTGGCCGCGACGCTCGCAGAAGAGATCGATCGGCTCGTCCTCAAGCGGCAGCCTCTGCTGTTCGGCTCGGGCATCCCGCTGTTCGGCGACCGCCCCTACCGTCCGGAACGATTCGACGTCGTCGAGACCGTCGCCTACGACAGCGGCGTCGTGTTCACCGAGCTGGAGCGCCGCCGCGAGGGGTAGATGGGCACCGGAGGCGATGCTAGCATTCTGCTGTCAGGAGGCGAGACATGGCGACCGTGACCATCCGGAATCTCAGCGACGACGTCGTCGACGCTTTGAAGGCGCGTGCCCGGCGAAACTCCCGTTCGATGGAGGCCGAGGTGCGAGATGTACTGACCCGCCTGGCGGAAAACGACGCGAGCGGGATCGAGGCCGCCCTCGCGCAGCGGATTCCGCAACGTCGACGCTGGTCCGTTCCGTCGAGCGAGATCATGGCGTGGATCGACGCGAACCCTTCGACTCCGGCGCAGGACAGGATGCGGGAGGAATGGGCGGCTGAGTTGGAGGCCGATCGGAGGAACCCGCTGTTCGACGAGACCATCCGTGACCCATGGGACGACGATGCTTCTGCTTGACACGAACGTGCTGATCCGGATCCGAGAAGTGCGTCTCCCTCGTGACGACGTCGCTCTGAGCGCACTCTCCTTCGCGGAACTCCGGTTCGGCGTCGAGCGTGCGAGCGCACCTGCAGTCCGCCGAGAGCGTCAGACCGACCTCGCTCGAGTCGCGACCATGTTCTCGTCCGATTGGCTGCCGTTCGACACCGCCGCCGCCGATTCCTATGCCACGCTCGCGGCGCACGTCGCAACCAAGCGTCCCGCCCACGCGCGGAGCACCGACATCATGCTGGCCGGCCACGCCCACTCACTCGGCGCCGCCCTCCTCACCTTCAACCCGAAGGACTTCGAGCTCGTGTCCGACCGGGTCGAGATCATCGTCCCCGAACGGCGCTGAGGCCGCTCAGCTCCGCGCGGCCCACCACTCGCGCAGCCGCTGCTCGGCGACCTCCGGGCCCAGCACACCCTCGTCCAGACGCAGGTCGAGCAGGAACTTGTAGGCCTCGCCCACCTCGCGCCCCGGCGTGATCCCGAGGACCTGCTGGATGCGGTTGCCGTCGATCTCCGGACGGATGGAGTCGAGCTCCTCCTGCTCGCGCAACGCGGCGATGCGCGACTCGATGTCGTCGTAGGCGCTCGCCAGGCGTCCGGCCTTGCGCTTGTTGCGGGTGGTCACGTCGGCACGGGTGAGGATGTGCAGGCGCTCGAGCAGGTCGCCGGCGTCACGCACGTAGCGGCGCACGGCAGCATCCGTCCACGCCCCCTCGGCGTAGCCGAAGAAGCGCAGGTGCAGTTCGACGAGGGTGGCGACAGCGTCCGTCGTATCGCTGTCGAACCGCAGCGACTGCAGTCGCTTGCGTGCAATGCGGGATCCGACCACGTCGTGGTGGTGGAAGGTGACCACTCCCCCGTCTTCGAGCTTGCGGGTGCGGGGCTTGCCGATGTCGTGCAGCAGCGCGGCGATGCGCAACGGCACATCGGGCGCAGCGTCGGGATGCCGGGCGTGCTCGAGTTCGATCGCCTGACTGAGCACGGTGAGTGAATGCTCGTAGACGTCCTTGTGGTGGTGGTGCTCGTCGACCTCGAGGCGCAGTGCGGTGACCTCTGGGAGGAACTCATCGATGAGGCCGGTGTCGACCAGCACTCGGATGCCGCGCACCGGGTCGTCGGTCTGCATGAGGCGCACGAGCTCCGACTGGATGCGCTCGGGGCTCACGATCGCCAGTGTCTCGCGCAGCTCGGTGATCGCGTCGGCAGTGGCCTCTTCCACGCGGAAACCGAGCTGGGCGCTGAAACGGGCCGCACGCAGCATCCGCAACGGGTCGTCGCCGAACGAGACCCGCGGATCGGCGGGTGTGCGCAGCACGCCGGCGACCAGGTCTTCGACGCCTCCGGTCGGGTCGACGAGCTTCACGGACGGCACCAGCAGGGCCATGGAATTGACGGTGAAGTCGCGGCGCACGAGGTCGCCGTCGATCGTGTCGCCGAACTCGACCGTGGGCTTGCGGGTCACGCCGTCGTAGCTGTCGGCGCGGTAGGTCGTGATCTCGACCTGCTCACCCTGCACGCGGGCACCGATCGTGCCGAACGCACGGCCGATGTCCCACTGCGCGGTAGAGAGCGGCTTGACGATCTTGAGGATGTCATCGGGCGAGGCGTTCGTCGTGAAGTCGAGGTCATGCGTCGCACGGCCGAGCAGCGCATCGCGTACCGGTCCACCGACCACGGCCAGGTCGAAGCCGGCATCCTCGAACGCCGTCGCGAGGGTGCGGACGACCGGATTCTCGGCGAGCGCACCGAGACGGGCGAGGCCGTCAGCCATGTTGAGCATGGTTTCCAGCGTACCGGGGTGGGTGCGAAGGCTGCCGCGGGGCCTGTTCACCTCCCGGTCGCCCGGAGGCCAGCCCCCGGTCATCCGCCTTCGATGGGGTGGAGGGGCCCCGTGCGGCTGAGCACGGAACTCCCCACCCCGAAGGACTCACATGACCTCCCCCACCCCTGCGGTGCGGTGGCGGCGTCGCGGATTGACATCCGTCGCGCTCCTCGCCCTGCTCGGCGGCGCCGTCGTCGCCCCCGCGGCCCTCGCCGCACCCGACCCCGAGGTGCCGACGGGCTCGCTGATCACCGGCGACACCGCCTGGCACTACCTCGACGACGGCTCCGACCCGTCTCCTGCGCCGGCACAGCTCCGCGACTGGACGCTGCCCGCCTACGATGACAGCGCGTGGAAGACGGCGCCGGGTTCGTTCGGCGCCAAGGGCGGGAAGCTCGCACCGGTCGGCCCGCAGACGCCGAAGACCCTTCTCAACCACTACATCGACGGCACCAAGGCCCCGACCGTGCCGACCTACTTCTTCCGCACGACGTTCGAGCTCGAAGCGGGCGTGGCCGAGCAGGTCGCGGCCCTGCAGAGCACCATCACGTACGACGACGCGATCATCGTCTGGCTCAACGGCGTGGAGGTCGCCCGCTACGTCGACGGCCGCATCACCGACACCAAGAACGTCGAGTACGCCGGAGACAGTGGCGGCGACCCGCTCACGAGTTCATTCAGCGCCGAAGGCGAGCTGCTGCACGACGGTACGAACACCATCGCCGTGTCGCTGTTCCAGGACCGCGAGACCAGCTCCGACATCTACTTCGACATGTCGTCGCTGACCCTCGTGAAGGCATCCGCTCCCGGCGCGCCCGTCGTGGCGCCGCCGACGCGCGTCATCCTCACCCCGACCGAACAGCCGGCCGTCTCGCAGTCGTTCTCGTGGCTCGCCGGAGACGCCTCGCACACGGTCGGACAGGTCGAGATCGCCCCATCCGCCGGCGGCGACACGCGCACGGTCGACGCCTACGATGCGGGCGTCGTGAACGGCAACCCGAACAAGCACTTCTCGGCGACAGTCACCGGTCTCACGGCAGCCACCGAGTACCGCTACCGCGTCGGCCTGCCCGGCAGCTGGAGCGACTGGTTCGAGTTCCGCACGGCCGACCCCAAAGCGACCGACTTCCAGTTCATCTACTACGGCGACGCGCAGATCGGCCTGGACACCACGTGGCCGAGCGTCGTGAAGCAGGCCGAGGCCAACGCACCCCGGTCGATCGGCTCCGTGCACGCCGGCGACCTGATCAACACGTCGAGCAACGAGAACGAGTGGGTCAACTGGTTCAAGGGCATGAAGGATTCGGCCGTCCGCACCAACGTGATGGCAGCCCCCGGCAACCACGAGTACTCCGGCGACAAGCTGCTCACGGCATGGAAGGCCGCGTTCGAGTACCCGCACAACAACCCGTCGACGAGTTCGATCGGCGAACTCGCGAACCTCGCGAAGGGCGACTCCGAGGTCGCGCAGCAGTACCGCGCGTTCTTCGACCACTGGAGCTCGTTCGCCGCCGAGACCGCGTACTACACCGACTACCAGGGCATCCGCTTCATCACTCTGAACGCAACGCGCGACACGACGTTCCTCACGCCGGCCGGTCTCCCGTCCTGCACGGGAACAGAGTGCCCCTCCGCGCAGATCGGCCTCCTCTGGACCCGCTTCCAGGGCGCGTGGCTCGACCTGCTGCTGCAGAACAGCCCGTCGAAGTGGAACGTCGTCACGTTCCACCAGCCGGTGTTCTCCGCATCCGAGGGACGCGACGAGCCGGTGCTGCGCGCCGAATGGCTGCCGGTCTTCCAGCGCAACGACATCGATCTGGTGCTCATGGGCCACGACCACACCTACGCCCGCGGCTACGTGAACACGGATGCCACCGAGACCCCCGGCCTCACCACCGGCCCGGTCTACGTCGTGTCGAACTCGGGCGCGAAGCACTACGACCTCGAAACCCCCGAGAAGAACGTCTGGACCAACAACGGCGCCACCCAGGTGCTGCGCGGTCAGGGCGTCACGACCTACCAGGTGATCGACGTCTCGAAGAACCAGCTCGTCTACCGCTCCTACCTCGCGGAGAAGCAGCCGGGCGCCACGACCGATCTTCCCGTCGGTGCCGTCTACGACACCTTCACGGTGACGAAGTCGGATGCCGGCGAGAAGTGGGTCACTGAAGCCGGTGTCACGCCTCCGGTCACGCCGGAGCCCGAGGTTCCTGCCAAGGTCGAGCTCGGCGCTGCATCCGTGAAGGCCGGCGGCACCGTCACCGTGTCGGGCAGCGGCTTCGCGGAGGGCGCTCAGCTGCGACTCGAGCTGCGTTCCGACCCGGTGCAGCTGGGCACGGCGACCGCCGGTGCGGATGGCTCGTTCCAGCGCACGGTCACGATCCCGGCGAACACTCCCGCGGGTTCTCACACGCTCGCCGTGGTCCTCCCGGACGGCACCGAGGTCACCGCCGCACTGACCGTCGCGGCGGCAACCGGTGGTGGAGCGGTGGCACCCGGCAACGGCGGCTCATCCGGCGGCGACCTCGCCACCACGGGTGCCGACAGCGTGCCGTACATCGTCGCGGCCGTCGTGCTCCTCGCGGCGGGCCTCGGCCTGTTCGCGATGCGCCGTCGTCGCCAGCACGCCACGGTGGAGACGACTGAGGCGGAGTAGTCCGAAGGAGGGCGCCGTCCGGGCTCCGGGCCGGGCGGCGCCCTCTGCTGATGTCCCATCGATAACGATCCGGATGCCGCCACGCGTACGGGCCGTCCTCGTCCGCGGGGCATCCTAGGCTCGTACCATGCACCGCCGCTCCCACGTCATCCTCGCTTCCACCGCCGCCGTGCTGCTGGGCTTCTCGCTCACCGCCTGCGCCCCCGCGAGTACGGACGGCTCCGCGACACCGTCACCGACGTCATCGCCGGCACCCTCCCCGTCCGCCACACCCACCCCTGAGGTACGCATCATTCAGATCTCGGTCGACGGGCTGTCGATCGACGACGGCCCCGTGATCACGTACAGGGAACCGGACGGTGCTGTCGCCGCCCTCACCGATGCATTCGGATCGGCACCGACGGAAGGTCCGGTCGAGGGTCCCTATGGCAGCGTGTACGCCGGGTTCGACTGGGAAGGGACGAAGGCGACGGTCCAAGAGACATATTTCGACCTGGTCGTGTCGGCAGATGCCCCCGGCGTCACGTTCCGCACCCCGGAAGGCATCGGCATCGGTTCGACGCGCGCCGAGGCGATGGCTGCCGGAGCAGAAGACGAGTGGGATGAGGACGGCGACGGCATCGCCGACTACCTGATGATCGGCATGCGAGAGGCACCCGACACCGTGTCGCTCAGGCATCCCGGCGAGGTCGGAGTGGAGTACATCGTCCTGAAGATCACGGACGACACCGTCACCCGTCTCAGCAGCGGCGGCAACGACTTCGCCGACATCTGACGCGACTCGCGAGGTGCATCGACGGCGATCTCCGAAGTCATGCCGGGCGACGAGGAGTGGCACGGTCATAGGATCGCGGCATGGCCGATGACGACTCCTCCTCCCCCGACGCTCCCCGCGATGCTCCCCGCGACGCCTCCCGCCGAGGCTTCTTCAAGGTGGGGGGTGCCGCTCTCGCCGGCGCGGTGGTCGGGGGTGCAGGTGGCGCGGCCATCGGGGCCTCGATCGCAGGAAGCGCACGCGATGGTTTCGCGGCCGACCCCGACCAGTTCGCCGCACTCTCGCCACGCAGTGAGCCGGGCTTCGACCACCTCGTCGTGGTGATGGGTGAGAACCGCTCCTTCGACAATCTGCTCGGCTACCTGTACTCGAAGGAGAACCTGCCGAAGGGCGAGAAGTTCGAAGGCCTCGACTTCGGCTCGTACAGCAACACCGCCGCCGACGGCACGGTGGTCGACGCGCACGTGTACGAAGGCGACACCGACCGGATCATGAGCCTTCCCGACCCGGATCCGGGCGAGGAGTACCCGCACGTCAACACGCAGATCTTCGGCACGGTCGACCCGAAGACGAACGCCGACCTCTTCGTCGACCAGATGACCGCGCCGTTCAACGCCCCGACGCACGGCGAGAAGGCCACGATGTCGGGGTTCCTCGACGACTACATCATCAACTTCCGACGCCTGCGCCGAGGTGTCGATCCGAAGCACGAAGAGGCGGCGCACATCATGGGCTCGTTCTCGCCCGAGATGCTGCCCGTGCTGTCGACGCTCGCCTCCGAGTTCGCCGTCTTCGACCACTGGTACGCGGGCGTGCCTTCGCAGACCTTCTGCAACCGCTCCTTCTTCCATGCCTCCACCTCGCACGGCTTCGTGACCAACCAGGCGGGCGGTGGCTACCGGAAGTGGCTGGATGCACCGGCCGCGCCCACGGTGTTCAACCGGCTCGAGGACAAGAAGGTGAGCTGGAAGATCTACATCGACAAGCTGCAGCTGGTCTCGTTCACGGGGATGCTGCATGCGGCGGTGCTGGAGAAGTACTGGCGCACCGACCACTTCGGCACCATGGAAGACTTCTACGCCGAGGCCAAAGACGGGAAGCTGCCCGCCTATGCGTTCATCGAGCCGCGGATGGTCTACGACCACAACGACTTCCACCCCCCGTTCGGTTCTCCCCGCGAAGGCGAGGTCGACGGCGAGGCCGTGTTCGACAGCGCGATCTCGGATGTGCGCGCCGGCGACCGGCTCATCCACGACATCTACGAGGCGGTGCGCACGAGCGCCTCCCCGAAGGGCTCCAACGCCGTCAACACCCTGCTGCTCATCACGTTCGACGAACACGGCGGATGCTACGACCACGTGCCGCCGCCCGCTGCCACCAAGCCCACCCCCGACACCGAGGCGGGCGAGATGGGCTTCACATTCGATCGACTCGGATGCCGCGTACCGGCGATCGCCGTGTCGGCCTACACGCGGCGCGGCAGCATCATCCACGACGAGATGCATCACGGCTCGGTCACCGCGACCCTCTCGCGCCTGCACGGCCTGAAGCCCCTCAACGACCGTGACCAGTCAGCCAACACGCTGCTGAACGTCGTGAACCTCGACAAGCCGCGGCACCCGTCCGACTGGCCCGTGACGACTCCCGCCTACACGCCGCCGAACCCGGAGGACACGGCACCGCAGCCAGGCGAGCAGGATCAGATGAAGCCGCTCACGCCGCCCGCGCGTGGCCTGCTCGGCCTGCTCCTCGCGCGCTACGGCAAGCCCGGTGAGCAGGAGCCCGAGACGTTTGCCGACGCCTACAAGCTCCTCCATGAGCATGGCGAAGAGTTGTTCGGCCCGCCGAACGGCAGCTGACCGCGACTCGCGGCCACCCGGGCTACTTCCGCCCTGCGCGCCGGCGGGAGACGATCAGGAGAGTCGCGCCGAGGATGATCACGACCGCACCGCCCGCCGCCCAGGCGAGCGTCTCGGGTCCGAGTCCGGTTGCAGGCAGCCGTCCGCTGCCGTTGCTGTTCGCGTTTCCGGTCGACGGATCGGGCGACGGCGATGGTGGGACGACGACGGCCGCGAGAGTGAAGTCCTGCCCCTCGATGGACTCGCCGACAGCGGAGATCACGACGGTGCGGGTCGCCGGGCCGACCACACTGCTGCCGGTCGGTGTGCGCACGATCAGCTCATAGGTTCCGGGAGCGAGGCTGCCGAGACCATAGGTGCCGTCGGCGTCGGTCGTGAGTTGTTGTGGACCACCGGGCCCGTTCACGTCGATCACCACACCGCCTACGGGGGCGCCGCCGTCGGTGCGCACCGTGCCGTCGATGGCCCCCAGCCGCGCCAGGTCGAAGTCCACACCTGTCACGTCCGTTCCTGCGACGGGCTCGGTGCGGCTGACGGGAGATATGGCGACATACCCCTCGGGCGTCGTCATCGTCACCGTGTAACCGCCGGCGGGCAGGCGCGGGAACGTGTATGCGCCGTCCGCTCCGGTCACGGTCGTGAGAGTGCCCCCACCCTGCAGCACGGCGGTGACCGTGACTCCTGGCACTCCGCCGCCGTTCCATCGGACGGCCCCGCTCAGGCTCGGGTTCGCCTTGATGACGAAGTCGGCGAGGGTGATCAGATCCTCGTTGTCTGCGGGAACCACGAAATCAGGCGGGGCGGCGGTGAGGGTATACCCGGTCGGGACGACGATGCTCGCCTCCTGCGGCCCGTCCAGGACCATGTCGAACAGATACCGTCCGTCGGCGTCGGTCGTCGTCGTCTGTCCGCCGATCGTGACCGCGACACCGGCGATGGGGTTGCCGTCCCCGTCGACCACCAGCCCGGTGACGGGTGAGGGGATGATGTCTCGCACCGTGAAGTCGACCCCCTCGGCATTGCCGCCGCTGAGGTCGACCGGGGTCGTGGTCTGGCCGACCGCGATCTTGTCGTCGGGTGCCGTCACGCTCACGCGGTACCCGTCCGTGGCGATGAATCCCGGGAACGAATAGGTGCCGTCCGCAGCGGTGGTCGTCCTGCCGACGATCGAGCCGTTGCCGTCTGTGAGCGTCAGGGCGACACCGTCCAGAGGACCGGTGCCCACGTCGGCGACGGTGCCTCGGATGTCGTTCGCGGCCGAGACGAACCACGTCTGGTAGACGGGGAGGCCGGATCGCCGGGTGAAGATGAAGCTGAGTGAGCTGATGGGGGTCGAGGGCTCGAACCACGCGGCCGACCCGCTGGTGTCGGCGGCAGCCGCGTTGCCGGTGAGCGTGAGGGTCGCGGCATCCCAGGTCGGCACGTCATCCGCGGCACCGTTGCAGGCGGGCTTGCCGGCGACTCCGGGGGCGCAGTAGTTGAAGCGGTCTCTGAGACCGATCTCCGAAGCGGTGAGCACATGCCCGTCCGGGGCGACGGCCTGGATGCGCACGCTGTCGGAGTCGATGTCCCCGAGCGCGAAAGCCCACCCCGACGTCGGCGTCGGCGCTGCGAACGAATAGGTCGTCGTCGACGGGCTCGTGGCATTGTCGGCCTTGGGGCGCAGATTCAGGTACGGCTGGTCCCTGCTGGATCCGTACTTGGCCCCGATGGGCGTGCCCTCGGACAGCCAGATCGACGCCCCGGTGATCACTCCGACCTGTCCTGCGCGCGAGTCGCTGGTCATGGTCGCGGTGAGCGCAGGCTTCGGCGCCACCTGGACCGTGGTCGTGTAGGCGCCTCCTGTGCCGCCGAGCAGCCCCCAGGTGGCCCAGGACGTCACGGCGGCTGCGGCGGGGATGGCTCCCACGAGCACGGCGACGAGCACGATGGCTCCGGTGATGATCCCGTTGCGGCGAAAACGCATGCGGTCAGAGTACTGGTATACCGGATCGCTGAGAAGTGAATTCTTCGGGATTACACGTCGGCGATCAGCCTCTTGCCGAGGTCCACCGTGTCGTCGATCTCGTAGCCGAGCCGGCGGTAGAAGTCGACGACCTGCGCGTTGCCCGAACGCACCTGCAGGTTCACCTTCGGGCAGCCCAGGTCGCGCAGGCCGGCCTCGACGTGAGCGACGAGTGCCCGGCCCACCCCGAGCCCTCGGGAATCGAGCTGCGTGGCGAGATAGTTCATCCACCCGCGGTGTCCGTCGTACCCGGCCATGACCGAGCCGAGGATTCGGCCCGTCTCGTCTTCCGCCACGACGAAGAGGTGCGACTGCACGGTCGCCTTGCGAGCGATGTCCTTGAGTGGGTCGTTCCACGCTCTCGTGAGCCCTGCAGCCGCCCACAGGGCGACGACGGCATCGGTGTCTTCAGGCTGGAAGGGTCGGATTCGCACCCGTCCAGCTTTCCAGATCGGAGCGCTTCCCCGGATCAGCCCTCGCGTGAGAACGTGATGTGCGTGACGCCGGACTCGGCGACCTCCGAGGTGACGCGGTAACCGGATTCGAGACCGCGCAGATCGTCCCACAGACGGATCCCGCTGCCGATCACGATCGGCGTGATCCCGACATGCAGGTCGTCGACGAGTCCGGCACGAAGATACTCGCGAACGGTCGTCGCCCCACCCCCGACGCGCACATCCTTCCCGCCCGCCGCGTCGACCGCGGTGCGCAGTGCCTCCTCGGGAGTCGCCGAGAGGAAGTGGAAGCTCGTGCCGTTGGCGAACTCGATCGAGGGACGCGGCGTGTGTGTGAGCACGAACACCGGGGCGTGGAACGGCGGCTCCTCGCCCCACCAGCCGCGCCACTCGGGGTCGTCCGGGTTGGCATGCAGACCGAACATCCCGGCTCCCATGATCTCGGCGCCGATGTTCTCGAAGTACTGGGCGGCGTACTTCTCGTCGACGCCGTCGGTGCCCGCCCCGCTGGTGTCGTGGAAGACGCGCTCGTGGAACGTTCTGGTCGCCGTGTAGGCGGCGGTGAGTCGGCCCCAGTCCTCGCCGAAGGGATTCTCCGGAGTCTGGTCCGTGGTTGTGGCGAAGCCGTCGAGCGAGACGTTGAGATCGACGCGAACACGGGTCATGACTGCCTCCGGAACTGCACGGGGTGACGGCGCCTCCATCGAAGCACCGTCACCCAGCGTCAGCTTTCCTCCCGGCGATGTCAAGGGCGCCGGTCGGGATCAGACCGCGTCGCCCTGGACGGGCCCTTCGGTGTTCGGCTTCCACCCGAGGGCGGGGGCCACGTGCTTGGCGAACGACTCCAGCACGTGCAGGTTGTAGTCCGGTCCGAGCTGGTTCGGGATCGTCAGCATCAGGGTGTCAGCAGCCATCACGGCCTCGTCCTGTCGAAGCTGCTCGATCAGCACGTCGGGCTCGGCGGCGTAGGTCTTGCCGAACGTGGAGCGGAACCCGTCGATGATGCCGACCTGGTCGGCGTTCTCCTCGCTCCGAAGGCCGAAGTAGGCACGGTCCATGTCGGAGACCAACGGGAACACGCTGCGACTGACCGAGACCCGCGGGGTGCCGGTGTGCCCGGCTTCCTTGTAGGCCGATCGGAACAGGTCGATCTGCTCGCGCTGCAGTTCGTGGAACGGCTGCCCCGTCGCCTCGGTGACGAGGGTCGAGCTCATCATGTTGAGACCCTTGCGACCCGTCTCGATCGCGGTCGGCCGGGAACCCGACCCCCACCAGATGTGGTCACGGAGTGTCGGCGACTGCGGTTCGATCGCGAGGTAGCGCCCCGCGCCCACCATGCGGGGGTCGCCGGGGGCGATTCCTTCGCCGTCGATCGCGCGGAGGAAGAGGTCGAACTTCTCACGGGCGATGACGCTGCCGCGCTCGGTGTCCTCCTCGTCGACATAGCCGAACGTCTCGTAGCCACGAAGAGCCGTCTCGGGTGAACCACGGCTCACGCCCAACGCGATGCGGCCGTCTGCGATGAAGTCGAGAGCAGCGGCCTCCTCAGCGAACTGGAACGGGTTCTCGTACCGCATGTCGATCACGCCGGTACCGACCTCGATGCGCTGGGTCCGCGCGGCCATGGCACTCAGGAGCGGCATCGGAGAAGCCGCCTGGCGTGCCCAGTGATGGACGCGCACGTACGCGCCGTTCACACCGATCTCGTCGGCACCCTCCGCGATCGCGATGGTCTGCTTCAGCATGTCGCCAGCGGTGCGGGTCGCCGAGCCTGGCACATCCGCGTAGTGCCCGAACGAGAGGAATCCGAAAGCCTTCATGATCTATTCCAACGCATGTATCCGCGGTCTATTCCCCTGGTACCAGGATGCCGTCGAGCACGAGGGAACGGATGCGGGGCTCCAGATCCGCCCACAGCTCCACCAGCGGCACCTCGAAGAGGTCAGCCAGCGCGGCGACGATCTGCACGACCGTGAGCTCGCCATCACAGGCGCCCACGAAGCCTGCGAGTGCGGGGTCGACGTTCACCGTGCGAGCGAAGCCACCGCCCTGACGCAGCTCGATCACGCTCGGGTCGTCGTTGCCGGGAAGCAGGTGCCTCGCCTCAGTGACATCCGCCGCCGTCACCAGCCTCGCCGGTATCCCCACGGCGAGAACATCATGCGCCGCCAGGCCCGTGCCCAGGGCAGCTCCGACGTTCGAGACCTGCTGGGCGATGCGCTCTGTGCGACGGAGCGGCTCACCCGAGGTGCCTCTGCGCATCAGCACGTACCCGAACCCGATGGATGTCACGGCGCGAGCGGCGAAGTCGTCGAGCCATGCGGTGAGCAGTGGGGTGAACGCGGGGTCACGCGGCGTCGTGCCGCCGTCGCGGATCCACAGCTCTGCGTAGCCGAGGGGCGACAGCTCCTCGCGTTCGATCACCCAGAGGTCGAGTTCGCCCGGCACCCAGGCTTCGAGGCGCGCGAGACCTGCGACGCCCGCCCTGGACTCCCAGTTCCCCAGCAGCTGCGCGATGCCGTTCGGGGTCAGGAAGGCAGGTGCACTGCGCACGAACTGCTCGACGAGAGCGTCTCCCACCAGCCCCCCGTCGCGGTACTCGTACGCAGGGACACCCTCCACGCGCGGAGTGATCACGAACGGCGGATTCGAGACGATCAGGTCGAAGGCCTCTCCTTCGACGGGTTCGAACATGCTGCCGTGTCGGAACTCGATGTTCGTCACGCCGTTGAGGTGGGCGTTGAGCTCGGCGAACGCCAGAGCACGGGCGGAGATGTCCGTCGCCACGACCGTGCCGGCTCGCCGTGCGACGAGGAGCGCCTGGATCCCGCATCCGGTGCCCAGGTCGAGGGCACGCTCGACCTGGATCGGAACGACGGTCTCGGCGAGCGTGCGCGAGGCTCCGCCGACACCCAGCACATGGTCGGCGGGCAGCGGGCCGTCGAGAGCCACCTCATCGAGGTCGCTGGCGATCCACCACTCACCCACACCCTCCGCATCGACGAACGACTGCGGACGCAACAGGGCGGTCGGTGTCACGGTGTCGGCGTCGTCGAGCTTCGCGAGCCCGAGGTCGACGAGCCCATCCACTCCGAGCCGCGGCAGTGAGGCGGCGACGGCCACGCGGGGCTGCGGCATACCGAGCACGAGCAGACGGCCCAGCGTCGCCAGCACCCCCGAGTCACCGGCGATCGCGCGGAGGATCGGCTCCCGCATTCCGCGGGCGAGTGCGTCGTCCGCCTCCTCGCCCCACAGGCGTCGCAGTGGCTCGGAACGGAGGTCCGCAGTGTCGAGATCAGCGGCGAATGCGGCGCTGCGAAGCGGGTCTGGGAACGGTGTGGGGGTGTCGGACACGGCCGTCACTCTACGCGTCTTCAGGGTTCTCATTCCCCGCGCCTCCTAGAATCACTAGGTCAGTACTCACGATCAGCCCGATTCCGGGCGTTCGAGGAAGACCTTCATGACCGCGATCACCCCCGAGCACGGCCTCCGTGCGCGCCTGCGAAGGCTCGCAGGCAGGACCGTCGTTCTCGCGATCGCACTGGGCTCGTGTGCACTTGCCGCACCGAGCGCGGCCATGGCTGCCGATCAGTCGTCTTCGAGCGATGATGCGAGCGTGGGGTTCCACGTGGCAGCGGGCCTTCGGGGCCTCGTCGCACCCGGTTCCTCGACCACGGCGATGCTCACCGTGCAGAACGACACCGAGTCGAAGTTGTCCGGTGGTCAGGTGCAGGTCGAGCTCAGCAAGACGCCGCTGACCGATGAAGACGCGGTCTCGAGTTGGCTCGATGATGGCGACGCTCCCGGTGACTTCGCCTCGATCGGCACCGACACGACCGCCGCGCTCGATGCCGGGACCTCGGCCACGACGACGATCTTCGTCCCCGCCGAAACGCTCGCCGATCTCACCCCCGGCGTCTACCCGCTGCGGGCGGAACTGACCGGTGCGACCACCGAGAATGCCGCGGACGACCGTTCGACGACCGTGGCGACGACGGCTTCCAGCGTGCTGGTCATCGCCGGCTCGCAGACGGCTCAGGTCGGGGTGCTCGTTCCCATCACCGCGACTCCGGCCGGCGGTGCTCTGCTCACGGCCGAAGAGCTCTCGAAGCTCACGGCCCCCGACGGCTCTCTCACCGCTCAGCTCGACGGTGTTGCAGGCACCACCGCGGTGCTCGCCATCGATCCATCCATCCTCGCGGCGATCCGGGCGCTGGGTTCGGCGGCGCCCGAGACCGCGCAGGAATGGCTCACACGCCTCGAGGGCCTGCCGAACACACGGTTCGCGTTGCAGTTCGGCGATGCGGATGCTTCGGCCCAGGCTCAGGCAGGGCTGCCCGCTCTTCTGCAGCCGACGACTCTGGCTCCTTTCCTCAACGGAGCGAACTTCCCGCAGGCGCCTGCCTCCCCTGCTCCCACGGCTTCCGCGAGCACGACACCGACACCGACACCGACCGCCACCCCTCAGCTCCCCGACGACGAAGAGCTCACCGCGATCAATGGTGCGCTCCCCCGCATCCTCTGGCCCGACAGCAGCCTCGATCAAAGCGATCTGGCCGCGTTCACGGGCTACCTCGGTGAGGGGACGACCACAATCGTCTCGTCGACGGCGGTCGGCGATCAGAGCGCAGCACACGCGACATCCGGCGGACTCGATCTACTGGTCACAGATGCCGCGACGTCCGACTCCCTCTCGGACGTGGCCGCCGAACCCGACGCCGTGGAGCGTCAGCGTCTGCTCGCCGAGGCCTCTGCTCTGCTCCTGCTTGCCGAGGGCCGCGTGCCGGGAGCTCCACTGCTGATCGGACTCGATCGCGACGAAGCGCGCACCGCCGGCGCGCTGCGCGACGCGATCTCCACCGCCGACTCGATCGGATTCGAGCTGTCCGCACTCCGCGCGACGACGCCCGTTTCGACATCGATCTCAGCTGACATCGATCCGGCTCGCGCTGCAGCGGTGACGGACCTCCTCGCCGACGAGGGCAGGCTCACCGCCTTCTCCTCCATCCTCACCGACCCGCAGGTGCTGTTGAGCCCGGAGCGAATCAGAATTCTGCGCACCCTCTCTGTCGGCACCTCCGCGAGCGCCTTCGCCAAGAAGGTCGACACACACAAGGAACGGACCGAGGGCACTCTGGCCGCGGTCAACATCCCGCCGTCCAGCACGATCCAGTTGCTCACAGCCAATGCCGATCTGCCGATCGCGGTGCGCAACGATCTGCCGTGGCCCGTGAACGTGCAGCTCTTCGCCTCTCCCACTGACCCGCGTCTCGAGGTCACACCGATGATTGAGACGGTCGTGCAGGCCACCTCGACGGTGCGAGTCAAAGTACCCGTGTCCGCACGGGTGGGAAGCGGCGAGGTCGACCTCCGGCTCAGCCTCTACAGCCCCACCGGCGTGCAGATCCAGGACACGCAATCGGTCCGCGTCGCCGTCCGCGCCGAGTGGGAGACCATCGGACTGATCGTCTTCGGCGGTCTCACCGTCGTGCTGATCGCGCTCGGCGTGATCCGCACCGTCCGTCGCAAGCGCCGCGAGGCAGCCGAAGAGGCAGTCCTCGAAGCGCAGATCGAAACTCTCGAAGAGGATGCCGTGGAAGCCAGACCGGATGCCACGACGACCGAAGACAAGCATGAGTAGTCTCGGACGCGCGAGCGCCGTGATCGGCGCCGGCACACTGGTGTCGCGCCTGACCGGCCTGCTGCGCAGCATCGTGCTCGTCGGCGTCCTCGGCTCTGTCGCCTCCGAAGCAGCGGATGCGTTCACCTACGCGAACCAGCTGCCGAACAGCGTCTTCTCCTTGATCTCGGTCGGCATCCTCACCGCCGTCATCGTGCCTCAGATCGTCAAGGCGACTGCGGATGCCGACGGTGGCAACGCGTTCATCTCGAAACTGTTCACTCTCGGCACAGTCGTTCTGGTCGTGGTGACCGGAATCGCGACTGCAATGGCACCGTGGCTGGTGCATCTGGTTGCGGGCAAGGCCAACGAGTCCACGCTCGCGCTCGCGACAGCTCTCGCGTACTGGTGTCTGCCCCAGATCCTCCTCTACGGCCTGTACGCGATGCTCGGTGAAGCGCTCAACGCGCGGAAGATCTTCGGCCCGTTCACCTGGGCGCCGGTCGTCAACAACATCGTCTCGATCGCCGGATTCCTGGCACTGGGCGCTCTCTTCGGCCCAGTTTCCACGAAGGCCACCAACTGGACTCCGGAGATGATCAACCTGCTCGGCGGCACCGCCACGCTGGGTATCGCTCTTCAGGCCGTCGTCTTGCTCGTTTTCTGGCGTCGCACGGGCCTCGCGCTGAAGCCTGACTTCCACTGGCGCGGAGTGGGCCTCGGCAATGTCGGCCGTCTGGCGGGCTGGACGTTCCTCATGGCCTTCGCGAGCCTCTCCGCGGGAGTCCTTCAGGGATACATCGTCAGCGAGGTAGCCGGTCTCGGTGCGTCCGCCACTGTGACGGCGAACGCCTGGCTCATCTTCATGCTCCCGTACTCCGTGATCGTGCTCTCGATCGGCACCCCCTACTTCACCCAGATCAGTGGTCACGCCGCTGCCGGACGTGACGACGAGGTCCGCGCCGACATCGCACGGAGTATCCGCACCCTGCTGTTCTTCATCGTGGCGGCCGTGGCGGCTGTCGCTGCCGCGGCCATCCCCGCGTCTCGTGTGTTCACCGACTCCGCCGATGACGCCCAAGCCGCTGCCTGGGTGCTGATCGCGTACCTCGTCGGACTCATCCCCCTCACGATCCTGTTCATCGTGCAGCGCACCTTCTATGCGTATGACGACACACGCACGCCCTTCTGGTTCACGATCTTCCAGTGCGTCCTCATCGTGGCGACCGCACTTATCGCTCTGGGAATGCGAGAAGCGGGAATCATCCCCCTCACCTCCCTCGCCGCGGCGGTCGCGCTCGGACAGTCGATCGCGAGCATCCTGCAGACGATAGTTGCCACCTGGCTGCTGCACCGCAAGATCGGTGGTCTGCAGGTCCGCTCGTGGATGTCGGCCATCGGTCGCTTTGCGATCGCCGGCATCCCGGCGGGTCTGGCCGGCTGGGGCGCTTTCGCGCTACTCGGTGGCACCACCGGCTGGACGATGGATGACAAGATCCAGGGCGCCGTCGGTACGGCGATCATCGGCCTCGTCGTCGTGGTCGTCTACATCGCGATCCTCGCCGTGATGCGCGCCCCCGAGCTCAAGGCGGGCAGCGCGCTCGTCCGCCGGTTCCTCCCCGGCCGCTGATCCGGACGCGGAGCCTTCTCCCAGCCCGGCGACGCACACTGTCCGGGGAATGCCTCGCGGCTACCATGGGTTGAACCACTCGAAGGTCATTCGACTGCAGTTTCTAAGACGGAGAGCACATGCGTCAGGTCATCATCATCGGCTCCGGCCCCGCCGGATTCACGGCTGCCATCTACGCGGCCCGAGCGAACCTCAAGCCGCTGCTCATCGCGAGCTCGGTCGAGGTCGGCGGCGAGCTGATGAACACCACCGAGGTCGAGAACTATCCGGGCTTCCCCGAAGGCATCCAGGGTCCTGAGCTCATGGCCAAGTTCCAGGAGCAGGCCGAGAAGTTCGGCACCGAGGTCGTCTACGACGACGTCACCGAGCTGCAGCTCGACGGCCCCGTCAAGAAGGTGATCCTCGGCTCCGGTGCGGAGCACGAGACGCAGTCGCTGATCTACGCGACCGGCTCCGCCTACCGCAAGCTCGGCATCGAGGGCGAAGAGCGTCTCTCCGGCTATGGAGTCTCGTGGTGCGCCACGTGCGACGGCTTCTTCTTCCGCGAGAAGACGATCGCCGTCGTCGGAGGCGGCGACTCGGCGATGGAAGAGGCCACGTTCCTCACGCGCTTCGCCGAGAAGGTCTACGTCATCCACCGCAAGGACACTCTGCGCGCTTCGAAGATCATGCAGGAGCGCGCATTCGCGAACCCCAAGATCGAGTTCGTGTGGAACAGTGCTGTCTCCGAGGTGCTGGGTGGCGATTCGGTGACCGGCGTGCGGCTGCGTTCGACGGTCGACGGCACCCTGAGCGACCTTCCGCTCGACGGACTCTTCATCGCGATCGGCAACGACCCGCGCACGCACCTCGTGCACGACAAGCTCGAGCTCACGGCAGAGGGCACCATCTGGGTCGACGGCCGCTCCTCGAAGACCTCGGTTCCCGGTGTCTTCGCCGCCGGCGACGTGATCGATCCCACCTACCGTCAGGCCATCACGGCAGCCGGTACCGGAACGATCGCTGCCCTCGACGCCGAGCACTTCCTCGCGGATTTTGAGGATGCTTCCGTAGAGGTGCCTGCTGCGGAAGCGGCCGAGATCCTCACCGCGTCGGCATAGTCCGGTCGGGAACACTTTTCGCTCGTCCGCTGTTGTAGCTGGCGAACCTCAAATCAAGGAGAACTCTGATGAGTGCAAAGGCTACGAGCCAGGCGACCTGGGAACAGGACGTTCTGCAGGCCGAAGGTCCCGTGCTGGTGGACTTCTGGGCCGAGTGGTGCGGTCCGTGTCGTATGGTCGCGCCGGTGCTGGATGAGATCCAGGCCGACAACCCCGACAAGATCACCATCCTCAAGCTCAACGTCGACGAGAACCCCGAGCTGGCGATGAAGTACCAGATCACGTCGATCCCGGCGATGAAGGTCTTCGACGGTGGTGAGGTCAAGACGACCATCATCGGCGCCAAGCCGAAGTTCGCGCTCGAGAAGGACCTCGCCGCTTTCATCGGCTGATCCTCTTGCTCGAAGGCCCGCATCTCTCCGAAGATGCGGGCCTTTTCGCATCCGGGTCAGCTCTTGTCGTGCACGGGGATCGGGGCCAAGCCGCGGTCGATACGAGCCTTGTCCATGATGAGCTGGATCACTTTCGTCTTCCCGGCGTTGTACGACTGCTCCCCGTTGCGCGCCGCGTCGAGAGCGGCGTGTTTGGCTCGTTCGTAGAGGACGACGTCGTCCGGATGCTCTCGCAGCCAGTCGCGCAGGATCCTCTGGCTGACATCGTCCCAGGTGTGCGCCTCGAAGAAGTGAGCGATCCGGGTGCGTGCATCACCCACTTCGAACACCATCACTCGATGACGGCGTATCCCGCTCCCCACACGCCAGCCGATGGTCTCGAATGCGGGGCGATGCCTGAGGAAATCAGCGTCGTCGACGATTCGCACCGCGACGTCGATGACCGGCTTGGCGCTCAATCCAGGGATCGCCGTGGATCCGATGTGCTCGATGTCCCATCCCGGGTCGCCGTGCTCGCGGAGCTCCGTCGCAACTTCCTCGAACACAGCCGGCCACGCCGGATCATACGGAACGAGGACGATGCTCACGTCAGGAGGCGTCAGCCACGCTCGGATCCCACCGACGATGCCGCTGCTTCTCGTCCAGCAGCCCCCAGACGGCCGAGGTGAGTTCCGGGTACTCCAACGCGATCTGACGCAGCACACGGTAGTGTCTGGCGGCGTTGGGGCGCACTCCGTCGTTCGCGTTGATGTTGTCGGCGCGCAGCAGATACACGACGAGCTCATCGACGCTCGGAAGGTCTTCCATGAACTCCCAGGGGTCTTCCCCACCGAGGAGTCGCTCCTGGATGAGCACCGCGAGCTCGTCGGCGGCCTCGGCACGCAGCACTTCCAGGCTGGCGCGACGCTGAACGGACTCGGTCATGCCTTAAGCCTACGTCGGCTGCGGACCCCTCCGTCGCGTGACCTTCATGTTCTCGGTCATCTCCTCGAGTTCCTTGCCCTTGGTCTCGGGCACCTTGAAGAACACGAAGAAGAACGACAGGAGAGCGAAGAACGCGTAGAACCCGTATGCGAACGTGAGGCCGATCTCGGCGAAGGCGGGGAAGGTCGTCGAGATGAAGAAGTTCGCAACCCACTGCGCGGCCGCGGCCACAGCGAGAGCGCCCGCGCGGATCGAGTTCGGGAAGATCTCACCCAGCAGCACCCAGACCAACGGGCCCCAGCTCGCGCCGAAGAACACGACGAATCCGTTCGCGCACACCAGGGCGATGGTGGCCCACGGATCAGGAAGCGTGGCGGTGCCCTGTGCGTCGAGAGTGCCGAACGAGAAAGCGAGCGCCATGAGGCCCAGCGTCACCGTCATCCCGACCGAGCCGACCAGCAGCATGATGCGGCGCCCGATCTTGTCGACCAGCAGGATCGCCACGATGGTGACCACGATGTTCGTGACCGACGTGATCACCGAGGTCAGCAGCGCGCTGGACTCGTCGAAGCCCACCGACTGCCACAGGGTCGTCGAGTAGTAGAAGATCACGTTGATGCCGACGAACTGCTGGAACACCGACAGCAGGATGCCGATCCAGACGATCGGCTTCAGCCCGAAGCGATTGCCACGGAGATCTCGCAACGACTCGGTGCGCTCCGTGTCGATGGTTCCGGTGATCTCTTGGATCTTGCCTTCGACGTCGATCGTGCCGGTGACGGTCTCGAGAACTTCTGCGGCACGCTTCAGCTCCCCCTTGCGCACCAGATACCGCGGCGATTCCGGGAGCCGGAGCGACATGATGCCGTAGACCAGGGCTGGGATCGCGGCGACCATGAACATCCATCGCCACGCCGTGAGGCCCCACAGCGGCTGGTCCGCGGAACCCGCGATACCGGCGAGGAACGCATCGGAGAGAAGTGCGGCGAAGATACCGGTCACGATCGCGAGCTGCTGCAGCGAGCCGAGTCTTCCGCGCACCGCAGCAGGCGAAACCTCCGCGATGTAGGCGGGGGCGATGACGGATGCTGCACCGACGCCCAGTCCGCCGATGACGCGCCAGATGATCAGGTCGACGACGCTGAAGGCGAGACCCGAACCGATCGCGGATATGAAGAACATTCCCGCCGCGACGACCATCACAGGGATGCGTCCGTACTTGTTCGACACGGGGCCCGCGAACCAGGCCCCCACAGCGCAGCCGATGAGTGCCGACGAGACGGCGAAGCCCTTCAACGCCGTGCCGAGGTCGAATCCGGAGACATCGCCCGCCAGTGCATCGACGGCTCCGTTGATCACGGCTGTGTCGAATCCGAAGAGGAATCCACCCAATGCCGCCGCGATACTCACCGTGATCACACGGCGCTTGATGGCAGCTGGACCCGCTGGTCTGCTCATGACATCCCCCTCATCGTCAAGATGACGCGAGTCTAGGCGACCTGCGACGTTATCGGGGGTGTCACTTCGCCGTGCCGTAGCCGCTCTCGCCGATCTCCTCGAGGATGCGATTGAGATCCTGAATCGAGGCGAAATCGATGGTGACCTGGCCTTTACGAGCACCGAGTGCGATCTTGACCCGGGTGTTCAAGCGGTCACCGAGCTTGCCGGCGACCTCGTCGAGATAGGCGCGACGCGCACCCGGAGTCGGCTTCGCAGACTTGCCGGCGCTGGGCTGCGACTTGGCAGCCTCCTCCGTGGCGCGCACCGAGAGGTCTTCGTTGACGACCTTGTCGGCAAGGCGCTGCATCGATTCCGGGGAATCGAGACTGAGAATCGCGCGCGCATGTCCTGCAGTCAGCACGCCGGCGGCCACCCGCTGCTGCACCGGTACGGGCAGCTTCAGCAGGCGGATCGTGTTGCTGATCTGCGGACGGGAGCGACCGATTCTGGTGGCCAGTTCTTCCTGGGTGATCCCGAAGTCCTCGAGAAGCTGCTGGTAGGCCGATGCCTCTTCGAGCGGGTTCAGCTCAGATCGGTGGAGGTTCTCGAGCAGCGCGTCACGGAGAAGATCCTCGTCCGCGGTGTCGCGAACGATCGCGGGAATGACCTCGAGACCGGCCTCACGAGCGGCACGGGTACGCCGCTCCCCCATGATCAGCTCGTACTGGCCCTCTGTGTTCTTGCGAACGACGACCGGCTGCAGCACCCCGAACTCACGGACGCTGTGGACCAGCTCTGCGAGGTCCTCAGCATTGAAGTGCGTACGAGGCTGTCGCGGATTCGCGACGATGGTGTTCGGATCGACCTGGATCAGGTGGATACCGGGAACAGCTGCGAGCTCTGGCTCGTCAGCTGCCGTCTCGACAGCCTTCTCCGACGCAGCCTGGCGCAGGCTCGCGCCCGGGAAGAAGATGTCAACGGGACGTTCAGACTGATCAGCAGTGGGAATGAGGGCGCCGATCCCCCGGCCCAGTCCAGTGCGCTTCGCCATCATTTCTCCTTGCTCTGCGTCGCTGTCCGCGATGCGATCTCGACGGCAGCCTCGCGATAGGCGATCGCGCCGGCGGATTGTCCGTCGTAAGCGATCACGGTCTGCCCGAAACTCGGGGCCTCGGAAACACGGACCGAACGCGGGATGACCGTCTCCAGAACCTGTTCCGGAAAGTGTGTGCGCACCTCATCGGCGACCTGCTGGGCAAGACGGGTACGCCCGTCGAACATGGTCAGCAGAATCGTGGAGAGATGCAAGGCGGGGTTCAGGTGCTTCTGGATCATCTGGATGCTCCCGAGCAGCTGACTGAGTCCTTCAAGGGCGTAGTACTCGCACTGAATCGGGATGAAAACCTCGGTGGCCGCCGTGAATGCGTTGATCGTGAGCAATCCCAGCGAAGGAGGACAGTCGATGATGACGAAATCCATGGGGTTGTCGACCAGGTAGGTCTCCAGTGCACGGCGCAGACGATGCTCTCGTGCGACCTGAGCGACGAGTTCGATCTCGGCACCTGCGAGGTGGATGGTACTCGGTGCACAGAAGAGGTTGGGATCTTCCGGGCTCGCCTGCACGATCTCCGCGAGAGGGAACTCCTCGATGAGGACGTCATAGACGCTGGGGACATCCGCACTATGCGGAACCCCGAGCGCGGTAGACGCATTGCCCTGGGGATCAAGGTCGATGACCAGCACCTTCGCACCCAGCCCGGCGAGGGCGGAAGCGACATTCACAGCGGTCGTGGTCTTGCCCACGCCACCCTTCTGATTCGACACCGTCAGCACACGGGTTTCCCCCGTGAACTCCACAGCCGTAGCTTCCAGTGCCCGCCGACGAGCGGAGAGGTCAGCGATTTCCCGCGCAAGCGGCGTATCCATCCCGAACGACTCGTTCGATGATGTCTTCTCGGATTGTTTCACGTGAAACATCCACTCCTTTCGGGGCCGCGTTCCACTCTAATCGCATGCAGCGACGTTCGATTACGGATGCGCTCACAGCACTGTGCTCCGGGGCGGAAACGAGCGAACCGGCAGCCAGTTCACGGTTCGGTCGCGCCCTTTGAGTGGGGACGGTTGGTGACATTCCCACGAAAGTGGTCTGAGATCCCTCAAACGGTCATGTTTCACGTGAAACGTCGTGCCAACGGCCCGAGGAGGACTTCACTTCCAGGCGAACGAGCCTCGGAACTCTTGGGTGGTAGGCGACCAGTCCCTCGGGGTAGAGCCTCCAACACAGCTACGTACGGACCGCAGCCTCGCTTACACATCGGCCCGATTTGACCGAAGCTCCAGCGAGGTTTCAAGCGTGCGTCTTGGGGCGATCCACCGTGCACCCACTGTCTCCTACTGCACTCAAGATCCCGACTACCCGAATGCCGCGTATCCCCGCAGCGTCCAGACCCGTTTCACGTGAAACATTCGGCTCCCTACACCTCCGGCTGCACTCAGACGGTCGCATTGCCGGTCCCATCCGGAATGTACTTCTCCTTTGGGGGAGGCGCCTCCCCCAGGAGTCCTCCACTCGCACGGGAGCACATCGACATCTCCGAGCCGAATCCTCAGGGCTGCGCCCCCGACTGGATAGCGCCGTGTCGCCATGTTCAAGCTCCAACGCTTCGCACGGGACGCAACTTGTGGAGCAGCGGCATGTCGGCTTCAGGCGTCGGAAGCCCTTCATCCGCCAGGCACAACAGGAAGCGTGATCATGCCATGGGGAGCGCAACGATCCGACGGTGGCGACAGGGACCGACGACGCGAGAAGCACGATGCGAAATGAGCGATGAGAGAGGAGGGAGGCCTGGCGGAACCCGGGCTGGCGAGTGCCACTCTTAGAAGTCAAGGCACAGACTCACCAGCAACGGTGGTGGGTCTGTCGGATTGCGCTGAAGTACAGGCGGACAGGGCTGTGTCCACGCACGCTGCAGGAAGCACCGCGCGCCATCAACACCTTGGGCCGTTTCACGTGAAACATCGCTTAGCCGCTCATCGGGACCGATCGGGTGGACGTCGCGTCAGTCGCCGCGCTACTCGTCCTGCACTCAAGCCCGCGCTACTCATCTTGCACCCGAGCCCCCGCAACGATTGGAGGTCGACTTCGCCTTAGCGGGTTGCGACCGCCTACACGGCGATAAGCGTCAGCATGCACGCAAAAACCGGATGTTCCACGTGAAACATCCGGCTTGCAGGGTTCGCGGTATCAGCGCACCCGAGCCCGCAGTACCCGGGTCGTCTCGGGCAGAACGCGCTCCCCCAGTACTTCGACCCGCACATTCGTGAGGCGGAACTTCTTGATCTGCTTCTGTGCAGCCTCGATCTCGTTCGCGACATTCATACCCTTGAGGAGAGCCAACTCTCCCCCGTCGCGAACCAGAGGTGCTGTGATCGGGATCAGTGTACGCAGCGCACTGACTGCTCTGGCAGTGACGACATCAAATCCGTCAGTGGACCGGACATCTTCGGCACGTGCACGAAGTACCGTGACGTTCCCGAGCTCCAGCGCAGAGACCTGCTCGTTGAGCCAGGTGACCCGGCGCTCCATGGGCTCAACCAGAGTCCACTGCACGTCAGGACGTGAGATTGCGAGCACGATCCCGGGAAGGCCGGCCCCGGAGCCGATATCGGCCACAGATCCGTAGAAGAGTGGCGCCGCAATCACGCTGTTGAGGATGTGTCGAGTCCACAGACGTGGAAGCTCGAGCGGACCGATGAGACCACGCTCTTCGCCTTCACGGGCGAGCGCGGCTGTAAACGCGCGCGCTATGTCGATCCGATCGCCGAAGAGCTCACCCGCAACTGCCGGCTCGAGCTCCAGCTCCAGATCACTCATGGAAATCTCCGAAAACGCGATGTTTCACGTGAAACATCAACGACGGCGGAGGACCGTGTGCCGGTCAGCGCCCTCGCCATAGGACTCGGATACGAGTCCACGCTCAGCTGCGATGTCATGGACGAGCTTGCGCTCATAGCTCGACATCGACGGCAGGGAAGCCTGCGACGAACCCTCATCGAGCTTCTCGGCCGCTGCGTTGACCAGAGTCTCCAGCTGACGACGGCGAGTGTCGCGCGAGCCGGCGACATCGAGGATCAACCGGGAGAACGATCCGGTCTTGCTCTGCACCGCGAGGCGAGTGAGTTCCTGAAGCGCCTGGACAGTATCGGGAGCGGAGAGCAACGCAAGCCCATCACCCTCAGCCTCCACGGAGACGTAGGCACGGCCCTGGCGGACGTCGAGGTTCAGGTCGCCATCGATATCCGCGATGTCAAGGAGCTCCTCGAGGTAATCCGCGGCGACGTCGCCCTCATTCTCGAGCTGAGCCACGGTGGGCTCGGTGTTCTCGGTCATGGTCTCGCTCATGAACCGCTCCCCTTCTTCTTAGAACGCTTCTTACCCACCGGCTGCTGACGCTTCGGTGCTTCGGCCTTCGCCTTTTCGACCTCTTCCAGCAGACGCTGCTGCTCAGCCTCATACGCGGCCATGGGAACGACCTTGCCCGAGGAGTCGATCGCCTTGCCCTTGCGGGCCAGACGCTCTTCGCGTGCCTTGGCGGCTTCCGAACCCGGAGTCGGCATCTCACGGATGACGAGGAACTGCTGGCCCATGGTCCAGAGGTTCGAGATGAACCAGTAGACGACCACGCCGAGGGGGAAGAACACACCGGAGAAGATGAAGCCCAGCGGCAGAACGTAGAGCATGATCTTCTGCATCTGGTACGCCTGGCCGGTCTTGGCCTCGGGCGACAGGTTCTTCGAGATGATCTGCAGCTGCGTGAAGAACTGCGAAGCGATCATGAGCACGACGAGCGTGACAAGGATGATGATCGCCGTGGTGTTCTTCGCCTCGACCGCGTTGCCCAGGTTCTCGTGCAGGGAGGCGACACCGAACAGCTTGGCGTCGTAGAACTCCTTCGTCAGCTCGGGGCTCATCAAGCCCACGCCGCCGATTCCTGCCTCCGCATGCTTCTTGACGTCGCTCAGAACGCTGAAGAGGGAGAAGAAGATCGGCATCTGTACCAGGAGCGGCAGGCAGCTCGACATCGGTGTCGTGCCGTGCTTCTTGTACAGGCCCATGGTCTCGCGGCTCATGGCCTCGCGAGAGAGCTGATCCTTCTTTCCCCGATACTTCTCCTGAACTTTTCGCAGTTCAGGAGCGATTTCCATCATTTTTCGCTGGCTCTTGATCTGCTTCACGAAGAGCGGGATCAGAGCAGCGCGGACCACGACCACGAGGCCGACGATCGACAACACCCAGGTGATGCCGGATGCCGCAGGGAGACCGACGGCCGTCAGGAGCCAGTGCCAGGCGACGAGGATCAGCTCGACCACCCACTTGAGCGGCCAGAGGATGGTGCCGAGCAGATCGAACCCACCTGCAGCGGGGGCATCGCTGGGAGTGGAGCTGGCTAGCAGAAGGTCAAGACCCACCGATCAGTCCTTTCGGGAAGGGACGACGAAACCGTGTGCGGTCAGGTCGTAGCGGAAGTGGTCATGCGGCCGCACGTCATCGACGCCGCCGCTGGTCCAGGGGTTGCAGCGGAGGATGCGCCACGCCGAGAGCACCGCTCCCTTTGCAGCACCGTGCTGCTGCACCGCACCTACAGCGTAGGCGGAACAGCTGGGGTAGTACGCACAGACATCTCCGTACATCGGGGAGATCACCTTGCGATAGCCCGTGAGGAAGCCAAGGACCAGATTTCGGGGGATCAGCGGGATGCTGCGGAGGAGATCGCTCGAGTGCACCTGCGCCGTGCCGATCGACGAGGCGGGCAGCGCCGTCATGAGGATCCTGCAGTCGATGCCGGCGTGAGCCTGCTGAGACACCGACGTACATCGGCTTCGAGCTCGGCGAAGGAAGCCTCCGCAGATGCAGGAAGGGCACGGATGACGACATCCGTGCCCTCGGGAACACGCGGGAGCGCCTCCGCACAGACGGCTTTGAGTCGCCGACGCACGGTATTGCGCACCACAGCGGTGCCTACCTGCTTGCTGATGATGAATCCGAACCTTGCGGCTCTGCTCTCGCCCGTCGTCAACATCGAGGTGATGACGCGCGCGCCGCCACAACGGGAACCACGACGAACGACCAGACGATAGTCGGTCCCGCGGGTCAGCCGATGTGGGCGGGCGAGCACAGCGGACTACGCAGAGAGCTCGGTGCGGCCCTTCGCGCGGCGGGCAGCGAGGATGCCGCGGCCGGCACGCGTACGCATGCGGGCGCGGAAACCGTGCTTCTTGGCGCGACGGCGGTTGTTGGGCTGGAAGGTGCGCTTGCTCATGGAATCACTCCGGGAATGCTGCCACCGGATTCACTTCGACCGGAGACATGGGGAACTGCCAAAAATGGCATAAGTCAACCGACTTAGGGTACGTCCTACTGGCGCGCAGAGCAAATCTGCGCGCTTCGGAGCTGGTCGACCGACCCGAACCGCACAGCCATTATCCACAACCACGGCTCGCCCGACAGACACAACACGCGCGCGTAATTTCAATGGCAGGTTGCCGTTCACAGCCGGGGTGACTACCGTGGCATCCTAAGTTATCCACAGGGGGCACGGCACGTCGACCCCGCCTCGATCACTCGTCCGGAGCGTCATGTCATCACCTGCCCAGCCCGACGTTCCTATCTGGACCACGGTGCAGGAGCTTCTGGTCGATGACGATCGCGTCACGCCACAGCTTCAGGGCTTCCTGAGCCTGGCCGTACCCGCCGGAGTCATGTCGGCGACGCTGTACCTCGAAGTGCCGAACGATCTCACAGCTGCGCAGATCAACAAGCGACTGCGGCTCCCGATCATGGAGGCTCTCTCCCACATCGGCGACGAGGTCTCCTCGTACCGCGTCGTAGTGAACCACGAGCTCGCCGAGCAGCAGTCGGCACCGATGGTGGTCGGCGACTTCGGTCGGCATGAACAGGCCCGCGTCGAGTCGCCGATGGAACAGCCGACTCAGCTGCGCCATGAGTCGCGGCTGAACCCGAAGTACACCTTCGACAACTTCGTCATCGGTCAGTCCAACCGATTCGCGCATGCCGCAGCGGTCGCCGTCGCCGAAGCACCGGCCAAGGCGTACAACCCGCTGTTCATCTACGGCGACTCGGGGCTCGGCAAGACCCACCTCCTCCATGCCATCGGCGACTACGCACAGTCCCTCTATGCAGGAGTGAAGGTCCGCTACGTCTCGAGTGAGGAGTTCACGAACGACTTCATCAACTCGATCGCGAACAACCGTGGCGCCGCCTTCCAGGCTCGATACCGCGACGTCGACATCCTCCTGATCGACGACATCCAGTTTCTTCAAGGGCGTGCAGAGACGCAGGAGGCGTTCTTCCACACCTTCAACACGCTGCACGACCACAACAAGCAGGTCGTGATCACCAGCGATGTGGCCCCGAAGCACCTCACCGGATTCGAAGACCGGATGCGCAGCCGCTTCGAATGGGGCTTGATCACCGATGTCCAGGCACCGGACCTCGAGACGCGCATCGCGATCCTCCGCAAGAAGGCGCAGAGCGAGGCCCTCCATATCCCGGACGAAGTCCTCGAGTACATCGCCACGGTCGTCTCGTCGAACATCAGAGAGCTCGAGGGCGCGCTCATCCGCGTCTCGGCCTTCGCCAGCCTCAATCGCTCGGCACTCGACATCTCGCTCGCGCAGACGGTGCTCCGCGACATCATCGACACCGCAGAAGACAACATCATCTCGCCGACCGACATCATCACCGCGACGGCTCAGTACTTCAAGCTCACCGTCGACGACCTCTACGGCTCGAGTCGCTCCCAGCAGATCGCCACCTCGAGGCAGATCGCCATGTACCTCTGTCGTGAACGCACGAGCCTCTCGCTGCCGAAGATCGGTCAGCTGTTCGGCAACAGGGACCACACCACGGTGATGTATGCCTATAAGAAGATCAGTGAGCTCATGAAGGAGCGTCGCTCGATCTACAACCAGGTGACGGAGATCACCACGCAACTCGGTCGCCGCTGAGCGTCCGACAGTCGCGAGAAAAGGGAGAGGCAGCACCGTTCGGGTGCTGCCTCTCCCTTTTTCCGTGCCCGCCAGGGAATCTGATCGTGGAATAGATGCCTGTTTGCACATGTGGATAACTTGTGGATGAACGTGGATTCCATCGGGACGAATGTGGGCTGATAGCCCAAACCTGTGGATAACTAGGGGAGGGCGCGGATCGACCCGGATGCCGGTAACCCGCGGATTCCTCAGGGATTCCACAACTGACAACCGTGTAGTTCCCTACTCGCTCTTGCTATCCACCGACTTATCCACAGTATCCACAGCTGTTAACACTGTTAAGGAGTTAAGTCTTTCAAAGCGCGATCCCATCACCAGACGGTGGGGAGAACCGTCGAGCGAACGACAAGAACCTCGGCGTAGGGATACGCCGGACTGTGGGGCTAGCATGGGAAGCCCTGCACCGGCAGGAACGACGACAACGCGTCACAATTCGACGACAAGGGAGCACCAGTGAGGTTTCAGGTCAACCGCGATGTCTTCAGCGAGGCTGTCTCGTTCGTCGTCAAGCTTCTGCCACAGCGCAACCCGCAGCCGATCCTCGCCGGAGTCCTGATCGAAGCGGATGGGTCAGGCCTCACGCTCTCGGCCTTCGACTACGAAGCCTCCGCACGGACGACCATCGAAGCGACCGTCGACACCCCGGGCACGATCCTGGTCCACGGCCGGCTTCTGTCTGACATCGCCAGCCGTCTTCCGAACGCCCCGATCGAGATCGCCGTCGAGGAAGACGGCGGAATCACCGTCACCTGTGGCTCGGCTCGATTCACGCTCGCCGCGATGCCCGTCGAGGAATATCCCTCGATCCCTGAAGTCACCGGGTCCTCCGGTGTCGTCCCGGCCGACGACTTCGGTACCGCGATCGCCCAGGTCGGATTCGCTGCGTCGCGTGACGACGTGACCCCCGTCCTCACGGGTGTTCAGCTCGAGGTCTCCGGGCACAGCTTGAGCCTGGTCGCCACCGACCGCTATCGAGTTTCGCTCCGCGATGTGCCGTGGGACGGCGAAGCCGTCGAAGCCACTGCCCTGGTCCCTGCGCGCACCCTGCTCGAAGTCGGTAAGACGTTCGGACATGCCGGCACCATCCAGATCGCCTTCTCCGGGGCGGGTGACCGCGAGATCATCGCCTTCACCGCCGGCAACAAGACCGTGACTTCGCTCCTGATCAAGGGCAATTTCCCGCCGGTCCGCCGCCTCTTCCCCGAGCAGACCGACCACTACGCGGTGGTCAACACCGCCGACCTGGTCGAGGCCGTGCGCCGAGTGTCGCTCGTGCTCGACCGCGCCGCTCCCCTGCGTTTCACCTTCACGAACGACAGCGTCACGATGGACGCTTCAGGCGGCGATCACGCACGGGCCTCCGAGTCGGTCGACGCGATCCTCTCCGGAGGCGACGAGGTCACGCTCGGCCTGAACCCGCAGTACCTGATCGAGGCACTGGGTGCGGTCAAGAGCGAGTTCGTCCGCGTGACGTTCACTTCGAGCGACAACGCCAACAAGCTCAGCCCGGTGCTGATCACGAGTCAGACGTCTGTGGACCAGGCCGGCCTCGACTCGTTCAAGTACCTCCTTCAGCCGAACCTCCTCCTGCGCTGAGCCCGCTGTTTCCGGCCGTTACCTGCCGGAAACAGCAAAGCTCAGAACGCGAAACACCAGACTGCGAGAGTCGGCCGTGCCCCAGAGCACGGCTGCTCCGCATAGCCGTGCGGCCGCGCTCGTCTCTCCAGACGAAAGACGCTCCGCATGCCCCAAAATGCTCGTGCTCTCTTCCGCAGGCTGCGCGCCCCCCTCTCGGGTGTCGTCGTGCTCGCGGCCACAACCTTCCTGGCGCTGGGGGCGGCATCGCCTGCTTCCGCCGTCACGATCTCGGCCACGTATGACACGGTGTCGCTGACGGCGACTCCGGCCACGGTGTCTGTCGGTGACACAGTCACGGTCTCCGCGGTCTTCACCGGCCTCGTCGATGCCTACGCGTACGAGCTCGACATCGCGTACGACGCGAAGCGCCTCGCGTTCATCGACGACAGCGAGCAGTTGCCCTCCGGAGGATTCGACTCGGTGACGGATCGGGGAGGCGAGATCGCCATCGCTGCCACTCGGCTCGGTACTTCACCCGGTCTGGCCGGCACACAGACTCTCGTGACGCTCAGATTCGCAGCACTCGACGAGGGGGATGCTTCACTCGCCTTCTCATCCGGTCGGATCGTGGGTTCGAACGGCCAGACGTCCACTGTCGATCCGGCCGCAGAGGGCGCATCGACGACCGTCGCGATCTCGAGTGATGACGAGTCGGAGCCCGGTTCGGGCGACGACGGCTCGGTTGGCGCGGATCCCGCGTCCGGGCCCGGGTCACGGCCTCGGACGGGATCGGGCAGCGCTGCGGATGGGTCGCTCGCCATCACCGGTACTGACGCCGCGCCCTGGCTCATTCTCGGTGCCGGCGCTATCGCTGCTGCTGCCGCAGGCACGATCATCGCCATCCGACGGAGGACCCCATGACCCGACGTGCAGTCAGAGCTCACGTGCTGGACTACAGGAGAGACAAGACCGTGAAGAAGATCACCCTTCGGACCGTTGCCGCCGTTTCGGTCGCAGGTTCTGCAATCGTCGCGGGAAGCCTGGTGACCGTGCCTGCCGTTGCCGCATCGCCGACAGCATCCGTGAGCCTCCCGCCGTACTACAGCGAGCTCGATCTGACCGGCGATGCGATGGTCACCGCATCCGATCTGTTGATCGCGGGTGAATCGCTGGGCCTCACGACGGCCTCTCCGGAGTGGTCGCGTGTGTCGATCCTCGATACCGATGTCGACGGGGAGCTCACGATCCTCGATCTCGCAGGTCTGTCGCAGCGGATGATCTACGACGATGGGCCGTTCGAGCTCGTCGAGGCCTCGGTGATCGACATGCAGGCGGCGATGAACGCGGGGATCGCGAGTTCGAAGAGCATCACCCAGGAGTATCTCGATCGGATCGAGGCCTACGATCGCACGGTCGCACCGGGCGGAAGCCGACCTCTCAACTCGATCATCACGGTGAACCCGCAGGCGCTCGAAAATGCGGCGGCGGCCGATGGGATCCGAGCCTCCCAGGGGATGACGAGCCTGCTGCTGGGTGTTCCGATCGCATTGAAGGACAACTACGACACCGTCGGCATGGTGACAACCGGTGGGTGCGCGTGTTGGAACGAGAATCAGACGGCCACTGACGCCTCGATGGTCACAGGTCTCCGGGGCGACGGCGCCGTGATCCTCGCGAAGGCGAGTCTCGACGAGTTCGCCTACGGATTCGTCTCCGAGTTCTCCTCGTTCCAGGAACCGGGATCGACCTCCCTCGTGGCGAGCCCGTATGACACCACGAAGACGGCCGGCGGATCCAGCGGAGGAACGGGGGCCGCGATCTCGGCGAATCTCGCCGCTGTCGGTTTCGGCACCGACACCGGCGGTTCGATCCGGGTGCCTTCGTCGTACAACCAGCTCGTCGGTGTTCGCCCCACCGTGGGCCTGGCGAGCCGTGACGGCATCATCCCGCTGGCGCTCTCGCAGGACACGGGCGGACCGATGGCCCGATCGGTCATCGACGCAGCGGTCGCGCTCGATGCCGTCGTCGGCGTCGACGACGCTGATCCCGTCACCGCGCGGCAGCAGGGCTTGGTTCCCGATTCGTACACCTCGTTCCTCGATCCGGACGCACTTCAGGGTGCGCGCATCGGATACGTCACCTCGATGGTCGGCACCAACACCGGCACCGTTCGCCTCTTCTCTGAGGCGACGGCGGCGCTGACCGCGCAGGGCGCGACCGTCGTTACCGTGACACCACCGGCGGGTCTCGCCGCTGTGCTGAACGAGGGCTCCGGATCGACGAACGAGTTCCGACACGACCTCGACGAGTACATCGACACCCATCTCGGTGCGGCGGTGGAGGCACGGACGCTGACAGACATCCTCGCGTCGAACAGTTTCGTGACCTCACGGCGGCCGATCTACGAAACGCGAGACGCCGTCACCGACGCGACCTATGAAGCATGGGCAGGAGCGAACGGCTCGCACACCGTGCAGATCGCAGCGGGCAAGAGCCTCCTGACGCAGACGATGGAGGATCTCGATCTCGACGCGATCATCTACCCGAGCACGAATGCGTACGCGACGCAGGGCACCAACATGAGGTTGAGCCCGAACACCGGGATGCCGTCGGTGACCGTTCCGATGGGGCAGACGGTCGCGGGCGAGTCTCTGCCCGGCAGCGGGGTGAACCTGGAGTTCCTCGGACGGGACTTCGATGAGGGCACGCTGCTCGGTTTGGCGTACGCGTTCGAGCAGAAGACGGGTGCCCGCACCTCTCCGTCGCTCTACGGACCGCTTCCCTGATCCACGGCCGGCGGCGGCTCGACGAGATCGAGCGGTCGCCGGCCCGGATCCGCCGGAAGGAGATGTCAGACCCCGAAGGTAGGCTGACAGCGTGATTGTGGAACACCTGAGCCTGGTCGATTTCCGCAATTACGCGACCGCTGAACTCACCCTCCACCGCGGTCCGAACGTCCTCGTCGGACGAAACGGTCAGGGAAAGACGAATCTGGCCGAGGCCGTCGTGTTCCTCGCCACGCTCGGATCCCACCGGGTTTCGTCGGATGCGCCCATGGTCCGCGACGGCCAGGAGTTCGCGGTGATCCGCGCCCGACTCTCACATGGCGAGCGTCGGGTGCTCGCCGAAGTCCAGGTGAACCGGCAGGGATCGAACAAGGCCCGCATCAACGGCTCGCCGTCCAAACCGAACGAGCTCCCCCGCTACGTGCACGTCGTGCTGTTCGCTCCCGAAGACCTGCAGATCGTGCGAGGTGATCCCTCGGCGCGCCGCCGCTTCACCGATCAGCTCCTCATCCAGCGCACACCGAGACTCGCTGCTGTACTCGCCGACTATGACCGCGTGCTCAAGCAGCGCAATGCGCTGCTGAAGTCGGCGCGAGCCCGGGGCATCCGCGGAGAAGGCCTGAGCACACTGGACGTGTGGGATGACAAGCTCGTCTCCCTCGGCTCCGAGATCATCACGGCACGTCAACGTCTGGCGGCAGATCTGCAGCAGCCGGTCGCCGATGCTTACGAAGCGATCGCCGGAGAGGATCATCGTCCGCAACTGGAATGGGCGCTTTCGGTCGGTGGCGGAGACCCCGAGGAAGGTGAAGACGGGGCGGAAGACATCGAGGAAGAGGTGGCCATCACCAGGCTCGGCGATCCGAATCACATCGCCGATCTCTTCCGTGCGTCGCTCGCGGCGAAGCGATCGAAGGAGCTCGACCGAGGGCTGACCCTCACCGGTCCGCACCGCGACGACATGGTTCTGCGGGTTCGCGACCTTCCGGTGAAGGGGTATGCCTCTCACGGGGAGTCGTGGTCGGTGGCGCTCGCGCTCCGACTCGCTTCGGCCGAACTGCTGCGCAGTGAATCTCCTGCCGGCGACCCGGTACTCATCCTCGACGACGTCTTCGCCGAACTCGATGCCGATCGACGCCAGCGGCTTGCCGCCCTGACCGCCGGGTACGAGCAGGTGGTGGTGACCGCTGCGGTGGAGGAGGATATCCCCGAGGTGCTGCACGCCCATGTCGTCCGGATCAGCGCCGGAACCATCAACGATGAGCGTGTTCTCGAGCAGACGCCGGAATCGAGTGAAGATGACTGACGCGGCTTCGACTCCGGCAGCCGAGGTGCCGGAGACCGTCGGCACCTATCTTCGGCTGCGCGGACTCCAGCCGAGCTCCAAGAGCTGGAAGCGCAAGCGCCGCATCACCACCGATGACGACAACGCCCCGTTCACGCCGGGGCGCGATCCCGGTTCGCTCGGGGCGGTCCTCGATCGACTGAGTCGCGATTCGGGCTGGCAGATCACCCTGGCCAGGGAAGACCTCGTTCGTCAGTGGGCCGATCTCGCCGGGGCCGACACGGCGAAGCACTCCGAGCCGGTCTCTCTCGAGCGTGGATTGCTCACGGTGAAGTGCGACTCCACGGCTTGGGCGAAGAACCTGCAGTTCATGCGGGCGACCATTCTCACCGAGATCGGTCGGCGGTATCCCGACGCGGGAGTCGAGAACCTCCGCTTCATCGGACCGGACGTTCCCTCGTGGAAATGGGGTCCCAGAGCCGTTCCAGGACGGGGCCCGCGCGATACCTACGGGTAGGGCACCATGCGAAGGGGTCGAAACGCTCAGAGGGCCACACGCGGCCGTTGAGCGGCATTTCCCGACGAAACCCCGCTAGAATGGGAGTTCGTGATATCGATGTGGAGAATGCCCTCTGATGACGCCTGAATCCCCTGCTGACGAGACGGAATCGACAACCGGGGGAACCTCCGACCCCATCGACGGGTCCGAGACCACGAGCAACTCGATCTCCCCCAAGATCAAGCAGCCCGGTGAGTACGGTGCCGACTCGATTCAGATCCTCGAAGGCCTCGAAGCCGTTCGCAAACGCCCCGGCATGTACATCGGGTCGACAGGCCCGCGCGGTCTCCATCACCTCGTGTACGAGATCGTCGACAACTCGGTCGATGAGGCACTGGCCGGCTACGCCGACACGATCCTCGTCACGATGCTCGCCGACGGTGGCGTGCGCGTCATCGACAACGGCCGTGGCATCCCCGTCGATCCGCACTCCTCCGACCCGAACAAGTCGACGGTCGAGGTCGTGCTGACGATCCTGCACGCCGGCGGAAAGTTCGGCGGCGGCGCCTATGCCGTCTCCGGCGGACTGCACGGCGTCGGATCCTCGGTGGTCAACGCGCTGTCGACCCGCTTCGATGTGGAGGTCAGGCAGAAGGGCTTCGTCTGGCGTCACTCCTTCGCGGAGGGCGGCATCCCTCAGCAGAAGCTCGAGAAGGGTGAGGCGACAGAGGAGACCGGAACCAGCATCACGTTCTGGCCGGACGCCGAGATCTTCACCGAGACGACCGAGTTCGAGTACGACACACTCCGCACGCGCTTCCAGCAGATGGCGTTCCTGAACAAGGGGCTGCGCATCGAGCTCCGCGACGAGCGAGAGTCCTCCGCCTACGAGGTGGAAGAAGAAGGTACTGCCGTCACCAAGCAGCCCGGCGACGTGTTCTTCTACGAGCGCGGACTCGTCGACTACGTCGAGTACCTCAACAAGGTGCGTCACGCCGAGGTCGTCAACGACGAGATCATCGCGTTCGAGTCGGAGGACACCGCTCGCAAGATCTCACTCGAGGTCGCGATGCAATGGACGACGTCGTACACCGAGAACGTCTTCACCTACGCCAACACCATCAACACCCACGAGGGCGGAACGCACGAAGAAGGCTTCCGTGCAGCGCTCACCACTCTGGTGAACAAGTACGCCCGTGCGAACAACATCCTCAAGGAGAAGGACGACAACCTCTCCGGTGACGATGTGCGCGAGGGCCTCACCGCGGTCATCTCGATCAAGCTCGGTGAGCCGCAGTTCGAGGGTCAGACCAAGACCAAGCTGGGAAACACCGAGGCGAAGGCCTTCGTCCAGAAGGTCGTCGGCGATCAGCTCGGTGACTGGTTCGACCGCAACCCGGTCCAGGCGAAGAACATCATCCGCAAGGCGCTCGATGCAGCGACCGCTCGTCTCGCGGCTCGAAAGGCGCGCGAGACCGCGCGCCGCAAGAGCGTGTTCGAGTCGGCCGCGATGCCGGACAAGCTCAAGGACTGCACCAGCAAAGACCCGTCGATCAGTGAGATCTTCCTCGTCGAGGGTGACTCGGCCGGTGGTTCGGCCGTTCAGGGTCGCGACCCGCACACCCAGGCGATCCTGGCGCTGCGCGGCAAGATCCTCAACGTCGAGCGCGCACGCCTCGACAAGGCCCTGGGCAACAAAGAAGTCCAGGCGATGATCCAGGCCTTCGGCACCGGCATCGGCGAAGAGTTCGACATCGAGAAGGCGCGCTATCACAAGATCGTCCTGATGGCGGATGCCGACGTCGACGGCCAGCACATCACCACGCTGCTGCTCACGCTGCTGTTCCGCTACATGCGAGGACTCATCGAGGCCGGCTTCGTGTACCTCGCGATGCCGCCGCTCTACCGACTGAAGTGGTCGAACTCCGCACACGAGTACGTGTTCAGCGATGCCGAGCGCGATGCTCTGCTCAAGCACGGGCTCGACAACGGCAAGCGCATCCCGAAGGATGCCGGCATCCAGCGCTACAAGGGTCTCGGTGAGATGAACCCGAAGGAGCTGTGGGAGACGACGATGGATCACTCCACTCGCACCCTCCAGCAGATCACCATCGAAGATGCAGCTGCCGCCGACGAGATCTTCAGCGTGCTGATGGGTGAGGACGTCGAATCCCGACGCAGCTTCATCCAGCGCAACGCCAAGGACGTCCGCTTCCTCGACATCTGACGCCCGCGGGCTCAGACCAGATGTGTGACAGAGAGATTGATTCATGACTGACGAAGAACGCACCGAACCGGAACACGATCACGGCAAGATCGACCAGGTCGACCTGCAGTCGGAGATGCAGCGCAGCTACCTCGACTACGCGATGGCCGTCATCGTGGGGCGCGCACTCCCCGACGTCCGCGATGGACTGAAGCCCGTGCACCGCCGTGTCATCTACGGGATGTACGACGGTGGCTTCCGCCCCGACAAGTCGTTCTCCAAGTGCGCCCGCGTGGTCGGCGAGGTCATGGGCCAGTACCACCCGCACGGCGACTCGGCGATCTACGACGCCCTCGTCCGCTTGGTGCAGCCCTGGTCGCTGCGTTATCCGCTGGCACTCGGTCAGGGCAACTTCGGCTCCCCCGGCAACATGGGCGCCGCAGCCCCTCGATACACCGAGACCAAGATGGCCCCACTCGCGCTCGAGATGGTGCGCGACATCGAAGAAGACACGGTCGACTTCACCGACAACTACGACGGCCAGACGCAGGAGCCGACGGTCCTGCCCGCCCGCTTCCCGAACCTGCTCGTCAACGGCTCGGTCGGCATCGCGGTCGGTATGGCGACGAACATCCCGCCGCACAACCTGCGTGAGGTGTCGGATGCCGCACTCTGGGCTCTCGACAATCCCGAGATCTCGCGTGAAGAGCTGCTCGACGGTCTGATCCAGCGCGTCCCCGGTCCTGACTTCCCGACCGGTGCGCAGATCCTCGGAACCAAGGGCATCCAGGAGGCGTACCGCACCGGACGCGGGTCGATCACGATGCGTGCGGTCGTGAACGTCGAGGAGATCCAGGGTCGTACCTGCCTCGTCGTGACCGAGCTGCCGTACCAGGTCAACCCCGACAACGTCGCGGTGAAGATCGGTGATCTCGCCCGTGACGGCAAGATCACCGGCATCGCCGACATCCGTGACGAGTCGTCCGATCGCACCGGTCAGCGTCTCGTCGTCGTGCTCAAGCGCGACGCGGTCGCGAAGGTCGTGCTGAACAACCTCTACAAGCACACGCAGCTGCAGGAGAACTTCGGCGCGAACATGCTCGCGATCGTCGATGGTGTGCCGCGCACACTCGCGATCGACGGCTTCATCACCAACTGGATCGCGCACCAGATCAACGTGATCGTCCGGCGCACGGAGTACCGTCTGCGCGAGGCCGAGAAGCGCATGCACATCCTGCGCGGATACCTGAAGGCGCTCGATGCGCTCGATGAGGTCATCGCGCTCATCCGTCGATCGCAGACCACGCAGGATGCGAACGAGGGACTCCAGAAGCTCCTCGACATCGACGACATCCAGGCCGACGCGATTCTGCAGATGCAGCTGCGCCGTCTCGCCGCTCTCGAGCGTCAGCGGATCATCGACCAGGCGAATGAGCTCGAGGCTCAGATCACCGACTTCAAGGCGATCCTTGCCGACGAGGGGCGTCAGCGCACGATCATCCGCGAGGAGCTGACCGGGATCGTCGACCGTTTCGGCGACGAGCGCCGCACGCACATCCTGCACGGTTTCGACGGCGACGTCTCGATGGAAGACCTCATCGCCGAGGAGGAGATGGTCGTCACCGTCACGCGCGAGGGGTACATCAAGCGCACGCGCAGCGACAACTACCGCTCCCAGCACCGCGGTGGCAAGGGTGTCAAGGGCGCGCAGCTGCGGGCCAACGACATCGTCGAGCACTTCTTCGTGACCACGACGCACCACTGGCTGCTGTTCTTCACCGACAAGGGTCGCGTCTACCGCGCGAAGACGTACGAGGTGCCGGAGTCCGGGCGTGACGCCAAGGGCATGCACGTCGCGAACCTGCTGGCACTGCAGCCGGATGAGAGCATCGCCCAGGTGCTCGACATCCGCGACTACCAGGTGGCCGACTACCTGGTGCTGGCCACGCGTGAGGGTCTCGTCAAGAAGACCCGGCTCGAGGCGTACGACACCAACCGTCAGGGCGGCGTCATCGCGATCCGCCTGAACGACGAGGACGAGCTGGTCAGCGCGTTGCTCGTCGACGCCACGGACGACATCCTCATGATCAGCCGCCGCGGCATGTCGGTGCGCTTCGAAGCGACCGATGAAGCCCTGCGTCCGATGGGACGCGCGACGGCCGGTGTGCGCGGCATGAAGTTCAAGATCGACGACGACTGCCTGCTCTCGGCATCCGTCGCAGCGCCTGGGAAGTTCGTGTTCGTCGTCACCGACGGCGGGTATGCCAAGCGCACAGCGGTCGAGGAATACCGCGTGCAGGGACGCGGTGGAACAGGCATCAAGGTCGCCAAGCTCAACGACGATCGGGGCACTCTCGCGGGTGGTCTGATCGTCGCCGAGGACGACGAGGTCTTGGTGGTTCTCTCCAGCGGCAAGGTGGTACGCTCTGCCGTGGCCGAGGTCCCCGCCAAGGGGCGAGACACCATGGGAGTGGTGTTCGCTCGTACGACGGAGGCCGACCGGATCCTCGCCATCGCCCGTAACGGTGAGCGTGGCCTCACCGAAGACGAGGCGGATGCGGAGGATGCCGAGACCCAGGCCCCCGAGACGACAGAGACCCCCGAGGATACAGACGCATGAGCACAGTGGCCGACAAGCTGGCGAAGAAGTCGACCCGCAAGACCGGTGGCAAGCAGGTTCGCCTCCGACTGGTCTACGTGGACTTCTGGTCGGCAGTGAAGCTCTCGTTCCTCGGAGCGGTCGCCCTCGCGGTGGTCACCATGGTCGCGTTCTTCCTGATCTTCCTGGTGCTCCAGGCGACGGGCGTCATGACCACGGCCGAGGGGTTCCTGGTCAGCATCACGGACAACACGTTCGTGCTGTCGGAGGTCGTCGGTCTGCCGCAGGTGATGGCGTTCGCCGCCGTGGTCGCGATTCTGAACCTGATCGTGTTCACGGTGCTCGGCGCCGTCGTCGCCGGAATCTACAACCTCGCGGTGAAGGTGACGGGCGGACTGCTCGTCGGCTTCATGTCGAACTGATCCGACGCCTCACGGAACGGATTTCGCGAAGGGCGGATGCTACGGCATCCGCCCTTCGTCGCTCCTCGGGGTGATCGTCGCTAGACGACGCCGGAGGTGCCGAGGAGGGTGCCGATCAACCAGGTGGCTGCCAGGGCCAGGGCGCCGCCGACGACCAGTCGGATCGATGCCGGAACGGGCGCCGAACCGCCGATCTTCGCCGACACGGCACCCGTCACGGCCAGAGCGATCAGGACCGCGATGAAGGTCACGGGAACACGCCACTCGGGCGGTGGCAGCAGGATCGCGAGCAGCGGCAGCAGCGCGCCGAGTGTGAAGGCGACCGCGGAGGAGATCGCCGCATGCCAGGGATTGACGAGGTCGTTCTGGTCGATGCCGAGTTCGACCTCCAGATGAGCCGAGAGGGCATCGTGCGCGGTGAGCTCCTCGGCCACCTGACGTGCTGTCTCCTCTGAGAGTCCGCGGTCGCGATAGAGCTCGGTGAGTTCGCTGAGCTCTGCCGTCGGCATCGTGCGAAGCTCTTCACGCTCCTTCGCGATCAGCGCACGTTCACTGTCGCGTTGGCTGCTCACCGAGACGTACTCGCCGAGCGCCATAGAGATCGCCCCACCGACGAGTCCGGCGATCCCCGCGGTGAGGAGTGCGGCGTTGTCGGTGGTCGCGCCGGCGACGCCGACCACGAGTGAGGCGACGGAGACGATGCCGTCGTTCGCACCCAGCACCCCTGCGCGCAACCAGTTCAAACGCTGGCCGAGACCCGCGCCATGCGGTTCACCTTCGTGGGCTGTCATGCCCCCAGTGAAGCAGACGGGAGTCGTAGAGCGGGGGTACGCACTGATTCCTCGTTACGGAAAACCCGAAGTGGAGTATCCGGATGACTCGGTGTCGCGCGCACTCGCCCGCCCGTAACTTGGAAGCATGACCACTCAGACTGCGACCCCGGCTCCCGCAACGGCGGTGAAGCCGCCGTTGCGCCTCTTCCTCACGATCCTGCATCTCGCAGGCGTCGGCATCCTCGGCGGTGCGATCTTCGGCATGCTCGGCGGCCTTCTCGGCACGGGCCTCGGACTCCTGTTCGCCGCTGGAATCGGGCTCGTCCTTCTCGTGGGTCTGGTCTACGCGCTGTATGGGCTGGGCTGGTTCGAAGTCGCCCGCGTCGGCGCCCTGTACCGCGTCCCGATCGCACCGCTGCGCCTGCAGCCGCGTGACCGCCCCGGGTTCGCCGGCTGGCTGCGCGCCCTCGGAAGACAGTCGATCGATGGACGCATGTGGCGCGCGGTCGCCAACTTCGCCATCTCCGCCGTTCTCGGCTGGATCGTGCTCCGGCTGTTCTGGGGCCTGGTCTGGTCGATCATCATCTCGTTCGCGCCCCTCACCGCTGCGGATTCGGTGATGGGACCGTTCGGCGGCGGAGGCATCCCCGTCGCCTGGGCGCCGCTGGTCGGCATTCTGGGCATCGCGGCCTGCGTCGTCGGCATGATCGGCCTCGCACTGCTGCATCGCACGCTGTCACTCGCGATCGTGATCCGCAGCAAGGAGACCGAGCTCACCGAGCGCATCCGCACCTCGACAGCCCAGCGCGAGGGCGCCGTGCGCGCTGCAGACGTCGAGCGCACCCGCATCGAGCGCGACCTGCACGACGGCGTCCAGCCGCGTCTCGTCTCGGTCGGCATGACGCTCGGACTGGCACAGCAGAAGATCGACAACGACCCCGAGGCCGCGAAGGAGCTGATCAACGAAGCTCACACGTCCACCAAGGCGGCCATCACGGAGCTGCGTCAGCTCGCTCGCGGCATCCACGCCTCCGTGCTCGACGACAGAGGCCTCGACGCCGCACTCTCGGCACTCGCCGGCAGGTCGCACATTCCCGTGCACCTCGATGTGCGGATGGAGGGGCGGTGCAGTCGTGAGGCCGAGGCCGCGGTGTACTTCTCAATCGCGGAGTCTCTGACCAACGCCGCGAAGCACTCACGCGCCAGCGAGGCCCGGGTCATCGTGCGGCTTCGCGAGGGCAACACGCTCTGGGCACGGGTCGAGGACAACGGCATCGGAGGCGCGCAGGTGCAACCGGGCGGTGGGCTCGACGGGATCGCGAATCGCATCCTCGCTGCGGGCGGAACCTTCCGCCTCGACAGTCCGCAGGGCGGACCGACCAGCCTGGAGGTGAACGTACCGTGCGCATCCTGATCTGCGAGGACTCGGTCCTCCTGCGCGAGGGCCTGGTGCGTCTGCTCGAAGACGCGGGCCACGATGTGGTCGCCGCTCTCCCCGACATCGAAGGCCTCGACCAGGCCGTCGCCACCACGGCACCCGACCTGTGCATCCTGGATGTGCGTCTCCCCCCAACGTTCACCGATGAGGGCATCCGCGCCGCGCTCGGGCTGCGTTCGACGCATCCGTCGCTCGCGATCCTCGTGCTCTCGCAGTACGTCGAAGAACGATATGCGTCGGATCTGATCGCGGCGCAGGGTGGTCCGCTCGGATACCTGCTCAAGGACAGGGTCGCGGATGTCGCGGAGTTCCTCGTCTCGGTGCAGCGGATCTCGGAGGGTGCGACGGTGCTCGACCCCGAGGTCGTCGCGCAGTTGCTCTCGCGGCGGAATCGGGATGACCGGATGCTGCGGCTCACCGAGCGGGAGCGTACGGTTCTCGCCCTGATCGCCGAGGGGAAGTCGAACCAGGCGATCGCCGGGCTGCTGTTCCTCTCGGAGGCGAGCGTCGAGAAGCACATCACCGCCATCTTCCAGAAGCTGGGTTTCGAGCAGGACGAGTCGGGAAACCGACGTGTGCTCGCAGCCCTCGCCCACATCGAGAACACCGGTGGCCCGACGCCGCCGACCGGCCAGACAGGAGTGGCACGATGACCACCGACAACAGCGGCGTCCCGGGTGAGCACACCCCGCTCACGCCACCGCCTGCTTCAGCCCCGCAGATGCCCGCTCCGCAGGGGGCGCCGACCCCTCCTCCGCCCGGTCCCTCCGGTGGTCGCTCTTCCGGAGCCACGGCTGTCATGGTCGTGACAGCGGTGGTGGGCGGGATCGCCCTCCTGGGCACCGGCGGCACCGCCGTCGCCGCCGCAGCAGGGACCGTCATCTCGTCGAGTCGACCTGACTCCGTGCAGACCGTGGACGTCGAGGGCATCGATGGCATCGACCTGGATGCGGACGCCAGCAGCATGCGCGTCGAGTTCGGCGATGTCGACGAGGCGGAGCTTGCGATCACCAACGGTCGCGGCACGGCGTGGACGTTCGAGCGCGACGGCGACGAACTCATCGTCCGGAGCCCGGACAGCGTATTCGGCTGGTGGTTCGGCAGTTGGTTCGGAGACGAGCAGATCGCCGTGCTCACGCTGCCGGAGAGTCTCCGTGGCACAGAGTTCGATGCCGACCTGACGCTCGATGCCGGCAGCCTCGACGTCGACGGAGACTTCGGGGTGCTCGACGTCACCGTGAGCGCCGGTGCACTCGACATCACCGGATCGGCGACGGAGCTCGATGTGGAGATGAGTGCCGGTCGTGCCGACATCATCCTCGATGGCGTCACCGCCGCCGATCTGGGTGTGTCCGCGGGTAATCTCACGGTCGAGCTGACGGGTGCGCCGCCGTCTCAGACCACGATCGATGTGAGCGCGGGCTCGCTGGATCTGACCGTGCCCGACGTCGAATACGCCGTCACGCAGGACATCAGTGCGGGCACCCTCAACTCGAAGGTCGACGAGGCCTCGAGTGCGCGGCGGACGATCGACGTCTCGCTCTCCGCAGGCACTGCGACGATCCGACCAGGGCGCTGAACACGGTCGAGGGGGATGACACTCCCGGGTGCTCCCCCTCGATTCGGATTTTCCGTGATTCTCCGGTAAAGTCTTGGAGGTTGACGGGGCTATAGCTCAGGCGGTTAGAGCGCTTCACTGATAATGAAGAGGTCCCAGGTTCAAGTCCTGGTAGCCCCACTCCTTAACTCAAGAAAATCCCCTTACGGGGCCTTAGCTCAGTTGGTAGAGCGCCTGCTTTGCAAGCAGGATGTCAGGAGTTCGAATCTCCTAGGCTCCACAGGATCGAGAAGCCCCCGGCACCTGCCGGGGGCTTCTTCTTTGTCCGACGGCTCTCTCGTCCTCTCCTCCGCGCACGCGACGATCTCGTCCCGCGGGCGGACTTGAATCGTCCTGCGGGACGACGCGCGACGAGATTCTTTACTCGTAGTGTGTTACGTGTGTAAGGCCTCCCGCTTTGACTGGTACTGCACCGATCAATGTTGAATCCGCGTTCGATGCGGACACGACAGCCGCCAGTACGAACAGAGGAGACAGATGGATATTCTCGAATGGGTGAGAACTGCCGCTACGGCGCTCCCCGACCCCTTGGTCTGGGCGCTCGGCGGGTTGTTCGCCTTCCTCGAGAACGGGCTGGGGCTCGGATTCTTCCTGCCGGGTGAGACGATCGTGGTCTTCCTCACGGCCGCGCTGTCCGACATCTGGGCGGTCGTCGTCATGTTCTTCGTCGTCGTGATCGCGGGTAGCGCCGGGGATCACGTCGGGTATCTTCTCGGCCGACACTTCGGTGTGCGGATGCGCGATCTGAAGCTGGTCCGCCGCCTCGGCGTCGACAGATGGGACCGAGCCGTCGACATCCTCCAACGGCGTGGAGCTCTCGCCGTCTTCCTGACGCGCCTGGTCCCGGTCATTCGCACGCTCACACCCGCAGCAGCGGGAGTCGCCAGGGTCAGGTACACGTCGTTCCTCCTCGCGTCGCTCGCTGGCGCAGCGACGTGGGCCGCGATCTACGTGAGCGTCGGGTTCCTGCTGAGGTCGTCGCTCGAGGCGGTCACCAAGGCCCTCGGTCCGATCAGCAACGTTCTGCTGTTCGTCGTGCTCGGTGGCGTCATCGTCTTCTTCGTCGTTCGGTTCGTCCGCAGGCGAACCATCAGCCGTGCTTCCGAGCCGAGTGTCGAGCCTGCGTCGGTGCGTCGCTCCGTCGTCGATCGGCTGTTCCGTGAAGACGAGTGGCGCACGTGGCCCAACCTCATCTCCGGAGTACGTCTGCTCCTGCTGCCGGTGTTCCTCTGGTTGATCACCGCGCGGCTGCTGTGGGCTGCGCTCATCGTGATCGGCATCGTGTTCTTCACCGACTGGCTCGATGGGTGGCTCGCCCGACGGACGAACAGCGTCTCCGCGCTCGGAACCTGGCTCGATCCGGTGGCCGACAGGATCACGGTGGTCGTGACGGCCGTGGCCTTCGCCCTCGGTCATCTCATCCCGTGGGAGACCCTGGTGCTGCTGCTCATCCCCGACGTGCTGCTCGGGCTGGGTGCGCTGCTCTTCTTCCGAGGCGACCCCGCAGTTCCGGTGACCATGATCGGGAAGGTCCGCACAGCACTGATCTTCGTCGGGCTCCTGGGCGTGCTCTTCGGCAGTGCGCTGTTCGAAGCAGGTCTGGAGAGCGACGTCCCGATCGTCGGGATCTCGTTCCTGGTCTTCATGCTCGGAATCGTCGGGCACTACATCGCGGCGAGCCAGTATGCCAGGGCCATGATCACGCAGAAGCTGAGTGCCCGCGAGAGCTGAGATCTTCCGTCCGGCGGAGTTCTCGTCACACGCGATCGCTCCATGGATGCCGCAAGTCCGGGTCGCCGAAGCGTGTGTCGAGGACTATTCCGCCGGCCGCAGCGACCGCAGGATCGTGGCGTGCCGGACAAGGAACGTGCGCTCGTCGAGCTTCTTGCGGCGCAGCCAGCCGGTGACCTCGTCGTTGTGCTTGCTCGCGTTGCAGGAGGCGCAGGCCGGGACCACGTTCTCGAGCGTGTAGCGTCCCCCTCGCGACACGGGCTGGATGCAGTCCCGCTGCAGAGCGGCGCCGTCTCCGCCGCAGTAAGCGCAGCCGCCCCAGGCCTCCATGAGGTCGTACCACTGCTCGTCGGTGAGGTCGTTGTCGACACGGGCGAGCCGATTCTGACGCCGCTTGGCGTAGCGCGCACGAGTAGCCGGCGACGCGTTGGCTGAGGAGACCTTGCGGGGGCGGCGCATGGGCCGATGCTATCGCGGCGGTTGGTCGAGTCCGGTCAGCGGCCGCCGACCGAAGTCAGCTCGTGCGGCGCGACGTTCAACCGTTCTCCGCCGTCGGCCGTGACGATCACGATGTCCTCGATGCGAGCACCCCACGAGCCTGCGAAGTAGATGCCCGGCTCGATGCTGAACGCCATGCTCTCACGCAGCACCAAGTCGTTGCCCGGCGCGATGTAGGGCTCCTCGTGCACCGAGACGCCGATGCCGTGACCCGTGCGGTGCAGGAACGCCTCGCCGAGGCCGGCGTCGGCGAGCACGGTTCGGGCCGCCGCATCCACCTCGGCCGCGGTGACACCCGGACGTACGGCATCGACGGCCGCTTGCTGCGCTCGCACGAGCACCGCGATCCGTTCAGCCGCTGCGGGGTCGGGGGTGCCGACGACGTAGGTCCTGGTGCTGTCGGAGTTGTAACCGCTCGGCACCGCACCGCCGATGTCGACCACGACGACATCGCCCTCTTCGATCACGCGGTCCGACACCTCGTGATGCGGGTCTGCACCGTTCGGACCGGAGCCGACGATGACGAACTCTACGGTGCGGTGTCCTTCGGTGACGATGGCGTCGGCGATGTCGGCTGCGACCTCGCGCTCGGTGCGTCCGGCCCGAAGCCACTCGTGCACGCGGCGGTGCACAGCATCGATGGCATCACCCGCTCGGCGCAGTTCGGTGATCTCCTCGGCATCCTTGATCATCCGTCCTTCGCGCAGCACGGGAGTCGCGAGCTCGAGGCGCACACCCAGTCGTTCGCCGATCGGGATGACGTGCAGAGCGGGAAGCGCATCGGAGACGCCGACGCGTGATGCGGTGCCCACGGCTACGGTGACCAGTGCGTACGGGTCTTCGCCGTCGACCCAATCGGCGACAGCGAGTCCGAGTTCACCGACCGCGGTGGTGCGAACCTTCGCGAGCTCCATCCGCGGCACGATGACCGTGGCGGTGCCGTCGGTGCTGATCACCAGGGCAGTGAGTCGCTCGATCGTGTCGCCTTCGACGCCGACCAGGTACTGCAGGTCGGGGCCCGGTCCCACGATGATGGCTTCGAGTCCGGCCTCGGCGGCGAGGGTTGCGGCGCGGTCGAGGCGGGCGGCGTACACGGAGGCGGGGAAGGGCAGTGTGCTCACAGGCTCAACGCTACTGCGCGGGCGTCTGCAGGGCACCAGGGTTCTGCAGACGTGGCGGCTGTTCAGCTCGCGCGCACCGCGCGGGGAGGCACCCCGTAGTGCGCACGGAACACCCGGCTGAAGTGCGCGGGGTCGACGAAACCTGCGGCGATCGCGATCTCGGCGATGGAGCGGTGCGCCTGATAGGGATCGGTGAGCGCGTCGTAGCAGCGCTGCAGGCGACGCCGGCGGATCACCGTGGAGACGGTGGATCCCTGTTCACTGAACATCGCGTGCAGGTGCCGCACCGAGATGTAGTGCGCTGCGGCGATCTGCGACGGCGAGAGCTCGCTGTCCGAGAGGTGCACGTCGATGTAGGTGAGGATGTGCGTCAGCGTCGCGGAGTGCGCGCTCACCGGGCCGTCGGTCGCGGCGAGGTTGGCCTCCAGCACCGTGCTGAGCATGTCGACCGCTGTCCGCAGCATGCGTCGGGCGATGCGGCTGTCGAGGTTGTGCGCCCCCTCGGCGAGCGAACCCAGATACGGACCCACCATCGCCCCCAGAGCCCCGCCCGCGTTGAGTCGGGTGGCGGTGATGCGGCTGGTGTCCTCTGACGGGATGTCGAGCAGCACCTTGGGGAACATCACGACCGACATCTGCACGGAGTCGTCGAACAGCAGCGAGTACGGGCGGTCGGTGTCGTAGAGCGCCATGTCGCCGCTGCCGAGCGCGGTCTCACGACCGTCCTGCACGATGAGTCCGCTTCCACGTTCGATCCGCGAGAACTTGAAGTACTGCTGCGGTGCACGGGAGATGAGCGAAGGGGTGCGGTGCACGCCGTGTCCGTCGGCGTCGATCGCGAAGACGTGGATGTCGCCGGCCGCGGTGGCATCGATCGCGCCACGGAAGCGATCCTGCTCCGGTGCCGTCACGTCGAGCGCGACGACGGCACGAGAGACCGCATGGCGGTAATCGAGGAACGACAGACTCTGCATCAAGGCTCACCCCACTGTGGCCGATCATATACGATGCTGCATTTTAGCATCAGCCCCCTGTGCCCGCGTAGACAAGTGTTCTGCCCTCGCCGTCAATCGACGACGCGTGGCCCTGGCGAGTATGAGGACATACCCGAGCATCGAAGGAGCTGCGCCATGGCGACGTCCACACCCACAACGTCGACGACGAGAACGGCCGAGCATCGGCGTCTCGGCGTCTTCGCGGTCGCATTCATGATCATTGCGGCCTCCGCACCCCTGACGGTGCTCGCCGGCGGAGTGACCAGCGCCTATGCGGTCACGCACGTCGACGGCATCCCGTTCGGCTACATCGTGCTGGCAGTCGCGCTCGCCGTCTTCGCCATCGGATACGCGGCCATGAGCAGGTTCGTCACCAACGCGGGAGCGTTCTACGCCTATGTCGCGCAGGGCATCGGACGCCCGACCGGTGTCGGCGCCTCCGTGCTCGCGTTCCTCTCGTACAACGCGATGCAGATCGGCATCTACGGGATGCTCGGCTTCCAGATCAGCTCGTTCATCGAGTCCAAGACCGGCTGGGCGACTCCATGGTGGGTGTGGGTGCTGCTGACGATCGTGCTCGTCGGCGTTCTCGGGGTGCATCGGGTCGACCTCTCGGCGAAGGTTCTGGGGGTGCTCGTCGCGCTCGAGTTCGTCGCGGTGATCGTGTTCGACGTCGTCGCCTTCGGCAATCCTGCTGAGGGGTTCACCGCTACGCCGATCAGCCCGTCGGCGCTGTTCGTGCCCGGGGTCGGGGCCGTCCTGGCCTTCGGTATCGCGGCGTTCATGGGCTTCGAGTCGGCTGCTCTCTACGGCGAGGAATCGAAGGACCCGAAGCGCACCATCCCGCGGGCGACTTTCCTGGCGGTCTGCGTCTCGGGCATCTTCTACGCCGTCTCCTCCTGGGCGCTCGCGCTCGCGGTCGGCCCGAGCAAGATCACCGACCCTTCCGGGATCTCGCCCGAAGAGGCCGGTCCCCCGCTGTTCTTCAACTTCGTCGCCGAACAGCTCGGAGTCATCTGGGTGGATGTGATGTCGATCCTCTTCATCACGAGCCTGTTCGCCGCCCTCGTGAGCTTCCACAACGCCGTGGCCCGGTACGCGTTCTCGCTCGGACGCGAGGGCGTGCTGCCTCGGGTGCTGGGCACCGTCCGCACCAAGAGCGGCGCACCGTGGGCCGGTTCGCTGTTGCAGTCCGCGATCGCGGTCGTCGTCATCGTGGGTTTCGCGATCGGCGAGCAGGGCTGGAACCCCGAGAACGGTCCGTATCCGGTGATCACGCTCTTCACCTGGCTCACCAACCTCGGCGCCTTCGGCCTCGTGCTGCTCCTCGTGCTGGTCTCGGTCGCGGTGATCGGCTTCTTCCGGCGCGATCGGCGCGGGGTGGGTACCGGCAGCAGGTTGGTCGCTCCGCTCATCGCGTTCGTTGCGCTCGCGATCGTATGGGTGCTGATCCTGCTGAACTGGGACGTTCTTCTCGGTCAGGCCGAGTCCACCCCGACGACCTTCATCCTCCCCGCCGTCCTCCTGGTTCCCTCGGCGCTCGCCGTCGTATGGGCGCTGTGGCTGCGGCGGGCTCGGCCCGAGGTCTACCGTCAGATCGGGCACGGTACCGAGCTGCCGGAGAACCCCCGCCTGGGTGAACCGGTGGTCGACGCGACGAGAGGAAACCAGTGAGCACCCCGGACACCAGACTGACCTTCCGCTATCTGTCCGAGCCCGACATGATCGCGGCGGGCGTCACAGACATGGGTCTGTGCGTCGATGTGATGGAGGAGACCCTGCGTCTGGTCGATGCCGGTGACTACCGGATGGGCGGCCCCGACGGGAACTCCCATGGTTCGATGGTCACCTTCCCTGCGGAATCGACGCACGACGGCATGCCGCTCGACGGTCCCCATCGACGGATGATGGCGATGCCGGCCTATCTCGGCGGCACCTTCCAGACCGCGGGGTGCAAGTGGTACGGGTCGAACATGGCCAACCGCGAGCATGGGCTTCCTCGTTCGATCCTGATGCTCACGCTGAGCGACAAGGACACCGGGGCTCCGCTCGCGCACATGTCGGCGAACCTGTTGAGCGCCTATCGCACGGGTGCCGTGCCGGGGGTCGGTGCCAGACACCTCGCGAACCCGGAGGCGCGGAGCGTGGGCATCGTCGCTCCCGGCGTCATGAACAGGACCACGCTCGAGGCCTTCGTCGCCGTGCGTCCCGAGCTCGACACCCTGAAGGTCGCCGGGCGCAGCCGTTCGAGCATCGACTCCTTCGTCGAGTGGGTGCGGCGCGAGTACCCGCAGTTCACGTCCGTCGCGGTGGTCGACAGCGTCGAGGAGGCCGTGCGCGACAGCGACCTGGTCACGATCGCCCCCACGACACCGGCCGGCTCTGCGAACTACGTGCGGATCGAGAAGCGATGGATCAAGCCCGGGGCCCTCGTGAGCCTTCCCGCCGACATCATGATCGACGACGAACTGCTGCACGGTGCTCGGCACATCGCGGACTTCCGTGGGCTGTACGAGGCATGGAGCGAAGAGGTGCCCCACCCCGCTCACGAGCACATCGGGCTCCACGGCATGTACCTGCTCGACCGGATCCGCTCCGGAGACGTGAGCGACGAGACGCTCGAGAACCTCCCCGCGATCATGAGCGGTGAGGCCGAGGGGCGCAGGAGCGAAGACGAGATCTTCCTGTACTCCGTCGGTGGGATGCCGGTGGAAGACGTGGCGTGGGGAACCGTCGTCTACCGGCGCGCGGTGGCCGAGGGCATCGGCACCGAGCTTCTCCTCTGGGACACCCCGGCGCTCGCATGATCGGCGTCCATCCCCCATCGTCTTCTCGTCAGGAGTCTTCATGAGTGCGCAGGTCAGAAAGCGGATCGTCATCGTCGGGCTGGGAGCTGTCGGTGCGCTCACCGCGTGGCGACTGGCACAGCGCGACGACGTCGAGGTCATCGGCATCGAGCAGTACGGCAAGGTGCACGACCGCGGTTCGTACGCCGGAGAGTCTCGGGTCTTCCGCACGGCGTATCACGAGGGCGGGTTGTACGTGCCGATGCTGCAGGAGTCACGGCGGCTGTGGCGTGAACTCGAGCAGCACTCGGGCCGGGAGCTCTACCTCGAGGTGGGCGCCCTGTCGATCGCACAGCCCGACCGGATCGAGATGCGCACGACCCTCGACACCATCCGGGAGTTCGACCTGCCGCACACCCGCTATGACACCGAGGAACTGCGGCGCGCACACCCGCAGCACAACGTGCACGACGGCGACGTCGGGGTGCTCGACCACCACGGCGGCGGGATCCGTCCCGAGGTGTCTCTGATGGCAGCGCTCGATCTCGCCGAGGCCGCCGGCGCGCAGCTGCACTTCAACACCCCGGTGCTGTCGATCGAGGAAGAGCCCGGTGGCGTCGTGGTGCGCACCCCGACGGGGGCGATCAGGGCCGACACCGTGATCCTCGCCTCCGGGTCGTGGTCCACGCGACTGGATGGCCGACTGCGCGACCTGTTGCGGCTCCAGGTGCTCGGATTGACCTGGTTCATGCCCACGGACATCGCCGATTTCCTGCCGGAGCGCTTCCCCGCCTTCCTGCGGGACGTGGGGCCGGTGCACTTCTTCGGGGCCCCGAGCCTCGACGGCTACTCGATCAAGGCGAGCAGCAACCCGACCTGGCCCGTCGCCCGCGATGTCGACGAGGTGCCGCGGGAGTACACGCGGCACGAGCTCGTGAAGATCGGACAGCAGGCCAAGGAGTTCTTCCCGTCGTTGAACCCCGAGCCGGTGCGCTCCAGCGTGCATCACTGCGCCTATACGCCCGATCGCACCCCGATCGTCGATGTGAGTGAGAGCGAGCGGATCGTCACCGTGACCGGCCTCTCCGGCCACGGCTTCAAGTTCGCGCCCGTGCTCGGTGAATGGGCTGCCCGGCTCGCCACACAGCCGGGCGACGCCGGGATCGATCCGCACTTCTCGATGGCCGCGCATCTCGACCGACTGGCGACCGTCGGCCCGTACCGCGGTGGAGGGCACTGAGGGCCGCTCCGGGCGGCGTGCTTCGGTCACGGACGGGCAAGCGCGCCGCACGGGCAGTCAAACCGCGCTCCACCCCCGAGCGCAGACTCGAACTGCACGATGAACCAGTCGTGCCCCCCGTCGTGAGGAGACAGTGATGTCGGAAACCGCCCCGGTTCTGGATGAGGCCGCTCTGCTGGAGCGTGTCGGCGCACCGGAAGGACAGGGTCGCGAAGTGGTCGACGCGGCGACGCGCGAACCGATCGGACGAGCACCCGTGCATACGGTCGAGCAACTCGACGCCGCGATCGCGCGTGCCAAGGCGGCTCAGCCCGCGTGGGATGCGCTCGGGCATGCGGAGCGCAGCGCTCTGCTGGTCAGGGTCGCCGATGCGATCGACGCGAACGCCGAGCCGCTCGCCCGACTGCTCTCCCGCGAACAGGGCAAGCCGCTCAACGGACCGAACGCCCGCTTCGAGGTCGGTGCGTGCTCGGCGTGGTTGCGCACCGCCGCAGCGACGCCGCTCGAGCCGGAGACCGTGGTGGACGACGGTGAGACCCATGCCGAGCTGCACTATCGTGCGATCGGTGTGGTCGGCGCGATCGGGCCCTGGAACTGGCCGCTCATGATCGGCATCTGGCAGATCGCGCCGGCGCTGCGGATGGGGAACACGGTGGTCGTGAAGCCGAGCGGGTACACCACGCTCAGCGTGCTGGCGCTGATCGAGGTCATGAACCAGGTGCTTCCCCGCGACGTGCTGATCGGGGTGGCCGGCGATCGCGAGGTGGGTGCGCGGATCGCCTCGCACCCCGACATCGGCAAGGTCATGTTCACCGGCTCGACCGCGACCGGACGCAGCATCGTCGAGAGCTCGGCGAAGAACCTCGCCCGGCTCACGCTCGAGCTCGGCGGGAACGACGCGGGGATCGTGCTGCCCGGTGTCGACGCGACCGCCATCGCACAGGATCTCTTCTGGGGTGCGTTCATCAACACCGGACAGACGTGCGCGGCGCTCAAGCGGCTCTACGTGCATGACTCCGTCTACGACGAGGTCGTCGAGGCGCTGGCCGAGGTCGTGCGTCAGACTCCGATGGGCAACGGTCTGGACGAGCAGAACGTGCTCGGTCCACTGCAGAACCACGCGCAGTTCGAGATCGTGCGCGACCTGGTCGAGGATGCTGCCCGACGCGGTGGCCGGATCGTCACAGGTGGAAGGCCTGCCACCGAGCTCGGGGAGCTCTTCTATCCGGTCACGCTCGTCGCGGATGTGTCCGACGGAGTGGCGCTCGTCGATGAGGAGCAGTTCGGACCGGCGCTGCCGATCATCCGCTACACCGACGTCGACGATGCCGTGGCCAGCGCCAACGGTCTCGATGTCGGTCTCGGCGCCTCGGTCTGGGGCGAACGCGACGAGGCGCGAAAGGTCGCTGCGCGCATCCAGGCCGGGACCGTGTGGATCAACTCGCACGGCGGTGTGCATCCGATGATCCCGTTCGGCGGCCACAAGTCCTCGGGCTACGGCCTCGAGTTCGGTGTCGAGGGCTTGAAGTCGGTGGCGGTGCCGCAGATCATCAACGGCTGAGCGAAGGGTGCGCGGTCGAGTGACCGCGCACCCTTTCGCGGAGGATCAGCTGATCGCGACGCGGATGCGCTCCGCGAGGAACTCCAGGTCGGCCCCGGTGAGGTCGGTCACGGCGTATGCGGTCGGCCAGACGGTGCCGTCGTCGAGGTTCGAGATGGGCTCGAAGCCGAACGTGCCGTAGCGCACCTTGAATTTGCTGGCCGGCTGGAAGAAGCAGAGCACCTTCCCGTCGCGACCCCACGCCGGCATCCCGTAGTACGTGCGCGGCACGAGTTCCGGCGCCACCTCGGAGACGAGCGCGTGCAGCTTCTCGGAGAGCGCCTGGTCTTCCGGGGTCAGCTTCTCGATCGCCTCCTTGATGTCGGCCTCTCCCGCCGCCCGCAGCTCTTCGGGTGACTTCTTCGCGCGGGAGCGCCGCGTGCGAGCCTCCTTCGCGGCGGCCTGCATGGCGTCGCGTTCTTCGGCGCTGAAGTTCTTCTCTTTCTCGGCCACGATCTGTCCTCTCGACGTACTTCCGGTGTGAAGATCACACTACGGAGGCCGAGCATCGATGTGCTTCTCGATTCGTGATCGATCTCGGTGCGGTGGCTCCCGCCCTGCCAGACTGACGCCATGACGACAGTCTTCACCGGCCGGATCCGTCCGCTCTCCCCGACTTCTGAAACCGAGGTCGAGGCCATGGCCGTCGAGGCGGGAACGATCGTCGGCGTCGGTTCCGCGAAAGAGATCCTCCGCCGGTTCCCGGATGCCGACACCATCGCACTCGACGGTTGGGTCATGCCCGGTCTGATCGAACCGCACGGGCACCCCGGCTTCGCCGCGATCCTGCTGTCCGATCTGGTCGTCGACCTCCGCCCTGTGGTCATCCCCGAGGCAGACGGCGTCCTCACGGCCCTCCGCGCGGCGGTGGCGGAAGCCGACGGAAAAGCGGTCTTCGCGAACGGGTGGGATGCGCTGCTGCAGCGCGGGCTCCCCGAGCCCGACATCCATTTCCTCGATGAGCTCGCCGGCAGCGTGCCCCTCGTCGTGATCCACAACTCCGGACACTCGGTGTACTTCAACACTGCGGCTGCGGTCGCCGCAGGCATCGATCGCAGCACACCTGATCCGGTCGGAGCCTCGTTCGGTCGAGATGCAGAGGGCGAGCTCACCGGTGTCGCACTCGAGGCCGCCGCGGTCGAGATGGTCGTCGCCCCGATGCTCGCGAACGCGCAGCAGCATCTTCCCCGCGTCCTTCCTGCGCACCTGCGTGACCTGGCCTCCCGCGGCATCACCACCGTGTCCGACCTGTCGTGGAATCCCGGACTCAATCCGCTCATCGATGCACTCCGTGCACAGCACGCGATGCGCGTGCGGCTGCGGTGGTACGAGATGTCGCGTCCGGGCGGGGCTCCGTCCGTGCGAGGCGGCGCCGATCCGGTCTTCCGCCAGACGGGGGTGAAGACGTGGTCGGACGGCTCCCCGTGGGTCGGCAACATCGCCACCTCCTTCCCATACCTCGACACTCCGGCCACCCGCGGGCTCGGGCTCGAACCGCATCACGTCGGGCAGGCGAACTACACGCCGGACGAGCTGAAAGCGATCGCCGAGCCCTACGCCGCGGCCGGCTGGCAGCTCGCCTGCCATGTGCACGGAGACCTCGCGATCGACGCCACCCTCGACGTCTACGCGCAGATCATCGCGGAGCAGGGACTCCTCGATCACCGCTACCGCCTGGAGCACTGCGGCGCGATGACTCCTGCCCAGTTCGAGCGCGCGGCGTCTCTCGGCGTCACCGTGAGCCTGTTCGTCGATCACATCACCTATTGGGGCGAGGTGCTGGTCGACGACCTCTTCGGTCCGGAGCACGGGGGTGCCTGGGCGGATGCCGGTGCCGCATTCGCCGCGGGTCACCGGGCGACCTTCCACAACGATGGCTGGGTCACCCCGAACGAGCCCTTCCGCAACATGGCCGTGGCCGAGACCCGCACCACCCGCAACGGATACCGGATGCCGGGCGGCACACCGGTCACGCGCGAGCAGGCTCTCCTTGCGCACACGGCCAATGCGGCGTGGCAGCTGTTCAGCGACCACGAGGTGGGTGTCCTCTCTCCAGGGCTCCTCGCCGACTTCATCGTCGTCGACCGTGACCCCGTGACCGTCTCCGCCGAAGACCTCGCCGAGACACAGGTGATGGCGACCTACGTGGGCGGTACGCGAGTGGTCTGACGCGCGGTCATCGAGGGGCTTCGCCGACGGATAGTGTGTGATCCATGGACCTGCGTGTCGCGGCGTATGCGGTCGTCACCGATGACGATGGACGGCTGCTGCTGGCGCGCTGGACCGAAGGGCGCCGCGTGGCGTGGACCATGCCCGGCGGCGGACTCGAGCCCGGTGAATCCCCGGAGGATGCGGTGCGCCGGGAGCTCCGCGAGGAGACCGGCTACACCGTGAAGGTCGGCGAGCTTCTCGGCATCCACTCGCGCGTGATCCCCGCCGGTCGGCGCGTGCAGAAGGCAGCGGATCCGCTGCACACCCTGCGCATCCTCTATCGCGCCGAGGTCACAGGCGGCAAGCTGCGCTTCGAGACCGAGGGCTCGACCGACATGGCGGAGTGGTTCCCTCTGAAGTCGGTCGCGGCGTTGCAGCGCGTCAAGCTGGTCGACATCGCGATGAGGATGGCCGGCATCCTCTGACCCGATCGGTCAGCGATCCTCGGGCACGGAGATGTCGGCGACCGTCGCGCCGTATGCGGAGATGAGGTCGTCTGCCTCGACGAACAGGCTGTAGCCGTGCGCGCCGGCGCCCATCGCGATGCGCTGACCGACGATCGACTCGTCGGCGTAGATCGGCCAGTCTGTGGTGCTGCCGATCGGAACGATGGTGCCGCGTTCGTATCCGGTCGCGGCGAGTGCGAGTTCCGCCTCGGGGAGTCGGAGCTTGTTGACGCCGACCAGAGCGCGCAGCTTGGGCCAGGAGATCGAGCGTCCACCGGGCACGAGGGCGAACAGGAACGTGTCGTCCGAGCGCTTCACGACGAGCGTCTTGACGATGCCGGACGGCGCGATACCGAGGAGCTCCGCGGCCTCGAACAGGCTGCCGGCCGCTGGTCGTTCGCGGATCTCGATGTCGAGTGACCGCGCAGCGGCCGCATCACGGACCCGCGCATGCTGATCGCCTCCGTCACCAGAGGCGACGGAGGCGGGATCAGACTGATTCACGCGTCGGGCGCGGACAGCGGGTCGTCCGCGACCCAGAGCTCGTCGTCCGCGCGCAGTGCCTGCCATGCGGCGTAGAGCACGCCGACGGCGGCAGCAGCACCGAGGATGATCGCGATGACCGAGCCGAGACCGGGACCCGACTTCTGGGGTGCGGTCGCCTTGCGGGCCTGCACAGCGATACCGTGGCGCTTGGCATTGGCGACGTCCCAGGCGGTGAGCGCCGAACCGACGACCCCGCCCACGATCGGCACGAACTTGTCGTCGACGACGTGCTTGCCGAGCTGTACGCCGCGGTCCACGACCGGGGCGACACGGCGGTTGTACGTGTCCTGGATGACCGGCACGACCTGCTCGCGATTGATGTTGCCGAGCTGACGTCCGGCCTCGCGGGCGACATCGGCGGCGTGGCCGACGAGCACCTGCTGGTTCTCCCAGAGCTGGTTCGCGTCGTTCTGAAGACGACGCAGTTCCTTCTTCCGCTTGCGGCTGAGGCTCACGATGCTCTCCTGTCCATTGGAGTACGGGTTCCCCATCTTGCCACGAGAGGCTGGAAGCGGGGCGGGAATCGCCCGGCCCTTGCGTCATCGTCCGATCGGATGTAGGTGCCTCGGCCAACTCACCGGAAGCTCTGCGAGAATGAAGGCATGGCTCACGCTTCTCATGTCGCAACTCTGCACACCAACCACGGTGACATCGTCATCAACCTCTTCGGGGACCACGCACCGAAGACGGTCAAGAACTTCGTCGGCCTCGCCGACGGCACCCAGGAGTGGACCGATCCCGCCACCGGCAAGCCCGGCGAGGGAGCCCTCTACAAGGACGTGGTGTTCCACCGCATCATCCCGAACTTCATGATCCAGGGCGGCGACCCGCTCGGACAGGGCGTCGGCGGCCCCGGCTACAACTTCGACGACGAGATCAACATGGAGCTCGACTTCAACAAGCCGTACATCCTCGCGATGGCCAACGCCGGCCTCCGTCGCAACGCCATCACCGGCAAGCCCGAGGGCACCAACGGATCGCAGTTCTTCATCACCACCGACCCGACTCCGTGGCTGCAGGGCAAGCACACGATCTTCGGCGAGGTCGCCGATGACGCCTCCAGGGCCGTCGTCGACGCGATCGGCGCCGTGCAGACCGGTGCGGGAGATCGTCCCGTCGAGCCGGTCGTGCTGCAGTCGATCGACATCGTCGCGGCCTGACGACAGCTGCGGCCGATCCGGATGACCACGCCTGAGTTCACGAGCAATCGCGACAACTTCTGCTACCGCCATCCGGATCGGCAGAGCTTCGTGCTCTGCCAGCGGTGCATGCGCACCATCTGCCCCGAGTGCCAGACCCAGGCACCCGTCGGCGTCATCTGCCCGGAGTGCATGAGCGCCGACCGCAAGAGCCGTACGCCCGCGCAGAAGAAGGCCGCGCGGCGCTGGGGCGCGAACGCCGGCTCGACGATGGCGATGACCCGCAGCGGCAAGCCGATCGTCACCTACGTGCTGCTGGCGGTCACCTCCTTCATCGGCCTGGTGCAGCTGATCCCGGGCTTCAACGAGCCGATCATCCAGGCACTGGGGTTCTTCGCCCCGTACCTGTACCCGAACCTCTTCGCCGTGCCCTTCGAGCCCTGGCGACTCCTCACCGTGCTCTTCGTCCACGGGAGTTTCATCCACCTGGCACTCAACATGCTCGCGTTGTGGATGCTGGGGCAGAACCTCGAGCCCATGCTCGGTCGCGCCCGCTACCTCGCGCTGTATCTGATCAGCGGCCTCGGCGGATCGGTGATGGTCGCCATCCTCGCGCCGGGCTCATGGACGGTCGGAGCATCCGGGGCAATCTTCGGGCTCCTGGCTTCCCTGCTGATCATCGGCCGCCACATCGGCGCGAACGTCACCGGGATCCTCGTCATCCTCGGCATCAACTTCGCCTTCGGCTTCTTCGCCGGGGGGATTTCCTGGCAAGCGCACCTCGGTGGCGCCATCGTTGGAGCCCTGGTCGCCCTGATCCTCGTCAAGACGAAGCGTCGAGACCAGCGCACCCTGCAGATCATCCTGCTGTCCGCGCTCGTCGTCCTGTTGATCGTTGTGGTGGCCTTCGTGCCACCGCTGATCCTTTTGTCCTGATCCCGAGTTGTTAACAGGGTTGTTAACCCCTGTGAATAACACCGGTGTAATTCTCCCCAGGCTGTGGAGAGTCCTGTGGATAACTTCCGCTCTCGGGGGCTTGTGGGACGGGTGCAGGGCTGTTCCCTTCGCTCGCAGAGCGGGCACCCTCCCCGCTGCGCGGGTCCCCTCCCGATGCTCGCGCCGGGAACAACCCTGCACCCTCACGTGAGTCCCCTTTCGCTCCAGGCATGAGAAAGGCCCCCTCGCGATGCGAGAGGGCCTTTCGACGTAAAGGGGGCGTCAGCGCCAGCGGGTGGTCATCAGGAAGCCGATCAGGGCGATGCCGAGGCCGATGGCGAGATTCCAGTTGTCGAGCCCCGGGATCGGGAACTGCATGCCGGAGATGTAGAAGACCAGGATCCAGGCGAGTCCGAGGAGCATGAAGCCGACCATCACCGGCTTGAACCACACGGCGTTGGGAGCGGCGTCGCCTTCGGCGCGCTCGACTGCGGGTTCTTCATTCTTACGGTCACGTGCCATGCCGTCATTGTACCCATTCCACCTGTCTTCCGACGAGGCCGCGATACCTGTCACAGCCGGACGCCACGGCATCCGCTCAGCGTTCCCGGATATGATCACGGCATGACTGCATCCGTCGCGCCTGGGGGGCGACGTCCGCGGCGACAGCGACCACGCTCTCGCGCGACGTTCGCGAGCGTACTCGGCGAGCTGCTCCTCACCGCAGGAGTGATCGTGCTCCTCTTCGTCGCCTGGCAGATGTGGATCGGCGACATCATCATCGCTGCGCAGAAGAACGACGAGGGCGCCGCGGTTTCTCAGTCGTGGGCACGGGCCGAGGCTCCCGAGCTTCCACCTGTGACGGAGGGCGCAGATGGCGCAGTCGCCTATGTACCGCCGGTACCTGCCGCTCCGGCAGACGGTGAGCTTTTCGGGCAGATGCAGATCCCGCGCTTCGGTGCCGACTACAACTTCGGGATCTACGGCGGGACGAGCCGCGCTCGCACGCTCGATCAGAAGGGCATCGGTGTCTACACGAACTCGAAGATGCCCGGCGAGGTCGGCAACTTCTCGATGGCCGGACACCGCACCACCTGGGGCAAGCCGTTCAACCAGCTCGACAAGCTGCAGCTGAACGACGCGATCGTCGTCGAGACGCCGGACGGGTGGTACACCTACCGATTCCGGACGCTGGAGTACGTGAAGCCGACCCAGACCGACGTGCTCGCCGACGTGCCGCAGATGCCCGAGCAGCAGACCGGAGAGCAGTACATCACGCTCACCGCCTGCTCGCCGCTCTACTCACTGGCCGAACGCATCGTCGCCTACGGGGTGTTCGAGAGCTTCCAACCCCGTGCCGAAGGCCCCCCGTCCGCGCTGACCGACCCGCCGCCGCCACCGGCAGCGCCATCCGTGTGATCGTGGACGTCCACAAGGGAGAAGACTGATGTACGCCGCAATCTGGCGCCTGCTGCCCGGACCCTGGTGGCTGCGCGTACTCATCCTGGTGGTCGTCATCGCCGCCATCCTCTACGGGCTGTTCTGGTACGTGTTCCCCTGGGTGAGCCCGATCATCGCCCCTGGCGAGGTCGACGTCGAATGACACGAGTTCTCGTGGTCGACAACCACGACAGCTTCGTGCACACACTCGTCGGATACCTGCGTGAGCTCGGCGCCGACACCGTGATGATCGAGTCCGATGCCGTGGATGCCGAAAGCCTCGAGCGGATGCTGCCCGAGTATGACGCGCTGATGCTCTCGCCCGGACCGGGTGCTCCTGCCGACGCCGGTGCCTCGCTCGACGCGGTGCGGATCGCCACGCGGCTGCACACACCGACGCTCGGTGTGTGCCTCGGGCATCAGGCGATCGGCGAGGCGTTCGGGGCTCCGGTCTCCGCAGCGCCCGAACTCATGCACGGCATGGTCTCGAAGGTCACGCACGACGGATCGGCCCTGTTCGCCGGCATCCCCTCACCGTTCGAGGCGGGCCGATACCATTCCCTCGTCCTCGCGGCAGCCGATCTGCCCGCCGAGGTCATCGTGACCGCCTGGGCCGAGAACGGAACCGTGATGGCGCTGGCGCATCGCGATCTGCCGCTGCTCGGCGTGCAGTTCCACCCGGAGAGCGTGCTCACCGAGGGCGGCTACCGGCTTCTGGCGAACTGGCTGGAGCTGTGCGGTGACGAGGATGCGGTGGCCCGCTCCGAGAGGCTGCACCCCCTGTCGAGGTGAACCTCAGCGGTGGATCGTCCGATCGGGCGCCCGCTACCCGGTGCAGAAGAAGATCTGCACCGACGAACCGATCGGAACGTCGCCCGGCGCCACAGACATCGAGTGGACGGTCGCCGGCTCCGTAGCCGGGCAATCCGTCGTCGGTGTGGGTGCGGCGACCAGTCCGAGGTCTGTGAGGTTGGTGGTGGCAGCGTCGACGGTCCAGCCGACGAGGTCGGTCAGAGTCACCTTGCCGCTGGCCACGACGAGGTTGATGACGGTGCCTGGATCCAGCTCACTGTCGGCCTTCTCGCTCGCGGAGATGACGGTGTTCGCCGCCAGTGACTTGTCGTTGCGTTGGATGACGGTCCCGAGTTCGAGGCCGGCAGCCTTCAGTGCGTTCGTGGCGTCGTCGAGAGCCATGCCCTCGATCTTCGGCATGACCACCGTCTCCTCACCGGAGGAGACGTGCAGAGTGACCGTCGAGCCTTCCTCCACCGAGACACCCGCTTCGGGGTCGGTACGGATGACGTTGCCTTCCGCGACCTCGGAACTCGTCTCGATCACGATCTTCGAGGTCAGGTCGAGCTTGGCGAGATCGTCCTGTGCACGCTCAGACGAGACGTTGACGAGGTTGGGAATGATCCGAGACGTGCTCGACACGTCTGCCGGGCGCATGCTGATGGTGACCACCCAGAACAGCACGGATGCCAGCAGAACGGCGAGAAGCGCGACTCCCGCCCAGATCCACGCGACCGGCGGGCCGGACTGCGTTCGGGTCATGGTCGTGTCGGTGCTGAGCTGGCGCAGTGAACGCGCAGTCTCCTGTGCCTGCCGCGGGCTCGGACCGTAGAGCTCGCTGGTCAGCGCACCGAGTTCCTTGCGGGTCGGTGCATTGCCGGTCACGGCGGCGTCGAGGGCGGCGCGGAAGTGCGCGGCATCCGGATACCGCTGGTAGGGGTCTTTCGCGAGCGCGCGCAGCACGATCGGGTCGAGAGACCGCGGAGCGTCTTCGTTCACCTCGGTCGGCGGAACGGGGGTCTCGCTCACGTGCTGGTAGGCGACCGCTACGGGAGACTCGCCCCGGAACGGCTGACGACCGGTGAGGAGCTCATACAGCACCACACCGGTGGAATAGAGGTCGGCGCGAGCGTCGACGGGTTCGCCCTTGGCCTGCTCCGGCGAGAAGTAGGCGGCGGTGCCGATGATCTGCGTTGTCTCGGCCACCGTCGACGACGAGTCGGAGACGGCTCGGGCGATGCCGAAGTCCATCACCTTGACCTGGCCCTTGTCGGTCACCATGACGTTGCCCGGCTTGATGTCGCGGTGCACGACGCCGGCGCGATGCGAGTAGTCGAGAGCTTCGAGGATGCCGTCGACGTAGCGCACGGCATCGGTCACCGGTACCGGGCCGGCGGAGATGATGTCCTTGAGGAGAGTGCCCTTGACGAGCTCCATCACGATGTAGGGCGGCTCGTTCGAGCTGCTGTCACCGGTCGAAGGGTCGCCGGCGTCGAACACGCGCACGATCGACGGATGCGACATGCGCGAGGCGGCCTGCGCCTCGAGGCGGAACCGGTTGCGGAAGGCGGTGTCACGCGCCAGATCAGGGTCGAGGACCTTGATCGCGACCTCACGCCCGAGCGTCAGGTCGTATCCGCGGTAGACCTTCGCCATTCCGCCATGCCCGATGAGCTCGTCGACGCGGTACCGGCCCGCGATGACTCGTGGCTCTGTGGACACGGATGACCCCCCTGGAAACTACTCTGACTGAACTGGATTAAAGGTTACCCGTCGGTGTCGCTGTCGCCGTCGCCCGGCACGGTGGCCGCAGCGATCGGGACCGAGAGCGACGGCGACGCGGCCGAGGTGCGCTGGTCGCCACCGGAGCACATGCCCTGGTACGAGACGATGAGCTGCTGGCCGGCGGCATCCGCGACCTTCACCTGAGTGTTGCGCTGTGTCGGCTGGAACGTCGGTCCGCCTGTGGCGAAGGTGCCGTTCTGGACCGACACGACGTAGCCCGACAGGGTGGTACCGCTGGGGCACGTGAAGCCGGTGCCCCAGGAGATCGTCACCGTCGAGCCGGCGACCGGGTCGCCGGTGGGCGAGATCGTCGGTGCGTCGGTCGGCGTCGGGAGGCCGGCGCGAGCGGCGTACACGGTCAGCGTGATCGGCTGGGTCGTCTCGACGTTGCCGGTGGGCGCGACACGGTACACCGTGCCGACGGCCTCATCGGTGGGGGCGGGGTCACCGTCGACGCAGGTGATCTCACTCTCGAAGCCCGCGCCCGTGAGGGTGGACGTGGCGGCGCCGCAGTCCATGCCTTCCAGCTTCAGCGCAGTCACGTCGACACGGGTCACTTCCGGTGTCGGCGGCGGTGTCGTCGGAGTCGGGGTCTGCGAGGTGGTGGTGCTCGGCGTGGGCGTGGGTGTGCCGTCGCCGTCGCCCTGGTTCGCCAGCATCGCCCACACCGTGCCACCCAGCACGATCACCAGCAGCGCGATCAGCGCGATCAGCGGCCAGGTCCAGGGGCTGCGCTTCTTCTTCTTCTCTTCTTCCGCGGCTTCCTCGGTGGGGAGCTGGGCGGTGGTGGGGAGGATGCGCGTGGTGCCGTCGTCGCCGGAAGCGGTAAGGAGTCGCGTGGCGTCGTCGCCGCCGGCGATGCCACCGGTCGCGATCGCGGGAACGGCGATGGCCGCCGAGTTCAGGTCTCCGCGTCTAAGGGCCTGAGCTGCGCGCGCCACCGTCGCGGACGATGATGGGCGGTCGCTGGGCTTCTTGGCGATCATCGCCATGACCAGGTTCTGCACCGGGATCGGCACGGTCGGCGGCAAGGGAGGCGCCTGCTCGTTGATCTGCGCCATCGCGATGGCCACCTGCGACTCGCCGGTGAACGGACGCTTGCCCGCCAGGCACTCGTACGCCACGATGCCGAGCGAGTAGGTGTCGGTCGCGGGCGATGCCGGGTGTCCGGAAGCCTGCTCGGGCGACAGGTACTGCACTGTGCCCATGACCTGGCCGGTCGCGGTGAGCGGCACCTGGTCTGCGATGCGCGCGATGCCGAAGTCGGTGATCTTCACGCGACCGTCGGGCGTGATCAGCAGGTTGCCCGGCTTGATGTCGCGGTGCACAAGTCCTGCGGCGTGAGCGGCCTGCAGAGCGGATGCGGTCTGGGCGACGATGTCGAGCGTCTTGTCAGCGCTCAGCGCGCCTTCGCGCTCGAGCACGGTCGAGAGTGCTTCACCCGGCACCAGCTCCATGACGAGGTAGGCACTGCCGTTCTCCTCGCCGTAGTCGAACACGCTGGCGATGCCCTCATGGTTGACGAGAGCAGCGTGCCGTGCCTCGGCACGGAACCGCTCGAGGAACCCGGGGTCCCCCATGTATTCGTCTTTGAGGATCTTGATCGCGACGGTACGTCCGATGACGTGATCCGTCGCTTCCCACACCTCGCCCATGCCACCGATCGCGATACGCGACTGCAGCTCGTAACGACCACCGAACGACACACCCTGCGTCGGCCTCATCTGCCCAGCACCGCCTCTATGACCTTCTTCGCAATCGGAGCGGCGATGGTGTCGCCGCTACCTGATTGTCCCTGTCCGCCGCCGTCTTCGACGACGACCGCTACTGCGACCGCGGGGTCGTTCGCCGGTGCAAAACCGGTGAACCACAACGTATGCGGCCTGTTTCCGTTCTCTGCGGTACCCGTCTTACCGGCCACGTCGATCCCGTCTATTCTTGCACCCTGGGCCGCTCCCGTAGCGACGCTCGCGACCATCGCCGCGGTGACGTTGTTCGCGACGTCCGCATCCATGGCGCGACCGAACTCGCTGTTCTCGAAAGCCTTGATGACGGACAGATCGTTGCCGATCACGGCGTCGACCATCCGCGGGTTCATCACGAGTCCGTCGTTGGCGAGTCCGGCAGAGACCATCGCCATCTGCAGCGGAGTCGCGGTGACCTGTCCCTGGCCGAATCCGGTCAGGGCCGTCTGGGCATCGTCGAGCGCGCGGGGGTAGCTCGAAGGGGTCGACTTCAGCGGTGTCTCGAAGGACTGATTGAATCCGAGCTTGTCCGCCATCTCGCGGATGGTGTCGTCGCCGAGTTCGACGGCGAGCTCTGCCATCGGAATGTTGCAGCTGAGGCGGATCGCCTCCGCGATCGTGACCGTCTCGCCGGGACCGCAGGTGCCGCCCCAGGCGTTGGATACGCGGTTGGATGAACCGGGCAGCGTGTAAGCGACGGGGTTGGGCAGAGTCGAGTCCGGGGTCCAGTTGCCGCTGGCGTAGGCGGCGGCTGCGACGACGACCTTGAAGGTCGAACCGGGGGGATTGAGGTCGCCCGCGATCGCCCGGTTGGACAGCGGCTTGTTCGAGTCGGCGACCAGCCCGTCATACGTCGCGTTCGCGGCATTCGCGTCGTGGGTGGCCATGAGGTTGGTGTCGAATCCGGGGGTCGAGACCATCGCCAGGATGCGTCCGGTCTTCGGGTCCATCGCGACGACTGCGCCCTTGAGCCCATCGAGCGCTTCGTATGCTGCCCGCTGCGCTGCGGTGTTCAGGGAGAGCTCGACGCTGTAGCCGCGCTGAGGCTGGCCGGACAGGATGCGCTCGACCTCGCCGAGGAACGCGTTGGACCCTGTACCGGAGAGATCGGCGTTCATGGCCTGCTCGATGCCGGTGCTCGACCCGAGAGCGGGGTTGAAGTACCCGGTCACCGGCTCCCACATCGGAGCATCCGTGTAGACGCGCTGGAACTGGTACCGGTCATCGCTCGGTACGGAGTTGGCGATGGTGGCGCCGTCGACGATGATCGACCCGCGTTGGATCTCATAGCTGTCGAGCGTGGTGCGCTTGTTGTTGCTGTTCTGGGCCAGCGCATCCGCCTCGACGACCTGGATCCAGCTGGTCGCCGCGAAGAGTGCGAGAAACATGAACAGCATGATGATGCTGAGGCGGCGGAGTTCTTTGGTCATCCGATCACGATCCTCGGCTGGCGGCGCACGCCGTCGGAGATGCGCAGCAGCAGCGCGACGATGAGCCAGTTGGCCACGAGCGATGAGCCGCCGGCGGCGAGGAACGGAGTGGTCAGACCGGTCAGCGGGATGAGGCGGGTGACGCCGCCGACCATGATGAACACCTGAAGGGCGATCGTGAACGAGAGCCCGGTCGCGAGCAGCTTGCCGAAGTCGTCCTGACCTGCGAGGCCGATGCGCATGCCTCGGCTGACGAACACCATGTAGAGGCAGAGGATCGCGAACAGGCCGATCAGGCCGAGTTCTTCGCCGAGGCTGGTGATGATGTAGTCGCTGTGGGCGAGCGGGGTGACCTCGGGGCGTCCCTGACCCCAGCCGGTGCCCATGAGCCCGCCGCGCGCGAGCCCGAACAGGCCCTGCATCGGCTGGTATCCGGCACCGTCGGGGTCGACCTGGTCGGCGTCGAAGAGGAACAGCCAGTTGACGAAGCGACCCTGCACGTAGCTGAGGATCTGCGTCGCGAGCGCGACGCCGGCGACCACCAGGGCGAGGCCGATGAGCACCCAGCTCGTCTTGCCCGTCGCCACGTAGAGCATCGCGACGAACATCCCGAAGATCAGGGTTCCGGTGCCGAGGTCACGCTGGAAGACGATGATCCCCAGCGAGATGAGCCAGACGACGAGTACCGGTCCGAGCTCGCGCATGCGGGGCCAGGTGATGCCGAGCACGCGTTTGCCGACCGACGTCAGGCTCTCACGGGTGCGGACGAGGTATCCGGCGAAGAAGATGGCCAGGCAGATCTTGGCGAGCTCACCCGGCTGGAAGGCGAACGCGCCGCCGAGCGAGACCCAGACCGCGGCGTTCGCATCGGGGATGCGCAGGCCGGGGACGAACGGCAGGAGCAGGAGCAGGATTCCGGCGAGGCCGAAGATGTAGGTGTACCGGAACAGGACGCGGTAGTTGCGCAGCAGGATCACCACGGCGATGGCGCCGGCGAGCGAGATCGCCGTCCACGCGAGCTGCTTGGTGGAATAGGCGTTCCAGCCGGTGTTCTTGAACGCGATGTCGATCCGATAGATCATCGCGATGCCGAGGCCGGTGAGCAGAGTCGCGATCGGCACCACGAACGGGTCGGCGTCGGAGGCGACGAAGCGCAGCACGATGTGCAGGGCGAACGCGAGGGCAGCGAGCCCACCGCCGATCGCCAGGATCATCGGGTCGATCACACCGAGTGCGCCCAGCTGCACGAGCGTGAGGGCGGCGCCGCTGATGGCGCAGGCGAAGAGCAGCAGCCAGAACTCGCGGTTGCGCTGGTTCTGCGGCATCCGGATGCGTTTGAGGGCCTTTATGACGCTGGTGTCGGCTGTGACGTCGGTGCTCATCCCTCACCCCCGGCAGGGGTGTCGACAGGGGTCGGCATGGGCGTGGGCAGCGGGGTCTGCTCGATCACGTTCGCCTCGGCGCCCGCTCGGAGCCGGTCGACGATCGCCATCGCATCGGACAGCGAACGCGCGGTGATGGTGCGCTCGACCGACGCCCGTTGATAGGGCGGAAGGTTCGCGAGGAGGATGTCGGTGTCTTCGATCGGAGTCGACAGGGTGACCGGTCCGATGTTCTGCTGCACACCCTGGAAGATCACCACGCTGTCTTCGTCGGCGCCGATGAAGTAACGCGTCTGGGTCCAGCTGTAGGCCGCGAAAGCGGCGACACCGAGCATCACGACGACCACGAGAGCGCCGGCGATCCAGCCGAGACGGCGACGCTTGGCGCGACGGCGATCCTCTTCGATGAGCTCTTCGAGATACTCGGGGGCGGGCTCGAAGTGGCTCGGCTCGTTCGCAGCCTGACGCACCGGGTGCAGCCAGTTGCCGCGCGGAGCTCGCACCGGCGGCACGTACACGCCATCGGGGTTCGAGGCCGAGCCGACGATGGTGGGGGTTCCCGAGTGGATCGGATGCTGTCCGCCGACGTCGACCAGGACCATCGTGACGTTGTCGGGCGCGCCGCCGTCGAGAGCCTGCTTGAGCAGGATGTCGGCCGTGCGACCCGGGGCGAGGCCGAGCTGCATCGCCTTGAGGATGTGGGGCTCGTCGACGACGCCCGAGAGTCCGTCCGAGCAGAGCAGCCATCGGTCGCCGGGCTGCGTGTGCATGACGAACATGTCGAGCTCGGGGTCGGAGTCCATGTCGCTGAGCACGCGCATGAGCACGGAGCGGCGCGGGTGGTAGCGCGCCTCTTCCGGGGTGATGCGGCCAGAGTCGACCAGGCGCTGCACGAAGGTGTGGTCGGCGGTGATCTGGGTCAGCGCCTCGTCGCGGTACAGATAGATGCGCGAGTCGCCGATGTGGCCGATGACCGCGTATTCGTCGACCATGATGATCGCGCTGACCGTGGTGCCGAGGCCTGCGAGCTCCGGGCGGTCTTTGGCGGCGCGGATGAGGTCGCCAGCGGCCGTGGTCGTCGCGGCCTGCAGCGAGGCCTGGGCGTCTTCGGTCGACGTGTACGCCTGGTCGAGGGGCTCGAGGCGGTGGATCGCGATGCTCGAAGCGACGTCTCCACCGGCGTGACCGCCCATGCCGTCGGCGACGACGAAGAGGTTCGCTCCGGAATAGCCGGAATCCTGGTTGTTGGAGCGGACCTTCCCGGTGTGGGAGATCGCGACGCTCGAGCCTTCGAAGACCATGCCGGCGTCAGGCTCGCAGCTCGAAGGTCGTGGCGCCCACCTTGATGGGGGTGCCGAGCGAGAGGGCGACGGGCGAGCCGGAGACGCGCTGGCCGGCGACGAAGGTGCCGTTGGTGGAGTCGAGGTCCTGGATCGCCCAGCTGTCTCCGCGCAGCATCAGGCGCGCGTGGTGGCTCGACGTGTAGTCGTCGCGGATCACGAGGGCGGATTCGCTCGAGCGGCCGATCGTGAGCGAGTCGGCGCTGAGCGGCAGTTCGAGGCCGGCCTTGGGACCCGAGGTGATCACGAGGCGCTTGGCCGTCGCGACCGTCGCCGGTCCGGTCGTCGTGGGGCGGGAGGATGCCGGTTTCGCGGCAGGAGCAGCAGCCGGAGCGGGCACCGGAGCACCAGCGGTCGCCTCGACGGGGAGCTTGCGCACCCGCACGCCGAACAGGTCGGCGCGGAGCGAGTAGACGACACCGAAGACGAAGAACCACATCAGGAGGAGGAACCCGATGCGCAGGAGAAGCAGGATCAGTTCACTCAACCGAGGGCTCCGAACGCTCGGGTGGCGTCGTCGCCCCTGGACGCTGGACGCGAGGGCGTGGCCACGGGAACGATGCGGAACACCAGGTCGGTGCGACCGATCGTGATCGTGGTGTCGGTGGGGAGAGCCGCTTCGCGCAGCTTCTGACCGTTGACCTTCGTGCCGTTGGTAGAACCGAGGTCACGCATCATGGCGCGCTCGCCGTCCCACAGGATCTCGACGTGCTTACGGCTCGAACCGGCATCCGCGATCGTGATGTCGGCATCCGACCCGCGGCCGATGACCGTGCGGGCGCGGGAGATCGAGTGACGACGGCCGTCGACGTCGACGACGGCCTGCCAGTTGACACGACCTTCGACCGTGCCCGAACTCACACGCACAGTGCCGGTGGCGACCTTCTCGTCGGCCTCGAGGTTGATCGAAAGCGGGCCGGCGAAGCTGTAGCCCTGAGAAGTGGCGTGCTTGGTGAGAAGTGCGTGCAGCTCATCGGTGAGGGCGCCGCCGAGGCCCTGCATCCGCTCTGCATCGTCGGCACTGAGGCGCACGACGAAGCTGTTGGGCGCGATGATGCGATCGCGGCTCACGACCGCGGCCTTGGTGTCGGCCTCGCGCCGCAGCGCCGAAGCGATCTCCACAGGCTGGATGCCGCTACGGAAGGTCTTGGCGAACGCGCTGTTAACCGCGCGTTCGAGACCCTTCTCAAAGCTGTCAAGTAGTCCCACTGGGCTCCTCTGGCATGCCGACTGGTAGACACATCGTAGCCAGGTGTCCTGGGGGAAAGCCGCCGAACCCCCTCCAGGCGCGTGCAACGAGGCCGAAAACGCATGATATCTTTGGGAAGTTGAGTTCTTCGGAACGAGACACTCGCGCGAGTGGCGGAATGGTAGACGCGCTGGCTTCAGGTGCCAGTGTCCGTAAGGACGTGGGGGTTCAAGTCCCCCCTCGCGCACAGGGCTGGTTCATGAAAATCCATGAATCAGTTCATGAAATTGATGAGCGGCGGCTTGCTTCGGTGAAAATCGAGGCGGCCGCCGCTCGTTTTTTGCGCTCCGGTTGCCTTCGCGGTCCCACACTCGATGAGAGCTTGACGTCGAAGCTCTCTGCATGAGTACCGGAGACGATGCCGTTCTCGAGTGTTGCGGCGGTGAGGCGATGTGCAGGAGGGAGCGCTGGCGCTCACTGAGTTCTGCTGCAGGGCGCGTCTGGAGCGTGAGCCTTTCCTGGAACATCGTGCCTCTTTCTGCGGTGCTGTCGGGGAGATCAGGGGGTGCGCGATGCTTGCAGGTACGTGAGCACTGCTTTCACACGCCGGTTCTCGTCTACGGGGCTCAGGCCGAGTTTCTGGAAGATACGGCCGACGTGCTTACCGACCGCGGGATCGCTGAGCACGAGTTTCTCGGCGATGGCGGCGTTCGATTGGCCGTCCGCCATGAGGACGAGGACTTCTGTCTCGCGTGGGGTGAGCGTGTCCAGGGGCCCGGGGCGCGCTGTGCTGAGGAGGTGCTGGACCACGTGGGGGTCTATGGTCGTTCCCCCGCTGGCGATGTTCTGCAGTGCGCCGGCGAAGTCGCGCACCCGGTTGATGCGGTCCTTCAGCAGATACCCGACAGCCCCTTCGGGCAGTGTGAGGAGACGGCGTGCGTTCGTGTCCGCGAGGTACTGCGAAAGCACGAGGATCGGCTGGTGCGGGTGCTTCTCACGGATGCGGAGCGCAGCTTGAAGTCCATCGTCCTTGTTTCCCGGCGGCATGCGGACGTCGGTGATGATGATGTCGGGCGCACTGTCCAGACCCGCGAACGCATCCTCCAGCTGGGGGGCTGTCTCGGTGGCGCCGACCACCGTATGACCCAGCCGCTCGAGCAGAGCGATGAGTGCCTCACGCAGCAGCGCTGAATCCTCAGCGATCAGTATTCGCACGCGACGCGTCTCCTTCTTCATCAGGCAGGGGGAGGTCCATTCGCAGGACGGTGGGTCCGCCGGCGGGGCTTGTAACCTGCAGGCGGCCGTTGAGAGCTTCAGCGCGCTCTGCGAGCCCTCGAAGCCCGGTTCCGTTCCGTTCGTCGGCGCCGCCTGTTCCGTTGTCGGTCACGGAGACGGTGAACGTCGTCCCATCGGTGCCGGTGGCGACCACTGCGGAAGAGGCGGAGGCGTGCTTGGCAATGTTAGTGAGCGCCTCAGTGACCAGATAGTAGACGGTGGTCTCATGGGCGGCGGGGAGACGGACGCTGGGGTTCCCTTCGAGCGTCACGCGAATGTTGCTGCGCTCAGCGAGCTCCTCGAGGGCCGCACGGAGTCCGTAATCGGTGAGTACTGAAGGGTGGATCCCGCGGACCGTGTCACGAAGGGTCGTCATCGCATGCTCCGCCTGAACCTGTGCATCGTCGACCGCCTGTGATAGCTGAGTGGTGTCAGTACCTCGCGCGGCAAGCTCATCGACCTCGAGGCCGATCATCCCCAGCCGTGCACCGAGCGCGATGAGTTCCTGCTGTACGCCGTCATGCAGGTCCCGTTCGATGCGACGGCGCTCCGCGTCTGACGACTCGGCGAGAGCACGGCGAGAGTTGATGAGACGTTGAACGCTCGCATCGACGCCGCGCGCTCTCTGCCCACACAGGAGTCGCAGCACGCATGCCTGTCCGGTGGCGACACACGCGTTGAGGTAGCCGAAGAGGGCCAGCACGACGAGGGTTACGAGCGCGACCGGCCACCAGTTTGTAGGGGTCATGACGCCCTCGGCGTCTCCGAAGAACTGGGTCGGTGTCGGTCCGGTTATGCCGGCGACAGCGATCATGCCGAGCGCCAGAAGCGTGATGGTCTCGAAGAACAGCACGATGAGCGCGACGAGAGCGCAGACGAGATCCCAGAAGAGCGCCAGCGTCTCGCGCCATGTCGCACGTTCGGTGAGGCGGATGTTCATCCAGTGGTGACGCTCGCTGGCATCGACCGTGGCGTGGTCGCTCGTCTGCACCGGGAACCCGAGGAGGCGCGTGCGTCGGCGCTCCACGGATCCGAGGACGAGACCCCAGAACGGCAGCAGTAGGAATGTGAAGATCACAAGCGGGACGAGGATCGCGCCGATGAGCACACTCAGCATCAGATAGATGAGTGCACGCCACGGCCAGCGGCTGAGAACGAAGCGCCACGGAGGCAACTTCATCGCCTCCCACACGTGACCCGCCGTTGTCATGGGTCCAGCCTAGGGATCCCCCGCGCCGGCCATCGCCAGCGGCACCGAAAGGTATGGCCAGCCCTACCTCGAAGAGTGGGGCAGGGCCCATCGTGCGGGTCGCCACGGCTGAGATTCGATGGACGTCAGGCGCCACCCACCACGAGGAGGCAGCCAGCTAGCAATGCAGCGGAAGGAGATGCCATGGCAGTCAGTCGATGTCAGGCATCGTCACCGCTCGAGGTCTCTGTGAAGGACCCGATGCTGGTTGCGGGGCTCGGTCAGCCGGGTGATGCCTGATGTACCGCAATCGCTCCATGCTGCGGTTGCAGCACTGCACGCCCGGCGAGGCGTACTACGAGCAGTCAGCCGCTGCTGCGCCGATCCGTCTCTTCTCGCACGCCGCGCACGCCGCCTGGTCGCTCTCGCGGTTCGGTCCGTGGATAGCGCTCCACCCAAACGAGGGCGTCGAGCTTCCACGCCAGGGGTGGAAGATACACATCAGCACCCGCCCGGAGCAGGCGAGGGATACCCTCCGCATCGCTGGCGACGTGTGCGTCGAGCGCGGTGTCCCCTTCAGGCACCTCTCCGACGAGACCGAACTGCGCCGAACCAGCATGAAGTACGCCAACCGTGGGACGGCAGGCAAGTTCGTCACTGTCTTCCCCCGCACCGATGAAGAATTCTGCGAACTCCTACCGCTGTTCGATGAGGCTCTTCGCGGATTCGACGGTCCATACATTCTGTCGGATGTGAAGTTCGGCGAGAGCCCTGTCTACTTCCGCTACGGCGCCTTCTTCCTGGACCGCTTCGAGCACGCGGACGGTTCTGCGGGCTACGCCATCCAGGCCCCGGACGGAGAGAAGGTTCACGACAGTCGCGCCGCCGTCTTCACGCTGCCGAGCTTCGTGAATCCCCCGGCCCTGATCCGTGAACTTGTCGAGGACCGACTCAGCCCGACGCCCGGGGAGCTGGAAGAACTCCTGCATCCGTACCTCGTGCGCTCCAGCTTGCATTTCAGCAATGCCGGTGGTGTGTACCTTGCTGACGCCGGATCGAGTCAGGTCGTCTTGAAGGAGGCGCGACGATGGTCGGCGTACAGCTCGGACTCCACCGACGCCACGTCGCGTCTGCGTAGCGAATACCGGGCTCTGAAGGAGCTCGCGGGAGTGAGCGCCGTCGTCAACGCCATCGACTACAGGGTCATCGGCGACCATGAGTTTCTCGTCGAGGAGTACATTCCCGGGCTCACGCTCCAGTCCTGGGCAGCCAGCAACTATCCGTTCAGCACGGAAGAACCTGTCCTCGCCGACTACGCCGCACGAGCTCTGCCACTCGCCCGGCAGGTGATCACCGCGGTCGATCAGATCCATGATGCAGGCTGGTGCATCCTCGACCTGCAGCCGAAGAACATCCTGGTCGACGGCGACCGTGTCCGACTCATCGACCTCGAAGCCTCCCGTGAGATCGATGCCTCGGCGGCCGGGAGTATCGGTACCCCGGGCTTCATTCCCCACGCGCAGACTTCGAACCGTGACCGCGACAGGTACGCGCTCGCTGCCGTTGTTCTGCACTTGTTCTGGCCGTCGCTGGCCGGGGCGTTCGACCCGTCCGTGCTGACCTACCGGGCACAGAAGGTTGCGGAGCAATTCCCGGAAGACGTCGCCGGAGTCGTCAACACGTTGGTCGGCGCTGTGCCCCCGGCCGCGATGGCAACATCGCACCCGTACCGCCACGCCACAGGCCTTGCTCTTACCCCCGGTAGACAACTCTTGGAGCAGGTGTGCAACGGCATCGAAGGGACACGACATGACGGACCCCGCCGATTCCCCGGGGACGCGACACAGTTCGTAGACGGAGCTGGCGCCCTGCTGAACATCGAGACGGGAGCCGCAGGCGTGATCCTCATGCTCGCGAGAGCCGGCCGCGACGTCACGCAAGACCGTATGTGGTTGAGCGCGCGCCTTCGAGAAGTGGACGACATCCCGTTCCACGGTCTCCTCCGCGGAACCGTAGGTATCGCCGCAGCACTCGCCCAGCTCGGCGACACTGACACCGCTGAAGTGATCCTCGCGGCGGGAGCGGTAAGCGCCGACCCCGGACATGACCTATCCGTGCGGAGCGGCTTGGCAGGCACGATCCTCGCTTTGTGCGATGCTGCCTTCGCGGACACAGGCGCTGCTCGCGACATGCTCGACCGATACGCCGCGTTGCTCGCCGCCCGTGTAGCGGGCGAAGCGGACCTCCGTAGCCCTCACTCGGAAACCGGTAACACCATCGGGTTGTTCGACGGGTGGTCGGGCGTCGGACTGGTCTGCCGCCAGCTCGCGGAAGTCACCGGGGACGCCTCCTGGGATCACCTGATGCACCTCTGCTTCCAGCGTGAGCTGCAGCAGCTCACCGAATCGGACAACGGCACCCTTCGTGTGGACTATTCGCGTGTCTCCTACGGCTACCTGTCGGAGGGTGCAGTGGGGATCGCGTTCGCTCTCGCACAGTGCGCGCCGACCCACTACCGGGACGAGATCGCACGACTCGCTCAGACGGTCGACGGCATCATCAGCATGAACGGCGGCCTGTTCCGGGGGACCGCTGGCATCGCCTGCGCGCTCCTGTCGGCTCCGCTCCCTACTGCGGACAGCGAACGGGTCCGGTTGATGTCCTTCACCGCCGAGAACTTCCTCTTCCGCGGGAGCGACCCTGACGCGCTGGTGATGCTCGGAGACAACGGATACCACCTCTCCGCGGACTACTCCACGGGAGCTGCCGGCTACGTCGGCGCGCTCCTCGCCTTATTCGAAGAGAACCCGGACGACTGGTTCCCGGTGACTCTTCCCAGACCACTTGACGATGACATGGAAGGAGGTGAACACAATGAGCGCATTGCTTTCTCTGCAGGGCCTGTCGAACGAGTCCGGGCCTGAGGTCGGTGTCTTCGGATCCGGCATCAGCATGTGGTGTGACGGCGACAACAGCGGTATCAGCATCTCCTGCGGACCGAACTGATACACGGACGTGTGGGGCGCGCGGCGACGCGCGTCCCACGCTTCTTCTACGAAAGGGCAGCACATGCTCACAGCAACCGCACTCGGGCACACGTTTTCGAACGGGCGGGTGGAAACCCTCGCGCTTGACGGTGTCAGCTGCGCATTCGAGCCTGGTTCGTTCACCGCCATCATGGGCCCGTCCGGCTCCGGGAAGTCCACCCTCCTCTACTGTCTCGCCGGTCTCATCCGCGCGTCAGCGGGATCCGTCACCTTCGATGCCACGGAACTGACCACCGCGAAGCAACGTCAGCTCGATCTTCTCCGACGTGACGAGTTCGGGTTCATTTTTCAGAGCTTCAATCTCATCGATGCTCTGACAGCGCTGCAGAACGTCACACTGCCCTCCCTCTTCGGGGGAGCGGCGATACCGCGTGAGCAGGCCGTGAATGCCCTGGCCAACGTCGGGCTCTCTGAGAAGGTCAAGTCGTACCCGGCAGAGCTTTCCGGTGGGCAGCAGCAACGCGTGGCCATCGCACGTGCCCTCGCTCAGACCAGGCGCGTGATCTTCGCCGATGAACCGACCGGAGCGCTGGACCGTAAGAGCGGTTTCCTGGTGATGGATCAGCTCCGTCAGTTCCGGGACGTCGGCACTGCGGTTGTCATGGTCACTCATGATCCCCAGATCGCGGCATACGCCGACCGGGTCCTGTTCCTTGTCGACGGGCGCCTCGTGGACACGATGGATGCCCCGACTGCGGAGGCTGTCAGCTCTCGTATGACGGGGCTGGAGAGCGCCGCGCGATGACTGTGGCTCAGCAGCTGCCCGTCTCTCTGGCGTTCGTGCGTCGTCATCGAACGGCATATGTCGGGGTCGCCATCCTTCTCAGTATCGCCACGGTCGTCGCGACTGCGGAGATGGTCCTATTCACCGGCCTTGCCAGCGGGCAGGCGGTCCAGATCGACTCGATGTCGGAGTTCGATGCACGCGTCGTACGGGCTGCTGTCAGCGCATCGCAGGGCATCCTGCAGGTCATGTGCTTCACCACGGTGGTCATCGCACTCGTGCTGGTCTACTTGGGCTTTCGGAACATGCTCGCCTTGCGGCGCAGAGAACTCGGCCAGCTTCGGCTCGCAGGAGCGAGCGTGTTGCGCATTCGGGTGATGGTGACTGGTGAAGCGTTCGTCTTCGCCACGTTGGTCGTGATTCCGAGTGTCCTCGTCGGTGGCCTGCTCGCCCACCCCTTCTACCTCCTGCTCCAGGCCGTGGGCGTGTTCGGGAAGACCCTGCGGGTGGACTTCGGCTTCCCGATCCTCACACTGAGCCTGGTCGCGGCAGGGATGATCCTCTGCTCCATGGTCGCCGCCTGGTTGAGCCTTCGCTCCAAGCAGACCAACGATGTTCTCGCGGCCCTCGAGGCGTCTGCGACGGGCACACAGGGCAAGAAGATGAGCGCGATTCGTATCGTCATCGCGGCCGCATCTGTCATTGGGCTCGCCGCATTCCTCATCTTCATGCCGGACACCGGGAGCGAGAACCCTGTCGCCTCCATCATCGTCCCGCTGCTGATCATCTTCCCCCTCGGCGCGCTCGCTCCTGTTCTCGTTCCGGTGGTCGCGCGAGCGTTGGGCTGGCTCCTCAGGCCCCTGATCGGCGGCTCCGGTGTCCTCGTCGCGCAGCGCGCCTCCCGCGACTCGCGACGGTTCGCCTCCAACGTCCTCCCGCTGCTCATCTTGATGGGCGTCATGGGTGGGTTCGCCATCGGTGCGGGGCCCGACCAAGCCATCATGCAGGCTGACTACGAATCCAAACTCGATGCCGACCTCATCGTCGAGCCGTCGACCGTCAAGGATGCCGACACGGTCACCGGCGACATCGGGAGTATGCAGGGCGTGGACGCGGTGATGCGTTCCGCAGCAACAACCAGGCTCATCGAACAGGGGCGCGCGGACGGAACCTTCCTCACGGTCTTCAACTTCGTAGATCTCGACGCCTACCAGAACGTCTTCGAGACCGAAGTGAAGTCGGGTGATTTCGCTGACGCCGGGGACACAGGCGTCGTCTCCACACGCGAGAGCGACACAGTCGGCGACACGGTCACGGTGGAAGCGCCTAACGGGGAGACGGCCACCCTCACCGTGACGGCCGTCATCACCTCCCGGATATACACCGGGCTCCTCGTCGACTGGGGGATGCTGCAGACCCTGGACCCGGAGGTGTGGGACATCCGTGTGTTCGTGAGCGCGGACTCCGCCGCCGTCTCCGACATCACCGCGCGCGTCGACGACCTCGCCCCGACGATGACGAAAGACGAGTTCATCCAGACGCGTGTCGAGCTTCGCCAGAGCAACGCCGCCACCGGCAACATCGCCTTGTTCGGCACCATCTATGGTCTCGCCATCGTCGCCATGATCCAAGGCCTCACCGCGTCCGTCATGAATCGGCGGGGCGAGTTCCGACTCCTGAGCCTGCTCGGGATATCCCGCGCTCGAACGATAGGCACACTGCTCTCAGAAGCCCTCGTTCTCATCGTGTCCAGCGGTGTGCTGCTTGCTGGCGCGTTTGCCTTCATCGCATGGCGGTACCTTGCGCAAGACCCGGCGAAGATGGCTACCGCGATCGGGGCCATTCCGTGGGGCGACATCGTGATCACGTTCTTGGGCATGGGATGCCTCTTCACCGTCACCATTGTCATCGCCGCAGTGGTCGCGACCAGGAACGCCCAGCGATGATCCGAAGCAGCACCCTCCGAGCCTTCATCCGCCGCCATCGTTGGCGGCTCGGCGGACTTGTGGCGTTGTCCCTCTTCGGGGCAGCGCTGGGTCTTGCCCAACCGCTGCTGCTGCAGAGGATGTTCGATGCCTTGACTTCTGGATCGGTCCCGCTTCCTGCGGTGCTGATCCTGACTGCGGTGGTTGTCGCTCAGGCGCTGCTCGCCGGAGTGGAGTCGTATGCTCTTGCTCGCACGGCACACGATCTCATCCTCGAACTGCGGACACGCGTGTCGGCACGCATCCTGTCGTTGCCAATGAGTCACTTGCAACGGGTGCCGCAGGGTGAGTTTCTCTCCCGGATGATCTCCGACACGGCCGCATCATCATCCGTTCTGACGACGGGTGTATTCAAGCTCCTCGCTGCGGTCGTCACCTTCGCGGTCGCGGCCGTCCTCATGGCCACGATCGACCCGATTCTGTTCGCCTTGTCGCTGGTGATCACCGTTGTTGCCACGGTGCTGTCCACCGTCATGGGGCGGCTGGTGCGCTCGGCGTCCGGGAGAACTCAGGCGGCCACCGCGACGCTGGCAGGCAGCTTCGAACGCACGCTGACTGCGCTGCCGCTGATCCGAGCCTACGGAGTGAGTGGACAGCAGCTTTCCCTCGTCGCAGCCGACGCCGGCGAGGTTAGGGCGAACGCCATCAAGGTGGCGAGGTTGGGCGCATACATGCAACCAGTCATGACCCTCGCCACCCAAGCACTCCTCATCATCACGCTTGCTCTGGGTGGCGTCCGAGTGGCTGAGGGGAGCCTGTCGCTCGGAGGGCTGATCGCGTTCATGATGTACCTGATGATGATGGTCGGACCGGTCTCTCAGGTCGGTTCGACGTTTGTGAGCATCCAGACGGGACTTGCGGCGATAGACCGTGTCGATGAGATTGTCTCTGCGCCGCAGGAGAGCGATCTCCTGTCGGGCGGCGATCACACCGATGTCAGGCGTGGCGGCGAGACTCTCATCGAACTCGAGAACGTCACTTTCGAGTACCCGCAGGCGTCGGCCGGGCCAGCTACTCGCATCGGGCCGCTCGACATCACTATCCGGGAAGGTGAGCACGTCGCTCTCGTGGGCCCGTCCGGGTCTGGGAAGTCCACCGTATTCGCTCTTCTCGAGAGGTTCCACGAACCCAGCAGTGGCACCATACGAATGTGTGGAGTACCGGCTCATGACAGCTCGCTCGGCGACTATCGAGCTCATATGGCGTGGGTGCCGCAGAACTCGCCGCCGGTCGGAGGAACCGTTCGAGACAATCTCGACATCGAGCGGCGCGGGCTTCCGGATCACGCGCTCTTGCGGGCGTTGGGGGACGTGGGGCTGTTCGACAGCATGGGCGGTGATGTCCTCGACCGACCTGTGGCAGTGTCCGGAAGCAACCTCTCAGGGGGCGAACGGCAGCGGCTGGGTGTTGCCCGAGCGCTGCTCTCCGACCGCGGGATGCTGCTCCTCGACGAACCGACATCGAGCCTCGACGCCATCTCCGCCGAGCGACTGTCGTCGCTACTGCGGGAGCGTGCAGGGTCGAAGACCATCGTCATGGCCTCCCATCGTTTGGCGGAGGTGCGCGACTTCGACAAGATCATCGTCATGGAGCATGGCCGCATCGTGGACGTCGGCGCACACGATGAGCTCCTCGACAGATGCGAGCTCTACCGGACACTGCGCACGCAGCAACACGTCCCTGCGTGAAAGCAACGTTCATGGCAGCAAGAACGCACGACCCGGGGCGATCCGAGGGTCGCGAGCCGTGGCTTCCTCCTGTCACCAAGCGATGTTCATCCCTCAGCACGATGCGCCGCCGAACGGGTCGTGAAACGTCCATCCGCGGTATCACCTCGCCCCTACCCGTGGCCGATGTGGCGAGCATCCACCCCCGAGACGATGAGAGTCCACCCTCTCCCCCATAGAAGGCGTCTCGTGACCTCACGCACCCCCAGCCCTCGCTTCGCTCTCGCTCTCGCCGCCGTCGGGCTCAGCACCTCGGCTCTCGCGCTCGCCGCGTGTGCTTCGCCCGCCCCCTCCGCGACGTCTTCCACGAGTTCCGGATCGTTCGACGCCGAGACGGTGAAGAAGCTCGACCGGATCCTCGACGACGCGATCACCGAACACGATATGCCGGGCGTGACGCTCGCCATCTGGAGTCCGGACGGCGAGTACGTCTCGTCGGCCGGTCTCGCCGATGTCGAGAAGAAGACCGAGATGACCCCCGCGCTGAACCACCGCATCGGCAGCGTCACCAAGACCTTCGTCGTGACGGCGCTGCTTCGCCTCGTGGACGATGGCGAGGTGTCGCTCGACGACCCGATCTCGAAGTACGTCGACGGCATCGCCGAGGGCGACAGGATCACGCTGCGCAACCTCGCCGGCATGACCTCGGGTATCCCGGACTACACGAACGACACCGATTGGCAGAGCGCCTACCTGGCCGATCCGCTGGCGACGCTGACACCGCAGAGCCTGATCGAGGGCATCAAGGACAAGCCGCTGCACGACGAGCCCGGCACCGTGGTGGAGTACTCGAATTCCAACACGATCCTGATCGGCCTCGCGATCGAGAAGATCACCGGTGCGCCTCTGTCCGAGGTGCTTCGAGTCGAGGTGACGGAGCCGCTCGGCCTCGACCACACGTTCCTCCCTGAAGCCGCCGAGTTCCCGGAACCGCATGCCCAGGGGTACACGAAGCAGACGATCGACGGCTCGAAAGCTGTTGCGACGGACTGGAACCCTTCGTGGGGATGGGCCGCCGGGGCGATGATCTCCGATCTGGATGACCTGAAGGTGTGGGTTCCCGCCCTCGCGACGGGCGAGCTGCTGTCGCCGGAGCTTCAGAAGGAGCGCTTGGCGGTGACGCCGCTCTCGCCTGAGGACCAGGACTCCGGCTACGGGCTCGGACTCTTCCGGCTCGACGGGTGGATCGGCCACAATGGCGGACTCCCCGGGTACAAGACGGTGACGATCTATCTCCCCGAGAAGGAGATGACGCTCGTCGCGTTCGTGAACTCCGACGTCGACGGCGAGTCCGACCTCGGACCGAACCTGCTCACGCCGGTGACCGAGCTCCTCACGCCGGAGAACGTCTACCAGCTCGGGTGACCATCAGCGGGTCACGCCCCATCCTTCGACCAGTTCGTCTTCCGTGAGGGTGTCGAGACCCTCTCATCATGACGTCGAACGGGAATCCCCGAAATCGACACCTCCTCCGGAACGCGACATTCAGGATGCGCTTTGCCAATATCGTTAGCCGCCTAGTAATCTCTGATCGATGACGAATGCGGTGGGGATCAAGCAAGAGCTTCTGCTGTCGCGGCTCGGCGACGACGATGCCGCACGATTGGTGATGACGGTGCTGACGACCGCGCGCCGGATCGACGCCGCGTGCGCGGAGATGCTCGCCCGACACGATCTCTCCGAGGGCCGGATGGCTGCGCTCCTGGCAGTCTCCGCCGAGTCGGGGATCACGCCGCGGCTGCTCGCGACTCGGCTTGCCGTGACCTCCGCGACGGTCACCGGGCTCCTGGATCGGCTCGAGCGTGACGGGCTGATCGAGCGCCGCCCTCATTTGACCGACCGGCGCACGCACACGCTCCTCGCGACCCGTGCGGGCGAGCAGCTCATCGCCGAGCTGGTGCCCGTCTATGCAGGCTGGCTGCGACAGCTCGGAGTCGGGATCAGCGCTGTGGAGCGCGACGGCGCAGCGCTCGTCCTGGCCGCCTTGCAGCAGAACCTCGCCGGTGAGTAGCCAGGCGAGCGGACGAGGCGCACGCACTCTGGCCGACATCGACGCGGCGCACCTGGGGGCGCTCAACACGGGCACCGCATCGTCGCGCACGCTCACCGAAGCCCTCGCCATCGACCACACGATCCTGCTCCGCACAGTGTTCCCCGACGCAGACGACGCGTTGCTCGCCGAAGCCGCCGAGGCGCAGCAGCTGGGCATCCTCAAGCGGATGGCGCGCATCGGAGCCGCCCTGGCAACCCGACTCGATTCCGCCGAGCTCGAGTACGTTGCCGGCCATCCCTCCGACACCGTGCGCGGGTGGGCGTGCTTCCTCATCGCCGCGCGTCCTAGCGCCCCGCCCGTGCTGCTCGATCGACTCCGGCGGTTCGCCGATGACGAGCACTTCGCCGTTCGCGAGTGGGTATGGATGGCGGCTCGTCCGGTGCTCGTGACCGATCTCGGAGCCAGCATCGACATCCTCACCGGATGGACGAGTGATCCGTCTGAGCGTGTGCGCCGGTTCGCCAGCGAAGCGCTGCGGCCACGAGGCGTGTGGGCAGCGCATATCGGCGCACTCAAGGAGCATCCGGAACGCGGCGAAGCGATCCTGTATCCGCTGCGTGCCGACCCCTCTCGCTCGGTGCAGGACTCCGTCGCCAACTGGATCAACGACGCCGCGAAGACCCGCCCTGACTGGGCCGTCGAGCTCTGCGACCGATGGGCCGGGGAAAGCGACGCCGCGGCAACGGCCTACATAGTGAAGCGCGCGCGGCGCTCTCTCGTTCGCACTCCCGGACGGTGATCGGTGCGGCCCTTGCCGCTTGCGGCGGTCCGCACCGGCAGAACCGAGACAAACGAAAGGCCGCTGGCTAGTCTGGCCGTTATGACGGACGAGCCGAAACCTTCGACGAAGGCCCGTCCGCGCACGTTGATCCGTGATCAGGTCTATGCCCGCCTGGCGCAGGAGATCGTGACGGGGCGTCTGGCGCCGCTCGAGGAGATCCGCGATCAGGATCTTCAGGCCGAGTACGGAGTCTCCCGCACACCGATCAGGGAGGCGCTCATCCGGCTCGCCGATGTGGGCCTGGTGGAGATGAGCTCGAACCGCTTCACTCGGGTGGCTCCCATCGATCTGCAGGCGCAGGCGGATCGAGCCGAGGCCGCCGGGGCGCTGGTCGCGTATGCGGCGGCGAAGGTGGTTCCGAACCTGACCGACGACCAGCTGGCTTCTCTCGACGCCAGAGTGCAGGCGATCCTGGACTCCGACCTCACCCGCGGCGGGATGCCCGATGGGCTGCGGCTCTGGTTCGCTTTGTGGGTCGGGGTGATCGAGCTGGCCGACAACGCGGTCGTCACCGAGATCCTCGATCGCAATCTCGTCCTGCACCTGAGCCGCTCGGTTCAGGATCGGCCGCTACCGCAGTGGCTCGGAGACCAGCAGCGCGCACTCGTCGAGCCGCTTCGGAGCGCACTCCGAGCCCGAGACGGCGATGCGGCGCGCGACGCGGTCTTCGAGATCTTCCGCATCACCACCGTCGAGCGGTTGCGTGCGGCGCTCACCGGCGAATGGCGGCTCCCCGAGTGAGTAGCGCCGATTCGGATCCGCGCGCGGGCGTTTCCTCGTTCATGTCGGTCGAGATCCTGGATCTCGTCGACCGGAAGGAGCTGGCCGCTCCCCGACCCGTCCCGACGCGACTGGAATCCGTGGTGGAGGCGCTGACCACGAAGATGGAGATCGGCGACCTGCCGCCGGGCGCGGCGCTGAAGGTCTCGAAGCTCTCGAAGGAGCTCGATGTCGCCCCGAACACCGTGCGCGAGGCGATCTCGATCCTGACGGCGCAGCATCTGGTCGAGGCGCATGCGCACAAGTCGTCGGTCGTGGCGACCCCGACGGATGCGTGGCTCGCGGCCATCGTGGCGGAGTGCGCGGGGCTGTCCACTCTGGCGGCGACCCTGGGCATCGCGCGCGCAACCCCGAACGAGCGCCGGGAGTTCCGCGTGGCGGCAGAGCACGCGATCACGGCCTGGCGCGCGCCGCTCGTCGACCACCGCGTCGCCTCCGGGTTGACCTGGAACCTCTTCCAGCAGCTCGCCTCCTTCTCGCGGAATCAGTATCTAGAGGCGATGCACGCCGCCAAGCGCCCCGCCCTCGTGCTCGGATTCACGCACCTCGGGCGTGAGCGCAATGCAGCGATGGTGAGCAATGCGATCGCGGAGCTTCTCGAAGCGGTCGACGACGAAGCGGCTCATGAGGGGGCAGAGATCGTCGGCGACCTCTACGTGTACGTGCTCGACGACCTCACGCCGGACTGAGTGCGCACTGATATTTCACCGCGACGGCCGGGGAGTGGATACCGTTTGATCGTCGCCTTCTGATGGCGACAGCACAGCACTCCCGACGGTCCCCACCGTCACAGCGATCGTCCCCAAGATCGCGCCTCGACGGGTGCTGCGCTTCGTTCGTTGGCCGCCGTCCCCACGGCGGCCGGCGGACGCCCAATCCCGCTCTCGAATGCGCGACGGATGTCAGCCCAGCGGGCCCTCGAGCACGGTGAGCACGTCTGCCTCCTCGAACCCGATCGAGCTGTTGAGTGCGAGCATCGGCTCGTTCGTCAGTTCCGTGGAGGTCTGCAGAAACAGCGAGCCGGCGCTCTCCGGGACGCTCGCGAGTCGGCGGAGGTTGGCGATCTTCAGCGCGCGGCCGATGCCGCGACCACGAACGCGCTCCTCGACGAAGGTGTCGTCCTGAAGCACGATCGTCGGATCCGGCCGCGAGAGCAGGATCTCGGTGTAGCCCACGGCTTCCCCGTCGAGGCGCGCCACGCTCCGCACCAGGGCATACCCCTGTTCGGACATGCGCTCCTCGTTCCGGCGCACGGCCGCGACATCGGCGGGCAGGGTGGTGCGGGTCAGGTCGCCCATCGGCACGTCGTGGGACATGTGAGTGCGAAGCCGGGCCCACCCTTCGAGCAGTTCATCGGGACACCCGCCCACCCACGAGAGAACCTCGACATCGGACGGAGCACCGGGGAGTCCGTCGAACGCGTCCTCAGACAGAGGGAGATCGATCACCTGCCGGCTCTCGCGAACGCCGACCCACAAACCCTCGGAACGCGCGAAAGCGACTCCGACATCGGAGTACGTCTCGGTGCGCATCAGCGTCGCGGTATCGCGAAGCGCGTCCCGGACGGCGTGGAGCAGCGTACGGGCGACCCCGCTGCGGCGGAAGGCGTCGAGGACGGCGATCTCGACGTCGGCCGGCTCGCCGGGATGCACGTGCGCTTCGGCTGCGCCGACCGGAACCCCGTCGATCTCTGCGAGCAGCAGCACCGAGCGGCGGGTCGGATGCGGGTTCTGGAACTGCAGGCGCGTCGCAGCGTCGCTGCGAGACCACACCTTCTGACGCCCGACCGCGTAGCCGTCGCGCAGGGTGCTGTTCCACTGGAGCAGATGAGCGGTGTTTCGCGGATCGACGTCCGTGACGTGGATATTCACCGGAGATCACGACGCTTTCGGTGTTCGAGGACGGACGAGGGCATGACCCAGGGTGCCATGCCGCCGAGCCGTCATCCCTTCCCTTGACGCCTCGGGTGTCTGAGAAGGTGGATGCAGGACCTACCCCTGAGCATGAAGCGGTGAGTGATGAGTGGACCTGATTCCCCGGTGATCGCGATCGAAGGCGCATCGTCGCGGTGGTCGCCGTGGTGGCTGGCATCGGGAGCGCTGTTCATCGTCTCGGCGCTGCTGGTCGCGTTCCGCAGCCTTCCCGGCTCTCTCGTCGTGGACGTTCTCGTCGTGATCTCGACCACGGCGACCGTGGCCTTCAGCCTCGCGCTCGTTGCAGCCGGTGTCGGTGCCGCGCGCCGCGACGGTACTGTTCAGCTGCCGAACGCCGCGATCGTCTCGCTCTTCCTCCTCGCGGCTTGGCTCCCCGTGGGGCCGCCGGTGCTGGCAGCTTCATTCGACTTCACCTCGGCGGCGCCGCTCTATGTGAACGCCCTCGTCAAGCTGGGGTTGAGCGGTGCGATCGTCGCCGGGGTGCTGCGCAGTCCGTTGGTGAAGCCCTGGCGGTTCGTTCCCGCGATCGCGCTCGCCGCGGTGGTGCTGGGGTCTCTGATGGAGGTCGCCATCATGTCGGGCGGCGTGTCCGACCAGAACGCGATGATCCTGGTCGTCAACGTGATGATCCTGACGCGCATCCTGGCAACGGGCGCGTTGGGTGCCGTCGCGCTACGGGCTGCCCGCTCACGTTCCGGGTCGGTGGTCGTGCTGTAGGGGTGACCCTCGTCCTAGACCCTGCTGCTCACCCTGCGTCATGCGACGGTGACGTAGCCGCTCGAAGAATCGTCTTCGACGAGGGCATACATGAGGACGCCGTCGGAGTGGGGTCGAGTCTGCCGCCACACTCGCTCGTGTCCACCGGTGGCGTAGTCGAGCACGATCCATTCGGGCGCCCGCGGATCACGACGCCCGATGACGTACGAGGTGCTGCCGAGTCCGACCGAGCTGAGCTGCGCGACGAACTGGTCGGCACCCAGCGGGGCCGTCGGCAAGCTGCAGAGCTCGGAAGAGCGGATGTGCAGGGTCAGTTCCGCCTCGGCCCTCCTCTTCATGCCGACCTCCCGGCGCGCGCGCCCAGCTCGCTGGTGTCACGGAGGCCGTGCGCGTCGAGGTAGGCGCGGATCACATCGTGGACGATACGGATCTGGGCCTCGTTCCCCATGGCGGCCTGCATGGCACCCATCGTGGGTACCGGTTTGCCGTTCACGCGGTCGAGTGCCTCCCAGACGATGTCCTCACGTGAGCCACGGCCCATCGAGTGCGGCATCGAGCTGAACACCGGATTCTGCTTCCAACCGGTTCGGGTCTCCTCCATCAGCGGTTCCTCTCCTCTGTTTCCGGGCGCAGTCGGATGCGGGTGCACCAGATCATGCGTGGTGGGCGCGCAAAACACCCCTGGGGCGAAGTGCCCCCGATGGGCGGCGCGCGATCCGCCGACCGGACGCCTTCCCTGAGAGCTGTCGGATGTCGACGTGAGGAAGGTCGATTCGGTCTTTCGGTTCCCTACGACCGTACCACGTTATTTTGAGTCATTCAAAATAAAGATCGCCGCTGGGTGCGGAAAAGGCCCGGCTCTCAGGGAACCGGGCCTTCGTCGCGAGCGTGTCAGTCCGTCGCGTGGGGAGTCGTTCCAGGATCGTCAGGAGAGGTCGGCAGCAGTCGGAACCACGGTCGCGTAGAGGTCGGCGATGCCGGCGAGAGCTGCGCGGTGGAGCTGCGCGGCCGACACGTCGCCGACGACCGAGGGGAGACTCCGTGTCGCGGTGGCGGCAGCGACGACAGTCGGACGGTTTCCCCGAAGGAAGGCGCCCTCGGTCGTGTAATTGACGCACATGTGTGTCATGAATCCGGCGATGACGACGTCTTCGTGGCCGGCTGCGTCGATGAGATCCCCCAGCTCGGTGCCGACGAAGGAGTTCGGAGCGGTCTTCACGACGACCGCTTCGTCATCGTTCGGAGCGACGCGCTCGTGGATCGCGCCGATGTCGTCGCGGATGTCGTATGCCGAACCGACGCCGCCATCGTGCTGCACGTGGATCACGGTCGCACCCGCGCGGCGCGCCTTCGCGAGAAGGTCGGCGGCGGCATCGAGTGCCGCGTCCCATCCCTCGAGCTCCATCTCGCCGCGGGTGTAGGTGTTCTGGAAGTCGATGAGCACGACGGTCGAGGTCGCGAGTGCGGCGGGGCTGTCGACGATGCCGCTCAGTGTGCGGAGTGTGGCTGACGTGGTCATGGCGGGTGTCCTCTCTCAGGGGTCGTCTGTAGTCTGGTTGACCCGAACCGCTCTGAACAGCCGGATTCGGGTCAGGCGTCGCCATGATCGGCTCGTCCACATCGCACGGGAGGAAGGAACACGCATGGGCGCTCCCCGCGTGACCGTGATCGCCGTGGACGGCATCAGCCCGTTCCACCTCTCCGTCCCGTCCCTCGTGTGGGGTGGCGAGACTCCCGTCGGGGAGATCGATCCGTGGCCGATCCGGGTCGCGGCCCTGCGGGCGGGCACGCTCCGTACCTCTGCCGACTTCGACATCGACGTGCGACACGGGCTCGAAGCCGTGCGCGGTGCCGACGTCGTCGTGGTGCCGTGGTGGGGTGAGCCCGACCGCGCGGCGCCGGACGAGCTGTCGCTCGCGCTGCGCGATGCGCGCGACGACGGCGCCGAGCTGGTCGGGCTGTGCCTGGGCGCATTCCCTCTCGCCGACAGCGGAGTGTTGGACGGGCGAACCGCGACCACGCACTGGAAGTGGGCCGACGTGTTCCGGGAGCGGTTCCCCCGCATCTCACTGGAACCCGACGAGCTCTACATCGACGAGGGGGCGATCATCACGGGTGCCGGAGCCACCGCCGGCATCGACGCCTGCCTCCACCTCCTCGCCCGGAGAGAGGGGCAGCACGTCGCGAACCGCATCGCACGGAGGATCGTCGCACCGCCGCACCGGGCCGGCGGGCAGGCGCAGTTCATCGAGAGGCCGATCCCGGAGGCCGGTGGCGACCCGATCGACGAGGCGATGCGGTGGAGTGCGGCGAACCTCGAGGCTGATCTGTCGATCGACGTGCTCGCCGCCCGCGCACATCTCAGTCGCAGCTCGTTCACTCGGGCTTTCCGCGTCCGCACAGGGTCGACGGTCGCGAAGTGGGTGCTCGCCCAGCGACTCGCGGCGGCGCGCGAGTTGCTCGAAGCCACCTCGCTCCCGGTGGATGCAGTGGCATCGACGACGGGGTTCGGAGGGGCGGCTCTCTTCCGCCAGCACTTCGGCCGCGCATTCGGTGCGACGCCGAGCCAGTATCGATCGGCGTTCCGAGCTTCCTGACCAGAGGCGCGTGTGACGATCACCGCTGTGGCTCCGAACTTCTCACCCCGGGTGGGTGAGGCCGGAGGCCACCCCCTAGAGCGGCACGGTCTCCCGCTCCTATACTCCACAGAACATGAACACGTGGTCTCCGGCCCGGCCTCACCACTGATCCATCGAGACGGCGTCGGCGGCCAGCACTCCTTCGTTGCCCCTGCGGGCTTCCCCACGAAACGAGCACCATGTCGATGACGTCACGGCCCACCGAGAACCGGTTGCGCAAGTTCCTCCTCTCCCTCGTCGCGGTGTTCGCCCTCGTCGGCGCCGGCCTCGTCGTGCCCCTCGCGGCACAGGCGGCAGAGTCCTCGCTCCGCATCGACAAGCGCGTCGATGGGCTGGACACGCAGGACACTCTCGGGCCGGGCGACGAGTTCACCTACACGGTCGACCTGGTCTGCGACGACGTCGACTGTCTCAACGTCGTACTCACCGATACGCTCCCGGCCGAGTTCGCGGGATTCGAGTTCGTCGGCTCCTCGTACACTCCCTCCGACCTGCCGCTCACCGTCACCTCGGAGGGATGCGTGGAAGAGGGTGGCGTACCGGTCGAGGTCACGGACGACTGCACGTTCCAGGTCGTCTTCCAGCAGCCGGTGGATGGCGGGATAGGCCTCGAGGCGGGTGGAACGCTGAAGTTGAGCCTCGTGCTCCGGGTCCCCCTCGATCTGCCGGCGGATTGGCAGTACAACGGCGACACCGTCACGAACACGGCGGCGGCGGACTGGGACAACGGCCCTGGCGATCTGCCGGCGACGATCACGGACACGGCCGACGCGGTCGTCACGGTCGACACCGTGATCGGGGTCGAGGCCAGCAAGAGCTGGACACCGGCTTCGCAGCAGTTCGATCCGGGAGAGAGCTCGGAGATCACGATCGGCGCGCAGAACCAGTCGAACATCGGTGCCGACACGCTCGCGATCCAGGAGCCGACCACGGCGGTCGACGGGGCGACGACTCTGTCCGCAGACAACCCGTTCCGCATCGTCGACTTCCAGGGATTCGGGGCCACCACCCTGCCGCCGGCTGCGACCGCGGTGCAGGTCGACGCCTATGTGTACGACGAGGGGACAGGCACGTGGAGCTGGCAGTCGGGAACGCCGGGTGCGGCCCCGGCGCTTCCCGCAGGCGTCGATCCGGCGGATGTCGGCGGCGTCCGCCTGACGTACTCCGGTGGCACGATCGCGTCCGATTCCGCTGCCTCGACGGCGTTCTCCGTGGGCCAGCGGTCGACGGATCGCAACGACGGGAGCACGCTCGCCACCGGCGACACCGTGACCAACAGCATCACCTCCACCGTGAACGCCCCCGGCGGCGCGACGGCGAACGACGACGCCACCGCGCCGTATGAGATCGGACCCCTGACGGTCGATGTGCTCGCGGGAAAGACGATCACCCCCGCCGAACTCGCAGCCGGTGGTGAGGCGCTCGCAGAGCTCACCGCGACCAACACCTCGAACGGCCCGGTGGAGAGTCTCACGATCTCCGACCTCGGCTTCTTCGACGCGGACATGGTCTTCGGCGGCTTCCTCTCCGGCATCGACTACCCCGCGGGAGCGACAGCGGCGACGATCACCTGGTACATCGACGGGGTCGCGCAGGCACCGGTCCCCTTCGCCGATTCCGCGTCTCCGACCCCGCCGCCGGGGACCGTCACCGGTTTCGTGATCGAGTTCACCGGAGACATGCCGGCGAACACCGCGGCGACGATCGACGTCGCGATCGAACCCGCACTCTCGCTGGTCAGCACCGAGGTGCCGACGCATCAGCGCACGAACACGATCGACGTGACGGCCACGAACGATGTGGGAACGGCCGATGACTCCGCCGCCGACGACATCGCCGTCTACTTCCCGCAGATCGGCGTCGCCCTCGACAAGCAGATCACCCCCGGCGGGGCGGTGGAACCGGGCAACAGCGTCGTCGCGAGCCTGACCGCCACGACCGAGACGGGTGTCGCGCAGGTCGACCCGACCCAGATCGTCGTCGAGGACACCTGGCGTGATGATCAGGTCGACGACTTCTGGAACGCGTTCGACATCGTGGCGATCGCCCCGACCCAGGTCCCCCCGAACACCACGGCGACCGCCGAGTACCAGCGCGCCGACGGCACCTGGGTCACGCTTGCCACGGTCAGCACCGGTGCGACCGCAGAGACGTTCCAGATGAGCCGCGCCGAGTTCGCCGCTGCGCTGACGCCACCCGACGTGCCGTCCGATGTCACAGGCATCCGCTTCACCTTCGACAACCCTGACGGCTTCTCGCAGGGGTTCAGCGTCGAACCGAACCTCGTCTTCGAGGCGCGGACCGACCTTCGTGACGGCTCTGGGCCCACGGATTCACGTGACGATCCTGCCGACGAGCAGTCGGCGCAGCGACCTACCGTCTACGAGAACGAAGCCACGGCGCAGAGCCATGGGGAGGTCGACGGCCTCCCGGACGGCATCGACAGCGACGTCGTCACCGATCAGGACACGATCGGCGTGCAGACACCCGCGACAGGTGAAGGGGCGGGTGTCGACGCCAACAAGCGGTGGGTCGAGAACGGCGACAAGACCACTGATGTCGACTTCCTCGATGCGCAGTCCGGCGACATCGTCTCCACGCGCAATGAGTGGCGGACCGGGACCATCGGGATCAACACCCTCGTCCTCACTGACCCTGCCACCGCGCCCGACACCGATCCGGCAGGTGCGGCGACGACCGTCTTCCAGGCGTTCGATGTGCTGAGCATCGACCCCATCACGCTCGCCGACGATCCGCTGCTGGCCTGGGACGACATCACCGAGGTCTGGTTGTTCGTCGACGGTGCCTGGGCGCCCATCTCTCCGCCCGGCGGCTCCTGGATGGGCGCGGACGGCTTCATCGGCTACACGCTCACTCCGCAGCAGACCGCCGGTACGACCGGTGTGCGCCTCGTCTATGCGCCCGACGATGCCACGCGTGCCGCCAGCACCGACCCGACGAGGCCCGAACCCGGCTCCGGTCTCGCCACCTCGGCGGTTGGTCAGTATCGGCCGACCTTCCTCACCTGGGAGCTGCGCAACGTGGTGCGCGACGAGACGGCGACTGTCGACCGCTGGGTGAGCGCTGACCAGACCTTCAACGATCCCGACGCCGGGATCGTGTGGAACTCGCTCCGCGGAGACTGGACCTCGGCGGCGGGCAACGGCAGCGACACCGAGCAGGACAACATCACCCTGATCGATCAGCCGCCGCTCGTCTCGGTGGACAAGACCGTCACGCCCTCGACCGTGACGATCCCGGAGTCGGCCGACGTGGACCCCGCGAACTATCCGACGGTGACGTTCGACATCGCCGCGAGGAACGACAGCACCGCGCGCGCCTCGTACGTGCGGGTGACCGACCCGATCCCGTGCGCTGCCGGGGCGGCCGACCAGTGCGTGAGCGCGGCCGATGCCTGGGCCGACGACCCCTTCGATGGCGCCGACTACGACGCGGCGACCAACCCCTACGAGCGGCTCGACGTGCAGTCACTCGTCTTCACCTATCCCGCCGACCAGGTCGACCCCGCAGCCTCCACGGTGACGCTGTGGGACCGTGCGGCCGACGGCACCCTGAGCACGCGCACCCTGTCGATCACGGCAGCGGCCGCGCTCGCGTCGAGCGATCTGACGACCGTCGTCGGCGTGAGCGTGGTGTTCCACGGCATCGCTCCGGAGACCGAGGGCGGCAGCATCCGCGCCGGCGAAGACCTCGGTGTGCAGATCGAGACCCGCGTGCGGCAGTACGAGCGCTCGGATGCCGGCCAGCTCGTTGAGCCGGGCACCGTCGCCAACGACGTGATCGCGCAGTCGTACGACCCGGTCCTCACGCCGTCCGGTACCGCGTCGACGCCGAACGACACGGCCGTCGACACGGTCGTGCTGGTCAGTGCGCTCCTCGACGTGACTCTCGCGAAGACCATCGATCCGGATGCGATCCTCGAGACCGAGTTGGCGAATCCCGTCACCGTGACCCTCGACGCGACGGACGGAGCCTCGACCGCGGCCACGCAGCAGGTCACGATCACCGATGCGGATGCCGACTTCTGGAACGCGGTGCAGCTGGCGCCCGATCCGGCGTTGAGCGTCGTGCTCCCGGCAGGTGCCGATCAAGTGCGCATCGATGCGCGCGTGGGGACGAACTGGGTCGAGGGCGCGTACGCGGCGACCGCCGCCCTCCCCGCGGGAGTCGATCCGTCCGCCGTCGTCGGACTTCGGGCGGTGTTCCGTAACGCCGCGGGTGACGTGTTCTCCCGCAACGCGCCCCCGGACGACTGGACCGCCCAGCTGGCCTTCGACGTGGTCGTGCTGGCGACGCAGCGCGACGGCGCCCCGCTGGCGCTGCCCACCACGCTCCCGAACGCGGCCACCGCGGAGAGCGCGAGACTCGACGGGCTCTACGCTCCGGCCGATGATGAGGGCGATGCCGAACTGGCCATCGACCCCGGCACGCATCAACTCGACGTGGTGAAGTCCCAGCCGGGAACGAGCCATGTCGTCTCCATCGGTGCGAGCCTGCCGTGGACGCTGCAGTTCACGAACACGGGTACCGGGTTCGTCACGATCGATCAGCTCGTCGATCAGCTCCCGGAGTATCTCGACTGGGACTTCTCGCCGCCCACCTATCAGACCTCCGCAGGTGGAACGCTGTCCACCGACGTGTCGGCCCTGATCGACGGCACCGGCAAGAACGTGACGTTCACGTGGCCGGAGGGCGGTGACCGGATGTCTCCCGGCGAGGTCTTCACCATCACCGTGAACCTCGTGCTCGCGCCGGGACTCGCTCTCGACCAGTTCACGACCAACACGTTCGTCGTCACCACGGATGAAGAGCTCGACGCCTGCACGAACGCTTCTGGCAATGGAGAGGGTACGGTTCCCGACCTCGCTGCCGACCAGTGCGGCACGACGAACTACGTGCAGCCGTCGCCCGGCGGCGCGCTCGCGGCGTACAAGTACGTCAAGGGCGAGATCGACGGCGACCTGGTCGACGGCCAGCTGAACCTCAACAACCCCGATGCGGCGTGCCCGCTCGATCCTGACGGGTACACCCGCACCCCCTGCGCCGCCTACACCGCAGTCGGTGCGACGGATGACTGGCGACTCTCGGTCGTGAACGGCGGCACGGTCGGCTTCGAGACCGTGTCGCTCGTGGATCCCCTCCCGCGGATCGGCGACCGGCTGCTCGCGACCGGTGCGGCGCGCAACAGCACCTACGCGCCGGTGCTTCTGCCGAACTCGCTCTCGGCCAACGTTCTCCCCAGCGGTGCGACGCTCACGCTCGATGTCACGACATCCGCTTCGCCCTGCGTCGGGACGGGATCCACTTCCGCCTGGTTCGACGACCTGCTCTGCGACACCACGGCCACCTGGACGCCGGTCCTCTCCTACAGCGGAGCCTGGGAAGACGTCACCGGGATCCGCGTGACCATCGACTTCACCGGGACCGCCGCCGGCTCGTTCGCACCCGGTGAGGTCTTGTCTCTGCACTACGAGACGCAGAACGTGCCCGAGTCGGCCACGTATCCGGACCTCGCCCCGATCGCTGTTCCCGATGCGGGCGGGATCGCCTGGAACCAGATGGGTGCCGTGGGGACCGATGCCGGAGGCCGCGAGTACTCAGTCGCCCCCGTGCAGGCCGGAGTCATGCTGCTCGACGGCGACCTCGCTGTGCAGAAGGTCGTGGCGGGTGACACCGGTCGTGCGCCCGACGCGTTCGACTTCCAGCTCGACTGCACGGTGGCGGGCGTTCCGCTGGCGCTGCCGGCAGACGGGGTCATCAGCGTCTCGAACCAGAGCCAGTTGAAGGGACGCCTCGATGGGCTCCCACTGGGTTCGACCTGCGCGGTCGCCGAGACCGGCGCGGTCGGAGCGCACGGCGAAGCCTCCAGGCTCGGAGACGGTCAGATCGTCACGATCACGACGCCTTCGACCCCGGGTTCCGAGCCGCCGACGACCCAGACCGCATCGATCACGAACGTGTACCCGGTGCTGTCGCCCGATCCGACGCCGGATGGTGGCGGCGGACTCCCGACGACAGGTCTGGACGGCTCGTCCGTGTCGTTGCTCGCGGGGCTCGGTGCGCTCCTTCTGCTGGCGGGCGCGTTCCTCGTCCGCCGTCGGCGGGGTGTCCTGCGCTAGCACGGAGGCTCAGGTGCACACGCCGTCGATGCTGCACGACTCGCCGGCTTGCCCCGCCACACCTTCGGTCACCAGCGCGGAGGCCGTGGCGGGCTCGGCGAGGAGTCGCCCCAGGTACACACCGAGGGCGACCTCGTCGACCGTGCCGAAGGCGATCTGCCGCACGCGGCCTTCTCGATCGACGATCATCATCGACGGTGTACCGCGGAGTCCGTATCGCTGCATGGTCGCAGGGATGTCGTGACCTGCGACCGGACGATCGATCGCCACCGGGAACTCGATCCGGTACTCCGAGAGGAAGACCTCGAGAGCCTCGCGTCCCATCACGGCATGATGCTCGAAGACCGTGTGCAGCCCGAGGACGACGAGCTCGCTGGGATCGAACATCCCGTGCAGGCGCTGCGCCAGGGGAAGTCCGTGACTCACACATCCGGGGCAGAGCATCTGGAACGCTTCGACGATCACCACCCGCCCACGGAGGGATTCGGGGCTGATCGGGGCGCTGTTCACCCACCCCGAGACGTCGAGCGCGAACGTATCGGCGTCGAGTAGCTCAGGCACCGGCGTTCTCCTCGCGAGAGGGCAGCCGCTCGGCGACGTATTCGGTGAGGTCTGCCAGACGGTTCGAGTAGCCCCACTCGTTGTCGTACCAGGCCGACACCTTCACCTGGTCGCCGATCACGCGGATCAGGCCCGCATCGAGGATCGAGGAGTGCGGATCGGCGACGATGTCCGATGACACGATCTCCTCCTCCGTGTAGCGCAGGATGCCTTTCAGCGGCCCCTCTGCGGCCTCCCGGTATGCGGCCTTCACCTCTTCGACGGTCACGGGCCGCGAGGCGGTGACGGTGAGGTCGGTGATGGAGCCGGTGAGCACCGGCACGCGCAGGGCGAAGCCGTCGAGCTTTCCCTCGAGTTCGGGGATGACCCTGCCGATGGCCTTGGCCGCTCCCGTGCTGGTCGGCACGATGTTGACCCCGGCCGCTCGAGCGCGGCGGAGGTCGGAGTGCGGACCGTCCTGCAGGTTCTGGTCGGCGGTGTACGCGTGCACCGTGGTCATCAGGCCGGCCTCGATCCCGAAGGCATCGTGGAACACCTTCGCGACCGGTGCCAGGCAGTTCGTTGTGCAGGAGGCGTTGGAGATGATGTGGTGCCGCTCGGGGTCGTACGTGTGCTCGTTCACGCCGAGGACGAACGTGCCGTCGTCTCCGGTCGCCGGCGCTGAGATGATGACCTTCCGAGCGCCGGCCTCGACGTGCTTCGCGGCGAGCTCAGCTTTGGTGAACAACCCGGTCGACTCGATCACGATGTCGACACCGAGGTCGGCCCACGGCAAGCGAAGGGGATCGCGTTCGGAGAACACGCGGATCGCCTGCCCGTTGACGAACAGGTGGGTTTCGTCGTGCTTCACCGGCCCCGGCAGGGTGCCGTTGGCTGCGTCGTACTTCAACAGGTGCGCAAGGGTGCGCGTGTCGGCGAGGTCGTTGACGGCGACCACCTCGAGATCCGAGTTCTTCGCGAGCAGGGCTCGGAAGTAGTTGCGCCCGATGCGTCCGAAGCCGTTGATGGCGATCTTCGTGGACATGATGCTCCCTCCTGTGCCGGGTTCCGGCAGCTGTGACTTTTGGCCTATGCCAAAAATATCACGGAGAGAGAAGAGGAGGGTCGGCGAGGCGTGCAACCTCTCGCCGACCCTCGATCAGCTGAAGAGCACCACCAGGTACACCGCGAACGTCACCAGGTGCGCCGCGCCGTGCATCGCGGTCACACGCTTCGCGGCGAATGTCGTCACCGACAGCAGCAGCGTGACGCCGAGCATCAGCAGGTTCGCCGGCGACTCCGCGAGCACGACGGTCTGGCCGGTGAACATACCGATTATCAGCACTGCAGGGATGGTCAGGCCGACGGTGGACACCAGAGCTCCGAGGCCGAGGTTGTTCACGCGCTGTGCTTCGCCGCCGAGAGCAGCACGCACTGCGGTGATCGATTCCGGCAGGAACACGATCCCCGCGATGAGCACGCCGGCGAGGGCGACCGGCGCTCCGAGGCGGCCCAACCCGTCGTCGAGCAGCGCAGCCATGTCGTGCGACAGCAGCACGATGGGGATGACGGTGATGACGAGCAGCGCGAGGCGGACGATGACCTCCTTGCGGTGCTCGGCCAGCACCTGGCGGATCCCGCCTGTGGCTTCCGCCTTCTCCTGATGCTGCGAGGTCTGGAGCAGGCGCGGGTCGACCTCGGTGAAGTCGCTCGCCTGCGCACCCATCTGCCGGTAGAGGAAGAAGGCGTAGAGCACGAGGGTGAGCACGATGATAGGGATCTCCTGCGCCGTCGTGTACGAGCCGTCGGTGCCGATCAGGGCGGGAAGGCCGAAAGCGAGCGCGACGAGCACGACCAGCATCGACAGGTACGCCGAGGTGCCGGTGCGGTTGTGGGCCATGCCGCGATGGCGGAGCCCGCCGAGAAGGAGGGCGAGGCCGATGACGAGGTTGAGGATGATCATCGAGACGGCCATGACCGAGTCACGGGCGATGGTCGCGTGCTCGCCCGGTCCGAGCATGACCGCGGAGATCAGGATGACTTCGATCAGCACGATCGACAGCGTCAGGACGAGCGAGCCGTACGGGTCGCCGAGCCGATGCGCGAGGGCCTCGGCCTGCTTCACGACGCCGAACGCGCAGACGAGGATCACCGCGATGATCGCCCCGAGCGCGATGATGAGGATGGGTACTGGCACAGGGGGCGCCAGCACCGGGTGGAGGAGGAGGAGTGCCGCGAAGGCGCCCCATCCCAGGACGACGCGGACGATATCCGTGACGCCGATCAACTGCCTAATCTCCGTGCGTGACATCGCCGGACTCCTTCGAGGTGGGGCCGTCCCCGAATGATAACCACGACCGGGTCGTCCCGGCCGCAGCGCTGTATCAGCGCACTGCATCTGATGGTACGCGGTCGGTCGTGGCGGGTGGCCTCGCGATCGACGGCGATGGGCTCACTCCCGAGCGGAGGCTTGGGAGAGTGCGTCGATGTAGCGCTCCACATCGCGGCGGAACGCCGATTCACGACGTCGACGGCGCTCGACGCACGCCCATTGCGCAGTAGCCCAGACGAGGAATCCCGCGGCGAGGACGAGCTCGAGCCAGATTCCCCGCACGCCGACGGAGAGCGCGGCGGCACTGACCATCGAGAACGAGGTGATGCACAGGACGAGGGTGGCGCGGGCGGCCCTGGGTTCGCGGGACACGATCCAGACCGGCCAGGCGGAAGGCTGATTCACGGGAGACTCCTGTCGGGGTCGTCCCCGGTCTGTCTCACCGTCAGAGGTCGTCCTCCGTCGTTGTTTCCTCCCCCAGGGTAGCAAACCGCGTGGACGTCGCGCCCCTTCGCGGGGCGGGCACGTTCTCTGATAGCTTGGCGGCAGGTTCGATCCTGAACCAGCGGACGAGGGCGCAGTACCCGCACAGCGACAAGACTGACCAGAAGGTCATTTCGTGTTGCCATGTGCGTGTGGAACCGCCTCGCATCCTCCCCGTCGTCCCTCCCGGACGTCTCCTCCCCGCGCGTCGCAGCAGCCCTCTCGTGCTGTCGTCCGGCCGCGGGCGGTCCTGCATGCGCAGCCTCAGAGCTCCCTGGCCAGCAACGACCGAAGAGGATCGCACCATGTCACGTGAGTCTCCGACTCTGGATCAGACGGCGCAGAAGAAGGCACCGCCCCTCGGCGGACGCTTCGTCGGCGCCGCCTCGAACTACATCGACGAGCGCACCAGCGTCTCCGGGCTCCTCAAGGAGTTGAGCCGCAAGGTCTTCCCCGACCACTGGTCGTTCATGCTCGGCGAGATCGCACTGTGGGCGTTCGTGGTGGTGTTCATCTCGGGCACCTTCCTGACCTTCTTCTTCCAGGCCTCGATGGTGCCGACCCACTACACGGGCGCATATGCGCCGATGCGCGGGATGGAGATGACCGCCGCCTTCGACTCGGCCCTGCGCATCTCGTTCGACATCCGCGGCGGGCTCCTGGTGCGACAGATCCACCACTGGGCCGCGCTCGTCTTCGTGGCAGGGATCGGTCTCCACATGCTGCGCGTGTTCTTCACGGGCTCGTTCCGCAAGCCGCGAGAGCTCAACTGGGTGATCGGGTTCGTGCTGTTCGTCCTGGCGATGGCTGAGGGCTTCACCGGCTACTCACTGCCCGACGACCTGCTCTCCGGCAACGGCCTCCGCATCATCGACGGCATGATCAAGGGTCTCCCCCTCATCGGCACCTGGACCTCGTTCATGCTCTTCGGCGGAGAGTTCCCGGGGACCGACATCATCGGACGCCTCTACACGCTGCACATCCTCATCCTTCCGATGCTGGTGATCGCGCTGATCGTCGTGCACCTGATGCTCATGATCATCAACAAGCACACCCAGTTCGCCGGCCCCGGCCGCACCAACGACAACGTCGTCGGCTACCCGATGATGCCGGTCTACGCGGCGAAGATGGGCGGCTTCTTCTTCATCGTCTTCGGGGTGATCGTGGTCCTCGGCACGTTCTTCCAGATCCTGCCGTTCTGGATCTACGGGCCGTACGACCCCTCGCCGATCTCGGCCGGCACGCAGCCGGACTGGTACATCGGCTTCGCCGACGGGGCACTCAGGCTCGCGCCACCGAACTGGGATGTCGTGATGTTCGATCGCACCTGGTCGTTCGGGATCATCGTCCCGGTCGTCGTGATGGGACTGTTCATCGTCACGGTCGCGATCTACCCCTTCCTCGAGGCGTGGGTCACGGGAGACAAGCGCGAGCACCACATCGCGGAGCGCCCGCGCAACTCGGCCACGCGCACCGCGATCGGCGTGGCGGGCATGATCTTCTACGCCGTCCTGTGGGCTGCGGCGTCGTCCGACCTCATCGCGACGCACTTCATGCTCACGATGGAGGGGGTCATCCATTCCCTGCAGGCACTGTTGCTCCTCGGGCCCATCAGCGGCTACTTCATCACGAAGCGCATCTGCATCGCGCTGCAGAAGAAGGACCGCGAGATCGTGCTGCACGGCTTCGAGTCGGGACGCATCGTGCGTCTGCCGGGCGGCGAGTTCGTGGAGGTGCACCAGCCGGTGGACGAGTACGACCGCTGGAAGCTCATCGACGTCGAGGGCTATGCGCCGCTCGTGGTGCGTCCGAATGCCAAGGGACGCATCCCGTGGACGGAGAACGTGCGCTCGGCCGTTTCGCGCTGGTTCTTCGAGGACCGCTTGATGCCGCTCACGCAGGCCGACATCGACGCGGTCGATGCCCATGGCGTGCACGCAGCGGATGAGGTCGAGACGGGAACGGCGGCCGATGCGGTGGGCAGCGGGAATGCCGACCACCGAGAGAGCTGATCGCTGGCGTCCGAGTGCGGCGTTCGGGCTCTGCGTCTCCGGCGTCGTGCTCGGGTTCTTCCTCGGGGGGTTCCAGGGCGCGTTCGGGGCCTTCGCCGTGGCCGTCGGGGTGATGTCCGTGCGTCGAGCGCGAGCGAAGCAGGCATCCATTCCGAAAGCGGCATGTACCTTCGTGGTGTTGAATCGGGGCGGGCTTCCGCTCGCGACGATGCTCTTCCGGTTGCCCGATGGCAGTGCAGAGGGGACGACGGATCATCTGCGTGAGCGCGGCTGGAGCACCCTCGAGCCGCCCCTGGACGGACCGCTCACTCCTGTCGGTCGGGTCGGCGTCGCATTCCAGGGGGATCGGATCCTGACGGTGCACGACCTTGTTGGCATCGACGCGCGACCGCTCCTCATCGCTGATCGGGTGACCGACCTCCCCTCGGACTGGGGTCGGGCGGCCCAGCGATCGGGCTACGTGCTCCTCCTCGTCGAGGAGGACGTGGACGCCCCGGGTACGGCGCCGACACTGGGGGCGTATGCGCTCCTGCAGGGCGTGGACCACGTCAGACCGTCGTATTAATTTCCCGGTCAGAAGCAAATTTGACTTCCCCTGGTTCCGGGCTATGGTCGGAGGTTACGCCAGCCACCGAAGGGGAAGCGAGTAACCATGTCCGGAAAGTCCATCCAGGGTCGCGACAGCAAGAAGACGCCGCAGCTCTCGCTCAAGGAGAAGCGAGCAGCGAAGCGGGAGAAGAACGCACCAGCCGAGTTCATCAAGCCGCGCAAGGGCGCGAAGGGCTGAGCGGACTCGATCGGGCGGGCGCATCTTCGCGTCGCGGGGATGTGCCCGCCGTCCCTCAACGGAAGACGCGGGTGATGCCGCTCTCGATCTGTGCGAGCTGGGTGAAGATGAGGAGGCGGTGGAGTGGCTTCAGGAGGGGGCGCACCACACGAAGCCCTCGACGGCGTCGTGTCGTATCCCAGGTGAGAGTCGCGCGGATTTGCATTCCGCCAGCGGCATGTTCGAGTTCGAAGTCGACCTCTCGTGGATTCGATCGCACGGCATCCGGGTACGAGAACCGCCAGCGAACGAGGGAGGGCTTCTCGCACTGCGACCGCTCGACGCGCTGCCGGCGGAACTCGCCTTTCACGCGCAGGGGTTTGCCGTCGGGGGTGGCGAGCGTCGACTCGGCGTCCCAAGGCCCGATCGCGCCATCGTCCGCGTGGATCATGGCCACCGCCGGATCCCATTCGGGAATGCGGGCGGCAGACGACAGCAGGGCCCAGACGTCTTCGAGTGACGCCGGGACGAAGAGGGAGCGCGTCCCGGACAGCGCATGCGTTTCGGGTGCCGTCGGGGGAGAGAGGCGGAGCTGCTGGACCTCGTCCAGCCGTGCGGCGAGAGTCGTGGGGTCGATGTCGAGTCGTCGCAGGATCTCGTCGATGAGCCCGCTCGGTTCGTCGATGAGCGTGCGCAGCACCGCCGCAGAGTCGCCGTTCCGGTCGCCGCTCGTCGCCTCCTTCAGGACGCTGAGGGCCCGTTCGGTCCATTCGTATCCCGAGGTCTCGTGGAACACGATGCGCCCGGGGCCGTCTGTGTCGGAGGCGATGCCGACGAGCTCGAGCTGAGCGGCGTGCTGTGCTGCGACGGCTGCGCGGGACGTGTCGAGGCCGGCGCCCATGCCGCGCAGGATCTGCCCGCCGGTACCCGGATCGATCGTCAGGGCGAGGAGCAGGTGATCTATGTCGGCGTCACGTACACCGAAGCGGGAGGCCTCCTCCATCGAGGCCAGCGACAGGGTGTGCATGGTGGCTGCGGCATGGGTGAACCTGCTCATGAGTTCCTCCTCGGGACATCGATGGTCGGGTCGATCCGCTTGGCATGCTTCTTGTGCACCGCCTGGCGGGTGACGCCCAGGGCATCGGCGATCGCCTGCCAGCTCATGCCGGACCGCAGAGCGGCTTCGACCTGGCGCAGTTCGAGGGTGTCGGCGAGCGTGCGCAGTGATGCCACGGCACGCAGCCCCGCTCGAGGATCGGTCGTATCCGCGGCGACCTGTGCGACATTGAGGGATTCCATGCTGTCAACCTACGTTGCTTAGCGAGGCCCTGTCAACCCGGGTTGCTAGCGGAGTGGGATCCGTCGGTTCACTCCCCCGCGCCCTCCTTGAACTGACGCTCCCAGTCGCGCAGTTCGGATCGCCCGATGAGCGAGTCCAGCGACACCTGGAACAGCAGCCCCTTGCGGGCATTGACCTGCTTGATGTTGTCGACGATCTGGGTGGTGACGGCTGCCAGCGCGTCCCGCACCTCACCGACCCGCTCATCCGGTGCGTCCCACAGGTCGGGGCGGGTCAGCAGATCGAGCAGGTAGTCAGGCTCCAGCGCCGCGACGAGTCGTGCCAGCTTGTCGGAGTACTCCGCCTCTGCGAGCACGCTCTGGTCTTCCCCCGCCTTCGCATCCAGCCGCACGAACAGCTGCTCCACGTGCGAGGCGAGTGCATCGATGCCCGCGGCCGTCTCGGCGGCGACGGGGTTGTTCGGCACGTTCGCGTAGTCGGCGCGCAGCTCGCGCAGGCGATTCACGCGCAGACGGATGCCGGCGGGCACCGGATCGGTCGCTGCGACGGCCTTCGGTGCACGGCGGCGCCGGGCGAGCAGACCGATCGCCGTGCCGCCGGCGGCGAGCAACACGATACCGCCGATCACGACGGGCAGCAGCCAGTCGACTCCCCCACCCGCTCCTCCGCCTCCGCCACCCCC
>NZ_PCPA01000001.1 GCF_002979515.1 Microbacterium sp. MYb54 | reverse complement strand
ACGGGACGCCGCACGGGACGCCGCACGGGCCGCCGCATGGGACGCCGCATGGGACGCCGCACGGGACGCCGCACGGGAATTCCTCGCGCCCACGGTCGAGAAGCTCCAGGCGGATGCGATTCGCCTGCTCTCCGAGCAGATGATCGATGCGGCCTGACCTGCTCGATCTGCTCGACCAGGACGAACTGGACGCCGTGGACTGGTCACCCGGTGCACGCGTCCGGTTCGTCCCAACCGAAGAACTGGAGAAGGCCGCATGACCACCCTCACGTGCTGGCTCGGCCTGCACCAGTGGCGCGTCGATCACTACTCCGTGATCCGAGGATCGCGCGTCGCCTGGATCGAGCGCGTCTCCTGCGATTCATGTGGCCTGCTTCGCTCCAAGGCTGAGGTCGGTCAGTGCACGTGCGCTGTGCCTCTGGCGGTCGGTTCTCGGCCGAGGCCCTGCCCACTTCACGGGTGGTGGGGTGAATGACTGAGAAGCACCGTGACCCTGAGTATCTGAAGAACGCGCGCACCGTTCGGGCTCGGGTGCGGATGTGCTGGCGCAACGGCACTGAGGTCAGATGCTGGAGGACCGGCGCGATCATCGAGCCGGGCATGAGCTTCGACGTCGGGCACATCGAGCACGACGGCGGACACGGCATCTCGAACCTCGCACCCGAGAGCGTGAAGAGCAACCGCTCCGAAGGTGGGCGGCGAGGAGCAGCGATCACCAACGGCCGGACACCTCGGACTCTGCCGTCAGTCCGCCGCGCATCTCGCGAGGGCCTCGCGCCGTGGTGAGCCGGTCTTTTTTTGGGCGGCTGTGCAACCCCCGCCTTCGGCTCCAAGAGCAAAATCCCCCCCTGAACTGGAGAAAATCATGACGATTCCACTGCCACCCGCGGGCCTCACCTTTGTCTCGACGGATGGGGTCGCCTACGGTCTCGACAAGATCGCCGCGAACATTCTGGACCGTCGCGCCGAGAACCCGGAGGCATCCATTCGGCTGGCGATGCCTGCTCATGACCGAGCCGTCGCCGAGGCTCTGCTTCGGCTCGCGCTGTCTGTCGTTGCCGAGAACGGCGCGGGGGAGTGAGCGCGACGCCGACGCTCTCCGATCTGTGGTCGGAGGCGAACTGGCTGGAGTGGCGGTCAAAGATCGAGCACCTCGCGCCGATCCGTCTCGACGAGCTCGTGACGACCGAGCAGGGACGGGGCGAGTTCATCCAGGGTGCGCATCTGCTCCGTCTCGGTCACCGGCAGCGTGCCGGTGACATGGGGCGCGGGCCGTCGCCGATGCAGCTCATGGTTGCGGATCTCCTCGGTGCCGGCCGCTTCATGAACGTGATCTTCGAGCCGCGTCGATCGACGAAGACGACGGCTGTGCAGGCGGTGATGCTCGGTCGGTGCTGGTCGCGGGAGGACTACACGATCGGGTGGACGATGTTCACGACGGGCTTCAAGGCAGGGCAGCGGTTCCGTGAGGACATCGTGAAGCACCTCGACAAGTTGTGGCCAGAGCGCACGAAGAGCCCCGTCTCGATCGGCCTGTCGAAGGGTGGGGAGCAGCTCCTCTTCCGCGACACCGGGTCGCTGCTCCTCGTCGGCACCCCGAACGGCGACATGTTCCGCTCGGGCGGCTTCGACATGGCCTTCGGTGATGAGGGCGGCGAGGCGGACATCGAGCAGGGCGAGGATGTGAACCGCGCCGTGATCCCGACGATGGACACGAAGCCGGGTGCACAGTTCGTCATCGCGGGGACTGGGGCGAAGTACCGCACCGGCCAGCTCCTGTGGGAGAGTCTGCACGATGACGAGGCCGCGGTTCTCTGGCACGGCATCCCCGAGACGGTCGACCGCGCCGAGCTGGTGTCGTGGGAGCCGGACATGGTGCATCCGAAGACGGGCGCGACGGGTGGCCGGATGCGGGAGTGGATCGAGAAGACACACCCCGGCCTCGGCTTCACGACACTCACAGATGCGCCGAAGCGATCCTTCGACAAGTTCCCGCTCGATGACTTCCTGATCGAGTACGGCGGGCAGTTCGGCACCGAGGGCGCGGCGGATGTCGCGCTCGCGCCGTCGCTGATCGACCGCGCGCTCCGCAAGCTGGCGTTCCCCGAATCCGTCCCGGCGCGCTTCTCCGCGGCCCTCAAGGTGCACCACCTCGGCACGGCGTCATCGCTCGCGGTTGCATGGGACTACGACGAGCCCGGCGACCTCGTGACCGAGGCGCTGGAGATCGCCGGGGAGGAGATGCCGAAACGCAAGCGGGCAGTCGCGATGTGGCACTGGCAGGAGGGGCACACGGGCGCTGAGCGTGAGGTGCTGATCCGCCTCCGCCGCTCACCGACCACGCTCTGGTACGACGCGTACGGGTACACCGAGACTGTCGCGACGAAGCTCGCGAAGACGAAGCCGCGCCCCACCATGAAGCCGACTAAGCCCGCCGACATCCCGCGGTCCACTGCCGGATTCATCAAGGCGCTGGACGACGACGATCTCGTGATCTTCGCGCACCCGCAGCTCGAAGCGGCGTTGCGCCGGGCCAAGCGGCAGAAGTTCGGCAACTACGGAACATTCCGGTTCGGGCCGCCCGACGCCGACCCCGAGTTCGACGTGTCGCCGCTCGAGGCGGTCGCGCTCGCGCTGCACTTCCTCGATGAAGCCCCGACCACCGTGAAGCCATCCTCCGTGTTCGACATGGGTGAGGAGTAAGACCATGACCCGACCCAAGATGATCCGCCGCGAGAAGTCGCCGCTCGGAGTGACCATTACCTGCACCGGGTGCCCGCACTGGAAGGCCTTCGCGCTGTCGATGGGCGAGGCCCACGCGAGCGCCGGGGGACACGAGGCCCGCGTACACCCGGGCGACTACCGTGCGCGCAACGCCGCGGCGATGTTCGCCGCGCGACACGCCGTACGTGCCAGGAATGTGTAAGGTCGGCTCCACGCTCTGAGACGTGGGAATCTTCTCCAGAGCAATCGACCGGGCGTATAAGCCCGCCGCATCCATGCCGATCGCGGTCGCATCGCCGTGGCAGCCGACGGACTCGATGACGCAGGTCACCGTCGACCAGCTCATCGCATCCGAGATGCGAGAGGGAAACCTGCTCCCGGTCACGCGTGACGTCGCGCTCCGCGTTCCCGGTATCAAGCGGGCGCACGGCGTGCACTGCGCGATGTTCGCCGAGATCTCATTCCGACAAACCGATGCCGCCGGCCAGCCGGTCGACCAGCAGCCCGAGTGGCTCACGAACTCGCAGACCGGCGTCTCGCCGTACCACCGCAAGTTCGGCATCGCCTCTGACCTCTTCATGAACGGGTGGGCGGCGCTCGCGTTCAACGCCGACATGACCGACTCTCTCCACGTTCCATTCGGGGCGTGGTGGATTGAGCGCGGAGAGGACGGAATCGGTCACGTCCGCGTCGACGAGGGAATCGTGCCCGCTGCCTTCCGTGATCGCGTCGTCGCGATCCCTCTCGGGTACGGCGAGAACGGTCTCCTAGTCGATGGCATCGACACCGTCCGCGAGGCCCGTCTCATCGAGCAGGCATACATGGATCGCCTGGAGAACCCGATCCCGCTCACCATTCTCGGCATCCCGCGCGATGTCTGGGAGTCCTGGACTCCCGAAGAGCGCAAGGAGTACCGCGACCAGTACGCGGCGGCGCGCAAAGCAGGCAACGGATCTGTCGCGCTGAAGGTCGCCGAATTCCCCGTCGACTTCCCAGGCGAGACCGCCGCCGACCTCTACGAGTCCGGCCGCAACGCTGTCCGCCTCGACATCGCCAACCACACCGGAAGCCCCGCCAGCCTCATCGAGGGCGTGCGCCAGGGTGGCAGCGGCGGCGGTACCGAGATGCGCTACCAGGGCGTCGGCGAAGGTGGCGCATCCCGTTCCGACCTCTGGGAGTTCGGACTCGCCAAGCGCTTCATGAACGCATTCGAGGCCCGGCTCTCGCTCGACGACGTGAGCCCCGCAGGCCTGTCGATCCGTGGCGACCGCTCCCACGCGCTCGCCATTCCCACCCCGACCAGCAACCCCGCAAGTGAGGCCTGACCATGAATGAACCCGTCATCATCGACGCCGGCACGCTGACCTTCAACGAGGAGGACATGAGCGCGACCGGCCTCCTCGTCCCCTTCGGCGTCAAATGCCGATCCAACCTCGGCGAGTTCGAGGTTGGTCCCGGCGTCTTCACACTCCCCGAGGACACCCTCGGCGCGTCCCTCAACGTCGAGCACCAGCGCGAAGACGTCGTCGGCGGCATCGCCAAGACGTGGGAGCAGCCCGAGGGCGTCATGGGCACCTTCAAGTTCGCCAACACGAAGGACGGCCGGAAGGCCTTCGGTGACGCGAAGTCGGGCGAGCGGAAGCACCTTTCCGCCGAGGTCGCAAAGGTTGCGATCCAGAACGGCAAGGCTATCGCCGGTCGCCTGTTCGCTGCCGCCGTCGTGAAGCGACCGGCATTCGAGGGCGCGACCCTCCTCGCCGCCGAGGACACGGGCGACGGGTCCGAGCTTCTCGACAAGCGCGGCTTCGACGCCGTCGTTCCAGACAGCGGCGTGCTCGAACTGCACACCGACGCGCTTCCCGTATCCATCGCGATCGAGCCCGCCGAGGGCGACGTCGTCACTTACACCCCCGAAGCCGCCCCGGCCGAGGTCAACACAGAAGGAGGGTCCACCGTGACCGCAACAGCAATCGAGCCGGGCCAGGCTACGACGCCCGTCGCTGGCATCTCGTCCACCCTGCTCGCAGGAGCACCCAACGCCCCGGTGGACGCCATCACCAAGGCGTACGAGCTGGGATCGATCTTCGCCGCCATGGCGACGGTCAAGACCCCCGGCAACCTGGAGGGCGATTACGCGGCAGCGCAGACGCTCCTCGCTGAGCTCTCCGACATCAAGGTGCAGACGAACGGCGGGCTCACCACCGCTGCATCGGGCGTCATCCAGCCTGCCTGGGTCGGGCAGCTCTGGCAGGGCAAGAAGTACGTCCGCCGCTTCATCGACCTCGCCACACACGTCTATGGCGGCATCAACGTTGCAGGGCGCAAGGGCTTCAAGATCGACCAGGGGACCGCCCTCGTCCAGCACTGGAACGGCAACAAGTCCGATGTGCCCTCGGGCACTGCGAGCACCAGCACCACCGCCGCCACCCGACGCGCCTACGGCTACGCCGCCGACATCGCCCGTGAGTTCTGGGATCTCGAAGGCGGTCAGGAAGTCATCGAGGCCTTCATGCAGGGTGTCGTCGACTCCTACGCCAAGATCACCGACCTCGACGCTCTGCAGGACATCCTCGGCTACGCGTCGGGGACGGTCGCAACGACCGGCATCATCACCGCCGACGGATCGCGCATCGTCGAGCCCGTCGCGGCGGACTACCCCGCCGAGTACTCGCTTGCCATGGGCATGGTCATCGACTCGATCGACGCCGTCACCGACGCCGACGACGACCCCGGCTTCGTGCTCGTCAACCGCGCCGCATGGCGGCAGCTCCGCTTCACGCCGAAGGACAAGGTTCCCGAGTACGTGAAGTTCGCCGTCAAGGGATCCGGCGAGGCCGACGCCGACCAGGTGATCGTCAAGCGTGCACCCGACACCGCGTTCGACGCGGCGGGCTTCGACAACACCGAACCCGCTGTCGTGTCGTCGTCCAAGACCGGCATCGAGTTCCGTGAGCAGGGCGAGACGCCGATCCGTCTCGACGCGCTCAACATCGCCAAGGGAGGCATCGACAAGGCCGTCATCGGGTACCTGGAGACCTTCCCGGTGCGCGCCGAAGCGACCTCTGCCCTCGGCACCAAGAAGGCCTGAGAGGTTCGGGAGCGTAGGACATGACCGCTTGGTACAGCACCACCGATCAGGAACGCCTCACGGGTGCGTGGGAAGACGTGCCGATCGAGGACGATGAGACGTGCGGCTTCCTGCTGGAGACCGCCCGCATCCAGGTGCTGGCCTACGCTCCCGCGTCCGCCACGCTCGGCTCGGCGGTCGAGGACGCGCTTGCACGGTTCGGGGTATCCCAGCACCTCGACGCAGTGCTCGCGCTCCTCGACGCTGAGCCGACGGACCCGCCGTTCAACTACGTGTTCGCGCAGCTCCGCCAGGCACAGAACCTGTGGAATGCCGGACGGGTGACCTCGACCGGCGAGATGGGTGACGGGCAGTTCACGTTCACGCCTCGGCCGCTCGATAAGACCATCCGCGGCATCATCCGCCCGACGGATGGGAAGCCCGATGTCTACTGAGACCGTCCGCGAGTACATCGTCAATCAGATTGCCCCGCGCCTCCCGACCGATTGGAAGGTTGAGCCGGGCATCCCCACGCTTGGCACGCTGTCGAAGCCGGTTCTCTGGGTGGAGTACACGGCGTTCGAACCGTTCGCCGAAGCGCCGCTGTCGAAGATCAAGGCTTCCGCCGACCTCTGCATCGCGACGAACAAGACCGACGTGCGTAAGGGCGAAGACGAGGCCGACGAGAGCGTCGCCGAACTCTATGAGGCCGTCATCGTCTCGAACACGTTCTACAGCATCACCGCTCGCAAGGCCGTCTTCAACGACGCCTATGTCGGGTGGCGGATGTCCATCGAAGTCATCACCACCAATCCCGCCGCGTCGCCGGCACCCGCAACCGAGGAGTAACCGCTCATGCCTCAGATCGAAGTCAAGCCCATCGTCCTCCGGGACTGCCTCCTCCGCGTCGCGACCGCCGACTACGAGAAGCACGTCTCCGGCATCACCATCACCCCGGCCACCGGGTCGACGACCTGGAACGGCCTCGACCCCGACTCCTCGTTCACGTTCCCCACCGCGACCACCTGGGGTGCGCAGCTCGACTACGCGCAGGATTGGGAGACCCCGGACTCCCTCGCGATGTTCCTGTACGAGCACGAGGGCGAGACGGTCACCATGCTCTTTGAGCCGGTCAAGGGCGGCCTCGGGTGGCAGATCGAGGCCGTCATCGTTCCAGGCTCCATCGGCGGCGCTGTGAATGCCGTGGCGACGTCCTCCGTCACCCTCGGCGTGAACGGTCGACCGACGCCCGTTCCCGTGGTCTGAGCGGCGAATCGCCATGCGCCTGGATGTGCGCCGAAGCCCGGCGCTGACCGCGCTCATCCAGGTGCTCGCGACGATCCCGAACGAGGTCGCCAAGGAGAACCGCAAACGCACGAAGGCTGTCGTCGTACCCGAGTGGAAGAAGGGCCTCGCCGAGCGGGCACCCGGTGAACGTATCTTCCATGAGCGGCTTGTGTCGCCGTCCACCGCGTACGTCTCCGACCGCAACGTCAAGCTCATCGGTGGTGCGAACGGCAAGTTCCCCCGTGAAACCGAGTTCGGCGCTTACCGCGAGGAGGTCGCCGAATACACCGGCCGGCGCAACGGCACTTCATTCCCCGTCAAGCGGCGCGCTCAGCGCCAGTTCTGGCACTTCCAGAAGTCCGGTCGCGTCGTGTGGCCGACCGCCTCCGACCTAATCCCACGCATCGCGTCCCTGTGGATTCAGACCACGATCCGCACCGTGCACGAGAGCATCGAGAAGGGAACACGCTGACATGGCAGGTAGCAGCCGGTTCGAGATTGACGGAGTTCTCAACGCGTCGGGCATCGCGAAGGGCGCGAAGGACGGACAGAAGGCGCTGGCCGACCTCGAAGAGGCCGTTGGTGACGTTGCTGACGAATCGGGGAAGGCCGGCGGTCAGGTCGATTCGTTCGCGTCGAAGCTCGTCGATGCGGCGCGCAAGGCGGGCAAGTCTGACGACGACATCAAGGACTCGCTCCGCACGATGGGCCTCTCGGCGAAGCAGGCCGAGCGTGCCGTCGACGGCCTAGAAGGCTCACTCGAGAGCGCCCAGAAGGAAGCGAAGCAGCTCGGAGACGCCGCCGACGATGTGGGCGACAAGGCGCAGCGGGGCATGGAACGCGCCGAAGAGGGCGTGAAGGACTTCAAGCAAGAAGCCCAGCAGTCCGCCCGCGAGACCGCCGCATCGTTCGACGGCTCGTTCGAATCGATCGCGGATCTCGCTCAAGAGGTGGCCGCGAACGCCTTCTCAGGATTCGGGCCCGCCGGTACCGCGGCGGGTCTCGCCGTCGCATTGGGTCTCGGCGTCGCTGTCGATCAGTTCAACAAGATTGACGAGGCATCCAAGGATGCGCTCCAGTCAGCGTATGACTTCGCCTATGGGATTGGTGCCGCGTTCGACGCGGCCGACAAGGTGCGGGCGGTCGAGAGCTGGACCAGCGACCAGGAGAAGTACAAGCAGGTTCTGGATCTCACCGTCTCATCCGGGTGGGACCAGGTAGACGTGATCGACGCGCTCGTCGAGGGCGGCGACAAACTCGACGGGCTCACCAAAGCTTATGCCGACGGTGCCCAAGCGGCAGGACTAACAATCGGTCGACAGCAGGAGCTTGACGCCATTCTCCCGTCAGTCCAGAAGGGCCTCGATGAGGGCGCCCGGGCGGCGCAGGCGCAGGCGGAGTACCTCTTCAAGCTCGCTCAAGAGGCGGGCACCGCAACCGGCGAAGTGGACGCTCTGGGAAACGCCATTGTGAAACTCCCAGGTGACAAGGAAGTCGCGGTCAATGCCGACACTGCGACGGCGACGACGGACATCCAGCGAGTTGGGGATGCGGCGAACAACGTCCCGGACGCAGAAATCAACGCGCGAGTCAACGGCCTGAGCCAGGTCCGGGTCGATCTCGACGCCCTGACCAGGCCGCGCACTGTGTCGGTTACGGCGAAGCTCAACTCGCAGTTCGCTCAGAGCATGGGGTGGAACCGATGACCACGATCACGCACGCATCCGGGACGATTGTTCCCACCGTCGTCGATGGGTACGAAGCCTCGATCGAGGCCCGTTCGATCGTTCACAACGTGATGGGTCGCACCGACCCGGACATCACGTTGCGCCCGGCAGGGATGCGCACCGGCACGCTCTCGCTCGTGTTCGCATCGCGTGCCGCCGGCTGGGCCGCTCTCGCAGCGCTCTGCATCCCGCAGGTGCTCACCCTCACCGACGCCGACGTGCCCGAAGTCGGAATGTCATTCGTCGTCGCCGGCGGCGCGATCAAGCACAGCCTCGATGACGAGACGCGAGACGTGTGGATTCTCGGAGTGCCGTTCCAAGAGGTGCTGACGTGACCGCAGTCTCCAAGCACACTTATACCGCCCGCGTCCTGGACGTGGCTGGCGATATCGTCCTGTCGCTCGACAAGGAGAGCGCGGGCAGCGTAGGTCTTGACGCGTCGCGCATCCCACACGTCGAGGGTGATATTACGGTCGCCGTTAAAGATCCGATGCTCCTGGCGAAGCTCGACCCGCGAGACTCCCGCCGCGTCGTGATCGATGTGGATGCAGTCCTCAGTGCGGCGGTGAGCCGGTCTTTCGATCTGGGTATCCGGGTGGCGAAGCCGGATCGGGCCGGGTCGAAGGTGACGCTGACTCTCGCGTCCGATGAGGCGCTCCTGGGCGACTTCGCGCAGCTGGTGGATGATGGCACGCCCCGCACCTATCAGGCTTCCTTGCGGGCGGTCTGTGACTACGTGCTTGGCCGCGTCGGTGGGCTTGCCCCGAACCGTGCGCAGAATCCGCGCGGTTCGACGACCGCACTATGGTCGGCGGCGCAGTCTGGCGGCTCCCCGACACTCGCCGCGACGACGACGGTAGGGCTGAACGTCGGCGGCGAGGGCATCGATACCTTCCTCCGCGCGCAGTCCACCACGACGAGCACGTTCATCGACATCCGCGGCACCGCCGCGAACAACCTCCTCGTGGCACCGTTGGGCACCGCGATCACCGTGTCCGCGTGGGTGCGTCCATCGTCGATCACGGCACCTGCGGGGCGCGTCTACGCGCAGCAGTACGACGCGGGCGGTGTGCTGCTCGGCACGTCCGATATGGTCGCGGCCGTCACGTCCGGGCAGTTCACGCGAGTGTCGGCGACGGTGGCACGGTTGCCGCTCGCGGTGCGCGTGGTCCCGATCTTCCGCATCACTGGAACCATCCCCGTCGGTGGGCGTCTGGACGCGACCGGGTTTGTGACGGAGCAGACCAGCAGGCTCGGCCCGTACCGCGACTTCATGCTCGCGTCGGGCTCGGAGGATGCGAACGTGACGGCCTTTTGGCCGATCACGAACCTGATCACGAATCCGTCTATCGAGGTCAATGCGGACGGGTGGACGGCCGGGACCAACGCGTCGGCGGTGTCGCGTCAGCCGGTGACGTTCGATCCACCGTCCGGTTTCGGGCTCCGCTGGACGACGAACGCGGCAGGCATCAGCTACGCCGACTATGCCGCCGCGGCGGGTATCCGTGTCACCGGCGGACGCTGGTACGTGCTCGCCGGTCACATGATCTGCAGCGTCGCCTCGACGGTCCACGCGCGCGTGCACTTCAAGGATCAACAGGGCGTGACGATCGCGCAGGTGACCGGCGCAGCTCTCGCCGTGGCGGGTTCCGCGTGGAGCCGCCCGTTCGTGATCGCTCGAGCTCCCGCCGCCGCGACCAGCGCGAGCGTGCACTTCGGCTACCAGGCCACCGCCGCCGGCCAACAGCCGTATGTGGACGCCGCGATGTTCTACGAGGGCAATGAGGTTGTGCCGTACTTCGACGGCGCGACCGCCGACACCACGGCGTATGACTTCGCATGGTCGGCCGCAGCGCACGCGTCGGCGTCGTCGCGCACCCCGACGGTCGAGCGTCCGCCCGAGTCGCTCGTGTGGCGTGCCGGTGTCTCGGGGATGGCGTTCCTGGAACCGCTGCTCAAAGCGGCAGGGCTCCGCCTGGTGTGTGACGAGCGGCGGCGGTGGACGCTCCGCAATAGCGACTATCGCGCCGACGGGAACCAGACCTACCGGCACGCGGTGAACATCGAGTCCGCCGACGAAACCCTCAGCCGCGAGGACGACGCGTGGTTCGACGGTGCCGTGTACGAATACGTCTGGACCGACCGCGACGGCATCGAGCAACGCCGCATCGACACGTTCGCACTCACCGCCAACCCCACGAAGGTGATCCAGGTCGAGGTGCCCGATACGCCCTACCCCGGGCCTGGCCGCGCCGAGAGCATCGTCCGCCGCGCACAGGGCCGCGGACGCACCGTGAGCGCGTCCGCGATCCCGACATGGACCGAACGCACCGACCAGACCCTCAGCGTGCTCCTGGAGGGCACACCGATTCAGACGGGCATCGCCGAATCAGTGCGGTTCGACTTCGACACAGACACCGTGACCGTCACGTCACGCACGACCGACACACCCGCCGCTGCATGGATTCTCGTCCCTGTGGGAGAGCGCTGGATCGACTCGCCTGTGGGCGGGACATGGAAGAACGAGGTGATTTGAATGCCCGAATCCTATGTAGGCAACGAAGGAACCGCCGCCGCCGCAGACGGAATGACCGTCCTGGATGGCACCGAGGACCGTCGCACAGGGTGGCTCGCGATCAACAAGGCGCGCGACTACATCGTGTCGAAGTGCGCCGCCGCGCTCACCGCGGCGAAGGCGTACACCGATCAGAAGGTCGCCGCGATCTCGCTCACCTGGAACGCGATCAGCGGGAAGCCTTCGAGCTTCCCGCCGTCCGCTCACACGCACACGTCGCTCGACGCGGGCGGCGGTATGCGGTTCGGTGAGACCAGCGGACAGTGGGCGACCTCGCAGACGATCTACACCGGCGCGAACGTGTCGGTCGGCGGTCACGTCATCGTCCCCAACGCGACGCCCGCCACGTCCGGTTACGCGGTCGCGTACATCAACGGTGACGGTCGGCTCGCGAAGAACGCATCGTCTGAGCGGTACAAGAAGTACATCAGCGCGCTCGACCCGGCCAGCCTCGGCGACATCTGGCCGACGCTCAGCCGCTACCAGATGCGCCACGGGGACGGCTCCTGGAAGTTCGGCTACATCGCCGAGCGCCTGGCTGAGCACCCCGACCAGGAACCGTTCGTTGTCTATGCATACGAGACCGACGCGGACGGCAAGACGGTTGTGACCGACCAGCCCGACAGCATCGACTTCATCGCCCTCCTCATGGCACAGAACGCGCAGCTCCACCAAGCCGTCGATCTCCTCGCGCAGCGCCTCGACGCCCTGGAGGAACGATGAGCGCGCTGGACATCATCCCACTTCCCGGGCAGCCCGGGAAGTGGGGCCGGCGCGTCCTCGTCGAAGCGTGGATCGAGGCCGGTTCGCCACCCGTGAACGACGGCGGCGCGGGCCGGCTCTACGACCTCCAGAAGTACTTCTGGGACGGATGGGCAGACCGCCTCCCCGGCTTCAACCCCGCCGACAACCCCGACGACGAAAGCCAACGTCTCGCACACGTTCGCTTCGGCGCCCTCGACATCACCCCCACACCGGAGCGCGTCCGCCGCCTCGAGGCCGCAGGACTCATCCGCCCCTACAGCTATGAGCCCTGGCACTTCGAACTCCCCAACATCCGCAAGTACAGCATCGTCCGCGCACTCCCCGCATCCGCCACCGGCAGCGCGGGCACACAGGAAGGAATCATCATGGCCGAAGCCATCGTCTCCGCCCCCAATGGCGTTGTCGTCCACCTCCGCACCGGAGGCAAGACGAACTTCACCAAGCCCGGCGAGTACAACACGTTCCGCGATCAGGTCGCGTTCCTCCGCGACGCGGGAGCGACCGACCTCATGCCGCTCCCGCCGCTGGACAAGGTGCCAAAGATCACCTGGGACACCTTCAATTTCCTCTGCGCCTACCTCGGCGCGCCCAACAAGTAGACCCCGGAGAATCACGTGAACAAGCAGACTGTCTTCCTCATCATCTCGATCCTCGCCGGCCTCGGCCTCGTGGGCGTCGTCCTGCTGCTCCTCTTCAAGCCCGACGCGACCGCCACGCTCACGAACTTCCTGTTCACCCTGCTCTCGCTGCTCGCCGGGTTCGGTGGACTCGCCGCGATGCAAGCGCAGCAGAACAAGGAGATCGCGACGATCAAAACGAACACGAACGGGACGCTCTCACGAAAGGACGAGGAGATCGCCGAGCTCCGAACGTTGCTCGCCAAACACGCTCCTCAGGCGCTAGTGGACGCCGCCGAGACTGGGCCGATCAACGTCAGCGGAATGCTTCGCCGCGACCTCGAATAGGGGCTAGGCACGGTTCTTCTCGAGCAGCACTCGCACGCCGCTCAGAACCAGGGCAGCGGCTAGAACTGGCGCGAGGGCTCCGACGGCAATCGAGAGGCCGGTGGTATCGACGATTCCGGACACTGTGGTGCTCGACGCCGCTGCGAGTGCGCCGAGCACCAATGTGGCGATGGCCAGCACTCCCGAAAGCGCCCATGCTGCCAGTTCGAATGGTGTCGTCTTGTTCATGCCGCGAGCTTAGCGGCACTTCTCCCGGACGTCGTGGGCACCTCGCGCGTCGCGAGTGAGCCGATGCCTTCGGTCTTCCGGCGTTCGCTGACCTGAGTGTAGATCTGCGTCGTCGAGAGGTTCTCGTGTGCGAGCAGCTCCTGCACGACGCGGATGTCGACGCCCTCCTCGACGAGATCGCATCCGAACGAGTGGCGAAGCGAGTGTGGCGTGAGCTTCTCATCGGTGATCCCGGCTCGCTTCTTGGCCTTCGTGATGAGGTCGGTGACGGATGTCGAGTGGATGTGTCCCTCGCGGCCGAGCCGAGCCGGGAACCAGTAGTCGTCGCGTGGCATCGTGAGCGCGAGCGCCGCGATCACTGGGTGCAGCGGGAAGCGAACTTCCTTGGTGCCCTTCACGATCGCGCGGATGCGGTTGCTGAGAAGGTCGATGTCGTGGCCGTGCACGGCGGCGATCGACGACACGCGGAACCCCTGGTAATAGCCGAGAAGGATCATTGCGCGGGTCTTCGAGTAAGAGCCGGCCGCGAGCATGGCGTCGATCTGCTCGGCGCTGAACGGGCGCGGTTTGCCTTTCGGTACGCGCACGACGGGGAGCTTGGTCGCCGGGTTGTCGGGGCGCAGACCTTCCTCGTGGAGGAACGTGTAGAAGGCGAGCAGCGCGCCGCGCTCGGTGCGCCTCGTGCCCGCGCTCACGGGCTCGTCGCGGCCGATGTAGCGGCGGAGGGTGAACACGTCGCACTCGACCAGCATTCCGGTCTTCCGCGCGAACGTGGTGAGGATGCTCCGCCGGTTGCGTATTGTCGTCACGGCGAGATTCTGCGCGCGCTGGTAGTCGACGAACATTTCGAGTGCGGCGGTGTCTTGGAACTGCATGGTTACTCCCTCGGTAGAGGCCCCCTCAGAGCCTGTTCTCTGACCGTATGGATTGGCGCGATGCCGCCGCGACGACCAACGCGCCCAGGAATCACGGCGATTCACTGAGCGCGTCGTTCACGCGGGCGTGAGGTGGCTACGGTGTAGCGCTCGGCGCGTATCCGCAGACCTCGCACGTCTGCGTCGTCTCGTGAAAACCGACCTGTCCGCAGCGGTTGCAGTAGCGAACATCGAGTTGCGCCGCTGCATCTGCGAGCCAGCCGTATCCTTGGGTGCGATCTACAGTCATGATGCTCGGGCCCCGAAGAGGTCGATGACCGGGGCGAAGCGCCGGGACTCCACCGTGGATGTCGTCGGTTCGATCCCGGCAGGGCCCACCACAGAAGCCTTACGGTGGCGGAGGAGGATGACCGACTCGCCCCGTGCCCTCCGGCTTGGCCACACATCCTCATAGCCGACGAGGGGCTGAGTCCTCTTGCGCCAACGGGCCATCCGCGGGAATGTGGTGCTCGAGGGCGCTCGTCGCCTCCTCGATCCGTCTCTTCGCCAAGGAAGGCAGCCATGTCGCGAGACGCAGGTGTGCGAGTGTCCCGGAACGGGGGAGCGATCGTGCTCGCCTTCGCCGTCCTATTGGCCAGCGGTTGTGCCGGAACTGCGGACGATGCCACGTCGACGGATGATCCGGAGGGTGCGGTCACCCGCCCGGCAGCTCCCGAAGGCGAGCTTTCCGCTGAGCTCCAGGATCAACTGCGCAGTGCGCTCGACCAGGTGATGAGCGAGTACGACGTGCCGGGCGCCGCCGCTGGAGTCTGGATTCCGGGCCAGGGCTCATGGACGACCGCGGCCGGCGTCGCAGACCTCGACGGCGACGTCCCGGTGACGGTCGATATGACGTGGCCCATCCGAAGCATCACCAAGTCGTACACGGTCACGCTTCTGCTGCAATTGGTCGATGAAGGCGAGATCGGCCTCGACGACACCATCGATCAGTACGTCGACGGGATCACCGACGGCGACACGATCACGCTGCTCGAGCTCGCGAACATGTCCAGCGGCAACGCCGACTACATCAACCAGGAGTTCCTCGACGACTTCTCCGCCGACCCCACCAAGATCTACACGATCAGCGAGCTGAACAGCTTCATCGTCGGAGAGCCGGCGCAGTTCGCACCCGGTACCGAGTACATCTACACGAACGCGAACACGAACCTGCTCGGTGCCGTGATCGAGAAGGTCACCGGCAAGGAGTATGCAGAGGTGCTGGACGAGCGCATCCTCACTCCGCTCGGACAGACCGGAACCGCGTACGTCACCGACCCTGCGGAGTGGAGAGTTCCGCACGCCGTCGGCTACATCGCCGCGGAGGGTGTGCGGGAAGCGCAGACCGAGACCCCCTCGATCCTGGGTGCGGCCGGCGCGATGTTCTCGACGCTCGACGACGGGCGCGTGTGGGCCGAGATGCTGGGCACCGGTGCTCTGCTCACCCCCGACACTCAGAAGCTGCGGCTGATCGGCCATCCGATTCCCCGCCCGCCGTACGACGAGTATGCCGTGGGCATCGGTGAGACCGGCGGGTGGTGGGGGCACAACGGCGAGGGGATCGGCTTCACGGCTGCGACGTTCCACGACCCGGACTCCGGCGCGAGCATCGTCGTGTACATGAATGAGTCGAACATCCCCGAGGCGCATCCGGCCGATGCTGCGTTCCGCGCCCTCGCGGCGGTCCTCGACGTGTCCGCGGGCGGATGAAGCCGGGCCGTCCACATGCACTGTCGTCTCCTGTGCGACGCGACACGCACACCCTGGCGAGCGTCGCGTCGTAGACCTAGGCTCCCCGCATGGGACTTCTGACTTTCAGCATCAACGTCACCGTCGACGGCTGCGTGGATCACCAGGAAGGGATCGCCGACGACGAGACCCACGCCTTCTTCACCCGCCTCCTGCGGGAGTCAGGTGCGATGCTCTGGGGCCGCACGACCTACGAGATGATGGAGGTCTACTGGCCAGCGGTCGCGCGCGGTGATGTGGAGGCGCCGCCGGCACTGCAGGAGTGGGCGGTCGCGCTCGATGCCAAGCCGAAGTACGTCGTGTCATCCACGCGCGAGGTCTTCTCATGGACGAACAGCCATCGGCTCACCGGTGACCTCCGTGCGAGCGTGCAGAGACTTAAGGACGAGACGCCGGACGGCGTCCTCCTCGGAAGCGGCATGCTCGCCACCGAACTCGATCGGCTGGGCCTGATCGACGAGTACCGGTTCCTCGTCCACCCCCGGATCGCCGGCCACGGCCCGACGCTGTATCAGCGAGGGCTGCCGGGCACTCGTCGGCTCGACCTCGTCTCGGCTACGCCGCTGCGCAACGGGGTGATCGCGACGCACTACCGGCGCGCAGACTGAACCCGACCTTCCTGACGACGTCGCGGCGCGTACGCTGGAGCGCACGACTCGAATCGACCATCGGAAACGGGGCTCTCAGACATGGCGGGACGCATCGTCATCAGCGGGGCATCGGGCCTCATCGGCTCCGCCCTCGCCTCATCCCTCCGTGCCGACGATGTCGAGGTCACCACGCTCGTGCGGCGTGCCCCACGGTCGGACGACGAAGTGCAGTGGGCACCGGGGGAGAGCGTGCTCGACCCCGAGGTGCTGACCGGAGCCGACGCGGTCGTCGCGCTCGGAGGCGCCAGCGTCGGGCGTCTGCCCTGGACACGCGGCTATCGCCGTGAGCTCGTCGATTCGCGTCTGCAGGCGACGCGTACGCTCACGACGGCTCTGCGGGCTCTGCGCTCCGACGCTCCGGCCCTCGTCTCGGCATCCGCCGTCGGGTACTACGGCTCCGCGCCCGGCGAGGTACTCACCGAGGATTCCGCTGCAGGGCAGACCTTCCTGGCCGATTTGACCGTGCGATGGGAGGCCGAGGCCCGACAAGCGGAAGACCACACCAGGGTCGCGCTGCTCCGCACCGCCCCGGTCATCCACCGGCGCGGCGTCCTCAAGCCGCTCATCCAGCTGACCCGATTCGGTGTCTCCGGGCCACTCGGTCGAGGAACTCAGATCTGGCCGTGGATCTCCCTCGACGATGAGGTTCGAGCGATTCGCCATGTGCTCGACAGGAAGATCGCCGGGCCCGTGAACCTCACCGGCCCCACGTCGGCCTCCGCGAATGAGATCGGCCGAGCCCTCGCGGCGCATATGCATCGCCCGTTCTGGCTGCCAGCTCCGACGTGGGCGTTGCGATTCGCTCTCGGCGACGCGGCGGACTCGCTGTTGCTGCCGGACGCAGATGTGCAACCGCAGGTGCTGGAGAACTCGGGATTCCGGTTCACCCACGCCACCGTGACCGAGGCCATCGCGTCAGCGCTCTGACTTTGTTCCGGTGAGGCCCCTCCCGAATCGGGACCCTCCACTGCAAGACTGAGCGCATGGAGATCATCGAGAACTCGAAGCTCACGGTCGTCGGCGCGGGAAGCGTGGGATCGAGCGTCGCGTACGCCGCTCTCATCCGAGGATCGGCTCGCCACGTGGCCCTCTACGACATCGCGACCGAGAAGGTCGAGGCGGAGGTTCTCGACCTCGCCCACGGCACGCAGTTCACGGGCTCCAGCGACATCATCGGCGGCAGCGACATCTCCGTGGCGGCGGGTTCGCACGTCGTGGTGATCACCGCGGGCGCGAAGCAGAAGCCCGGCCAGACGCGGATCGAGCTCGCCGAGGTGAACGCGGGCATCATCCGCAGCATGATGCCCGACCTGCTCGAGGTCGCCCCGAACGCGATCTATGTGATCGTGACGAACCCGTGCGACGTGCTCACGGTCATCGCGCAGGAGGAGACGGGTCTTCCACCCGAGCGGATCTTCGCCTCCGGGACGGTGCTCGACACCTCGCGGTTGCGGTGGAAGCTCGGACAGCGCGCCGGCGTCTCGACCGCCAGCGTCCATGCGCACATCATCGGTGAGCACGGCGACACCGAGTTCCCGCTCTGGTCTCGCGCGACGATCGGCACCGTGCCGATCCTCGAGTGGGAGACTCCCGGCCACCCCCGCTTCACTCTCGACGAGCTGCAGGAGATCGCGGTCGACGTGCGCGACGCCGCGTACAAGGTCATCCAGGGCAAGGGCGCGACCAACTACGCGATCGGACTGTCGAGTGCGCGCATCGTGGAGGCGATCCTGAGTGACGAGCATGCCGTGATGCCGGTGAGCACCGTGTTGCGGGACTTCCACGGGGTCGACGGCGTGGCCCTTTCGGTGCCGTCGATCGTGAGCGCCACGGGCGCCGTGCCGATCCGGAACACCTCGTTCTCAGAGAACGAGCTGGCGCTGCTGCGACAGTCGGCCGACGCGCTCACAGCGGCGGCGGCATCACTGCGTCCCTGAGCGGGGTGCCGGTGCGGATCCGACACCCCGCCCCGGATCAACGCCCGTGCGGGTCCGTGCCGTTCAGCGTGGCGACGACCTGGTCGTAGTCGCCTCGGACCTCGGCGTAGCGGAGGAACTTCACACGCTCGACCTGGATCTCGGTCGCGTCGGGCTGTGTCTCGATCAGCGCCATGACCTCATCGATGAACTCGTCGAGCGGCATGGCCGACTCGTTGTCTTCGTGTCCGGGCATGAGAGGTGTGCGAACGGCCGGTGGCTCCAGCTCGAGCACCGACACGCTGCTGCCTTCGAACTGCAACCGCAGGGACTCGCTGAGCAGATGGATCGCTGCCTTGCTGGCGTTGTAGGTCGGCGTCACCCGCAGCGGTGCGAACGCAAGACCCGAAGAGACCGTCATGATCGTCGCATCCGGTTGTGCACGCAGGTGCTCGATGAAGGCAGCGATCAGCCGGATCGGCCCGAGGATGTTCGTGGTGACGGTCTCCTCTGCGGTGGACAGGAAGCCCGCTGGAGTGCTCCAGTCCTCAGCGCGCATGACACCGGCCATCGTGATGAGCACGTTCAGCTCAGGGTGCTCGGAGATGACGGCTCGGGAGGCCTCGTCGATGCTGTCCGCGTCGGTCGTGTCGATCCGCACCGTGTGGATGCCGGGATGCTCAGTCGCGATCGCCGTGAGACGGTCCTCGCGACGCCCGCCCACGATGACGGTGTTGCCACGGTCCTGCAGACGCAAGGCCATGGCGAGTCCGATGCCACTCGTCGCGCCCGGGATGAAGATGGTGTTTCCGCTGATGTTCATGCCCCCAGCCTCGGCCCTTCACCACTGGCGCTCCAGAGACCGGTCATCCAGGGATCGGCGGTCCCTGGAACGTGCACCCGGGGCGGGGGATACTTCAGGAGTGGATCGTGATGCATTGGCCGAATTCCTCCTCCGTCGGCGCGAGGCGCTGAGGCCCTCCGACGTCGGGCTCTCGGCCGGGCCGCGGCGTCGCACCGCAGGGCTCCGCAGAGAAGAGGTGGCGCAGTTGGCCACCATGTCGACGGACTACTACACCCGCCTGGAGCAGCGGCGGGGCCCCCAGCCGAGCGTGCAGATCCTCGCCTCTCTCGCGCGGGCGTTGCGTCTGACCGAAGACGAGCGCGACTACCTCTTCCGCCTCTGCGGCCACAGCGCCCCCGACCGGGCCCACGTGACCGAGTACGTGCGCCCTGGCATCCTCCGTGTACTCGACCGATTGCACGACACCCCGGCTTTCGTCGTCTCCGTGCTGGACGAGGTCCTCGTGCAGAACGACGCCTCTCGCGCGCTCGTCGGCGACTCGAGCGCGCTCACCGGGCTCGATCGCAGCGGCATCTACCGCTGGTTCGCCTATCCCGACGTCGAACGGCGTCGATATCGGGAGGCCGACCACGCGCGACAGGCCCGCGCGCTCGTGGGTTCGCTGCGCGCCGCGCACGGAGTCATGGGCGCCCGCTCCAGGGCGGGGGAGATCGTCACCGCGTTGACCGCCCGAAGCCCGGAGTTCGTCGAGCTGTGGGATGCGCACGAGGTGAGTCGCCGATTCGAGCAGCACAAGGTGATGGTGCACCCCGAGCTGGGCGAGATCGAAGTCGACTGTCAGGCCCTCTTCACCGAGGACGAGTCGCACGCGCTGATCGTGCTCACCGCCGCGCCTGGAAGCGAATCGGCGAGCAAACTCGAGTTCCTACGGGTGCTCGGAACGCAGAACGTCTGACGCGGATCGGCGTCAGGACTCCTCATGGGTTCGCGGATCGGCGTCGAACAGGCGTCCATCCGGGCGTCCGAGTGCGGTGATCGCCGCGACCTCTGCATCGTCGAGCGCGATCTCCGCTGCTGCGAGGTTCGCCACCTGGTGCTCGAGGGATGAAGCCTTGGGGATCGAGACCGTGCCTCGGGCGACGTGCCAGGCCAGGACCGTCTGTGCTGTCGTGATACCGCGGGCGGCGGCGATGTCGTGGATCACCGCTTCGTCGAAGAGCTCCTTCGCGCGTCCCAGCGGGCTCCACGCCTCGGTCAGGATGCCGCGCTCACGGTGATAGGCGAGCTGCTCCTCCTGAGGGAAGAACGGGTGCACCTCGATCTGGTTGACGACGGGCCGGACCCCGGTCTCCTGCTCGATGCGCTCCAGGTGCTCCGGGAGGAAGTTCGAGACGCCGATCTGCCTGACGACGCCGCGTGCCTGGGCGTCGACGAGCGCGGCCCATGCCTCGACGTACTCGTCCTGGATCGGGTTCGGCCAGTGGATGAGGTGCAGATCCGTCACGTCGAGACCGAGACGGGAGCGGCTCTCCTCGATGCTCGTGGTTGCCTTCGCCGAGGGATGATGGCGCCCGGGGAGCTTCGTGGTGACGATGATCTCGGGGCGCGCGACATCGGCAGCGGCGATTCCATGGCCGACAGAGCCCTCGTTCTCGTAGTTGAACGCCGTGTCGACCAGGCGATAGCCCGCGCCGATACCGCCGGCGACGGCTTCTGCTCCGGCATCGCCGTTGAGACCGTAGGTGCCGAGGCCGATGGCCGGGAGGGCGAACCCGTTGTGGGCGGTGAACGAGGGGACGACGGGCTGAGTGGTCACGGTGCTCCTTCTGGCCTTTTCGTCGAGCGTACGCTGAAGGGATGACAACGGAGACGGAGAAGGCGCTGGATGACGTCGTGATCGCGGACGAGGACCGCTGCCCGTGTTCGTCCGGGGACGTGTTCGGAGGATGCTGCCGACCGCTGCTCGATGGTGCACCTGCTCCGACGGCGGAGCGTCTGATGCGCTCGCGCTACACCGCCTTCGCCCTCCAGGACGCGGTGCACCTCCTGCGCACCTGGCACCCGACGACGCGGCCGGAGTCTCTCGACTTCGAGCCGGACTTCGAGTGGCGGCGGCTGCTCGTGCTCGATCGCGTGGCCGGAGGGCCCTTCGACCGCGATGGTGTCGTGGAGTTCGAGGCGTTCTGGCGTCAGGGGACGGATCGTGGCTCCCTGCATGAGCGCAGCCGCTTCGTGCGGGAAGACCGCCACTGGTACTACGTCGACGGCGACGTGCACTGATGGGGCGGATGTCGCGACAGCGACTAGATTTGGAAGCGTGAACGCCAGCCCCGAGAACCAGCGCACCCTGCTCGACATCGCCGACCTCGACCGGCGCATCGCGCAGGCCGAGCGTGCCCGAACGAAGCCGAGCCAGGCGGGGCGGATCACCGAGCTCGTCGCCATCCGCCAGGGGCAGCTCCGCGAGCTGACCACTCTCGCCGGCACGCGCGACGACGTGCGCACCGAGCTGAAGCGTCTGGAGTCCGATGTCGCCGTCGTCGAGGCGCGCCGGAATCGCGATGCCGAGCGCCTCGCCGCGTCGACGAGCTCGAAAGACGCACAGGCCCTCGAGCATGAACTCGCGAGTCTCGCCCGCCGTCAGAGTGACCTGGAAGACGCCGAGCTCGATGTCATGGGCCGGCTCGAAGAGGCAGAAGCCGCCCTCGCCGCCCAGCAGGCGCTCCTCGACACGACGACAGCCGAAGGCTCCGCACTCACCGCGCAGGCGAAGGCCGACGTCGCCGCCGCAACCGATCTCGGTGCACAGCTCGCCCGCGATCGTGCTGCCGTCGCCGAGAGCGTGTCGCCGCAGCTGCTGGCCGAGTACGACCGTCGTGCCACGAACAGTGCCGGTGCGGCGCTGCTCACCCGCGGCACCTGCGAGGGCTGCCGCATCCTGCTTCCCAGCACCGACCTCAACGACATCCGTCGCGCTGCGGACGACCTCGTGGTCTCCTGCCCCGAGTGCGGCTGCATCCTCGTGCGCACCGAGGAGTCCGGGCTCGCATGAGCGGCACCTGCCGACGCCGGCGATGACTGCACCGGCGTCGGGCGTCGAACGACGCATCGCGCTGACCTCCATCGGGTCGCAGCAGTATGTGGCGATCGAGCTCGACGGGAACGACCAGGAGCAGAATCGCACGTCTCTGCGTGCCGATGAGCTCGCGGGGTGGGTCGGCGCTGTCGAGGCGGCCGATGCCCCGCGATGGATCATGCGCTCTGCCGCGGAGACCTACGCTCTCCTTCTCGGCGACGGGGTGCGGATCAGCCGCAGTCATGATCTGGTCCTCTGCCATGCGATCCTGCGTGACACCTCCGCGGTGCCGACCCCGTTGCCCGCATCTCAGGATTGGGTGCGGCGGGAGCAGACCGTGGCGGCGCCGTCGCTCTTCGACGTGTTCGACGACGTGAGCGGCGACGACGCGATCGCGACGATGCTCGATCAGTACCGGGCGCAACGCGAGGTGATCGCTGCGGCACCGGACGGACGCCTCACGCTGCTCTGTGCAGCGGAGTCGGCGGGCGGACTCATCGCGGAGGAGATGCGGGCCGCGGGATTGCCCTGGGACGAGGGCGTGCACGATGCGATCCTGACCGACACCCTGGGCATCCGGCCGGTCGCCGGTGGAGTCCCGAGTCGCATGGTCGAGCTCGGCGATCGCGTGCGTGAGCTCCTCGGCGACGCATCGCTCCACCTCGACAGCCAGCAGAAGCTGCTCAGGGCACTGCATCGTGTCGGAGTGCAGGTGGAGTCCACGAGCCGCTGGGAGCTCGCGGAGCATGACCACCCCGTCGTCGAGCCGCTGCTCGCGTACAAGAAGCTCTCCCGCCTGCTCAGCGCCAACGGATGGGCGTGGCTCGCGGAATGGGTCCACGACGGCCGATTCCGCCCGGTGTACATCCCCGGCGGCGTCGTGACCGGGCGCTGGGCCTCGGCCGGTGGGGGCGCCCTGCAACTCCCGCGCAGTCTGCGCCCTGCCGTGCGCGCTGACCCGGGATGGACCCTTGTCGTGGCGGATGTCGCGCAGCTCGAGCCGCGGATGCTCGCCGCGATGGCAGCGGATGAGGCGATGGCTCAGGCTGCGCGGGGGACTGACCTCTACGCCGGCGTCGTCGCTTCCGGTGCGGTCGCGACCCGCGAAGAGGCGAAGTACGCGGTCCTCGGCGCGATGTACGGGGCGACGACCGGTGACAGCGGCAGGTTGGTTCCCCGGCTGCGGAAGGTGTATCCCCGAGCCATGGCGCTCGTCGACGCCGCAGCGCGCACCGGGGAGGACGGGGGCATCGTCTCCACCTGGCTCGGTCGGTCCTCGCCTCGGCCGTCGGCAGAGTGGATGCGACTGCAGTCAGAGGCGACCGATGCGGACGCCGACCCCGCGGTGGTGGCCCTCGCCCGGCGCAGAGCGCGCGACTGGGGGCGGTTCACACGGAACTTCGTGGTGCAGGGCACGGCTGCGGAGTGGTCGTTGATCTGGCTCGCCGAGATCCGTCACCGGTTGCAGCAGATTCCGGAGGTGTTCGCCGAGGCAGCGGCATCCGGTCCGTTCGCGCGCTCCCCGCATCTGGCGTTCTTCCTGCACGACGAGGTGATCCTGCACGTTCCGCTCGAACATGCCGAGGCGGCCGCCGAGGCCGTGCGAGAAGCTGCGGCCACCGCGACGACGCGGCTGTTCGGTTCCTTCCCGATCGACGTGCCCCTCGATCTGCGCATCGCGGAGTCGGCGGAGAAGTAGCCGCGGGCCGCGGGTTGCGGAGAACGTAGACTGGAGACGCGAATGGGTCGACTGGACGGTCGCGTTGCGGGCAACCGCACCGAGGAACGTCCGGGCTCCTCAGGGCAGGACGGTGGGTAACGCCCACCCGGAGCAATCCGCGAGAAAGTGCCACAGAGAGTAGACCGCCCCGCAAGGGGTAAGGGTGAAAGGGTGGTGTAAGAGACCACCGGGGGCCATGGTGACATGGCCCGCCAGGTAAACCTCGTCCGGAGCAAGGTCAGACAGAGGATGTTGACGCGGCTCGCCGAGTCCTCGGGTAGACCGCTAGAGTGCCACGGCAACGTGTCGCCGAGAGAGATGGCCGTCGAAGGGGCGAAGAACCCCGGAACAGAACCCGGCGTACAGGTCGGCCCATTCGCATAAACCGACTTGAACAGCTATTTGTCCTAGACCCCTCCGTGCAGATTCCGCAGGACTCCCAGGCACGGCTGTCAACGGCTTCTCGAGTTCGGTCATCAGAGTCCGCCCCACAAAGAGAGCCCCTTACAGTCGGTCTTACCGAGGCCTACCGTTGCGCCTGCAGCGGTCGTCGTTGTCCGGGGAGGGAACGCACGAGCGCTGCGAAGATGGCGGCCCGGTGTGGTGTGAAGGGACACCATGGCGGGTCGCCGTCGGCTCCGGTCTAGATGAGCGATGCCACGTGATCTATATACACCTGCTGGACTCCAACGCCCGAGGCGCCCTGCAGTCTGAAGTGGGCGAGGTGACCATATGCCGCCATTGAGTGGCTTGCCACCCCGGGATAGTCGGGTCCATACCCGGCTTCGTATCCAGGGTTAGCGAGAACCTCGTCACTAGGGATGTATCCGGGTACCTCGTTGGCGTAGGCCGTGAACCAAAGTTCGTTAGTTCCACCGTGAAGCGAACGGAAGTACACCGCATAGCCGGATACGACTTCGCCGCCGGAGAAGATCATGGTCAGACCGGGTGCCCCTGCGAATCGCCACCTCTGCACAGGGAGCGGGACCGTGGTATCGAGTGGGGCCGATGCGTCAGCAGCGACCGCCTTCATCGTCTGTCCGTGACGACGAATGTAGGGCGCTTCTCCCGTGAGTTCTCGCGATTGGAACACTTGCTGCAGTGCGGCTCTGTTCGCGGGGTTTTCTGTGACTTCAAGAGGAAGTGACACTTCGGAGATGGCCGTAAGAATCGGTCCAGTCAGCGTTCGACCTGGGGTTGCGATCGCGTTCGCTACCGTCAGTCCGAGGTCGTACCCGTACGCATCGGACTGCATGTATCCGTCAAGCGTGAGCGGGTTCTGATCCCCGGCCGGTCCGAGGACGAACTGGGCGAAAACACCGTCGTAGCTCGCTTCGATGGTCTTGATGGCTTCGCTGGGATAGTCGGGATCGAAGAGTGCTCCAGCGCCTCCAGCGACAGGGTGTGCGCCGTAGCTGAACAGCACGGCGCGCGGGGTTCCATCCGTCGCGCGCGCGACAAGAGTCGGGACTGCGGTTTCGACGTAGCTGAGTCCGATTCGGTTGTAAGAGAAGTTCTCGTCGGTGACGAGGTAGTCGAGGGTGCAAGTCGTCCGCGGGCTACTGAGGGCAGTGCTGACCAACGCGATGATCTCTGTGACCAACCAGTCGGAATAGCCGGCAATCTCTGCCATATCGGTGACCGCGTAGGAGATGTATGGGTCCAGCCTCTCGATCAGGACGGGCCCGTTGTGAGTGTGTGTCGCGTTTAGAACAAAGTCAGCGTTGCCAACGCCCAATGCCGTCACACCGGCGCGAATCTGCTGGTGCATTGTTCGGCCGAAAGCGAGCACATCTGCGCTTACGATCACGTTTGGTGCACCGTCATCCCAAAGGATGGTGCACCTCGCCATCAGCGGTTCATTCACCCCGGCAGCTCGACGCGGCTCGGTCGCCGTCGCGAATCCAGCCATGGGGTAGCCCGCTTCCGGCGTGATGTCCACCTTGGAGGTGGACACCTGAAATGACGACGCTGCGAAGGCAGGTTCGGCGAGGACCACTGAGACAGCGGCGACTGATCCCGCGATAAGGAAGCTTCGCCGAGACAGCTTCGGCAGCGGCGAGAACAGATCCTTGTGCGGGTTTTGGGGCGTCATGGGGAAACCGTACACGCGCGTGTGTACGTAGCGCTGTCCCCTTTTCTGGCTACAGACAAACACCGGATCTACTCGGTAGCTTAAGAGGTTTGTCTCACGCGTCGTCCATCATGACAGCGTTGCCTCGCCCCCAGCACCGAAGCGCCTGGTCGCCTGCCGTGAACTCGATTCCAGCAGCAATGGGGTCGACCGCATCAGTTCGCATCCACACGTATCACCTCCGGACCGAACCTCGCGATCGCACGCACTTGCTTAGGGCTTTGGTGATGCACAGCCAGCAACGCGGATTCAGAGCCCGGCGTACCGGTCGGCCCATTCGTATCATTTTCCCCTGATCCCCTCGTCCCCAATGGGCGAGCAAGCGGTTTCCTGCACGACGAGCATCTTGCTAGCTTCTGCTCCATCGTGCACGAATCGACGGAGGAGATCTCATGGCGAAGAAGCCCAACATCATCCTGTTCATGTCTGACGACGTCGGCTGGGGTGATCTCGGATGCTACGGAGGCGGGGAGAACCGTGGTGCCCCGACTCCGAACCTCGACCGACTCGCTGCCGAAGGCCTGCAGTTCATGTCGTTCTACGGGCAACCCAGCTGCACCCCGGGGCGCGCTGCCGCGCTGACGGGGCGCCTGCCGATCCGCAGCGGCATGACCACGGTCGCGTTCCCCGGGGACGGCGGAGGTCTCCCTGCCCCGGAGTGGACGCTGGCGAGCGTGCTGAAGAAGGCCGACTACAACACGTGCCATATCGGGAAATGGCATCTGGGCGAAGCGGACTACGCCATGCCCACCGCGCACGGGTTCGATGAGATGTACAACACGACCCTCTACCACCTGAACGCCTACACGTACACGGACAAGGGCTTCAACCCGGACTTCCCGTTCGACGACGAGGCGACCATGAAGATGTGGGGCAACATCATCGGGGCGCTCGACGGAAAAGCTGGCGAGGCGCCCACCGAGGTGGAGAAGCTGGATTCGGCGAACATCCCGTTCATCGACGAGAAGTCCACCGACCACGCGCTCGGCTACCTCGAGGCGCACGCAGACGACGACGAGCCGTTCTTCCTGTACCTGAACACGGCGAAGCTGCATCAGCCGAATCTCCCGCACCCCGACTTCGAGGGGGCTTCGATGGGGAAGTCGAAGTTCCTCGACTCGCTCGTCGAACTCGATCATCGAGTGGGAGCTGTCATCGACAAGGTCCGTGAACTCGGGATCGCCGAGGACACGCTGGTCGTGTGGACGACGGACAACGGGGCCTGGCAAGACGTCTACCCCGACTGCGGGTACACCCCGTACCGCGGCACCAAGGGCACGGACTACGAGGGTGGCAGTCGCGTCCCCGCCATCGCGTGGTGGCCCGGGACGATCGAAGCCGGCCGCCGCAATTCCGAGATCGTGGGATCGCTCGATTTCATGGCGACGTTCGCGGGTCTGGCGGGCGTCGAACTCCCCACCGAAGACAGGGAGGGCGAACCCACGATCTTCGACAGCTTCGACCAGTCGGCGCTGCTGAAGGGGGAGGCAGGCTCGGCCAGGGACCACTGGCTGTACATGACCGAGACGGAGATGATTCCCGGAGCTGTGCGGGTCGGAAAGTGGAAGGCGATCTGGAACGTCCGAGACCAGTGGCGAGGACCGTCGTCGTACACGGCGATCGTCCCCGAGCTCTTCGACCTCTGGCAGGATCCGCAAGAGCGCTACGACATCTTCATGACCAGCTTCGCGGAGAAGACATGGCAGGCACCGCAGATGGCCGCCCGCCTGCTGAGCGTTCTCCCGAGCTATCAGAAGTACCCGAACCGACCGCTGCAATCGGCCGGCATCAGTTACGCCATGTTCGATGTCGAGGACGCTCAGGTGCAGCAGCAGATCCAGAAGATGCTGCACGGCCTGACGTCGAGTGCCTGACGTCGAGTGCCTGACGCCGCCTCAGACAGACGAAGGCCCCGATGACTGCATGGTCATCGGGGCCTTCGGCGTCAGGACGTTCGCGGATCAGTCGCCGGCGAGAGAGGCCGCGCCGATGATGCCCGAGTTGTTGCGGTGGATCGCCGGGACGATCGGCGTCTTGAGGTCGAGCAGCGGGAGGAAGTCTCCGGCGTTCTTCGACACGCCGCCGCCGACCACGAACAGGTCGGGGCTGAACAGGAACTCGATGTGCGAGTAGAACGCCTGCAGGCGCTCAGCCCACTCGGCCCAGCTGAGCCCCTCGCGCTCACGCGCGGAGGTCGCAGCGTACGTCTCGACCGACTCGTACTCACGGAAGTTCAGGTGGCCGAGCTCGGTGTTCGGAAGGAGCACGCCGTCATTGAGGAAAGCCGATCCGATCCCGGTGCCGAGCGTGGTCAGCAGCGTGAAGCCGCGGACGTCCCTGGCGGCACCGTGGCGCGCTTCGGCGACACCGGCAGCGTCTGCGTCGTTCACGAACACGATGTTGCGACCGAGTCCGTCGCGGAAGAACCGCTCGGCATCGAAGTCGACCCATTCCTTCGACACGTTCGCAGCGGAGAGCGTCTTCCCGCGCTTGACGATCGCAGGAAAGGCGACACCGAGCGGCAGCGTCGAGTCGTCCACATCGAGTGTCTTCAGGACGGTCTGCACCGCCACGAGGACGTCCTGCGGCGATGCGCCCTCAGGTGTGGGGACCCGCACCCGGTCGGACGCCATGATGCCGTGGTCGAGGTCGACGATTCCTGCTTTGATTCCCGTGCCGCCGATGTCGACGCCGATCGCTTTTGCCATGGGGGATAGCTTAGCGACCGCGGTGCGCGCCAGTAGGATCGATGACATCACGTGAAGAAGGGGCAGACATGACTGACGGCGACCACAAGTACTGGTACAACTCCGAGACCGGTGAGATCGAGTTCGGCATGATCTCGCCATCCATCGACCGCATCGGTCCGTTCGACACGGAGGCCGAGGCCCGCCGTGCTCCTGAGGTCGTCAAGGCGCGTTCGCGCGCCTGGGCTGAGGAAGAAGCCGTCGAGCAGGGCTGGGATGTCAAGGGCGACGCAAAGGGCCAGGGCGCAGAGTAGTCATGGACAAGCAGAGGGACTTCGTCCTCCGGACCATCGAGGAGCGCGGCGTCAAGTTCGTGCGGCTGTGGTTCACCGATGTGATCGGCACTCTCAAGTCGGTGGCGATCGCCCCGGCCGAGGTCGAGGGGGCGTTCGCGGAGGGCATCGGGTTCGACGGCTCTGCGATCGAGGGGCTGACTCGCACCTACGAGTCCGACCTGCTCGCCCAGCCGGATCCGACGACGTTCCAGACGCTTCCCTGGCGTGGGGAGATCGATCCGACGGCGCGTATGTTCTGCGACCTGACGACACCTGACGGACAGCCGGCCGTCGCCGATCCGCGGCACGTGCTCAAGCGCACGCTGGCCAAGGCTGCCGACGCCGGATTCACGTTCTACACGCACCCGGAGATCGAGTTCTATCTGCTGAAGTCCTCCTCGTTCGGCCCCGACGGCCCCGTGCCGGTCGACTCGGCCGGCTACTTCGACAACGTTCCCGGAGGCACGGCGCACGACTTCCGTCGCCGTTCGGTGCGGATGCTCGAAGACCTCGGCATCTCCGTCGAGTTCAGCCATCATGAGGGCGGGCCCGGACAGAACGAGATCGACCTCCGTTACGCCGACGCGCTCACGACGGCCGACAACGTCATGACCTTCCGCACGGTGATCAAGGAGGTGGCGATCGAGCAGGGCGTCTACGCGACGTTCATGCCGAAGCCGCTCAGCGGCCAGCCCGGCAGCGGCATGCACACGCACATGTCGCTGTTCGAAGGCGATCAGAATGCGTTCTACGAGGAAGGCGCGAAGTACCAGCTCTCGAAGACCGGGCGGCACTTCATCGCAGGGCTCCTCAAGCACGCGAACGAGATCTCCGCGGTCACGAACCAGTTCGTGAACTCGTACAAGCGGCTCTGGGGTGGCGACGAGGCCCCGAGCTTCATCACCTGGGGCCACAACAACCGTTCCGCGCTCGTGCGTGTGCCGATGTACAAGCCCAACAAGGGGCAGTCGTCGCGCGTGGAGTACCGTGCGCTGGATTCGGCCGCGAACCCGTACCTGGCGTATGCGCTCATGCTCGCCGCAGGGCTCAAGGGCATCGAAGAGGGCTACGAGCTCCCGCCCGAGGCAGAGGACAACGTCTGGGCGCTCAGCGATGCCGAGCGACGGGCATTGGGCTATTCGGCTCTGCCGGCGAGCCTCGACCACGCGCTCGAGTACATGGAGGCGTCCGAACTCGTCGCCGAGACGCTCGGGGAGCAGGTGTTCAACTACGTGCTGCTCAACAAGCGCAAGGAGTGGGAGGCCTACCGCGGTCAGGTCACTCCGCTTGAATTGAAGAACAACCTCGAGCTTCTCTGAGGGGCGTGCATGGCCCGTCCGGACGATTCGGTCTCGCTCTCGGCGCTGGCCAGGCTCGGGTTCGCCGAGCTGAGCGAGGCTGCCGCATCCCTTTCGGAGCTGGCGATGATCCTCGATCAGCCACGCTCGGTGCTGCTCGAGGCTGCGGATGCCGCAGATCCAGACGCTGCGGTGCGCGGGCTCCTGCACGTGGCGCGCAGAGACGCGACACCGTTGCGGTCGCTGCTCGGTGACGAGCAGACGCGTCGGCGGGTCTGGCGGGTTTTCGGTGCCTCGGAAGGACTCGCCGAGTTCTTCCTTCGTCATCCCGAGCAGCTCTCCATCCTCGAAGAGCCGATCACGGGTCTGCCGTCGGCAGAGCAGCTACAGGAACGTCTGCTGGCTTCGGTCGGTGCGCACGACGGTTTCGCGGAGTCAGGAGACGACGACGCGGTCGTCGCGATCCGGGTCGCCTATCGCCGCAATCTCGCGGCCATCGCCGCATACGACCTCTCGCATCCGGCTCCGGAGACCGTCGTCGCAGAGGTATCGGCGACTCTGGCCGACATCGCGGGTGCCGCCCTCGAAGCGTCGCTCGCGGTGGCCAGAACACGACTGCAGGAGTCGATGGGCCGCGAGGAGGTCGCGGCTACCCGCCTCGCGATCATCGGCATGGGAAAGGCCGGCGCACGCGAGCTGAATTACGTCAGCGATGTCGACGTGATCTTCGTCGGGGGAAGCAGTGATGAAGATCGGGTGAGCGAGGCTCGTGCGATCGACATCGCGACGCGCCTCGCCCGCGAGACCATGCGCAACCTCGATGCGATCGAGGTGGAGCCTGCCCTGTGGGAGGTGGATGCCGCGCTCCGCCCCGAGGGAAAGCAGGGGGCGCTGGTGCGCTCTCTCGCATCGCATCTGGCCTACTATGACCGCTGGGCGAAGAGCTGGGAGTTCCAGGCGCTGCTCAAGGCGCGTCCGCTTGCGGGAGATGCCGAGCTCGGAGCCGAGTACATCGCAGCCGTGCAGCCGAAGATCTGGTCGAGTGCTGCCAGGCAGGACTTCGTCGAGAGCGTGCAGCGCATGCGCGAGCGGGTGATGGAGCACATCGATCCGGAGGATGCGCCGTATCAGCTGAAACTCGGTGCCGGCGGCTTGCGCGACATCGAGTTCACCGTGCAGCTGCTGCAGCTCGTGCACGGTCTCACCGATGAATCCCTGCGTACCCGAGGCACGCTCGAGAGCCTCGATGCGCTCGTCGAAGGCGGCTACATCGGACGGGTCGATGCGGCCGCGTTCGCCGACGATTACCGACTTCTCCGCCTCATGGAGCACCGTCTTCAGTTACGTGAGCTCAGTCGCACGCACCTCATGCCTCGCACACCCGCCGGTCTCCGGATCCTGGCGAGAGGCACGGGGCTCGCCGAGAGCGGCGAGGGTGTGTGGGCGAGGTGGGAGAGCGTGCGACGCGAGGTGCGGGAGATCCACACGCGCCTGTTCTACCGCCCGCTGCTCAGCGCCGTCGCAGGTCTTCCGGAGGAGGAGCGCACGCTCTCGGCCGCGCAGGCGCACGACAGGTTGGCTGCGATCGGCTTCCGCGATCCGGCTGGAGCCCTGCGTCACATCGGCGCCCTCACGAGCGGGCTCAGCCGTAAGGCGACGATCCAGCGGCATCTGATGCCCATCATGGTGCGCTGGTTCGCCGACGGCAGCGACCCCGACTACGCACTCCTCGCCTTCCGCCGCATCAGCGAGCGTCTCGGTGACACCCCCTGGTTCCTCCGGATGCTGCGGGACTCCTCAGGCGCAGCCGAGAGCCTCACGCGCCTGTTGTCGTCTTCGCGCTATATCGGCGAGCTGCTGGAGTGGATCCCCGAGTCGGTGGCATGGCTGGACAGCACGGGACGTCTGCGTCCCCGAGGCGCGGCCGCACTGGACGAGGAGGCCCGCGCGATCCAGACGCGGCACGAGACGATCGGCGACGCCCTTCGTGCGGTCAGGGCCCTGCGGCGACGGGAGCTGCTGCGCACGGCCATGGGAGCCGTCCTCGACGTTCTCACGATCGAAGAGGTCGCCGCAGCTCTCACCGAGATCACCGAGGCGACGATCCAGGCCGCCCTTCGCGCAGTGATCCGCGATGTGGTCCCGCCGGAGGACGAGGCGCTCGATTTCGCGGTCATCGCAATGGGACGGTTCGGCGGCGCGGAGCTCGGATTCGGCTCGGACGCCGACATCCTCTACGTGTACGACGCGAACGGCGTCGACTCCCAGCGCGCCCAGAAGCTCGCAACCCAGATCGTGGCGGGTCTTCGCGAGCACCTGACGGATCATCGCCTTCCGCTCGACCTCGATGCCGACCTCCGCCCGGAGGGACGCAACGGCCCGGTCGTGCGATCGATCGAGGCTTACACCGAGTACTACCGGCGCTGGTCGCTGTCGTGGGAGGCTCAGGCTCTGCTCCGCGCCCGCGGCGTGGCCGGGAGCACCAAGCTGATCGAGCGCTTCACGGCGCTTGCCGACACGATCCGTTACCCGGAATCCGTCGATCTGCAGGGCACGCGTGAGATCAAGCGCATCAAGGCCAGGGTCGAAGGGGAGCGTCTGCCGCAGGGGGCCGACCCTCGACGTCACCTGAAGCTCGGTCCCGGTTCACTCAGCGATGTCGAGTGGCTCGTGCAGCTGCTGCAGCTGCAGCACGCTCACGCCGTGCCGGGATTGCGCACCACCTCCACCCTCGGAGCTCTGGATGCCGCCGTCGCGGCGGAGCTCGTGGCAGAAGACGACGCCGTGCGTCTTCGAGAGGCCTGGCGCCTTTCAAGCCGGCTCCGCTCGGCGATCACACTGCTGACCGGGCAGACCAGCGACGTCCTTCCCGCAGATCGACGGCAACTCGATGCGATCGGACGGCTGCTCGGTTATCCCGATCGTTCGGCGAGCGAGCTCGAAGAGGACTATCTCGGTGTGACCCGACGGGCACGGAAGACGTTCGAGCAGCTCTTCTACGGCTAGCCGCCAGGCCGAGTTTGCGGTAACGGGCGGTGTGACCCAAGCTGGCGATATGACCCACGCACGCATCGGCATCGTCTGGAATCCATCGAAGGTCGACGAGAAGGTCCTGCAGGACGCGGTGGGTCGTGTGTTCGACGACCAGTACGACATTCGCTGGTGGGAGACGACGCCGGACGACCCGGGGCGCGGCATGGCGCGCGAGGCACGTGAAGACGGTCGCGACATCGTGATCGCGGTCGGCGGAGATGGCACCGTCCGCGCGGTCGCCGAGTCGCTGGCCGGTTCGGATACCGCTCTCGGAATCGTGCCGCAGGGGACGGGCAACCTTCTCGCGCGCAACCTCGAGGTTCCGCTGAACAACGTGAAGGCCGCGCTGGAGCGCGTTCGCGACGCCGAGCCGCGTCGTATCGACCTGGGGTGGGTGTCCTACGACGGCACCGAGCACGCGTTCGCCGTGATGGTCGGCTTCGGCGTCGATGCGCAGATGCTGGTGGAGACCGACGACGACCTCAAGTCGAAGGCCGGCTGGCTCGCCTACGTCGAGGCGATGGGTCGTGCTCTCGCCGGCACCGAGATGACAGACATCACTCTCACCATCGACGGCGAGAAGGCGGTCGCAGTCCGTGGCCACACGATGCTCATCGGCAACTGCGGAATGGTCCAGGGCGGCATCCGCCTGCTCCCGGACGCGGTCCTCGACGATGGCAAGCTCGACGTGCTGATGATCAGTGCCGACGGTGCGCTGCAGTGGTTGGACACCCTGCGCTCCTTCGTCTGGGACAACGGCATCCGTCGCCTCTTCGGAGCCACGGACGAAGCCGTCAGCACCGAGTCAGCGCGCCACCTGCCCGTCGAGAACATCTCGGTGGAGTTGAAGACGCCTCTTGTGTTCGAGATCGACGGCGAGGAGATGGGAGAGGTCTCGGCGTTCGAGGTGCGAGTCGATCCCGGTGCCCTGCTCGTTCGCTGAGAGCCGCCGGCCTGAGAAGAGGCCGACGACCGCTCAGACGCTGGCAGCGGGGGGAACGATCTTCCGGTCCTGAGCGGGGAAAGTCACCTTCTGCACGATGATGATGATGCTCGCGGCGACCGGGATCGCGACGAGCGCGCCCAGGATGCCACCCAGCGCGGCACCCGCCACTGCAGCGATCACGACGAGTGCGCCGGGTACGGCCACCGCCCGGCTCATGATCCGTGGCGAGAGTACGTATGCCTCGATCTGCATGTAGATGAGGTAGTAGATGATGGCGATCAGTGCGGTCAGGGGCGATACGAAGAGGCAGATCAGCGAGTTGATGATCGATGCCGTCAGCGTTCCGACCAGCGGGATCATCGAGCCGATGAAGGCGATGAGCGCGAGCAACGCCGGCACCGGGGCACCGATGATGCTGAGGAAGATGAGGCTCAGGATTCCGTTGATGAGTGCGAGGCTCACCTGGCCAATCACGTAACGGCCGACAGCGCCTGAGACGTCCTCCAGCAGGCCGCTGAACGTGTCGCGCTGGTAGGCCGGGACGAAGCGGGCGGCGACATGCTTCATGCTCCGCAGCGACGCCATGAAGTACAGAGTCAGGATCAACACGATCGTGATTCCCGTGAAGCCGCCGGCGATACCGGCGCCGACCGCGAACACGCCGCCACCGATGTCGACGAAGTTGCCAGGGTCCTTCACGAAGCCGAGCACACCCTGCACAGCGTCGTCGATGGTGGAGCCGAACTGGCCGCTGATGTCTTTGAACCAGGCGCTGGCCATGAAGTCCTCGACCATCTTCGGCCCGTCCTTGACCAGATTGGTGATCTGCTCGACCAGGATCGGGACGATGGCGAGGATGATGCCGGCGAACGCGAGGATCACGCCGGCCACCACGATGGCCACGGCTGCGGGTCGCGGGAGCTTCTTCTCGATGAACCTCACGATGGGGTCGAGGCCGAGTGCGAGGAACACCGCGACGCCGACGTACACGAGGACGGTGGCGAGCTGCCCGACGACGCCTCCGATCCCCAGCGCCACCAGCACCCCGAGCGCACCGAGCAGGCCGAACATGAACGGGTTGGTTCTCGCGTATGCCGCGACCGCATTCGACGGCTGTGACGGGGCGGCTTCGACCGGCGTTCGACGCTCGGTGTTCGCGTTCATTCTTCTACGGCGCATGATTCCCCCGGTCGATGGTCAGACTCACAAGTTGATCACCCGGAACACGCTCGGTCAAGCGGTCACAGGGAGGGCGATTCGTGTCACGTCAGCGTATGTCGCGCAGACCGAGAATCTTGGCGAGAACACTGCGAATCTCGTAGTTCGGCTCCCAGATGAACGCCACCAGGTCGTCGAAGTCAGCGTCCGGGCGAAGAAGGTCCAGCACGTCGCCTTCGAACACGTGGTGCGCTGCAGCCTTCGCCAAAGCGGTTGCTTGAAAGCGGAGGTAGTCGGCGCGCGATCGGAAGTGGATCGAGAACCTCCCATCGCTGCGCTCTGCGACGGAGACATTCCAGATGCGCACGAGTGTCTCGAGCGTGCTGTCGATCGAATCGTCAACGGGTGCGGCGGCAAGGAGATCGGTCCCGCGAGCTTCCCGCGCAGAATCGTCCGGACAGGTGCCTTCCCACTGGATGGCCACCTGCTGTTCGAACCCGATCAATTCGAGATTCCGCTGGCTGGTCTCGAAGAAGTCAGACTTGAGGTAACCACGCGCGTGACGGGTGAGCCAGATGATCGGGGCATCGATCAAGTTGTAGAGGAGTGAATCATCACGCGTGCCATCCACTGAGCGGCGAATGTCGCGCAGAAGTTCCTCGCGGTGATACTCCGTGCAGAATCGGAAGTAGTGGGCAGTGATCCGGGGAAGCTCATCCCAGATGGAGTTCGCTTTCAGCGGGAATTGGCTTTGGATCGCTTCGAGTTCGCGCTGAAGGTTCGTCGATTCAGGAGAGAGCACCCGCCCGTTCACGTCGTCCGGCATCCCGAGTCCCTCGCGCTCGAATGTCTCCTTGCACATCGTGTACAACGTGGAATGGACGCAGGCGCTCAGCAATTCGGGGCTTGCGCTGTACGCGATCTCTGCATGGTACTTCACGTCATAGCGGCCGAGGTCCTCGTCCGGGATCCGCTCGAAGATGTACTTCGCGGACAGGATGTCCTCGCTCGCCCGCGCCAGCACGCGCTCGGCTTGATCACCGCCGAAATCGACAGGAATCTCCGCCTCGGCGAGATTGGTCTTCGTGGTGATCATCGCAGCTTCGACTCGTCTCGTCGCAAGGTGGAGCATGTCCTTCACGGCTTCGATCCCTGTTCGCTGCGTGTCGTCCTGCAGCGTCATTCGCTCGACGACGAGGTCGAGGTCGGCGAGGAACGGATGCACATCTCCGATGCGTTTGTGCCGGACGCCCCGGGCATTCTGTTTCGTGAAGGCCTCGGTGATGATGAGGCCGAGCGCGAAGATGTCGGCGGGCTTTCCGATGCGTGCGGCTTCCTTCTTCGCCATCTGCTCGGGGGCTTGGTAGTTGCGATTCGCGAGGAGTTCCCCGCGCCGCGTGAGCGTCGAGTCCTTGAAATGAGCGATCCCGAAGTCCGCGAGGACCAAGCGCCGTTGCTCGGGGTCGATGAGGATGTTCTCTGGTTTGATATCGCGGTGATGGATGCCCTGGGCGTGGACGTATGCAAGACCGTCGCATAATTGCGAGAGGTAGTGGAGAAGGACCCCATAGTCGAACTCTTCGGAGATGACGTCCCTGAAGCTCTTCGCGTACAGGTCCATCGTGTAAAAGAAGTGGGTATCGTCCTCGTGCTGTGCGTGAATCTGGATCACGTGCTCATGCTTCGCGACCATGCCGAAAGCGATCTCGCTGCGGAACCGCTCGTTGCGCCGACGTGATTCGCCATCCTTCGCGATGCGTTTGAGTGCGTAGGACCGGCCGTCGGCTACGGACCGGACTCTCCAGACCTCGGCCGTTCCTCCCTGACCGAGCACGGATTCGAACGCGAAGGAAACGCCGTCGATCTCTGGAATCTCGCGCTGCCTCACAACATCAATCTATCGAAGCCCAAACCTCAGCCTTCTCGCACCAGAGAGACGGAAGAGCCCACCTCAGCGGACGCTGCGGCGGGCTCTTCTCGGAGTCGTGGTGTCTGTGAGGTCAGACCCCGAAGTACAGCTCGTACTCGAACGGGTGCGGACGCTGGGCCATCGGCAGGATCTCGTTCTCGTACTTGTAGGAGATCCAGGTCTCGATGAGCTCCTTGGTGAACACGCCACCCTCGAGGAGGAACTGGTGGTCGGCCGCCAGTGCGTCGAGCGAGTCGAGCAGCGAGTTCGGAACCTGAGGGATGTCCTTGGCCTCCTCGGGGGGAAGCTCGTAGAGGTCCTTGTCGACCGGCTCGTGCGGCTCGATCCGGTTCTTGATGCCGTCGAGTCCTGCCATCAGCTGTGCGGCGAAGGCGAGGTACGGGTTGCCGGAGGCGTCGGGCGCGCGGAACTCGATGCGCTTGGCCTTGGGGTTGGAGCCCGTGATCGGGATGCGGATCGCGGCGGAGCGGTTTCCGGCCGAGTAGACCAGGTTGACCGGAGCTTCGAAGCCCTTCACCAGACGGTGGTAGCTGTTCAGCGTCGGGTTCGTGAAAGCGAGCAGTGCCGGCGCGTGCGCCAGGATCCCGCCGATGTACCAGCGTGCGATGTCGCTGAGCTGGCCGTAGCCGGCCTCGTCGTAGAACAGCGGCTTGCCGTCGGCCCACAGCGACTGGTGCGTGTGCATGCCGGAGCCGTTGTCGCCGTACAAGGGCTTGGGCATGAAGGTCGCGACCTTGCCCCATTCCTCGGCGGTGTTCTTGACGATGTACTTGAACTTGAGGATGTCGTCCGCCGCGTGGACCATCGTGTCGAAGCGGTAGTTGATCTCCTGCTGGCCGCCCGTGCCCACCTCGTGGTGCGAGCGCTCGAGGATGAAGCCCGCGTCGATCAGGTTGAGGGTGATGTCGTCGCGCAGGTCAGCGGTCTTGTCGACCGGGCTGACCGGGAAGTATCCGCCCTTGTACGGGGTCTTGTTGCCGAGGTTGCCGCCCTCTTCTTCGCGGCCGGTGTTCCAGGCGCCCTCTTCCGAGTCGACGCTGTAGAAGCTGGAGTTCGCGGTGACCGAGTAGCGGACGTCGTCGAAGATGTAGAACTCGGCCTCGGGAGCGAAGAACGCGGTGTCAGCGATGCCCGTGGAAGTCAGGTACTTCTCGGCCTTCTTGGCGACCTGGCGCGGGTCCTTCGAGTAGATCTCGCCCGTGCGCGGGTTGTAGATGTCGAACAGCATCACGAGGGTGCTCGCCTCGCGGAACGGGTCGACGTACGCCGTGGTGACGTCGGGGATGAGCTGCATGTCGGACTCGTGGATGCTCGCGAAGCCGCGGATCGAGGAGCCGTCGAACAGCTGGCCGTCGGTGAAGAAAGCCTCGTCGACCGTCGATGCAGGAATGTTGAAGTGCTGCTGTACACCCGGGAGATCGGTGAAACGGATGTCAAGGAACTTGACGTCGTTCTCCTTGATGTAGGTCAGTACCTCGGACGAATCTTTGAACATGTACGACTCCTGTAATGCGGATCGATGGCTTCACGGCCACTCTGCAGAGTACGGACGGGGGATTTCTCTACGGTATCCGCTTTGTTTCGTGTGTGTTACAGGAGCCGGGCGACAGAGCGTCATGTTGCGCTCGGTAGGCTGGGGGAGTGACGGATGCTGTGAACACGTACCCCGGTGAGCGACTCGGACTCCCCGAATCCGGATCCAGGAGCATCGCTCGCCCCGGTCGTCGCATCGGCGCCCTCGTGATCGACTACGTCGCGGCGACGATCATCGCCACCGGTTTCCTCGGATACGATCAGTTCGCCCTCCCGACAGAGGCCGGACTCACCCAGTTCGCACCGATGCTGGTGTTCGCCGTGCTGCAGATCCTCTTCATTCCGACCGCTGGTGGCAGCCCGGGTCACCGCATCCTCGGAATGCGTCTGGTGCGTCTCGACGGCAGCTGGATCGGGCTGTGGCGTCCTATCGTTCGCACGCTGCTTCTCGTCGTCGTCGTGCCTGCGGTCATCTGGGACACCGATCAGCGAGGCCTCCACGACAAGGTGGTCGGCACGGTGCTGATCCGCACCTGAGGCTCGTGCTCAGTCCCGGCCGCGGTTGCGCCGACGGGCTTCCCGCGGAGCTCGTCCGCCGAGGAAGGAGCGCGCAGGATCGACGACGTAGCCGCGACGCAGTGCCTCGCGGCCGATGAGCATCCGGAAGCCCATCTCGTCGCGGTTGTTCAGCGTGACCTCCGCCAGCACCTCGCGGTCGACGAGACGGATCAGCAGCTCCACCACGAGTCGCTCCTGGGCATGTCCTGAGGAACTACGGACCGCGCGCCGATCGTGGACCGGGCACTCGACGACCACGGCATCCTCCTGGCTGTCCTGCCAGGGCTTGACCTTGAAGCGGACCCAGGGCTGATCGTCCTGCACGAACTCCACGATGTCGAACGCGTGCAGCGATGAGGTGCGCGCACCGGTGTCGATCTTCGCCTTTATCCAGTCGACTCCGAGATCGGGCAGGCTCACCCATTCTCGCCACCCCGTAAGGGTGTTTGAATGGGGGGTAGTCCTACTCACCTGATACATCCTGGCAGGAAATCCCCCGTGAAGATCGCAGTGCTCTCCCGCGCGCCGCAGGCGTACTCCACTCAGCGACTGCGTGCGGCTGCGCTTCAGCGCGGTCACAACGTCAGGGTGCTCAACACCCTGCGCTTCGCGATCGATCTGACCGCAGATGAACCCGACCTCCACTATCGGGGGCGCCAGCTCAGCGACTACGACGCGATCCTCCCGCGCATCGGCAACTCGATCACGTACTTCGGTACGGCGGTGGTGCGTCAGTTCGAGCAGATGGACGTCTACACGCCGAACACCGCGAATGGAATCTCCAGCGCTCGTGACAAGCTGCGCGCGAACCAGATCCTCTCCCGCCACAACATCGCGATGCCGCCGACCGCGTTCGTGCGCAACCGCGCCGACGTCCGTCCCGCGATCGAGCGCGTCGGCGGAGCGCCTGTCGTCATCAAGCTGCTGGAAGGTACTCAGGGGATCGGCGTCATCCTCGCGCCGCAGGTGAAGGTGGCCGAGGCGATCATCGAGACGCTGCATTCCACCAAGCAGAACGTGCTCATCCAGAAGTTCATCTCGGAGAGCCGTGGACGTGACATCCGCGCCCTGGTCGTCGGTGACCGCGTCGTCGCCGCCATGCGACGTTCCGCGGCCGGAGACGAGTTCCGATCGAACGTGCACCGCGGTGGATCGGTGGAGGCTGTAGAGCTTGACCCTGTGTACGAGCGCGCAGCCGTGCGCTCCGCCCAGATCATGGGGCTGCGGGTGGCCGGCGTCGACATGCTCGAGGGTGACGAGGGGCCTCTGGTGATGGAAGTGAACTCCTCGCCGGGACTGCAGGGCATCGAGACTGCGACGAAGCTCGACGTCGCCGGCGCCATCATCGACTACATCGCAGGTCAGGTGGCGTTCCCGGAGATCGATGTCAGGCAGCGTCTGACGGTCTCGACGGGTTACGGCGTCGCAGAGCTGATGGTGCACGGAGCGGTCGACCTGGTCGGAAAGACATTGGGTGAGGCGGGGCTCTGGGAACGGGACATCACCGTGCTCACGCTGCACCGCGGCGTCAGCGTGATCCCGAACCCCCGCAAGCACGTCGTCCTCGAGGCCGACGATCGGTTGTTCTGCTTCGGCAAGCTCGACGAGATGCGCTCGATGGTCCCCGAACGCCGTCGGCGTCGCGCGAAGGTCCGCCGGCTACCGCGCCAGCCTCTCTCAGAGTGAAAGAGAACGCGGCCGCCCTCGAAAGAGGACGGCCGCGTTCTTCGTTTCAGCGGAGACGGGAGCTCAACGAGGACGCTGAGAGCGCACCTTCGTCGGGTCGATGCCCTTCGGGATCGGCAATGACGACAGCGACTGCGACACCGAGTCCACGCGGCGGATGACAGCGGCCATCGTGGCCTTGTCGATCGCCTTCGGAAGCTTCTTGATCGTCTTCGATAGATCGGCGATCGCGACCTCGTCGTCACCGTGTCCGACGTAGAGGACGGTGACCGGGACGCCATGTGCGACGCGCTGGGCCTTGCTGCGCTCTTCGTTGACGAGACGGGTCAGCCGCCCGCGGGCACCCTCGCCCACGACGACGATGCCGCCGCGGCCGATGGTGCGGTACACGGCCTCCTGCGTCTTCGGGTTGATGCCGACGGGTGTCTCGGATGCCTGCCAGCTGCGGCCGAGGCTGGTGCTGAGCACGTGCCCGGTCGCGCCGGGCATGCCGTCGATCTTCGAGTACATGGCGGACGTCGACAACCGCGTCATGAGGAACAGAGCGCCGAGGACACCCAGCATCAGGCCGGTGATGCCCCAGAGGACGAGCGTCCACACCTGGAAAGGGGGAATCAGATACCCGGCGACGAGGCCGAGAAGCACACCACCGACGAGGATCGCAGCCTGTGCCCAGGGGAGCCAGGCGTACGCCTCACGAGTGAACCGGAAGAGGGACTTGATCTGGGAGAAGAACCCAGGACGCTTTTCGGGTTCAGGAGCACGCTTTGCCATGGGCACCAGCCTACCGAGTCTGCGGGCTCGGTGATGTCGGCGTTCGCGCGAAGCGGAGTGACAGTGACCTCACTTGTTCTGCACATCAGGGGTGTCGGCGACAATCCATCCCGATGGCGCCAGAATCAGCGGCCGCGCGTCCCCGTTGCGCTGTGATGGGGGAATGGCAGACATCGAGATCGCGGAGAGACGGGGGACGCCACTCATACCGGGTGCGCATCGGGTGATCAGGGCGATCGACGCGACCGAGGGCCCGTTCGCGGGGACGCTCGTGACCCAGGGGGAAGGGGTGGTGGTGAGGGTCGATGCGGTCGCGCTCAGCGGATGGGTGGGATGGCGGTTCTCGGGCGCTGAACACGTTGCTGCACCTCTCGATGTCAGTCGACGCCAGGGAGGTCACGATGCGCTGCTTCCGTGGTGCACGGACCGGGTGCTGGGGTTCCTCGGTCGTCGGACAGCGGCAGGAGGGGGCTTGGCGTCCGGGGAGTGCAGCACGGTCGTGGTCAGTCTTCTGCGTGGTCTCGATGAGCTGGGGGAGGGCGCAGAAGGTGTGCGCACCGGAGTGTGGTGGCTCACCGATGGTGGCCGCCCCGTGTTCGTCCTCGGGCACGGGTCCGATGCCAGGACGGGGGTCGTGGAGATCATCCAGCAGCTGAGCGAGCTCAGCACCGACAAAGTGCTGCGACGTGCGCTGGGAGTGATCGAGGAGGGGCTGGGCAAGACCCTCGCGCAGCCGCGTCTTCCGCGCAAGCTCACCGAGGTCTGGGAGCAGGAGTTGCTGAGCGTCGCCGCCCCGCAACCGCTGCAGCGAGGAGCCCCCGCCCCTGAGCGTGCGAGGGACGTTGCGCGGACGATGACTTCGCGTGAACTCGTCGTGCCCCCGCGCGAGCTTCGCCTGCGAGCGGATCGATCCCGCAGGAGGGAGGCACGGATCGTGAACAGGGTCGGGGGCGTTCGCAGCGCCGCACGCACTTTGGTCGGGGTGATTCAACCGCGGCTCGAGTCCGTGCGGCGCATCCGTTCCGCGCGAAGCACGCCGATGGCTAAGGCGACAGGGGGCAACGAGCCGCGGGGACACCTCCGACGACGTTCGTTGCTCGTCGCGGGAGCCGCCGCAGCACTGGTGCTCGCCGGCGGGTTGCTCTGGCCGAATGGCGACGCGCCAGGCAAGGCTTCGGATGAGGCTGGGGGAGCCTCATCCGAGGGGCCGGCGCCGACTCCCGATGAGACGCAAGCTCCGGGAACACCGGCAGCTAGCGAGGCCCCCGATGAAGACGACGGTAGTGGGCTCCCGTCGGCGGCAGTCGAAGACCCGGCGGCGGCCGCGCCCGCGCTTCTGAAGACGATCGCGGATTGTCGAGCTCAGGGGGACAGTTCGTGCACTGACGCGGTGGCGGGGGATTCAGAGGGTGTGGTGGAAGCTCTTCGCGGGGTGGAGCCGGCGCCATCGTCAGCGGAACTGGTCGATGCCTACGGTGATGTGGCGGTGATCCGACTCGGCACGGATGCCGGCGGTGGCGATGCGGTGGAGGAGAGCAGACGAGCTTCCGCGCAGATGATCGTCGTACTCATCCGGACCGAAGAGAAATGGCTGGTCCGCGACGTCTATGACGTCGCGGACCAGCCAGGATGACTTCTTGCGATCAGGCGCCGAGCTGAGCGGCGAACTGAGCCGCCTCGAGTCGAGACTTGATGGCACCGAGGAACCGGGCCGCGTCGGCGCCGTCGATGATCCGGTGGTCGTAGGAGAGGGCGAGGTACACGTACGAACGGATGGCGATCGCATCTGCACCCCCGACCTTCACAAGGCCCGGACGCTTGACGACCGTGCCGGTGCCGAGAATCGCGGACTGCGGAAGGAAGACGACCGGAGTGTCGAACAGCGCGCCACGTGAACCCGTGTTGGTCAGCGTGAAAGTACCACCGGCGAGCTCGTCGGGCTTCAGCTTGTTGTCGCGGGTGCGTGCAGCGAGATCGGCGATCTCGTGTGCGATCTGAGCGATGCTCTTCGAAGCAGCGTCACGCAGAACCGGGGTGAGCAGGCCGCGCTCCGTGTCGACAGCGATCGAGACATTCTCGCTGGCCGGGTAGACGATGTTCTCACCGTCGACGGTGGCGTTGACGATGGGGAACGCCTGCAGGGCCTCAGCGGTGGCGAGTGCGAAGAACGGCAGGAACGACAGCTTGTCGCCCGTCTTCTCCAGGAACGATGCCTTCACGCTGTCGCGGTAGTCAGCGACAGCCGTGACATCGACCTCGACGACCGTGGTCAGCTGAGCAGTCTGCTGCATCGACTCGACGGCACGCTTGGCGAGAACCTTGCGCAGACGCGACATCGGCTGCGTGGTCCCGCGAAGAGGCGAGACTTCGAGCGGAGCAGGTGCGGCTGCGGTAGCAGCGGGTGCTGCCGACGCGGTCTCTGCTGCCTTGAGGACGTCTTCCTTGCGGATGCGGCCTCCGACGCCGGTTCCGGTGACAGAAGCCAGGTCGACGCCCTGCTGTGCAGCCAGACGACGCACCAGCGGCGTCACATACAGGTTGTCGCTTTCGGTCGGCAGCGTGAGCTTCGATGCGGCCGGAGCCGATGCAGCCGCCGGCGCGGGTGCGGGCGCCGCCGCAGCGGGAGCAGGTGCAGCGGGAGCAGGTGCAGCGGCCGGAGCCGGGGCGGCGGCCGGAGCCGGGGCGGCGGCAGGAGCCGCGGGGGCCTCAGCAGCCGGTGCGGCTGCGGGAGCAGCACCGGAGCCGACGCGCGCGAGCACAGCACCGACGGCGACTGTCTCATCTTCGCCGGCGACGATCTCCTGCAGTACACCGGCAACCGGCGACGGGATCTCGGTGTCGACCTTGTCGGTGGAGATCTCCAGAATCGCTTCATCTACTGCGATGCTGTCGCCGACCTGCTTCAGCCAGCGGGTCACGGTGCCCTCGGTGACGCTCTCACCCAGCTCGGGAAGAACGATGTCGGTCGCATCGCCTGCGGGCGCAGCCTCGGCGGCGGGAGCCGGTGCTTCTGCTGCCGGGGCAGGAGCGGGGGCCGCGGGGGCGGGCTCGGTGGGTGCCTCTTCTGCTGCGGGTGCAGCGGCAGCCGGAGCATCCGTTGCCGGAGCCGGAGCGCTGCCATCGCCGATGCGCGCGAGGAGGGCGCCGACCTCGACGGTCTCGTCTTCGGATACGAGGATCTCCTCGATCACACCGGAAACGGGGGAGGGGATCTCGGTGTCGACCTTGTCGGTCGAGATCTCGAGCAGGCCCTCGTCCGCCTGCACGGTGTCTCCCACCTGCTTGAGCCAGCGGGTGACCGTACCCTCTGTGACGCTCTCGCCGAGAGCGGGGAGGACGACGGATGTGCTCATGACTGAGTCTCCTTCAGGAAGTTGTATGACGCTTGTCTAGCTTAGTGACTCGGGCACCGGTTGGTGCTCAGAGGGCGTGCAGGGGCTTGCCGGCCAGGGCGAGGAAGGCCTCGCCGAGGGCCTCGCTCTGTGTCGGGTGAGCATGGATCAGGGGAGCGATGTCCTCGGGGTGAGCCTCCCACGCGACCGCGAGCTGCCCTTCGGTGATGAGCTCGCCGACACGATCGCCGAGCAGATGCACACCGATGACGGGGCCGTCCTTGAGGCGGACGACCTTGACGAGTCCGCCCGTCCCGATGATCTCGCTCTTGCCGTTCCCGGCGAGGTTGTACTCGTAGGCGACGATCGCGTCGGCGCCGTGCTCGGCGGTCGCAGCTTCCTCGGTCACGCCGACAGAGGCGACCTCGGGGCTCGAGTACGTGACCTTGGGGATCTGCACGTCCGGGATGTTGGCCGGAGACAACCCGGCGATCCGCTCGGCGACGGCGATGCCCTGCTGGAATCCGCGGTGGGCGAGCTGGAGGCCGGGGACGATGTCGCCGACAGCCCAGACGCCGGGAACTCCGGTGCGCAGATCTTCGTCGACGGTCACGAAGCCCCGGTCGAGGGTCACGCCGGCCTCTTCGAAGCCGAGGTCGGCCGTGACCGGCCCGCGCCCGACGGCGACGAGGAGATAGTCGGCCGTGAATTCCTTGCCGTCTTCGAGTGTGACGGTGACGGACGAGTCGTCCTGAACCGCGCTCTGGAAGCGGATGCCGAGGGAGTACTGGATGCCGCGACGGCGGAAGGCTCGCTCCAGGCCCTTGCTGAGGGCGATGTCTTCGTTGGGCACGAGGTGCGGCAGTGCCTCGATGATCGTGACCTCGGAGCCGAACGAGCGCCAGACGCTGGCGAACTCCACGCCGATCACACCGCCACCGAGGATGAGGACACGCTCGGGAACCACGTCGAGGGCGAGTGCCTGCTCGCTCGTGAGAATCCGACCGCCGATGTCGAGGCCGGGAAGCGACCGGCTGTAGGAACCGGTCGCGAGTACGACGTCGGCACCGACGTACACGTCGTCGCCGACGGTGATGCTGTGGTCCGGGTTCAGTCGTCCGAGACCTGCGACGGTAGTGATGCCACGGGCTTTGACGAGCCCTTCGAGACCCTTGAACTTCTTGGCGACGATGCCTTCGCGGTAGGCGCGGACGCCGGCGGGGTCGATGCCTTCCAGCGTGGCGCTCACACCGACGGACGCGGCGTCACGCACATGCTCAGCGACCTCCGCCGCGTGCAGCAGCGCCTTGGTCGGGATGCACCCGCGGTGCAGGCAGGTGCCGCCGACCTTGTCCTTCTCGATCAGCGCGACCGACTTGCCGAGCTCACTCGCGCGCAACGCTGCGGCATAGCCGCCGCTGCCGCCGCCCAGGACGACGATGTCGAAGGTGTGGGTTGTCATATGTCATGCCTCCGTGTGGGATGCTGCGGCGAAGGCGATGATCGATCGGACCATCGCCCCGGTGGGGCCCTTCTCAGTGAAGCCGTAAGGGGCGCCGGCGTGCTCGCCGGATCCCGCGATGTCGAGGTGCACCCAGGGGATGCGGGGGGCGTCCTCGGCGTCCGATGTGCGCCCGACGAAGCGGCGCAGGAACAGGCCGGCGTACGAGGCGCCGCCCATCCGGTCTCCCATGTTCGCGTTCTGCAGATCGGCGATGGGGGACTCGAGCGACTCCTCCATGTACTCCGGCAGCGGCATGTGCCAGGCGGGCTCGTCGACCTGCGCGGTCGCGGAGATGAACGAGGAGACCGTCTCGACGTCGCCGAAGACACCGGTGTGCCGGTGGCCGAGTGCGGCGACGATGGCGCCCGTGAGGGTTGCCACGTCGATGATGACGTCAGGGTGTTCGCGGCTCGCGGCGACCAGGCCGTCGGCCAGGACCAGCCGACCCTCGGCATCGGTGTTGTTGACCTCGACGGTCGTGCCGTCGAGGATGCGGATGACGTCGCCGGGGCGCAGTGCCCGACCCGAGGGCATGTTGTCGGTGATGCAGAGCCATGCCGTCACGTGGACCGGGAGGCCGAGCGTGGCGATCGCGCGGACCGCGGCGAGCGAGGTCGCAGCTCCTGCCATGTCGAACTTCATGCCGACCATCGATGCGGCGGGCTTCAGCGACAGACCGCCGGTGTCGAAAGTGATGCCCTTGCCGACCAGTGCGATGTGTCGCGTGGCATCGGCGGGGGAGTAGTCCAGGCGCACCAGCCGCGGCGGGCGGTCAGAGCCCTGCCCGACGCCGAGGATGCCACCGAAGCCCTTTTCTGCCAGGGCGGTCTCATCGAGGATCTCGACCGTGACGTCGAGGTCGGCGACGCTGTCGGCCGCACTCTGCGCTAGCTGTGCGGGGCTCTGCCACTCGGCGGGGACATTCACGAGGTCCTTGATGAGCGCGACCGCGTCACCGATGACCTGGGCGTACTCGGCGTCCTCGTCGTCGAGTACGGCGTGCAAGGTGATCGCGGTGGCGCGCGTCTTGCCCTTCTCGGTCCGGTATCCGTCGAACTTGTGTCCACCGAGCACAGCGCCCTCGGCCGCTGCCGAGGCGAAGGACTCGAGACCCTCGGCAAGAGCGACCGCGACGTGCTCGAAGCCGGTGAGCGTTCGCAGCGCCGCTCCGGTCGCGTTGCGCACCGCCGCCGCATCCGGCTTGTCGCCGGCACCGACGACCGCGAAAGGCAGCGACGTCACCTCCGGCGCATACACGCGGGTGAACGATCCCGGCGAACCGGTGAAGCCGACACCGGCCAACGCATCGGCGAGGCCGGGATAGGCCGTCAGCGATTCCGCCGAATCGGGAAGAGCGGCGACGACGAGCACTGCGGCATCTGCAGCGCTTCCGGGGAACTGATCAGTGGTGTGCGAGAGCACGGGAAGCGTCATGTCTCCATCCTAGGATCTCCGCCGCAGCGAGGTCGCGCGCCCTCCGTGTGCGTGTTCGCTCTCAGCATGAAGCACCGGGCCCCGGTATCCGGACCTGCTCGTAGCATGGACACATGCCCTTCTCCGGTGAGATCCACGAACGCGTCGCGAACGCGCCCGCAGTGCCGCATGGCCTGCCGCTGGTGCTGCTGCTCACCGGCTTCACGGATGCGGGCAGCGCGGTGTCCGGCCTCATCGACCACCTTCGTGAGACGGCGTCGCCGGAGCCTGTCGTCGTGTTCGAGAACGACGCGCTGCTCGACTACCGCGCACGCCGCCCCGTGATCTCGTTCGATCAGGACCATCTCACCGAGTTCAAGCCGCCGAGGCTCGAGCTGTCGCTCGCGACGGATGCGCTCGGGCGCCCGTTCCTCCTTCTCGCCGGCTACGAGCCGGACTTCGCCTGGGACCTCTTCGCGAGCACCGTCCTCGCATTGGCCAGCGAGTTCGAGGTCTCCGGCCTGCACTGGGTGCACTCGATCGCGATGCCTGTTCCCCACACCCGCCCGATCGGTACCACCGTCAGCGGCAACCGCCGCGAACTCACGGTCGCGCACTCGGTCTGGCGGCCGCGCACCCAGGTGCCGGCGACCGCCGGCCATCTGCTCGAGTTCCGCTTCGTCGAGCGAGGCGACCGTGCGGTCGGCTTCGTCCTGCTGGTCCCGCACTACCTCGCCGAGACCGAGAATCCTGATGCCGTCATCGCCGCAGCCGAACGTCTGATGGCGTCGACGGGCCTGGTGCTGATGCTCGATGCCGTCCAGGAGCGTCGGGAAGACTATCTGAAGCGCGTCGACGAGCAGGTGGCGGGAAACGACGAGCTGCAGCAGATGGTGCACAACCTCGAGCGCCGTTATGACGCCTACATGGCGGGGCGCAATCCTGACGATGACTCCTACGACGAGGGTGGCTTCAGCGAGCGCGACCTTCCCAGCGCCGACGAACTGGCCGCTGAGCTGGAGCGCTATCTGGCGTCACGGCCCTCTGGCGATGAGGACAAGCCGGGCCGCGGCTGAGACCGATTCAGGAGAACTTCGACGGAATGCGTCCGCATCGCCACACGTGTGCGATACTAGGACTCTGACCCGTTGTCAATCAGTGTTTTCGAGCGCTGGACTTGACAAGGGTCTTACTAGTGTCCGAAATGTCCCGGGGCTACACAGCAGCTCCGTGAAAGGCGAAACGTGACTCCTGCCACGACGAAGAACACCCGGACGAAGAAGGCTGCCGAAGAGACGACCGCCGACGCTTCGGCCGAGGTCGAAGCTACCGAGAAGCCTGCGCCCCTGAGCGCGGCCAAGCGCGCCGCCGCGAAGCGTGCCCCCGTCAAGAAGAAGAAGTCCGAGGACGTCGTCGAAGAAGACGAGGCTCCTGTTGCTGGCGCTACCGACGACAGCGACGACGACGACGAAGACTCCAAGCCGAAGTTCACCGAGCCGCTGCCGACCGGCGCGATCGTCATCTCCTCGAACGATGACGAAGATGTCCCGGTCTACTCGACGCAGATCACCGGCGCGACGGCCGACCCGGTCAAGGACTACCTGAAGCAGATCGGAAAGGTCGCGCTGCTGAACGCGGCCGAAGAGGTCGAGCTCGCGATGCGCATCGAGGCAGGTCTCTTCGCCGAGGAGAAGCTGTCCGCGATGAGTGCAGCGGAGAAGACAGGCCAGCTCGGCCTCGACCTGCAGTGGGTCGCCCGTGACGGTCAGCGCGCCAAGAGCCACCTGCTCGGTGCGAACCTGCGACTGGTCGTCTCGCTCGCGAAGCGCTACACCGGCCGTGGAATGCAGTTCCTGGACCTGATCCAGGAGGGCAACCTCGGTCTCATCCGCGCGGTCGAGAAGTTCGACTACACCAAGGGCTTCAAGTTCTCGACGTACGCCACCTGGTGGATCCGTCAGGCCATCACCCGCGCCATGGCCGACCAGGCCCGCACGATCCGTATCCCGGTGCACATGGTCGAGGTCATCAACAAGCTCGCCCGCGTGCAGCGGCAGATGCTGCAGGACCTCGGTCGCGAACCCACTCCGGAAGAGCTCAGCCGTGAGCTCGACATGACGCCGGAGAAGGTCGTCGAGGTGCAGAAGTACGGCCGCGAGCCCATCTCGCTGCACACGCCGCTCGGCGAAGACGGAGACAGCGAGTTCGGTGACCTCATCGAGGACACCGAGGCCGTGGTTCCCGCCGACGCAGTCGGCTTCACCATGCTGCAGCGTCAGCTCGAGCAGCTGCTCGACTCGCTCTCCGAGCGTGAGGCCGGCGTGATCCGGATGCGCTTCGGACTCGGCGACGGCCAGCCCAAGACCCTCGACCAGATCGGTGACACGTTCGGCGTGACGCGTGAGCGCATTCGCCAGATCGAGTCGAAGACCATGGCGAAGCTGCGTCACCCGAGCCGCTCGCAGTCCCTGCGGGACTACCTCGAATGAGCCAGGAGAACGGCACCGCGAACGACGGCAAGGCGCTCGAGGCGAGCGTCGACGGCAAGAGCTATGCGCGTATTCCGCTGCGTACCCGAGTCGTCATGCCCGAAGACGATCTCGATGCGATCATCACCGAGTACGCGAAGGATCACGTGCAGCCGGGCGACCTGCTGTTCGTGACCGAGAAGATCGTCGCGATCACGCAGGGACGCTCGTACCGTCTCGATGAGATCAAGCCCCGCAAGCTCGCGCTGTTCCTTTCGAAGTACGTCACCCGCACGCCCTACGGCATCGGGCTCGGCATGCCGGAGACGATGGAGATGGCGCTGCGTGAATGCGGTACGCCACGCATCCTGTTCGCTTCAGCGGTCGCAGCGGTCACCAAGGCGTTCGGTCGTCGCGGTGACTTCTACCGCATCGCGGGCGACAAGGCGCGAGCGATCGACGGTCCCACTAAGCACACCATCCCGCCTTACAACGAGGCGGTCGTGCTCGGACCGAAGGATCCCGACGGTGTCGCCGCACGCGTGAAGGCCCTTGTCGGCGGTCAGGCTGAGGTCGCCGTGGTCGACATCAACGACCTCGGCGGCAACATCCTCGGATCGACGCTCGACAAGGACGGCGAACGTCGCCTGGTCAAGATCCTCGGCGACAACCCGCTCGGTCAGGGCCTGGAGTCCACGCCGCTCGGCATCGTGCGCGAGATCTGACCCGCGAGAACTCATGAAGAAGGCCCCGGATGCTGCGCATCCGGGGCCTTCTCGTTGTCTCAGAAGCCGATGGCCTCGCGGTAGCGCGGCTTGTGGCCGGTGCGGATGCCGGTGACGCTGGGCTTGTTCTCATACACGCCGGCGCCCCAGTTGCCTTCGACCAGTACCGGTCCGTCCGGAGAGACGACGATGTCCCAGCCGACGTACTGCACCTGCGGCACGACGCGAGCGACCTTGTCGATGAATGCGCGCACCTCGTCCATGTACGGCAGCTGGAAGTCGGCGATGCGGAAGCCGGAATCGGGATGCGTCTCATGTACGTGTCCGTGCGAGTCGTAGCCGGCGCCCACGGCGTGTCCGTTCTCGTCGAGCATCGTGTAGAAGCCGCCGAACGTCATCTGATCGCTCACTGCGCCGCGGCCGAACTTCTGCGCCATGGCGAGGATGTGGGCTTTCTCGCCGTCGAAGAATGCGGTGATGCGAGTGGTGTTCACGGTGCCGGGGCACACGGCCGCAAGCGCATCGTGCTGGCGGATCACCTCTTCGATGAGCAGTTCGCCTCGAGTCAGGAGCCCGCGGTGGAACTCGTCCCAGTCGGTGATGTCGGCGGCGTGGTAGCGGTGCACGCCGGTGCCGGCCTGTCCCACCGGCTCCTTCGTGACGATCGTGCCCAGGCGCTGCGTGAGCTCGCGCACAGCATCCGCGTTGCCCGCTTCGACGACCATCCACTCGCGATGCAGGTACTCGGAGAACTGCTTGTCGAACTCGACCTTGTCCTGGAAGATCCAGCGGTAGTCCGGGTGGTCGTACCGCTGCGAGAGCTGGTTCGAGACCGGATGCGTCATGTAGGTCTCACGCTCGGACCTGGTCAGGATGGCGAAGTCGTAGTCGATGTAGTCCTGGAATCCGACGTTGTGACGCGCGGCGGACCAGAGCATGTCGACGACGATGGCCGGGACAGCCTTGTGGTGCTGCTCAGATGCCTCTTTGGCACGTTCCACCACCGATCCGACATCGATACGGCGGGCACGTCCCAGCAGATAGCGGATGCGGGGCGCGAGGGAAAGACGAGACATGAGGCTCCAGGGTCGGGGTCTCCACCAGTCTACGGGGGCCACGGCGGCTGACCTGGGAGGCGGAAGCTAGGGTGGAACACGTGTGTGAGACGACTTCCAGCTCCCTGCCGCGCGCGATGATCTCGCGCTCCGCCCTGGCTGCGGGAGCCACGGCGGCCGTGCTCGGGGGTGGTCGAATCGCCGATCTCCGCCGCGACGCGTGGGGTCACGGTGTTCTCGCCGTCGCTCAGGTGGTTGCCGCTGCCGGTGCTGACCGGGTGCTCGTCGACGCGCAAGGAGAGGTCGAAGCGCTAAAGCTCGAAGGAATCCACGGTGTCACCACCGGTGTGCCCGATATCGATCCGATGCTCCTCTACGGCCTCCCTGATGACGCAGGCACGCTCATCACGCGACCGGTGATGCGCCTGACCGGCAGTGTCCTCTCGACGAAGCGCCTGCGGCCGGGCGATGCGGTCTCCTACGGATACACCTATCGTGCCGCGGAGGCGACCACGGTGGCCCTCGTGACCGGGGGATATGCGCAGGGGATCGTGCGGGCACTCGGCAATCGCGCCGATGTGGAAGTCGGCGGCATCGCCAGGCCCATCGTCGGGCGGGTTGCCATGGACGTCTGCGTGGTGGACCTCCAGGGTGAGGATGCAGAGGTCGGGGCGGCGGTCACGTACTTCGGCGGCGAAGGTCCCTTGGCGGCAGGTATCACGCGCTGGGCCGCGGTGACCGGGATGGACTCCGCGGAGCTCGTCGCCGTCGCCGGAGCACACGCCGTACGGGGGTGGGAAGCATGACGCGCCCCGAGCTCCGCCTGAGCTCCGGCGCCCTCCGCGCGAACGTCGAGGCCGTGCGCGCACGTATCGCCCCGTCCGCCCTGATGCTCGTCCTCAAGGACGACGCATACGGACACGGACTCTCCTGGGCGGTCGAGACCGCGGTCGACTCGGGTGTCGAGTGGTTCGGCAGCTACGACATCCGCAGCGCGATAGCGGTTCGGAGAGTAGCCGGAGGCGATGTCAGGATCTTCGCCTGGGTGACGTCGACCGATGGGGAGATCGATGACGCTCTGCTGCAGAGGATCGATCTCGGCGTCGGCACGATCGAGTACCTGAGACGGATCATCGCGCGCGCAGAAGCTCTCGGCACGAGCGCCAGAGTGCACTTGAAGATCGACACGGGGCTGCACCGCAACGGCATCCTTCCCGAGGACTGGGTGTCAGCCGTGATCGAAGCGCGGCAGGCCGAGCGGGCAGGTCATCTCGACATCGAGGGCGTGTGGAGCCACATCGCCGAGGCGAGCGATGCGGACGACGATGTCGCTCAGACGGTCTTCCTCGATGCTGTCCGCGTCGTGGGGGAGTCCGGTACGACGCCTGCTGCGCTGCATCTGACTGCATCCGCTGCGTCGTGGTGGCGACCAGAGCTTCGCGGCACCATGTCTCGTATCGGCGCGTTCTGCTACGGCGTCCGTTCAGCCGACGGGCCTGAGCTCGAGGGCATCCGCCCGGCGGCGAGCCTCATCGCCACCGTCACAGACATCGCCGACAACGAGGCGACGATCGGTATCGGGAGTTTCGACGGACTCCCGTCGTCTTTGTCCGGCGCCGGCGTCGGTACGCCGGGCGGCAAGCGAGAACTCACGTCTATCGGTCACACGACCTCGGTCGTCCGCAGTTGGCCGGGCGCCCGTATCGGCGACGAAGTCGTCGTCTTCGGTGATGGAGCTCACGGCGAGGAATCGGCGACGACCCTCGCAGAGCGGATCGACACCGTTGGCGAGGAGATCCTCACCAGGCTCACATCACGCGTGCGTAGGGTCGTCGCCGACTGACCTCGGTCAGTCGACGGATCAGACCGTCTCGACGAGACGGGCGGTCTCGTCGTGCCAGCTGGTGGCGATGCTACGGAGCTTCTCTTCGTACTTGCGACCATGGTGGGCGCAGAACAGAAGCTCGGATCCGTTGACCTCAGCGGCGATGTACGCCTGAGCGCCGCATGAATCACAACGATCCATGGCGGTCAGGCGGAACTCGACGGTGGAGGTGTCACGTTCGGTCGTTGCGTTCATCTCGGCGCCTCCTCGGGTGTCGGCTTCGCTGGGGGATTTGGTCAATACAACCACGCTCCACCTGTACGCATGCCCGGTTTGCGGCGTGTTTCGCTCAGCGCGTACGGGGCCGCGGTCAACTGCACTCTCGCGGGGAGTGTCTGCGGAGCCGGAGGAGCTCACGAGATTAGACTCGGAGATTGTGAATGCCGAGTACTCCGCCCATCATCTCCAGGTGCTTGAAGGCCTTGAGGCCGTCCGCAAGCGCCCGGGAATGTACATCGGGTCGAACGGGTCGCCCGGGCTCATGCACTGCCTCTGGGAGATCATCGACAACTCCGTCGACGAGGCGGTCGCCGGGAACGGCACGAAGATCGACATCATCCTGCATGCGGACGGCAGCGTCGAGGTGCACGACCTCGGTCGCGGTATCCCCGTCGACGTCGAGCCGCGCACCGGTCTCACCGGCGTCGAGGTGGTCTACACGAAGCTGCACGCCGGCGGGAAGTTCGGTGGTGGCTCCTACGCGGCATCCGGTGGACTGCACGGTGTCGGCGCCTCGGTCGTGAACGCGCTCTCCGAGCGCCTCGATGTCGAGGTCGACCGCAACGGCAAGACCTACGCGATGTCGTTCCACCGCGGCGAGCCCGGCATCTTCGAAGACTCCGGCGAGAAGCGCCCGGATGCACCTTTCACACCGTTCCAGGAGAACAGCGAACTGCGGGTGATCGGCAAGGCGCCTCGTGGTGTCACCGGCACCCGAGTGCGCTACTGGGCGGACAAGCAGATCTTCACGAAGGATGCGGCCTTCCAGCTCGCCGATCTCGAGACGCGCGCAAGGCAGACGGCATTCCTCGTTCCGGGGCTCGAGATCGTCGTCGCCGACGAGCGCACCAACCGCCCGGTCACGCCGGACGCCGATGTCGCCGTGGACTCCGATTCAGAGGTTCTGCAGGCTGAAGGGTCGGTGACCTCCTATCTCTATGAGGGCGGCATCTCGGAGTTCGTCGACTATCTCGCCGTCGACCCTCCGGTCACCGACAACTGGCGCATCCAGGGCGAGGGGACGTTCAAGGAGACGGTTCCGGTCCTGCAGGCCGACGGACACATGATCGCCACCGAGGTGGAGCGTGTGTGTGCCGTGGACATCGCGCTGCGCTGGGGCACCGGGTACGACACCAAGGTCCGCTCGTTCGTCAACATCATCGCGACGCCCAAGGGCGGCACCCATCAGCAGGGCTTCGAGCAGGAGCTCCTCAAGGTGCTCCGCTCACAGGTCGAGCAGAATGCCCGCCGGCTGAAGGTCGGCAACGACAAGCTCGAGAAAGACGACGTCCTCGCCGGACTCACCGCCGTGCTCACGGTCAACGTGCCCGAACCGCAGTTCGAGGGGCAGACCAAAGAGGTTCTCGGTACGCCTGCCGTTCGGCAGATCGTCGCACAGGTGATCCGGAAGGACCTGGCCCAGCGGTTCAGTTCGACCAAACGCGACGACAAGAATCAGGCATCGCAGCTGCTGGACAAGATCGTCTCCGAGATGAAGGCCCGTGTCTCCGCGCGCGCCCACAAGGAGACACAGCGCCGCAAGAACGCACTGGAGTCCTCGACGCTTCCGACGAAGCTCGTCGACTGCCGTACGAACGAGGTCGAGCGCAGCGAGCTCTTCATCGTCGAGGGTGACTCGGCACTCGGCACCGCCAAGAACGCGCGCAACAGCGAGTTCCAGGCGCTGCTGCCGATCCGCGGGAAGATCCTCAACGTGCAGAAGGCCTCCGTCAGCGACATGCTGTCGAACACCGAGTGCGCGTCGATCATCCAGGTGATCGGCGCCGGCTCCGGACGGACATTCGACATCGACGCTGCCCGCTACGGCAAGATCATCCTCATGAGCGACGCCGACGTCGACGGCGCGCACATCCGCACGCTGCTGCTCACCCTGTTCTTCCGGTACATGCGTCCCCTGATCGAGCACGGCCGCGTGTTCGCGGCCGTCCCGCCGCTGCACCGGGTCATCGTGATGAACCCGGGTTCGAAGCCGAACGAGACGATCTACACCTACAGCGAGCAGGAGATGCACACGCTGCTGGCTAAGCTCCGCAAGGCCGGCAAGCGCTGGCACGAGCCGATCCAGCGCTACAAGGGTCTCGGCGAGATGGATGCCGAGCAGCTGGCGAACACGACCATGGATCGTTCCGGGCGTCTGCTGCGTCGGGTGCGCATGGAAGATGCAGAGGCCGCCGGCCGCGTGTTCGAGCTGCTCATGGGCAACGAGGTCGCTCCTCGTCGCGAGTTCATCATCGACTCTTCCGACCGGCTGTCGCGCGAGTCGATCGACGCCTGAGCCGAACCGGAGGCCGACGATGATCCGCGGCCTCCGGTTCGCTCAGACGAGAGTTCGCCCGATGCTGCCGATCACACCGTCGATGGGCTGACCGGATGCGTCACGTCGTGCTCCTGCCTCTGGCAGCTTGCGCACGGCTCCGGTCGGGTCGACGGCCTGCGGCGGATTCGGACCCACCCATGCGACGGTGAGCCGGTCCTCGCCCTTCAGGAACGAATGCGCGCGCACGCCGCCCGTGGCCCGGCCCTTGGCGGGGTATTCGGCGAAAGACGACACCTTCGCACGTCCCGGATCAGTGCCGGGCAGGATGCTCTCGCCGCCGGATACGGTCGCAACGACGGCCTCCGCCGTCGGATCGACCACGCCGAAGAAGAGCACCGATGCACCGGATCCGAGCTTGACGCCCGCCATGCCTCCTGCAGGTGCGCCTTGCGGACGCACTGACGATGCCGCGAAGTGCAGCAGCTGGGCGTCGGTCGTGACGAATACGAGTTCGGCGTCGTCCGGCGCCTCAGCCGCGCCGACGACGGTGTCGCCGGGCTTCATGCCGATGACCTCGAGGTCAGGACGCACGGGGAGAGTCGAGGGGACGATGCGCTTCACCGTGCCCTGCGCGGTGCCGAGCGCGATCGGCGTCTCGCTGTCGAAGCGCACGAACCCGACGATCCGCTCACCCTTGGTCGTGATGCCGAGGTAGTCACGCAGGGGTGTCCCCGCTGCGAGCTGCACCGACGTGGCCGGCACGGAGGGAAGGTCGACGGGGGAGAAGCGCACGACGCGTCCGAGGCTGGTGAGCGCGCCGAGCTCGGCGCGGACGGTGGTCTCCACCGTGGTCAGGATCGCGTCGTGCTTGCTGCGGCGCGCGGGGACAGTGAGCTCCTGGCCCTCGCCGAGATCGACGCGGACCGTGCGTCCTGTGGTCGAGAGCAAGAGCACCGTAGGTGCGTCCGCGATCTGCAGATCGACCGCGCCCTTCGTGGCGCGCGGCTTGGGCGGCGCAGCGTTCATCAGCAGCGTGCGCCGAGGGGTGCCATAAGCGTCTGCAGCGGCATCCAGTTCCTTGGCGACCTCGGCGCGGAGCAGCACGGGGCTGCCCAGGAGCTCTCGGAGGGCCGCGATCTCCGCCAGCAAGGCATCGCGCTCGGTCTCGAGCTCGATACGGGAGAACTTGGTCAGGCGGCGCAGTCGCAGTTCCAGGATGTACTCCGCCTGCAGCTCGCTCAGGTCGAAGACGGAACGCAGGCGCGAACGGGCCTGCTCGGAGTCGTCCGAGGAGCGGATGACCTGGATGACCTCGTCGATGTCGAGGATCGCGATGAGCAGGCCCTCGACGAGGTGCAGGCGCTCTTCGCGGCGCTTCAGCCGGTATCGGCTGCGACGCGTGATGACCTCGAGACGGTGGCCGACGTAGACGCTCAGCATCTCCTTGAGCCCGAGCGTGCGCGGCTGCCCTTCGACCAGGGCCACGTTGTTGATGCTGAAGGAGTCTTCCAGCGGAGTCAGTCGATAGAGCTGATCGAGGACCGCGTTCGGGTCGAACCCGGTCTTGATGCCGATCGCGACGCGAAGACCGTGGTTGCGGTCGGTGAGGTCGGTGACGTCGCTGATGCCCTGCAGCTTCTTCGACTGCACAGCATCACGGATCTTCTCGAGCAGGCGTTCGGGGCCGACCATGTACGGCAGCTCCGACACGATGATGCCGGTGCGTCGAGGGCCGAGGGGCTCGATCGACGTCTTCCCGCGGACCTTGAGGGCACCGCGCCCGTTGGTGTAGGCGTCTTTGACGCCGTCGAGGCCCATCAGGATGCCGCCGGAGGGGAAGTCCGGTCCCGGCACGAACTCCATCAGGTCCTCGGTCGTGGCATCCGGGTTCTCGAGGAGGTGAATGGCCGCGGCCACGACCTCGATGAGGTTGTGTGGCGCCATGTTGGTCGCCATGCCGACCGCGATCCCGCTCGCGCCGTTGACGAGAAGGTTCGGAAATGCGGCGGGCAGCACGGCCGGCTGCTGGAACTGACCGTCGTAGTTCGGGATGAAGTCGACGACGTCCTCATCGAGGTTCTCGGTGAGCGCGAGTGCCGCGGCGGCGAGTCGAGCTTCGGTGTACCTGGCAGCGGCTGGACCGTCGTCGAGGGATCCGAAGTTTCCGTGTCCGTCGACGAGGGGCACGCGAAGAGCCCATTCCTGCGCCAGGCGGACGAGGGCGTCGTAGATCGCGGAGTCGCCGTGGGGGTGGAGTTTACCCATCACCTCGCCGACGACGCGCGCGCTCTTGACGTGACCGCGATCGGGGCGCAGGCCCATCTCTGCCATCTGGTAAAGGATGCGACGCTGTACGGGCTTCAGGCCGTCGCGGGCGTCGGGCAGAGCGCGCGAGTAGATCACCGAATACGCGTACTCGAGGAACGAGCCCTGCATCTCTGTGGAGAGATCGATGTCCTGGATGCGCTCCTCGACAGGCTCGGGCGGCGGGGTTTTCGGCATGGACTTCCTGAGGGCGTACGGGAGCCTGTGTCAGACTGGCTCGGATGTCCCTCATGTTACCGTCCGCGTCGCCGAGCGCCCGGAGCGTCGTCGGGGTGGCGGACGACCTGTTCGCCGTGCTCCGCGGCGAATCCCCGGTGCTCCCTCGCGCGGAGTCCGTCGTCCTCGTCGTGATCGACGGCCTCGGTGCGATCAGTCTCCGCGGGCACACAGGGCACGCACGTGCCCTCACCGTCGGGATGACGAAGAAGGATGTCGCCCAGTCGGTGTTCCCTTCGACCACGGCGGCGGCGCTCACGAGCATCGTCACCGGAGTGTGGCCGGGCGAGCATGGTCTCGTCGGCTATCGGGTGCTCGATGCGAGCCGGGACCTCCTCGTCAACCAGCTCAGCGGCTGGGAGACCGACGGGATCGATCCGCTCACGTGGCAGTCGGCACCGACCATCTTCGAGCGGGCTGGCCACAGCGGTCATGCGAGTTTCGCGGTCGGCTTCGCCGGATACGCGCACAGCGGGTTCACCAAGGCAACGCTCCGCGGAGCGGAGTTCGTCGCGGCCACGACGGCGGGTTCACGCATCGAAGCCGCCTACGAGCTCGCCCACGCTCATCCTGGTTCGCTCGTCTACTGCTATCTCCCCGAAGTCGACAAGGCCGGCCATAAGCACGGCATCGCCTCTCGCGAGTGGGTCGCGGCACTTGAGGATGTCGACGCCGCGTTGTCGATGCGGGTGCCGCCCGGGGTCGGCGTGCTCGTCACGTCGGATCACGGCATGGTCGATGTGGCGCCGAATCGGCAGGTCGTCTTGGAGGAGGAGCATCTCGAAGGCATCCGCCATGTCGGTGGAGAGCCCCGGATGCTGCACGCGTACCTCGAACCCGATGCGGATACGGCCGCCGTCACGGCAAGGTTGCGGAGAGACCTGGAGGGTGTTGCCGACGTCGTCACCCGCGACGAAGCCGTGCGCGGCGGGCTTTTCGGTCCGACGGTCACCGCCGCGGCATCATCGCGGATCGGCGACGTTCTCGTGATCGCCCGTGGCACCTGGGCTGTCTACGACGGGACGGCGGCAGATCAGCGCGGGCGCGGCATGGTCGGCCAGCACGGTGCTTTCACACCTGAGGAGCGACAGGTTCCGCTGATCCGGCTCGGCGCGTTCGCTCGCTGAATCGCCGAGCCGACACGGTCACCCGCGAGTCACTCGTCGGTGCGGGCACCGAAGACGATCTCATCCCACGAGGGCATCGCGTTGCGGCGGCGCCGGCGACCGTTGGTGTCACCCGAATCTGAAGCGTTGGTCGCCTGAGGAGCGGGCGTCGGCGGTTCCGGCTCGTCGGCAGGCTGGTCGAAAGCCTCGAAGAGCGAGATCGGGCTCGGGTCGGAGCGCTCAGAGTCTTCGGTGTCATCGAGCAGCGGCGCGGTCTCTCGCTGGCCACGACGACGACGGAGCGCCTCGAGCAGATCGGCCGTCTCCGGGCTCGTCGTCTGTGCGGCGGGTGCGCGCTTGATCGCTGCATCCTGCGCGGCAGCGTCGGAGCGCTCGGGGAGGGATGGATCTTCGATCTCCGCGTCCGGCGCAGGCAGCAGGCGCGGGCCGAAAGCACCGGAGTCGAAGCGACTCTCGTCCTTGTACGGAGAGGTGATCCGGTCGGCATCCACTGCGCGCAGGCGGGGGATGAGGCCTTCAGGCAGGGAACCCTGCCGAGACAGTTGCGTGGCGTCGGCGTTGAGCGGCGACAGAGCGCTGCGGCGAGGATCGAAACTCCAGCGGGCATCGTGCTCGACGTCGTTGGCAGTGAACTCGAGCTTGATGGTCCAGCCGGAGTCCTCCTTCCAGCTCGCCCAGCGCTCCGACGTGGCCTCGATCTCGGCGAGCTTCGCGCGGACGGCGACGCCGAAGGTCGGCTGCGCGTCAGGCTCGACTTCGCTGCCGATGAGGACGGGAACCGCGAGCGCCTGCCCGATCACGTGCTCGCGCTCGGCGAGGACAGGCCCCTCGAAACGGGCGACGTCATCGACGCTGATGCCGAGCAGCTCGGCAACCTCGGGCGCGGTGAGACCGGCACGGATCTGCGCCTGGATATCGCGCGGGCTCGCGGCGAGTTTCTGCGCGGTCGGCTCGCTCTGGCGGGTCGCGCGACGGATCTCGCGCTGCAGCATGTCGTCGATGGGCAGCGCGAACCGCTCGCCCGACTCGGTCGCGAGTACGAGGACTCCTGCTTCTGTGCCGACGATGGTGACGTTTTCCATGCGAATGCCCCTCTGATGGGTGTCCGATCATGGTGTCACGCATGGGGCGTCGGGGCCGGGAATACCCTGGGCGTGCCGTGAGTTTGCTCTGTCGAACGGACAGCATTTGCGTTATCGCGTCCGGTCGTGCAAACTATGGCCGCCGATACCCGACGGCGCACCACCCACTCGCACCATGAAAGTGGAGATTTACCGCATGGCAACCGATTACGACGCCCCCCGAAAGAGCGAAGACGACTCCGAGTCGATCGAAGCCCTCAAGGAGCGTGTGCCGGACAAATCCTCCGGCTCTAGCGGGGACGAAGACTCCGACAACCCGTCGAGCTTCGACCTTCCGGGTGCCGACCTTTCCGACCTCGAGCTCGACGTCGTCGTGCTGCCAGCGCAGCAGGACGAATTCACGTGCATGAGCTGCTTCCTCGTGAAGCACCGCTCACAGCTCGACCACGAGGGCGCATCCGGGCCCATCTGCAAGGAGTGCGCTGCGTAAGCAGTCCTCCGAGCGACGTATCACGCGCCCCCGACCACTCCGGTCAGGGGCGCGCTGTCGTGTACGGGCGCTTCTCAGTTCTGGGAGGCGCGGATCGCTGCGGCGAGGCGGTCCGGTGTTCGGGTGGAGATCGTCCACGCATCGACCGGGTCGTCCTGATCGAGGTTCGGGATCACCACGATGCCATCGATGCCGCCGCGGATCAGATGCCATCCGCGCGCCGGGAGACCGGGACCACGAGCCTCGCGGGCTTCTGCACCGGTCAGCGCCACAGGCTCGCCGAGATGCTTCGTGTCGATATGCGCGCGGCCCGCGCGCAGCACGGTGCCGACGACCGAGACGACGGGCGTGGCCGCTATGAAGCCCGCCACCAGGAGCGCGGAGACTGCCGCGCCGAGGACGAGCGCGACGGTCGAGCCGATCGGCACGAAGACGAGCGACACCATGGGGCCGGCCACGGCGACGGTCACGAGCAGCCAGAGGCTCGGAGCGAGTCGTTCGCGGTAGCGGGGACGTGTGTCAGTGGTGGGGTTCTGCATTAGCCTCATTGGGTGACCGATTCCGTTGATGTCCCCATTATCGCCGCAGTGGTGCCCGGGTATGCGCATCCGGGTGATGCCGGTGCCGATCTGATCGCGGCAGAAGCCGTGCACCTCGAGCCGGGGGAGCGCGCACTCGTGCCCACAGGGGTCAGCATCGCACTGCCGGATGGATACGCCGCATTCGTGGTTCCGCGCAGCGGGCTGGCGGCGAAGCACGGGATCTCGATCGTGAACTCGCCGGGTACGGTCGACGCCGGCTATCGCGGAGAGATCAAGGTGAGCCTGATCAACACCGATATCAAGAGCGCGTACGATGTGGCGGTCGGCGATCGTATCGCGCAGCTGATCATCATGCCGGTCACGCGCGCCACGTTCATCCCGGTCGACGAGCTGCCGGACAGCGTCCGTGGTGCCGGTGGATTCGGTTCCACCGGGTACCAGGCAGCGACCCCTCAGAACGAAGCAGGACAGGCCAATGACTGACAACAACGAGACTCCTTCGAAGTCGGCACCGCTGAACCGTGCCACCGACGGTCCTTTCGATGACTCCGAGGCGAACCCGGTCCGCCCGTACATCGATCTCGGCGGCATCAAGATCCTTCCGCGCGAAGGACTGAATCTGCGCCTCGAGGTCGAGGAGCAGTCGAAGCGCATCGTCGCGGTCGGTCTCGACTACGCGGATTCCTCGCTCCAGGTGCAGCCGTTCGCGGCCCCCCGTACCGGTGGACTGTGGGACGAGACGCGCGTGCAGCTTCGCGACCAGGTGAAGGCGCAGGGCGGCCGCGTCGAAGAGAGGGAAGGCCCTCTGGGCAAGGAGCTCCTCGCCGAGGTTCCCGCGACAGCTGCAGAAGGATCCGGTCTGCGGCTGGCACGCTTCATCGGCATCGACGGCCCGCGCTGGTTCCTCCGCGGCGTGATCGGCGGAGCCGGCGCCTCCGATCTGGAAGCGGCCGAGAAGGTCGAAGACCTCTTCCGCTCGATCGTGGTCGTCCGCGGCGGCACGCCGATGCCTCCTCGCGATCTGATCCCGCTGAAGATGCCGGCGACCCCTGGTTCCGCGTGAGCACCCCGGAACCCGACGCAGAACGCGAGAAGAGCACCTCCGAGATCCTCGGCGAGGCCCTCGGCGGCGTTGCGCGTCGTGCCGGGCTCGACCCGTCGGAGAGCTCGGCCACCCACAAGGTGGTGTGGACCGCCATGGGCGGGTGGCGGGGCATCCTCGAGTCGGTGCTGCCCAGCCTCGCTTTCGTCATCATCTTCACGATCCGCCCTGAACCGCTTGTCCTCTCACTCGGCATCTCGGTCGGTCTCGCCGCCGTCTTCACGATCGTGCGCCTCGTGCAGAAGTCGCCGCCATCGGCAGCCCTCGGCGGGCTCATCGCCGCCGTCGCCGCAGCCGCACTGGCGCTGTGGACCGGCCGCGGTGCGGACAACTTCGTCCCTGGTCTCATCACGAACGCGGTCTACGGATCGGTCATCTTGGTATCGGCTCTGATCGGGTGGTCGCTGATCGGTCTCGCGGTGGGATTCCTGATGGGGGAGGGCACGACGTGGCGCAACGATCGCCGCAAGCGTCGTGCGTACTTCTGGCTCGGAATCGCCTGGGCCGCGCTGTTCTTCACTCGCCTGGCCGTGCAGCTGCCGCTCTATCTCGCAGGCGACGTCACGGCGCTCGGCACGCTCAAGCTCATCATGGGTCTGCCGCTGTTCGCCCCGCTGATCGCCGTGACCTGGCTCGTCGTTCGCGCGCTCCATCCGCGCGCGCCTGCGCGCGAAGATGCCGCTGAGGCGTGATAGATTTATCTTGACATCAAGATAAATCGCAGGCTTTCGCCCGTGAGCTTCGCGGAGCAGACTGGTTAGGTCCGCCTTGCTAGCCGCAGGGGCTCTCTGGCGAGCAAGATGGAGGCGCCTGTCGCTCCCATCCGAATAGAAGGAGACGGATTCGTGTCCACGGTGAACAGCTTCGGTGCCAAGAGCACCCTGACAGTCGGCAGTACCGACTACGAGATCTTCCGCATCGACACGGTGCCCGGTTTCGAGAAGCTCCCCTTCAGTCTCAAGGTCCTCCTGGAGAACCTGCTTCGCACCGAGGACGGCGCGAATGTGACGAAGGCGCAGATCGAGGCTCTGGGTTCGTGGGACGCCGCGGCGGAGCCGAACACCGAGATCCAGTTCACGCCGGCCCGTGTGGTCATGCAGGACTTCACCGGTGTTCCCTGCATCGTCGACCTCGCCACCATGCGCGAGGCCGTCACGGCCCTCGGTGGAGACGCCAACAAGATCAACCCGCTCTCGCCGGCCGAGATGGTCATCGACCACTCCGTCATCGCCGACCTGTTCGGCTCGGAGAACGCCCTCGAGCGCAACGTCGAGATCGAGTACGAGCGCAACGGCGAGCGTTACCAGTTCCTGCGCTGGGGTCAGACCGCGTTCAGCGACTTCAAGGTCGTCCCGCCGGGAACCGGCATCGTCCACCAGGTGAACATCGAGCACCTGGCGAAGGTCATCTACGATCGCGACGTCAATGGAGTGCTCCGCGCATACCCCGACACCTGCGTCGGCACCGACTCGCACACGACCATGGTCAACGGCCTCGGCGTGCTGGGCTGGGGCGTCGGCGGCATCGAGGCCGAGGCCGCGATGCTCGGTCAGCCCGTGTCGATGCTCATCCCGCGCGTCGTCGGCTTCAAGCTCTCCGGTGAGATCCCGGCCGGCGTCACCGCGACCGATGTGGTGCTGACCATCACGGATCTGCTGCGCAAGCACGGCGTGGTCGGAAAGTTCGTCGAGTTCTACGGCAAGGGCGTCGCATCGGTGCCGCTCGCGAACCGCGCGACGATCGGAAACATGAGCCCCGAGTTCGGCTCTACCGCCGCGATCTTCCCGATCGACGACGTGACGCTCGACTACCTGCGTCTCACCGGTCGCAGCGAAGAGGCCGTCGCCCTGGTGGAGTCCTACGCCAAGGAGCAGAAGCTCTGGCACGATGCCGCGCACGAGCCGACCTTCAGCGAGTACCTCGAGCTCGACCTCGGCACGGTCGTTCCGTCGATCGCCGGTCCGAAGCGCCCGCAGGACCGCATCCTCCTCTCCGAGGCGAAGACGCAGTTCGAGCACGACATCCTGAGCTACGCGACGGCATCGACCTCGGACTCGATCGTCGACCTCGAGTCGAAGCACTCGTTCCCGGCCTCCGACCCCGGTCAGTCGCCCGGCGATGAGGAGACGACGACGCGTCCCGTGCACATCAACAGCGGCGCCCCGGCAAACGCCTCCACGCCCGTGCCGGTCACGACGCCGTCGGGGGAGAAGTACATCCTCGACAACGGTGCCGTCACTCTCGCCGCCATCACATCGTGCACCAACACGTCGAACCCGTCGGTGATGATCGCCGCCGGTCTCGTCGCACGCAAGGCGCTCGAGAAGGGCCTGAAGCAGAAGCCGTGGGTCAAGACCACGCTCGGCCCGGGTTCCAAGGTCGTCACCGACTACTACGAGAAGTCCGGACTCGACAAGGATCTCGAGGGCCTCGGGTTCTACACCGTCGGCTACGGCTGCACGATCTGCATCGGCAACTCGGGCCCGCTGATCGAAGAGGTCTCCGAGGCGATCAATTCGCACGACCTCGCCGTGACAGCTGTGCTCTCGGGTAACCGCAACTTCGAGGGTCGCATCAGCCCCGACGTGAAGATGAACTACCTCGCGAGCCCGCCGCTGGTCATCGCGTACGCACTCGCAGGGTCGATGCACTTCGACTTCGAGAACGACGCGCTCGGCAAGGGCACCGATGGCGAAGACGTGTTCCTGAAGGACATCTGGCCGACCCCGGCCGAGGTCCAGGAGCTCGTCGACTCGTCGATCTCGCGCGAGCAGTTCATCAAGCAGTACGCCACCGTCTTCGATGGCGACGAGCGTTGGAAGAGCCTGCCGACGCCGGATGACGCGATCTTCCAGTGGGACGAGAACTCGACCTACGTGCGCAAGGCCCCGTACTTCGACGGCATGACGATGGAGCTCACTCCGGTGCGCGACATCGAGGGTGCTCGTGTGATGGCCACGCTCGGCGACTCGGTCACGACCGACCACATCTCGCCGGCCGGAAACATCAAGACGGGCACGCCCGCGGCGCAGTACCTCACCGAGCACGGCGTCGACCGCAAGGACTTCAACTCCTTCGGATCGCGTCGTGGCAACCACGAGATCATGATCCGCGGCACGTTCGCGAACATCCGTCTGAAGAACGTCATGGTCTCGGCCGTGAACGATGGCCAGGTCGTCGAGGGTGGCTACACCCGTGACTTCACGCAGCCCGGAGGCCCGCAGTCGTACATCTACGATGCGAGCATGAACTACCAGGCGCAGGGCACGCCCCTCGTGATCTTCGGTGGCAAGGAGTACGGCTCCGGCTCGTCGCGCGACTGGGCTGCAAAGGGCACGAGCCTGCTGGGCGTCAAGGCGGTCATCACCGAGAGCTTCGAGCGCATCCACCGCTCCAACCTCATCGGCATGGGCGTCGTCCCGCTGCAGTTCCCTGCGGGCGAGAGCTGGGAGTCGCTGGGTCTCGACGGCACCGAGATCGTCTCGATCTCGGGCCTGGACGAGCTCAACAACGGTGTGACGCCGAAGACCGTCAAGGTCACGGCCACGCCGAGCGAGAACTCGGCAGAGGGCAAGCAGCCGGTGGAGTTCGACGCGGTCGTCCGCATCGACACCCCCGGTGAGGCTGACTACTACCGCAACGGCGGCATCCTGCAGTACGTGCTGCGTTCGCTGGTCTGATCCCACATACGAAGGGGCTCCGATCTTCGGATCGGAGCCCCTTCGTCGTGTCAAGGGGGTGCTGTTTCACCGTGCTCTCCGAGCCTGGCGGGGTAGGATCGACACGCGCCCGCACCGTCGTCGGGCGCTTCTGACGGAGCCTGTGAGGAGGTGCAGATGCCGATTCTTCCGAGCATCTCAGGACCCCGTGATCTGGACGCGCTTTCGACTGACCAGCTGGCCGAACTCGCTGCGGAGATCCGGGCATTCCTGGTCGAGAACGTCTCGCGGACGGGTGGCCACCTCGGCCCCAATCTGGGCGTCGTCGAGCTGACGATCGCCCTGCACCGGGTGTTCTCATCCCCGGACGATCCCTTCATCTTCGACACCGGGCATCAGTCCTATGTGCACAAGCTCCTCACCGGACGTCAGGACTTCTCGGCGTTGCGGGTGCGGGGAGGCCTCGCGGGCTACCCGCAGCGCGGAGAGAGCCCCCACGACGTCGTGGAATCGTCGCATGCCTCCAGCTCTCTCAGCTGGGCGGACGGCATCTCCCGGGCGCTGACGGCTACCGGCCGGGCCGATCGGCATGTGGTCGCGGTCGTCGGCGACGGTGCGCTGACCGGCGGCATGACGTGGGAGGCCCTGAACAACATCTCCGACGACAACGATCGCAACCTGGTGATCGTGGTCAACGACAACGGCCGCTCGTATGCGCCGACGATCGGAGGCATGTCGCGGTATCTCAACCGCGTGCGTACCGCGGCCGCATACAAAGACCTCCACCGCAAGTCCGACCGCCTGTTCCGGGCCTTCGGTCCCGTCGGGCGTGCCGTGTTCCGTGGCGTCCGCGGGGGCACGCACGGTTTCCTCTCACGATTCACCAACAACGAGGCGCTGTACTCCAACCTCGACATCAAGTACCTCGGGCCCATCGACGGACACGACCTCCCCGCCCTCCTCGAGACGCTGGAACTCGCCAAGTCCTACGGCGCCCCGGTGATCGTCCACACGATCACCGAGAAGGGCCGCGGCTATCAGCCGGCCCGCGACGATGAGGCCGATCAGTTCCACGCCGTGGGAAAGATCGATCCCACGACCGGTGAGACGTTGTCGTCCGGCGGGCGCGGCTGGACGGATGTGTTCTCGGAGGCGCTGGTCTCCGTGGGGGAGCGGCGCAGCGACGTCATCGCGATGACGGCTGCCATGTTGCGACCGACCGGCCTCGCGCCGTTCGCCGAGCGCTTCCCCGATCGGGTCTACGACGTGGGCATCGCCGAGCAGCACGCGGTGGCCTCTGCCGCCGGGCTCGCGTATGGCGGTCTGCACCCCGTTGTCGCGCTCTACGCCACGTTCATGGGGCGTGCTTTCGATCAGGTGCTGATGGACGTCGCGCTGCACCGCGCCGGCGTCACCTTCGTGCTCGATCGCGCGGGAGTCACCGGTCCAGACGGTCCCAGCCACCACGGGATGTGGGACCTTGCGATGCTGCAGATCGTCCCGCATATCCGCATAGCCGCACCTCGTGACGGCGCGCGACTGGCGGAGGCCCTCGCTGAGGCTGTCGAGGTTGACGATGCCCCGACCGTCATCCGCTTCCCGAAGGGGGAAGTCGCCGCCGACCTTCCAGCGATCGAGCGGCTGAAGGATGGGGTCGACCTGCTCGCCCGCGGCGAGTCGGAAGACGTGCTGATCGTCGCCATCGGCCCGTTCGCCGAGCTCGCACTCGATGTCGCCGAGCGCCTGCGGGCACAGGGCATCGGCGCGACCGTCATCGATCCTCGCTGGGCGATCCCGGTGCAGCCCTCGATCGTCGAGCTGGCGGCCCATCATCGCCTCGTGATCACACTCGAAGACGGCATTCGCGTGGGCGGCATCGGCACCCGAGTACGCCAGGTCCTTCGCGAGGCAGGCATCGATACCGCCGTCGACGAGCTGGGTCTACCTGACGAGTTCATCGACCACGCCTCCCGCGACCAGATTCTTGCCGATGCTGGTCTCACGGCGCCGAAGATCGCGCAGGACATCGTGTCGCAGGTGCTCGGAACGCGCATTCCCAAGGCGCGTCACGCCGGCGAGACCGGAACCATCGATCTGCCGCTGCACGAGCGGCGCTGACCCCGGGACGTCGCGGCGCCTGTAGCGTCCTCAGTTCAGGGCGTGCAGCGCTGCGACCGCCTGCGCTCCTCGATCTGCGTCCCGGAGCGCGGTCGCCATCAGGTACCCGTCGGTGAGTGCGTCGCCGGTGACCATCACCCGCACGAGCTCCACACCGCAGGCACGGCGGACCTCTTCCGCGCTGGCGGCTATCACGCGGGTGTTGATCTCGTCGTTGTGTGGCAGTTCCGAGCCGTCGAGCCCGCGGATAACGTCTCTCAGCGCCGCACCGACGATGTTGGAGGCGCGTTCCTTGACGTTGACGACATCCAGCTCGAAGACGCGCAGGTCACCGCCCGTCGGTATCGGGCGCCATTCGAACGACGCGTGAACCCGATGCTGATGCCCGCTCGAGCCGCTCATCTCGCGTGCGGGGAGATCTGTCGCGCGGCAGCGCACGTCGATGAGCCGATACCAGTAGAACAGCGGGAACGCTCCATGCGACCCCGGATCGAGCACGACCACCTCGCCGACTGCCCCGCCGCGGTTGGTCGGTCGGCGCTGCGGACGATTCCGGATGATCGGCTTGCCGTTCCGCGTGCGGATCGCCGCCCAGCCCTCGTCGACCGTGACGACGAACAGCTTGAGCAGAGCGGGGAGGATCAGGAGAGTCGTGAGGAGCGCCGTGCCGGTCTTCAGCAGCCCCGACATTCCCTTGCCGCCCAGCATCGTGAAGAGCATGTCCATGACACCACTGTGCAGGCTCGTCGCGCGTCAGAACGCAGCGGGGAGGCGCCGGGAGGGGGAGTTCATGCGCTGTTCGCCACACGTTCCCCGCGACGCTGTGCAGTGGAAACGCGCCGGCCCGGATCCGCCGGGGAAGGGGTCAGGTGAGGTCGGCCAGTGTGCGCGCGACGACCTCTTCGACGGCCTCGCGGCACCGCTCACGATCGGCATCCACGAGTCCGACACGCGTGCGTCGGTCGAGAACGTCATCCGGGGTCATGGCGCCTTCCACGCGCAACGAGAACTCCACCTCCGCGCGGGTCAGCCCCGTCGGTTCGTCGAGCAGATCGTCGGATGGGGGAATCACGCGCTCGACGAGTCGCAACGATGCCGTGCGGCTCGGCGCCGCCTGCAGCCCGAGGGTCCGCGACGCGAGGTCGACGGCATCTTCCGCCATCCGCCGGTAGGTCGTCAGCTTTCCACCGAGGACCGTGATGAAGCCTGACTCGGAAGCCGTCACGAGGTGCCGCCGCGATACGTCCGCCGTGGCATCCGCTCCGCTGCGCACCAGCGGCCGCAAGCCCGCGAAGGCGCCGCGTACGCGTTCACGGCCGATCGGTTCGGCGATGACACGGTTGAGGCTTCTCAGCAGGAACTCGATCTCGGGCTCTGTCGGCTGAGCCACGCGCGGGACTGCGCCGGGGGCGTCCTCGTCCGTGAGGCCGACGATCACCCGGCCGTAGGCCTGAGGCAAGGCGAAGACGTAACGGCTGATCGACCCCTCATGGGGGATCGTCAGCGCCACCGTCGGAGCACCGAGATCCTCCGCATCGAGCACGATGTGGGTGCCTCGGCTCGGGCGCACGCTGATCGTGTCGTCGAGGGAGCCTGCCCACACGCCGGTGGCGTTGATCACAGCGCGGGCGCGGATCTCGAATCGCTCGCCTGTGAGCGTGTCTTCGGCAGTTGCGCCGTCGCCTCGCAGCTCGATCGCGCGGACCCTCGTGAGGATCCGCGCACCGAGTGATGCCGCGGTGCGGGCCACCGTGGCCACGAGCCGGGCGTCGTCGACCAGCTGGCCGTCGTAGGAGAGCACGCCGCCGCGCAGACCGTGTGCGGCGAGCGCCGGTGCTAGTCGGGTCGCCGTGCGTGCGGAGATGAGAGTGGGAGCCGGCAGCACCGCGCGGGGCGTGCGCGCCTTCATCCGCAGGAGATCGCCCATGCCCATGCCTATCGCGCCAGCCGCACGCTGACGCAGCGTGACACCCGAGCTGAAAGGCAGCAGCTGTCCGAGCGGGCGGATGAGGTGCGGAGCGATCGTCGTCATGAGGAGGTGGCGTTCGATCGCGCTCTCCTTCGCGGTCGCGACATCACCGGTCGCGAGGTAGCGCAGTCCGCCGTGCACGAGCTTCGAGCTGAACCGGCTGGTGCCGAAGGCGAGGTCCTCGGCTTCGATCAAGGTCACGCTGAGGCCGCGGGACGCGGCGTCGAGAGCGACCCCCACGCCGGTGATCCCGCCGCCGACGACGAGTACGTCGACTCGCTCGTCTGCGGAGAGCGTGAGATCGACCCTCCGTCGCGCGGTGTTGAGCGCGGAAGACTCCCTGATCATGGGCGGAGCAGTCCGTCGAGCGCCGCACGCAGCTCACGCTCCCACGCGGCCTCGGAGATGAGGTCGGCCACAGTGCCGTGGGAGAGCACTGCGGACTGGGCGATGAGCAGCAGCATCACAGAGATCTCCTGCGGCGCGCCGGGTCTGACCGAGCCGTCCTCCTGCGCTGAACCGATGGCCGTGGCGAGCCACGACAGGATCATCCGCTGGCTCGACCCGACGCGCTGCAGCGTGTAACGGGTGAACGCTTCTGGTTCGTCTGCGAGCAGGCGCGCGTAGAGCGGATCGTTCCGGAAGAGCGTCGTGAAGCGCAGCACGTCATCGACGAGGGCTGTTCTGGTGCGCGCGTGGGCGGGGAACGTGCCGAGGATACCGTGGACTCGCCGCAGGAGAGCGGCCCGGACGACGTCGTCGGCATCGCTCCAGTTGCGATAGATCGTCGGACGGCTGAGGTCTGCGCGGCGCGCGAGTTCCGCGATAGTCACCCCGTGCACGCCGCGTCGCTCGATCAGTGCATCCGCGGCATCGAGGATCCGCGTCTGCGTCGCATCCCAGAGAGGTTGACGTTCTTCCATGATGTGTCACACTGTAACGCATGGGCCAAGACAATGGCAGGGTCGATGCCGACCCGTCGATGAGATGGAACGGCTGGGGCGATCCGGCCAAGGCGAAGGATCTGCCGCTCGCGGTTCGCGCGCTGCTGCCGCTGCTGCTCGGGCGCATCCGTCGACCGGAGCCGGCTGTCGAGTTCGCCGAGGTGCGGCTGGCGCCGTCTGCGTTGACCGATGGCGACCTCGAGGCGTTCCGCACTGCGGTCGGCCCGCAGAATGTCGATGACTCCGCCGAGGCCCGGATCCGTCACGCCGGTGGGCGGTCGACTCCCGATCTGCTGCGTCGACGGCAGGTCGAGCAGGAAGTGCCGGATGCCATCATCCGTCCTGCCAGCCACGACGAGGTCCGTGCGTGCCTGGCGGTCGCGGCCGCTCGCGGCGTCGCCGTCATCCCGTTCGGCGGCGGCACGAGCGTCGTCGGGGCGCTGGATCCCGAGAGGGGCAGACATCACGGGGTCGTGAGCCTCGACCTGCGACGCTTGAGCGGCCTGACCCGTCTCGATGAGATCAGCGGTGAAGCGGTGCTCGCTGCTGGCACGACGGGACCGGAGGCGGAGGTGCTGCTCGGCGCTTACGGGCTCGAGCTCGGTCACTTCCCGCAGAGTTTCCGTTACGCCACGATCGGTGGATTCGCCGCCGCACGCTCCTCAGGGCAGAACTCGGCGGGAAACGGTCGGTTCGACGCGATGGTGACCGGAATCCGGGTGGCGACGCCCACCGGCGACATCGAGCTCGGGCGTTCGCCCGGATCTGCGGCCGGCCCTGATCTGATCAGGGTGTTCCTGGGTTCGGAGGGGATCTTCGGGGTGATCACGGAGGTGCGCGTGCGGGTGCATCCGATCCCGCGAGACAGGTTCTTCGAGTCGTGGTCGTTCCCCGACTTCGCCGGCGGCGTCGAGGGGCTGCGTCGGGTGGCACAGCAGGGGGCAGGCCCGACCGTGATCCGCCTCTCCGACGAGGCGGAGACGGCCGTGAGCCTCGCCCAGGTCGGCAAGATCGGTAAAGCCCTCGCAAAGGGCGCGAGTGTCGTGACGGTGTACGAGGGTGACGCCATAGCGGAGCGTCGAGCCCGTGCCAGTGCACATCTCACGGCGGCAGGTGGAATCTCAGCGGGCGAGGGCGCGGCCGAGGAATGGTTGGAGGGCCGTTTCGACGGGCCCTACCTCCGGGACTCGCTGCTCGACGCCGGTGTCTTCTGCGAGACGCTGGAGACGGCGACGACCTGGTCGAACCTGCAGACGCTGCGGGCCGCCGTCGAGAGCGCGCTCAAGGACGGTTTCGCCGACGCGGGTGCCAAGTCCTACGTCATGTGCCATGTGTCCCACATCTATCCCACAGGTGCATCGCTCTACTTCACCGTGCTCGCCGGAATCCGCTCCGATCCTCTCAGCGTGTGGAGACCCGTCAAGGCGCGGGTCAACGATGCGATCATCGCGGCCGGCGGCACCATCAGCCACCACCACGCGGTCGGTCGGGATCATGCTCCCTGGCTGGAATCGGAGATCGGGGAGACCGGCATCCGCATTCTCGCCGCGATCAAGCGGGAACTCGACCCCACCGGCATCCTGAACCCCGGCGCCGTGATACCGATCGAGCGGACGCGCTGACGTGGCTGAGCACATCGCCGTGCTCGCGAACCCGTTCTCCGGCAAAGGCCGGGGTGGGCGAGCGGCGGAGACCGCTGTTCTGCACCTCAGAGAGCGCGGTGCAGACGTACGCACATACGCGGGGGCTTCCGCGGCGGACACCGCTCGACTCGCCGTCGTGGCCCTCGCTGACGAACCTCGGGCGCTCGTCGTGGTTGGTGGCGACGGAACGCTGTCCGGCGTGCTCGACACGGTGTGCGCCGCGTCGGTCCCGGTGGTTCTGGTCGCTGCCGGCACGGGCAACGACCTCGCCCGCGCCCTCGGTCTGCCTCGCAGCGATGCCGCAGCCGCCGCGGAGCTCGCGCTCACCGGTGTTCCCCGGGCGATCGATGTGGGAGAGATCCGCACCGCGGGGGGAACGCGCAAGTTCCTCACGATCGCCGCACTCGGGTTCGATGCGAAAGTCAGTGATCGAACCAACCGGCTTCGCTGGCCCCACGGCGCACCGCGCTACTACCTCGCCCTGTTGATCGAGCTCGTGCGCCTGCGTGCCATGGCCTTCACCCTCGCCGTCGACGACGAGCCGCCAACGAGTTCTCCCGGCACGCTGATCGCGGTCGGAAGCACATCGAGCTACGGCGGCGGGATGCCGATCTGTGCGGGGGCCGTTCCCGACGACGGGCTGCTCGACTTCGTGCACGTCGCTCCACTCGGACGACTGCGTCTGCTGCGTCTCTTTCCGTTGCTGTTGCGGGGGACGCACCTGAACCGGCGGGAAGTCGTGCATCGCCGTGCGCGGACCGTGACGGTCGCAGCGCCCGGCCTCGTCGTCTACGCGGACGGCGAGCGGATCGGCGAAGACGAATGCACGGTGTCGGTGCTTCCCGCAGCCTTCACGATGCTCGTGCCGGAGGAGACCAATGGCTGAGTTCGACGAGGACGTCGTCATCGTCGGCTCGGGCTTCGGAGGCTCGGTCGCCGCGCTTCGTCTGGTCGAGAAGGGCTATCGGGTGCGCGTGTACGAGGCGGGGCGTCGTTTCGAGGACGACGATTTCGCGAAGACCAGCTGGAACCTGCGCCGCTACCTGTGGGCTCCCGCGATCGGTTGCTACGGCGTGCAGCGCATTCATCGACTGCCGGACGTGATGATCCTCGCGGGTGCTGGGGTCGGCGGGGGCTCGCTCAACTATGCCAACACGCTCTATCAGCCGGGTGCCGCGTTCTTCCAGGACCCGCAGTGGCGGGGCATCGCCGACTGGGAGTCCGAGCTCTCCCCGCACTACGCGACGGCGAAACGGATGCTCGGCGTGGTGGAGCACTATCCGCACACCGGACCCGTCGAGCGGATCATGGCCGGCGCGGCCGACGACCTCGGAGTCGGCGCCACCTTCCGTCACGCGCCGGTAGGGGTGTGGTTCGGAAAGCCGGGGGAGCGCACGCCTGACCCGTTCTTCGGCGGCGAGGGCCCCGATCGCACCGGATGCACGCTCTGCGGCAACTGCATGGTCGGATGTCGTGTCGGCGCGAAGAACACCCTGATGAAGAACTACCTGGCGCTTGCCGAGCGACGCGGCGTCGAGATCGAAGCGCTGCGCACCGTCAGCGAGGTGCGTGAGCTCGCCGGCGGTGGATTCGCGGTGACGACGCAGCGCAGCGGCGCCTGGTTCCGGCACGCGCCTCGAACCGTGACAGCCGCGCAGGTCGTGTTGGCGGCCGGCACCTGGGGCACGCAGCAGTTGCTGCATCGGATGAAAGAGTCCGGCGCGCTGCCACGGATCTCGGATGCGGTCGGCCGCCTCACCCGTACCAACTCGGAGGCTCTCGACGGTGCGGTCGCCACGAAGGTCCCTGAATCCCTGCAGCTTGCTCGGGGTGTGGCGATCACCACCTCTTTTCACGTCGACGATCGCACCCACGTCGAGAACGTCCGCTATGGACCGGGCTCGAACCTGATGGGAGCACTCGCGACCGTGCTCGTCCCCGGCGATCGGCGCCTCGGCGCCCGATTGGGCAGCCTCCTGACGCAGGTGGTCCGTTCGCCGGTGCGACAGTTCCGACTCGGGAACCTGCGCCGGTGGAGCGAGCGAGGCATCATCGCCCTGGTCATGCAGACCGCGGACAACTCGCTCACGCTCTCGTTGCGGAGGCGGTTCGGCAGGCTCGTGATGACGAGTACCCAGGGGCACGGAGAGCCGAATCCGAGCTACCTTCCCCAGGCCCACACCGCTGCCGCAGCCATCGCGGCGCGGGTCCAGCACGAGGGCGGCGTGTCGGCGCAGGCGCGCGGATCATGGCCGGAGGTGTTCGGCATCCCGCTCACGGCGCATTTCCTCGGCGGTGCGGTGATCTCTGCCTCGCCGGAAGAGGGTGTCATCGACGCCTATCACCGTGTCTGGGGTCATCCCGGCCTGCACGTCGTCGACGGTGCGTCCGTTCCCGCGAATCCCGGTGTGAACCCGTCTCTCACGATCACCGCGCTGGCCGAACGGGCTCTGTCCTACTGGCCGAGGGTCGACGAAGCGGATTCCCGACCGTCGCAGTAGACGACGAAGGGGCCGCATCTCTCGATGCGGCCCCTTCGAGTGCGATCAGCGGCTCTCGATGCCGCGGATCTGCGGGGTGTGGAACGAGCCGCCGAACGCTCGCTCCGAAGCCCCTTCACGGTCGAGATACGGCGAGGCGCCACCGTCGATGAACGGCCAGCCCGCGCCCAGGATCAGGCACAGATCGATGTCTTCGACCTCGGGGACCACTCCCTCGTCGAGCATGAGCTTGATCTCGGTGGCGAGACCGTCCTGTACGCGCTGGAGGATGGTCGCAGCCGTTGCCGGAGTCTTGCCCACAGCCGGCTTGAGCACCTTCTCGGCCTGCTTGCTCCAGCCGACGACACGCCCACCCTTGTCCTTCTCCACGACCGCGTCGAGCTCGGCGAGAGCGTGGAAGTTCTCGTTCGCGTAGAACCGTTCGGGGAAGGCGTGCACCATCGTGTCCTGCACGTGGGCTGCGACCTTCCAGCCCACCAGGTCGATCAGCTGGAAGGGGCCCATCGGCAACCCGAGCGGGCCGAAGGCCTTCTCGACATCAGCGATCGGCGTGCCCTCGTAGACGGCACGAGCGGCCTCGCCCATGACCTTCGCGAGCAGTCGGTTCACGACGAACCCGGGGGCGTCCGCGGTGAGAACCGCGTTCTTGCCAAGGTTCTTCGCGACGACGAAGGCGGTCGCCAGCGCCGCGTCTGCCGTGTGCGGCGTCTTCACGATCTCGATGAGCGGCATCACCGCGACCGGGTTGAAGAAGTGGAACCCGACCAGGCGCTCCGGGTGGGCGAGCTTCGACCCGATCTCCTCGACCGAGAGCGACGAGGTGTTCGTCGCGAGGATCGCGTCCTCTGCGATGATCTTCTCGATCTCACCGAACACCTGCTGCTTGACGCCGACCTCTTCGAACACGGCCTCGATCACGAAGTCGCAGTCCGCGTAGAGGCTCTTGTCGGTGGTGCCGGTCACGAGCGCGCGCAGCTTGTTCGCGCTGTCGGAGTCCAGGCGGCCCTTGGCTTCGAGCTTGCCGATCTCCTCGTGGATGTACGCGACGCCCTTGTCGACGCGCGCCTGATCCAGATCGGTGATCAGAACGGGCACCTGGAGCTTGCGCACGAAGAGCAGCGCGAACTGGCTCGCCATGAGTCCGGCGCCGATGATGCCCACTTTGGTGACCTTCTTCGCGAGCTGCTTGTCGGGAGCGCCGACAGGTCGCTTCGCACGCTTCTGCACCAGGTCGAACGCGTACATCGAGGCGGCGAACTGGTCGCCCGTGACGAGATCGGCCAGAGCCTCGTCCTCGCGGGCGAAGCCCTCTGCCTTCGTGCCGCTCTTCGCCTTGTCGAGAAGCTCGAGTGCCGCATACGGCGACTTCGGCATGGTGCCGATCTTCGACTCCAGCATCCCGCGGGCCATCTTGATGGCGATCGGCCACTTGGTGAGGCGTTCGATCTTGCCCGGCTCGTTCTTGCGCTCGACCTTCTTGCCGCCGAGGACCGCATCAGCCCACGCCAGCGAGTTCTCGAGGTAGTTCGCTGCGGGGAAGATCGCATCGAAGATGCCGAGGTCGAATGCCTGCTGCGGCTTCAGCATCCGGTTCTGCTTGAGCGGGTTCGAGATGACGACCTCGAGCGCATTCTCGATGCCGATCAGGTTCGGCAGCAGGTACGCGCCACCCCAGCCGGGGATGATGCCGAGGAAGACCTCGGGCAACGCGATCGCGGCAGCAGAGGAGTCGACCGTGCGGTAGCTGGAGTTGAGTGCGATCTCCAGGCCGCCGCCGAGGGCGAGGCCGTTCACGAACGCGAACGACGGTACACCGAGCTCTCCGAACTTGCCGAGGACCTTGTGGCCGAGCTGCGCGATCAGCCGCGCGTTGTCACGGGATCCGACCTTGCTGATGTCGGACAGGTCGGCGCCGGCGGCGAGGATGTACTGCTTGCCGGTGATGCCGACTGCCTGGATCTCGCCGGCCGCGGCGCGCGCCTTGAGTCCGTCGAGGGTCTCACCGAGCTGCGTGAGCGTCGCAGGGCCCAGGGTGTTGGGACGGGTGTGGTCACGGCCGTTGTCGAGGGTGATGAGGGCGAGGACCTTGCCGGAGGCGAGACGGATGTCGCGCACGGGGGAGTGCGTGATGACCTCGCCCTCGGTGAGCGCCTGGATCGGGGAGAAGTCGATGGCTTCGTAGTTCGTCACGTTCGCGCTCACTTCTTCTTCTTGCCGTCGTAGTGCGGGTTCTCCCAGATGACCGAGCCACCCTGGCCGAGTCCGACACACATGGCGGTGAGGCCGTAGCGGACGTCGGGACGCTCAGCGAACTGGGCCGCGAGCTGGATCATCAGACGCACACCGGAGGCGGCGAGCGGGTGCCCGATCGCGATCGCGCCGCCCCACTGGTTGACGCGGGGGTCGTCGTCGGCGATGCCGAAGTGGTCGAGCAGGGAGATCACCTGGATGGCGAACGCCTCATTCAGCTCGAACAGGCCGATGTCGGCGATGGTGAGGCCGGCCTTCTTGAGCGCCTTCTCGGTCGACGGGATCGGGCCGATGCCCATGATCTCGGGCTGCACTCCGGCGAAGGCGAACGACACCATGCGCATCTTCGGGGCGAGGCCGAACTCCTTCACAGCACCACCGCCCGCGAGCAGCGACATGGTCGCACCGTCGGTGAGGGGAGACGAGGTGCCGGCCGTGACACGCCCGTGCGGACGGAACGGCGTCTTCAGCGCGGCGAGGTCTTCCATGGTGGTCTGCGGGCGTCGGCCCTCGTCCTCCGTGGCGAGACCCCACGCACCATCAGCGGTCTTGGTCGCCACCGGCACGAGGTCGGGCTGGAGCTTGCCGGCATCGTATGCCGCCTGCACCTTGTGCTGGCTGAGCATGCCGTAGCGGTCGGACCGCTCCTTGGTGAGGTGCGGGAAGCGGTCGAAGATGCGCTCGGCGGTGACGCCCATGTTGAGCGCGCCGGGGTCGACCATCTTCTCGGCCACGAAACGCGGGTTCGGATCGGCGTTGGCGCCGATCGGGTGGTGTCCCATGTGCTCGACACCGCCGGCGAGGGCGAAGTCGTACATGCCGACACCGATCGATGCGCCCATGGTCGTGACGCTGGTCATGGCGCCGGCGCACATGCGCTCGACGGCGAGACCAGGCACGCTCTGTGGGAGTCCGGCGAGGATGGCCACCGAACGACCGAGGGTCAGTCCCTGATCGCCGGTCTGGCTCGTCGCGGCGATCGCGACGTCGTCGATGCGGTCGGCCGGGACGGCCGCGTTCCGCTCCATCAGGCCGATGGTCGCCTTCACGGCGAGGTCATCAGCGCGGGTGTTCCAGTACATGCCCTTTTCGCCGGCACGCCCGAAAGGCGTGCGTACTCCATCGACGAAGAAGACGTCCGAGATCTCGGCCACTCTGCCTCCAAGTTAGTGCGTGACCTCAGTCTATGAAGCCCGCGAAACCGGGAGGAATCGGTTGGATCGAACCTACGAAGCGGGTGCGGGGGTGGTGTCGGGCTCTTGCGCCGCATCTACAAAGGCGGCCGCGATCTTCTGTGCGGTCTGTTCAATCTGCCACGGGCGAGCACCCAGCGCGGCGAGTGCCGCAGCGATCTCCTCCGGGGTTTCGCCAGGGAGGTCCCACGCGACGCGACGGAGGTACTCCGGCGTGAGCAGGTTCTCGGTGGGCATCCCCAACTCCTCGGCCACCGCTTCCACGACGGGGCGCGCGGCCTTCAGGCGAGCATCCGCCTCGGGGTTCCGGTCGGCCCAGGCACGGGGTGGAGGGAGAGTGTCGCTCGGCACACGTTCGCGGGGCAATTCTTCGGTGGCGCGGCCGTCGACGAATGCCTGCCACCAGCGGTCGAGTTGCGTGCGGCTCGCGCGGCCCTGGAACTCCTTGATGCCGGCGAGCGCCTGCTTCGACTGCGGGTTCGCCATCAGAGCGGCCACCAGGGAGCGGTCAGGGACGAGGCGACCGGGGGACACGTCCTGTTCCTGAGCGTAGGATTCGCGGGCCTGCCACAGCGAGCGGGCGACGGCGAGGTTTCGAGCTCCGCGCACCTGGTGCAGTCCGCTGAGTCGACGCCATGGGTCCTCGCGGGGAGGTTTGGGCGCGCGAGTGAGGGTTGCGGCGAATTCTTCGGCTGCGTAGGCGGTCTTTCCCTGTTCCTCCAGCTCGGCGACGAGGATGTCCCGCACATCGATCAGGTGCAGCACGTCGAGGGCGGCGTACTCGAGCCAGGAGTCGGGGAGCGGACGCGTCGACCAGTCGGCGGCGGAGTGCTCCTTCTTGAGGGTGATGCCCAGAGTGTCTTCGACGACGGCACCGAGACCGACACGCTCATGCCCGAGGAGGCGCGAAGCGAGCTCGGTATCGAAGATGACCGGAGGCTCGAGGTGGAGCTCCCGCAGGGAAGGGAGATCCTGGCTCGCAGCGTGCAGCACCCACTCGACATCGCCGATGGCCTCTTGGAGTGGCGCGAAGTCTCCGATCGCGGGTGGATCGAACAGGAAGACCCCGGCTTCTCGCCGGAACACCTGCACGAGATAGGCGCGCTGAGAGTAGCGGAAGCCGGACGCGCGCTCCACGTCCACGGCGACGGGCCCGGTGCCTGCGGCGAGCACGGCGCAGGCTGCGCGGAACTCCTCAGCATCCGAGATCACGGAGTATTCAGTCACGTACAGCCTTTCGCGCGCCGATCACGGCGATGCCCTCGGAGCCGGGCGGAAGTCCCGCCAGCATTCCGACCAGCTCGGCCCATGCTTCGACGTGAGGTCGGAACGGGCCTTCCGGAGTCCAGGACGCCCGCAATTCTATCTGGGCGCCGTCTCCTTCGACGGCGAGACCGCCGAATCCCTTCGACAGCGTCTTCGTCGAGGTACCGGACTCCGAGTGATAGACCGCGTCGCGCGAGTCGAGAGCGTCGACCAGCCAGGACCACGTCACGTCGGCCAGAAGCGGATCGGTCCCGATCTCGGTCTCCAGCGGTGCCTGCGCGAAGATGACGATGCGCCACGATCCACCCCAGGCGCCGGGCTCGTCGGGATCATGCAGCAGCACGAACCTGCCGGTGCCGTACACGGACTCGCCTTCGCCCTCCGGGCGCACATCGGCGGCGAGCGCGATGGCGAAGGGGGCGAGGCCCTGTGGGGTCGCGATCTCGCGCACCGTGATGTCATCTCGGAACTCGGTTTCGCGCAGTTCAGCCACGGCGCTCTCGAAAGGCGTCCCGGCTTCGGGGGGTGCGGTCACGGCAACAGGCTAGAGTCAGGAAGCGATGAAGAGTCTCAGGCACGCCGTTACGCTCCTTGTCCCTGCCTTGCTCGCACTCGGAGCGGGGTTCGCCTTGCTCGTGTTCGCGGTCGCCCGACGCGTCGTGACGCCCATGCGACGCGCCACCGACACCGAGATCATCGCCGTCGACACCGGCGCGCAGACGATCGAACTGCAGCGCACCCTCGACACCGCGCTGCCGGGGAGATACGGCCTCTTCACCACCGGTACCTACGGATACGTCAAGCTCGGCGCCGTTCTCAGCGCTGACGGGACGAGCGTTCGTCGCAAGCTCCTGACCCAGATCGAGCCCGGTGCTCGTGTCGATCGCGCTGCCGCATTCAGCGGGTACTACTACTCATCGCCGAGCGAGCTCCACCTGCGCTGGGAGAACCTGTTGATCGGTTCTCCCGCCGGACCTTGTCCTGCGTGGTACTTCCCCGCAGCTTCGTCGACCTGGGTGATCCAGGTGCACGGACGGGGTGCCACCCGTGCGGAATGTCTGCGGGCAGTGCCGGTGTTGCATGCCGCTGGTCTGCCCAACCTCGTCGTCTCCTACCGGAACGACGGTGAAGCTCCGCGCACCAGGGCAGGGGCATATGCGTTGGGGGCGTCGGAGTGGCGCGACGTCGATTCGGCGATCGCCTACGCGCTCCGGCATGGTGCGGAGCGGGTCATCCTGATGGGATGGTCGATGGGTGGAGCGGTCTCGCTGCAAGCCGCAGTGACCTCCGGTCACCGAGATCGAATCGCCGGGATCATCCTCGAGTCCCCTGTCGTCGACTGGCGCACAGTGCTGCGCTTCCAGGCGAGACTGGCCGGGGTGCGGGCTCCGCTGCCCGAGCTCGCGATGGGAGCTCTCCAGATGCCGCTCACCGCGCGCCTCAGTGGGGCCGACGAGCCGATCCCGTTCGACCGCCTCGACATGGTCGCGCGTGCCGATGAGCTGACCGCGCCGATCCTGATCCTGCACAGTGACGACGACGGCTTCGTGCCGGCCGACTCTTCGCACGCGCTGCAGGAGGCGCGTCCTGACCTCGTCACGATGCCGAGGTTCACGGTGGCGCGCCACACGAAGCTGTGGAACTACGACCAGACCGGGTGGACGACCGCGATCACCGACTGGCTGGATGCGCAGGGCTTCAGCGCTTCTGCCTGACCTGATTCTTCGCGCGCATCAGCATCCCGGTCATGCCGCCGATGCGCAGCGGTGACACCGCCTTGGTGAGTCCGATGCTCTGCGGGTAGTCGTTCGGGATGGCGAGGACCTCGTCGGCGGTGAGTCCGGTGAGGCCCTGCACCAGGATGCTCGCGAACCCGCGGGTCGTCGGAGCCTCCGGCGGCGCGGTCGCGTGCATGGTCACGATGTCGTCGTGCACCTCGACGTGGATGTACACGGGGGACTGGCACTCCGCGACGCGCTCGTACATCTCCGGGTGGGTCGCGACCTCGTCGGACACATCCGGAAGCTCGTCGGAGAACTCGAGCAGCAGCAGGAGGCGATCGGTTTCAGGGGTCTCGAGGAACCCGTCGCGGATCTCGGCGAGGGAGTCAGGAACGTCGCTGGTGCTCATCCCTGTCATTGTCACATGTTCAGAGCGCGCCGGGCTCCGAACCGGTGACGATCGGCACGCGTACCGCGCTGCCCCACTCGGTCCAGGACCCGTCGTAGTTGCGCACGTTCTCGAAGCCGAGGAGGTGCTTGAGTACGAACCAGGTGTGGCTCGAGCGTTCCCCGATGCGGCAGTAGGCCACGACGTCGTCTCCGTCGTTCAGACCGGCGCCGTCTCGGTAGATCGCATCGAGTTCGGCACGACTGCGGAAGCCTCCATCCTCAGCGACGGCCTTCGCCCACGGCACACTCTGCGCGGTGGGGATGTGACCGGCGCGCAGCGTCCCTTCCTCGGGGTAGGCGGGCGCCGTGGTGCGCTCACCGCTGTATTCCTCAGGGGAGCGCACGTCGATGAGCGGGCTGCCGATGTGCGCCAGGACGTCTTCCTTGTATGCACGGATCACCGAGTCGTCTCTCTCGACGATCGGATACTCGGTCGCCGGGCGGTTCGCCGGCTCCCGGGTCAGCTCGCGGCCTTCGGCGATCCAGCGGTCGCGACCGCCGTCGAGCAGACGCACGTCTTCGTGGCCGAAGAGGGAGAACACCCACAGGGCGTAGGCGGCCCACCAGTTGTTCTTGTCGCCGTAGATGACGACCGTGTCGTCGCGCGAGATGCCCTTGCGGCTGAGCAGCTCGGCGAAGCCCTCGCCATCGACGTAGTCGCGTCCGACGGGATCGTTGAGCTCGGTGTGCCAGTCGACCTTCACCGCACCCGGGATGTGGCCCGTCTCGTACAGCAGTACGTCCTCGTCGGATTCGACCACCACGAGGCCTGGGGCGCCCAGCCGTTCGGCGAGCCACTCGGTCGTCACGAGACGGCCGGGTTCGGCGTACTCGGCGAACTTGGGGGAGGAGGAATCGAACTCGATGGCCATGGGATCTCCGAAGCGTTGAGCGGACGAGGGCGCGGGTGCGAACGGCGTAGTGTTGATCCGTCCCTTCGACGATAGATCCCCGCCGAGCACCCTGCGCCCGATTCGTAAGACTTCGACACAGGCGAGCACCCGATTCAGGACCGTGATGACCGACACGACCAGCCGAACCGTGCACCTCACCGAGCGTCAGCCGACCGTCACCGGACCAGAGATGCTGGCGAGCATGGTGCCGCCGCCCCAGTTCGACACGGCGACGTTCGACAGCTACCGCGCTGATCCCGCCTATCCCTCACAAGAGGAGGCGAAGGAAACGCTGATGCGTTTCGCCGGGCGCGGCGCCCCCGTGAAGCGCGGCGGCCTGTTCAGTCGTGCGAAGAAGGAACCTGAGCTCAAGCCGGGCGTCTACCTTGACGGTGGGTTCGGCGTCGGCAAGACCCACCTGCTCGCCTCGATCTACCATGCGATGCCCGCACGTCGGAAGTACTTCGGCTCGTTCATCGAGTACACCGCGCTCGTCGGCGCACTCGGGTACAAGAACACCGTCGACCTGCTCAAGGGCGCCGACCTGCTGTGCATCGATGAGTTCGAGCTCGATGACCCGGGCGACACGATGGTGATGACCAGGCTCCTGGGCGAGCTCGTCCCGACCGGCACCCGGCTCGCCGCGACATCGAACACCCCGCCGAACGCCCTCGGCGAGGGGCGCTTCGCCGCGCAGGACTTCCTCCGTGAGATCCATGCCATGTCCGACAGCTTCCAGACCCTGCGCATCGACGGCGTCGACTTCCGCCAGCGCGCCCTCGACGGACACGCCGTCGTGCTCGACGACGCTGCCTATAAGGCCGCCATCGCGACCGTCGGAGCGGAGGGCGCAGTTTCCGACGACCTGTTCGACGAGCTGATCCGTCATCTCGCCCAGGTGCACCCCTCGCGCTACATCCGGCTCATCGACGGCGTCGGTGGCGTCGGCCTGCGCGACGTGCGCCAGCTCACGGACCAGTCCGAGGCGCTGCGTTTCGTCGCGTTCATCGACCGGGTGTACGACGCGCAGATTCCGATCATCGCCACCGGACTCGGCCTCGACTCGGTCTTCTCCGACGAGATGCTCGCCGGCGGTTACCGCAAGAAGTACCTGCGCGCCATCTCTCGGCTCAATGCGCTGACACATTCTGCGTAAGCCCGCAGACTCGCGTAACGCGATGTTCACAGGCGGAGCCGCGCTGTAACCGCGGGGAAACAAACCTCACGCATTGACGAAACCGCAGGTCGTCACACTGAAGCTCTCAATTACTTCGGATGTGAGGTTTTCCTATGGATGCTCCCGGCAACATCTCGTGGGCGATCACCGCGACAGCGTTGGTTCTGCTCATGACGCCCGGCGTCGCCTTCTTCTATGGCGGTCTCGTCAAGGCGAAGAGCGTCGTCAGCATGATGATGATGAGCTTCGGCTCCATCGGACTCGTCGCCGTGCTGTGGATTCTCTTCGGCTTCTCGATGAGCGCCGTCGACAGCCCGACCGCCTTCGCAGGCAACCCGTTCGCCGACTTCGGCCTCTCGAGCCTCGCCGAGGGTGAAGGGTCGAACGTGGCGCTCCTGGGTGTCGCCTACGGCGCCACCTTCGCGATCATCACCGTCGCGCTGATCTCCGGGGCGATCGCCGACCGCGCCAAGTTCGGCAGCTGGCTGATCTTCGCGGGCATCTTCGCCACCGTCGGCTACTTCCCGGTCGCCGCCTGGGTCTGGGGTGGTGGCTGGATCATGAATCTCGGCACCACGCTCTTCGGTGAGGACAGCGGTATCGGCGTCATCGACTACGCCGGTGGTACCGCGGTGCACATCAACGCGGGTGCTGCCGCACTCGCCCTCGCTCTGGTCCTCGGCAAGCGCATCGGATTCCAGAAGGGCATCCTCAAGCCGCACAACGTGCCGCTGACCCTGCTCGGCGCGGCATTGCTGTGGTTCGGGTGGTTCGGCTTCAACGCCGGTGCGGAGTGGCTGTCCGAGGACATGGGCGGTGTCGGCCTCATCGGTCTGAACACGCTCGGTGCGACAGCTGCGGCCATCCTCGGCTGGATCCTGATCGAGAAGATCAAGGACGGCAAGCCCACCTCGGTCGGTGCCGCTTCCGGTGCTGTTGCCGGTCTCGTCGCCATCACCCCGGCGTGCGCCAACCTCACACCCGGTTGGTCGCTGCTGCTCGGTGCCCTCGCCGGTGTCGTCTGCGCCCTCGCCGTCGAGCTGAAGTTCCGCCTCGGGTTCGACGACTCGCTCGACGTGGTCGGCATCCACCTCGTCGGTGGCCTCATCGGAACGCTGTACCTCGGCCTCTTCGCCACCGGCACCGGACTGTTCGTCGGAGGCGACGCTCGCCAGCTCGCGGTGCAGGTGATCGCCGCATTCGGTGTTCTGATCTACTCCTTCGTGGTCGCCTTCATCATCGGCTTCGCGATCGAGAAGACGATCGGCTTCCGCATCACGAACGAGGACGAGATCGCCGGTGTCGACTCGGTCGTGCACGGCGAGGAGGGCTACGCGCTCGCAGACGCCTGATCTGCGGTTAGGGTGACCGTGTGAGCAAGACCAACGGCATCCTGACGACACTCGTGGAGATCCTGCTCAAGGCGGTGGGATCCGGCCGGGCGTCTCGGACATCAGGTCCGAGGCGCCCGGACGCGCGTCTGCGGCCATCAGCACAGCCCTCGGCCCCGGCCTCTCCCGCAACGGATCCCGGACGTGTGCGCGGAACCGAGACCGTCCGCATCGATCCGGACCGGATCAAAGGGCTTCAGGTCGCGTATGCGCCACAGCGTGACGGCGCCCCGGATGCCGGCGAGATCGTCTGGACCTGGGTGCCGTACGAGGAGAACGACGGGCGTGGCAAAGACCGTCCTGTGCTCGTGATCGGCCGGGAGTCCGCGGAGCGGGTCTATGCGGTGCGGATGACGAGCAAACCGCACGAAGGCGAGCGTGACTACCTCTCCATCGGCGCCGGTGCCTGGGATTCCCAGGGACGGGAATCCTGGATCGATGTCGAGCAGCTGTACAGCGTGCACGAGCGAGGACTGCGGCGGGAGGCCGCCGTCCTCGATCGGGGGCGCTACGACCGCGTCGGAGCCGCTCTCACGCGGCGCTACGGGTGGTCCGTCGCGGGCTGAGGGCGGGGAACGCCTGCAGCACCATCTCCACGAGCTCGGCCAGAGGTCGGGTAAGCGGATCGGTCGCAGGAAGACCCGTGTCGAGTTCGATCTCATCGATCGCTGCGGCCAGCTGCGCCTTCGAGAGGTTCTCGTGGTTGACAGTGACACCGATCACCCGGGTGTCGGCGAACGCCTCGATCAGGGCGATCTCGCTGGTCACCGTGGGCATCGCCACCATGGGGAAGTCGCCGAGGACCTTCCGGCCCGGAGCATGCTGCACGATGACACCGGCGGGCTGGCTGCCTCGAAGGATGTGGGCGGACGTGATGTAGGCGGGGTGGCTGAGCGCCCCCTGACCCTCGACGATGATCACGTCGGGGTTCTCGCCCTCGAACGCGGCGACGACCTGGTTCTCGACCTCGCCGGAGCAGAACTGCGGCACGAGGGCATCGAGTGCGACGCCGTAGCGGCCACCCTGGATGATCGTCGTCTGTCCGGTGCCGACCATGACCGCGTGGATGCCCTGCTCGTTGAGCGCACGTACGAGGATCGTGGCGGTGGTGCGCTTGCCGATCGCTCCATCGGTTCCGAGGATCGTGATGCGCGGGCAGGTCACATCGAAGATGCGGCCCGAGAACAGGTGGAGGTCCTTCTTGTCGCGAGGACGACGGATGTCGGTGATGGTGACCTCGGCGAGGAGGGCAGCGGCGACGAATTCGGCGTCGTCCGTGAGGAACTCATGCAGACCGTTGATGATGTGCATGCCCCGAGCGATCCCGTCGAGCAGCACGGTGCGCTGACCGGCTGAGAGCAGCCCGTCGGCTGGTGCCACTCCGCAGATCAGGTAGTCCGGTACGTGCCCCGCATGCGCGATCGCGGTGGCGAGACCGTTGAGGATCGGGATGCCGTTCGCCTCCCCGTCGAGCACCATCCCCGCGTCGGCGCCGGCATGGGTGCTGTCGATGACGCTGAGGATGTCGTACTTCTCGGAGTGGCGGACGAGTCCGTTCGCGGTCTTGCCGTCCTGCTCGCCGAACTGGCCTTCGCAGTAGACGATCGCCGACGTACCGACCGGCAGGGCGATAGGGGCAGCCCACGCGTGCGCAGGGTCGCTGAAAGAGGGAACTGACGGGGTGGGCATGACGCTCCTCGGGCTCACACAGAGGAGGCGACGGAGAACGAAATGACCGGTGAGGCCCGTTGGTCGACAAGAAGTCTTCCCTGATGCCGGCAAGATACCGGCATGCTCACCGTAGCAGCGCTGCCTGGGACCGGGCCGCGAGTATGTGGCGGCCAATCCACAGCGCATACCCCCCCCGCGAACCTGGCGATATCGAGCGGAAACCGGAGAGGTGCAATCCGATCTGACGCGGGCTTCGAACCAGTGGTGAGTCGCGAAGAGCGGCGCCACACAAGGAGGAATCATGCGTTTCATCCCTACCAAGGTCCACGGAGCCCTCGACTACATCGTCGGTATCGCGTTGATCGCCGCGCCCTGGCTGTTCGGCTTCGCGAATGTGGGCGGAGCAGCTGTCATCATCCCGATCGTGCTCGGCATCGGACTCATCGTCTACAGCCTGTTCACGAAGTACGAATGGGGCCCCTTCGGCTTCATCCCGATGCCCGTCCACCTGGTGTTCGACATCGTCGCCAGCTTGTTCCTCGCTCTTTCACCGTGGATCTTCGGCTTCTCGGGCGAAGCGCTCAACGTCTGGCTCCCGCACGTTGTCGTCGGTGTCGCCGTGATCCTCGTCGTGCTGTTCTCGCAGCCGCAGCCGGCGACCACTCGGGGTCGTGCCGCCACGGCATGACCTCTTCGCAGACGCGATGCCGGGCGACTGGACTTCCCGAAGCAGTCACCCGGCATCGTCATGTTCATGCGTCGGACGAAGCGCCATCGAGGCCGCGTAAAGCGCGGCTGAGCCAGCGCGCGTAGAGCAGCCACGGGTCGCCCTCCTCGCGGAGGGCGCTCACGTGCGTGTGCAACTCGTTCGTGTAAGTGAACCACTCGCCGCCTTCGCGGATTCCGGCGAACTCCCGGTGGCGCTGTTGCTCGACTGCTCGACCGCCGCGTTCGAAGGCGAGGAGCTCGTCGTGCCGGATCGCGACCAGCCGCTGCCTGGGCCGTCTGCTGGTGCCGATCTTCACGCGCTTGTCGAAGCGGAGGTAGTAGACCACATCGACGCGGGGGAGCGGAAGGTCGGGGTCGGGTGCGTCACCGTAGCGCCAACCGCACGCTGCGCAGATCCACACCCCATCGGTGCGGATGCCCTGAACGCCCCCGCAGAGGGAGCAGGGGCCCGGGAGGGTGCGTTTCGACACGACTGCAGGCTACGCGCGACCTCGGACACCGTCATTCCTTCTCCGGACCCGCTCGCGCGCCTAGTGTCGAAGGCAGGACGAAGGCAGGACGAAGGGAGCGGCGCTGATGACGACCTCGCGGGGCTTCGGTGCGTGGTCCGTCATGTCGGTGGCCTCGATCGTGTTGGTGGCATGCGCTCCGACGCCTCAGGCGTCGCCCTCCCCGCCGCTCCCCTCGCCCTCCGGTTCTGTGTTGCCGGGGGAGGAGAGAACCATCGTCGACGAACTGGCTGCCCCCTGGTCCATTGCCTTCTATGAGGGGACGGCGCTGATCAGCGAGCGCGATGCCGCCCGCATCGTGGAGGTGACGGACGATGGCAAGGTTCGAGAGGTCGCAGTGATCGACGGCGTGGAACCGCGCGGTGAGGGCGGGCTGCTGGGCATCGCGGTCCAAGACGGTCGGTTGTACGCGTACTCCACGGCGGAAGACGAGAACCGGGTGCAGCGTTTCGACCTGTCCGGGTCTCCCGGCGCACTCGAGCTCGGAGAGCCCGAGACGATCCTCTCGGGGATGGCCGCAGCGACGAATCACAACGGAGGCCGTATCGCGTTCGGTCCCGACGGCATGTTGTATGTGACCGTCGGCGATGCGGGAGACCGCGAGAGCGCTCAGGACCTGACGTCTCTGTCGGGCAAGATCCTCCGCCTCACGCCGGATGGGGACGTGCCAGAGGACAACCCCTTCGACGGCTCGCCGGTCTTCAGCCTCGGCCACCGCAACCCGCAGGGTCTTGCGTGGGACGAAGACGGCACCCTGTATGCGAGCGAGTTCGGGCAGGACACCTGGGACGAGCTGAACGTGATCGAACCCGGTGGGAACTACGGCTGGCCGGAGGTGGAAGGCATCGCCGACCGGGACGGCTTCCTCGACCCGGTGCAGCAGTGGGCTCCTGATGTCGCAAGTCCCAGCGGCATCGCGATCGCTTCGGAGTCTCTCTTCGTCGCGAATCTCCGTGGCGAGAGGCTGCGAGAGGTGCCTCTGGATGACCTCGCAACGTCCGCCGAGTACTTCGTCGGTGCGTTCGGCAGGCTTCGCGACGTGGCAGTCGCCCCGGATGGCGCCCTGTGGGTGCTCACCAACAACACCGACGGTCGCGGCGATCCCGGGGACGGCGATGACCGAGTCCTGCGCGTTCCGATCGAGTGATCCTCGACCGCCCGGAGGATGCGAGCATACTCTCGGGCGTTCTTCGCCCCGGCCCGAAAACAGAAGAACCCCCGAATGGATCGGAGGTTCTGTGGTGGGCGATACCGGACTCGAACCGATGACCTCTTCCGTGTGAAGGAAGCGCGCTACCAACTGCGCCAATCGCCCATACCCGCGGGGTACGTCAACCGATACTACCCGACGCTCAGAGGCCGAGTGGACCACCCAGGGAGACACGCGCGAGATTCGCTGCCGGTTTGGCAGGTCGCAGATCTTCGGCTAATGTTTCATGAGTGCCCGGGACAACCGGGAACGAAATGCGGATGTAGCGCAGTTGGTAGCGCACAACCTTGCCAAGGTTGGGGTCGCGAGTTCGAGTCTCGTCATCCGCTCGAGTGAAGTAGGTCTTCTTCGGAAGATCTGCAGCACGTGGGGTCAATCCACACGGTGGCGTGGCCGAGCGGCTAGGCACCGGCCTGCAAAGCCGTTTACACGGGTTCGAATCCCGTCGCCACCTCACTGGAAAACTTAATAAGCCCCAACGGGCGCGATTGGCGCAGCGGTAGCGCGCTTCCCTGACACGGAAGAGGTCACTGGTTCGATCCCAGTATCGCGCACAGACAAACCCCCGGTTCTCCGGGGGTTTTTTCGTGTCCGGAGGAGTGCCGGCGAAGGCTGTGTGCCCAGGCGATCCCGGGCACGCAGCCTCCGCTCAGACCAGGAGCGTGTCTCCGATGAACCCGCCTTCCGTGCACCCGGGTGGGACGGCGAACACGGCGGAACCGATCGGGACCGTCCACTCGTTGAGAAGGTCGAGCTCGTCGAGCCGTCGCTGCATCGGGATGAACTGCCGCTCGATATCGGCCTGGAAGGACACGAAGATCAACCCCGACTCCGAGACTTCGGCGCCGACCGGTCTCTCGTCGTAGTTGTACGCACGCCGGAAGATGCGTTCCTCGCCGTCGCCACGGGCACGCCGGATGTGCGCGAACTGGGGGATGACGGGGAAGCCGATTGACGTCTTGGCCTCGAAGTCGGGCTCGTCGAACTCGTCGGTGCCGGTCAGCGGGGCACCGTTGGCCAGGGTCCTGCCCACGGATGCGTCGCGCCCGCCTCGGTCGAGACGGTCCCACTTGTCGAGGTCCATGCGGATGCGGCGGACCACGATCCCGGTCCCGCCGGCGAGCCATCCTTCGTCGCTCCAGACGACCCGATCGAAGTCTGACGTGCCCGGTTCCGGGTTGGTCGTGCCGTCGACCTGCCCGAACAGATTGCGCATCGTGGTTCCAGGGCGTTCGGTCCCGTAAGCACGCCGGAAGCCCTGCTGCGTCCAGCGGATGCTGGCGAAACCCCTGGCATCCTTCAGCAGCATCCGGGCCGCATGAGCGACGGTCAGCGGATCGTCGGCTGCGATCTGCATCAGAAGGTCGCCGTCGGAGAATTCAGGGCGCAGCTGATCCACTCCGAAAGCGGGAAGGGGAGCGAGCCAAGCCGGCCCGGTCGCGGTGGCTCGCGTGATGAAGCCGGGGCCGAATCCGAAGGTGATCGTCAGCCGTGCCGGTGACAAGGCGAGTTCCGGCTCGGAGTCGGCGAGGGCCGGGAGGCCCTGGGTGAGTCGCGCCGCATCGTCGGTCAGCAGGCGCATCAGGCGGACGAGGCCGTCGCGATCGACCTCATCGCGAAGATCCAGGCTGAGGAAGACGCCGTTGGCCTGTGCCGCGGTGTCGACACCCGCCTGGTGCACGCCGAAGAAGGGGACGCTGCGTTCACCGTTCATCGGAGGGGAGACCGGCTTCGCGCCGCTCTCCTGAGAGTTCAGGGCGAGATCCACTCCCACGGCCGCGACCGCGCCGACACCGGCGACAGCTCCTCCGAGGAGGAACTGTCGCCGAGTCGACCCGGCACGTCGGGAGCGGGCGCCCTCAGCGGGCGCCGACATCACTGCCCCGAGCCGTCTTTCTCATCGCCGCTTTCGTAGTTCTCGTTCGCGCCCGAGTAGTCCTTGACAGGAGCTGAGAACTCGTAGGTGGAGTCGTCCGAGAAGGTGAGCGTGAAGCTGACTTCGCTACCGGCCGTGAGTGGGCCGGTCAGCTCCATCATCATGATGTGGTTCGCGCCAGGCTCGAGTGCGAGCTCTCCGTCAGCGGGGATGACGAACCCGCCGTCCTTCTCGCGCATCACCATCTCGCCTGACTCGTTCTCGACCGTCTCATGCAGCTCGAGCATGGTCGAGGCATCCGAGGTGACGGAGACGACGGTCACGTCGTCTCCGCTGCCGTTGACGAGCGTTCCGAATCCGGCGGACATCCCTTCTTCGGCTGACTTCACCCAGGCGTCCTCGATCGTGACGACGTCGCCTGCCGGGCGCGTCTTCGATTCGGCTGGCGCGCTCTCCGGTGTGCATCCGGTCAGCGCGAGCACGGAGACCGCGATCACGGCCGCGAGGCGGGGGAGAGTTCTGGTGGTGTTCACAATGGTGCCTTTCACAGGTCATCTGCCGCGGAGCCGCCGGATTCCGGCGGTGCGGCTGCCGTCCGAGGACGACGAAGGAAACGAACGAGCACGAGGACGAGGACGGCTACGGCCGCCCCGCCTGCGCCGATGAGCAACACCCTGAGGGCGCCGCCCGACTCTGCGGTCTGATCTGACTGTTCTGTGGATGCTGAGGGGGTTTCCGGCGTGCCACCGGTCGTGGCCATCTTCATCGGTGCGGCGTCGCCCACCGTGAAGGGGACGACACCGGCGATCGGATGGCCGTCCTCTGACACGACCTGCCAGCGCACCTCGTAGCCGGCGGTCGGCATCCCTGGTGCGAGCGCCGCGGTGACGGTGCGTCCTTCCACCGTGACGTCTCCGGCGACCCAGTCCTTGCCCGACGCGTCGACGACCAGGACGACGGCGCCGGTCAACGATTCATCGAGTACCAGGAGCTCACCCGAGAACGTCATCGTGATGCTCTCCGGTGGAGTCGCCAGCTGTTCGTCTGTGGCGGGTGTGCTGGAGATCAGCTGGTCATGGGCCGACGCGGGTGCTGCGATCGCGAGTGTCGCGATCGCCGCCAACGTCAACCCGGCCGCGATCCTGCGGACAGGGGACATGGGAATGGCCTCTCATCAGACGTCGCGCGTGCGACGTGCATGCATGCGTTCAGAACCCGCGCACATCGGATGTGCGCGGCAGGACGCACCACGGAGCCATGAACCGGCCCAGGGTGCGGATCAGATCGCAGCGGAGAGAGGCGGTGCTCGACCACGAAGGGTCGCGAGGAGAACGAGGTCGACGACGCGTGCGATGTCGAAGCGACCGCGGAGACGGGCAGCGACGCGAAGTACGGGGAGGATCAGCGCATGATCGACGCGATGACGCAGCCACCGGACCAGCTGGACGGCGAGGTCGCGCACCAGGAGGAGCAGGCGTTCGCCCCGGTGCAGGGCTGCAACCGTCAGCAGAGCGGCGAGCGCGTGCCCGAGCCACATGGACGCGTCAGCGGTGACGGCTTCAGGGATGCCCGTCGCCGGAGGCAGCACGAGCGGCGCTCCGTGCACGTGCGGCATCGAGACAGCGGACGGTGTGATGGTGCCGAGGACGAAGAGCGTGTGGAACAGGAACTGGCTCACCGCGACGGAGATGCCGAGTCTGACCAAAGACAGCGAGCGTCCTGCGAGCAGCACGCAGATCATGAACGAGAAGACCCACGGCACGAGGATGCCGAGCGGGCCGGGCATCTGCCCTCCGCCCGAGACGTGGCCCGCGAGTGCGACGAAGATCGCCAGCGACGAGGCAGCGAAGCCGCGGACGACGGCTGGCTTCCTGGACTCGGTCACGCGTCCAGTCTGGCATGAACGCTGCGCCGGGCCCGTCGAGTCGGTGTGCGCATCCGCTCGACCAGACGGTGTTCGGTCAAGCGTGCCGAGCGCCGGCCGCACCCTTGACGACGTCGTATGCGGCGAGCGCGGCCTTCCTCGTCTCGCCGAGATCGACGATCGGCTGCGTCGGCGCTTCGGACGCCCACTGCGAGATGTAGATGCTCTGCGGATCGAACTTCTTCGCCTGGAGCTCCGGGTTGAACACGCGGAAGTAGGGAGCGGCGTCAGCACCTGAGCCCGCGACCCACTGCCAGTTGAAGGGGTTGTTGGCCTCGTCGGCGTCGACCAGCGTGTCCCAGAACCACTCTTCGCCGAGTCGCCAGTCGATGAGCAGGTTCTTCACGAGGAAGGATGCCACGACCATCCGCACGCGGTTGTGCATGTAGCCCGTACGCCAGAGCTCTCGCATCCCGGCATCCACGAGCGGCACTCCGGTCTCGCCGTGCTGCCACGCCTCCAGGTGCGTGGGGTCGAGAGGTGGCCAGGGGAAGGCGTCGAACTCCGGACGGAGGTTCTTCGTCGCCAGGTCAGGCGCTCGGTAGAGGGTGTGCCAGGCGAACTCGCGCCACCCGAGCTCGGAGAGGAATCCTCCCGCGCCGTCGACTCCGACCGACTCGTGCCAGACCGTGAAAGGGCTGATCTCGCCCCAGCGGAGCCGCGGCGACAACAGCGAGGTGGCTCCGGCGGCGGGTTCATCCCGTGCACGGTCGTAGGAGGGGAGGTCGTTCTCGAGGAACTCCTTCAACCGGCGACGCGCCGCGGGCTCACCGGGTTCCCACATCTCCCTCAGTCCGTCCGCCCAGTCCGGCGTCGTCGGCAGGAGGCGCCAGTCGTCCAGTGTCTCCGATGCGGGTGGTTCTGACAGGCCGGGAATCGCGCTCGGCTCGGGCAGTGGCATCCGTGGCGCGGGGAGGGCGAGGCAGGCGCGCCAGAACGGTGTGAAAACCGAGTAGTGGGTGCCGCTTCCGGTCGTCACGGTCCACGGCTCGTGCAGCAGAGATGCTGCGAAGGAGGTGACCGTCACTCCTTCGGCGCGGAGGGCCGTCTTGATCCCGGTATCCACCGAACGCTCGGGGCCGCCGTAGCGGCGGTTCCAGAACACGGCACCTGCTCCCATCTCCGCCACGACTCCGCGCACGACGGCATCAGCGGGACCACGACGCAGGATCAGTTGCGCGCCTCGCTCCCTGAGTCGCTCGCCGAGTGACGAGAGGGAATGATGCAGCCACCAGCGTGCCGCGGCTCCGAGCGGCCGGATCCCGAGGGATTCCTCGTCGAGCACGAACACTGCGACGACGGGTTCACCGCGATCGACGGCGGCGAGGAGCGCCGGGTTGTCCGCGATGCGGAGATCGTCACGGAACCAGACGAGTGAGGGCGAGGACATCGACCCATTCTCGCCGACCGCCCGCGGTTGCCGAGGCCGGCGTATCGAATGGGGTCTGTCTGCGAGGCGCTCAGGAGATCACACTGCGGTAGGGGCCGGTCGATACCCGCGTAGCTGTCGATCGCTCGCGTCGAAACCTACGCTCGTTCAGATGTGGACACGTGGTGTTGCGCTCGTCGCCGGACTGATCCTTGTCGGCGCGAGCCTGGGCGGATGCGCCGCTCTAGAGTCCGGGCCGAGGACGACCGAACAGATGCCCGTCGAAGACGTGGGCGTCGTCGAGCTCGCGACGGGAGGGTCGCTGCACATCACGCTGGGCACGACGCCGTCGCTGACCGTCACCGCGGGCGAGAAGGTCATCGATCGTCTGACCGCCGACCTCGATTCAGGAGTCCTCCGGCTGGGGGTCCGGGCCGAGTCGATCGAGTACGTGGGGGAGATCCGCTACGAGCTGGTGATCTCCGCCCTTTCCTCGATCACGGTTCTGGGGTCCGGCGACGCAGCGGTCGATTTCACCGGGACGGCCGACCCGTCGATCGTCGTGCGGGGTTCCGGTGGCGTCGAGGCGGTCGGCGTCGACGCGCAGACGGTGTCGTTGACCCTCGCCGGCTCCGGCTCGATCGACGTCTCGGATATGAAGGCGCAGCAGCTGACAGTGCGGATCGACGGATCGGGTGGTGTGCGAATCGACGGCACCGTCGCCGATCAGGACGTCGAGCTCCGCGGTCCTGGCGAGTACTCCGCCTCGGACCTGTCGACCGTCGACGCCCGAGTGGCCGTGCGCGGCGACGGCGAGGCATCCGTCGCCGCATCCGGAGCACTCGACGCTGAGGTCGACGGCAGCGGCGAGATCATCTACGTCGGTGACCCGCGCGTGACCGAGGACGTCACTGGCTCTGGTGAGGTGAACCGCCGCTGACCGGCGCCCCGCCAGGCCGAGGGCGTCGAGAGCTCAGCGGCGACGGGCACCGCTGCGCTGCGTGGGACCCTCGTCGGTGGACCACAGCGCCCATGCGACGAGCAGTGGCTGCAGGAAGAGTCGTCCGAGACGTCTGGCATCGGTGTCGAGCCCGGGAGTGGAGCGGCGGGTGCGCCACTGATGGATGTTCCCGGGAAGCACCGCCACGAAGAACGCCGCCGTCGCCCAGCCGATCCGTCGACGCTCCTTCGGCAGCGCCACCAGTCCCGCGGCGAGCGCGATCTCGGCAGCACCGGAGGCGATCACGATCGCGTTCTTGTCGAGCTTGGTGATCCGGGTCGCCCAGTCGGGGACCACGACGCGAAAGCCGCGGGTGCTCACGAAGTGGGTGACGCCGATGGCGCCGAGGGCGATGGCGAGGATCCAGCGTGCGACGGCTCTGCTCATCCGCTCACGCTACATGCCACGCCCCGGAACGCGGTCGCGCCCCGGGGCATCGCGCGCGACGGTCAGTCGCCCGTGACCTGGCTAGCCTGCTCCCACGCGCGGAAATCATCCGCGATCTCGGGGGAGTGCGTGTGGTGGAGGTAGTGCTCTCCGTCGACTGGCACGACCATTCCATCTGCGACAGCTGCCGCCTGGGTCTCGTGAAGGGCGAGCCAGTCGGGGTTCTTCGCGTTGTCGGCCTCCACGAAGAGGAGGAGCGGCAGGTCCTCCGGGAAGGCTGAGCCGAGTGCGTCGGCGAAGTTGATGCGGATGTGCGACATCTCATCCAGGTAGGTCGGTGTGAGGGAGTTCCGGTTACTGAGCAGGGCCATCTGCTCGCGCGCGTCTGCCGAGTACGCCGACAGACTGTCGTCGTCACCGCCGAAGGCCGTCAGCAGTCGGACGAGGCCGAGGTTCTTGGCGACGGCCATCAGATCGGTCGGGAACACCGTGTCCATGTTCGGCTGGCCGGGCACACTGGTGTCGATCCCGACGAAGGCGGTGACCTCATCCGGATAACGGTGCGCGAACTCGATGCCGTAGATGCCCGCGATGGAGTGCCCCATCAGAACGTAGGAGTGCACGTCGAGAGCCTGGAGCGCCTCATGCACCTCAGTCACGATGTTCTCTGTCGTCCGTGGCTGATCGGTGCTCTCGCTCAGGCCGTAGCCGAACGGTTCGACCACGATCACGCGATGATCCTGCGCGAGATCGTCGACCAGCGGCTCGAAGTCGAGAACCGGTGATGCCGTGCCGAATCCGGGAAGCAGCACGATCGTGTCCGCCCCTTCGCCCGCGACTTGGACGTTCATCTCACGCCCGTCGACCGTCACAGTCTCTCCGTAGGGGACGATCCGATCCGCTTCTGCGTTGCTTGCCACCGCGTTGACGATCGTCGTGGCAGCCAGCCCCACCGCCACCACGGCGCCGATGGCCGTCACGGTGATCAGCGCTTTCTTCGCGAACTTCTTCATGGAAACCTCTCCGGAGGCACGCGGTGCGCCTCTGGTCTCCAGCGTTTCGCGTCGTGCTCCGTTTCGCGTCCCTCTGGCGCAGACACCCTTGTACTGCGTTCGCGGTACGCGAATGTGGTCCCGGTGGGGGACTCGCCGTCGAGGCAACCGCGGAATACTGGAAGCATGCCGGTAGCCCGAACTCGTGGGATCGCAGGGCCCCTCCGCGACGTCATCGTCTTCGCCGTCATCGTGACCTTCGCCGTCCTGCCGTTCCCCGACGAGGATTTCCGTGCGCGCGGATGGCTGCTGGTGCCGGCGCTCGTGCCCGCGGCGGCGGTGCTGCTCCGACGCCGTCTGCCCTTCGTCGCGCTCGGGGTGAGCCTCGCGTGCGCGATCGCTCTGGCCATTGCGGGTGTCGTGTCGCCCAGCTCGCTGATCGCGGCCGCCGTCAGCTGCTACGCGCTCGTCGATCTGCGCGGACGCCGCATCGGGCTGATCGGAGTCGTCGCTGCCGCGGTGATCGTGTTCCTCTCCAACGGCTTGGCGATGGAGGGAGATCTGGTCGACGCGACGGCCCTGCAGTTCGTCCTGTTCATCCTGCTGGCCGGGGCGATGGGAGATGCGGCGCGGTCTCGACGGGAGTTCATGGAGGCGATGACGGATCGCGCGGAGCGGGCGGAGCGAACCCGCGACGACGAGGCCCGCCGCCGGGTGACGGAAGAGCGGGTGCGGATCGCACGGGACCTGCACGATGTCGTCGCTCACCAGATCTCGGTGATCAGTCTCAACGCGGGGGTGGCCTCATCCGCGTTGGAGACCCGCCCGGAGCGAGCGCGCGAGGCGCTCGCGACCATCCGCAGCGCGTCGCGAACCGTGCTCGCCGACATCGGTGGGTTGATGTCGCTCCTCAGATCTGATGACGCGGGTGACGCGCCCGACCTGCATCCTCAGCACGGACTCGCCGATCTGGACACGCTCGTCGAACGGTTCGCGGATGCCGGGCTCCGCGTGGGCATGGATCGTGCCGTCGATCCCGTCGCCCTGTCTCCTGCGAGCGACCATGTCGCGTACCTGGTGGTGCAGGAGGGCCTGACCAACGCGCACAAGCACGGAGCTGGCGGTACGGTCACCGTCATGGTCCGGGTGGTCGACGATGCGCTCGCGCTCACCATCACGAATCCGGTGCATTCGCTGGACGCCGTAGCCTCCTCGCCGAGCGGCCATGGGCTGCGCGGACTCCGCGAGCGGGTGTCTGCGGTGCGCGGCGAGGTCTCGACCGACCGGACAGAAGGAGAGTTCGTGCTGGCAGTTCGCATTCCCACGAATGAACGGAGCGCGCGCGCATGATCTCCGTGCTCGTGGTCGACGACCAGCCGCTGGTCCGTCAGGCGGTGCGTGACATCCTCACAGACGGCGGTCTGCGTGTGATCGGTGAGGCGGCCTCGGGGCGTACGGCGGTCGCATCTGCCGCAGGGCTCGTCCCCGACGTCGTGCTGATGGACATCCGGATGCCTGACCTCGACGGAATCGCCGCGACCGAGCTGATCTGCGCAGCGCGTCCGGCCGGAAGACCGCGGGTGCTCATTCTCACGACGTTCGAGGAGGACGAGTACGTGGTCGCCGCGCTCAGGGCTGGAGCGAGCGGTTTCATCGGCAAGGGGGCTGAGCCGGAGGACATCGTCCGCGCCGTGCGCACGATCGACGCGGGGGAGGCGCTGCTGTCTTCGACCGCGACGCGCACGCTCATCGAACGATCGGTACGAGGGGCCGCCGCGCCGGTGTCCGGTGCGCATCGCGAGGTGCTCTCACGGCTGACGTCGCGTGAGCACGAGGTGCTGCTGCTGGTCGCCGGCGGAAAGACGAATCAGGAGATCGCGTCTTCTCTCACGATCTCGCCGCACACGGCCAAGACGCACGTCAACCGGATCATGTCGAAGGCGGACGCGCGGGATCGGGCGCAGCTCGTGATCCTCGCCTACGAATCGGGCATCGTGGTCGCCGGCGGCTGAGCGGACGCCCTTGCGTGTGCCGCCGATCGTGCATGCACGGCGGTCAGGACCGCGTGATCATGCGAGTAACCTGGGTACCGACCCAGATGGAGAGTTTCTGTGCCTGAAAACGCCCGGCCGAATGACGGCTTCGCCCTGTTCACTGACCGAAACGTCGTCGCGATGCGCGTCAACGGCGATCTCAAGGATCTCGCCACGACCGTCACCGACACCGACGAGGTCGAAGCGGTCACGATCGACAGCGCGGACGGGTTGAACATCCTCCGCCACTCCGCGGCCCACGTGCTCGCGCAAGCCGTGCAGCGGATCAACCCGCAGGCGAACCTCGGTATCGGCCCGCCCATCACCGACGGCTTCTACTACGACTTCGGTGTCGAGACTCCGTTCACGCCCGAGGACATCAAGGCCATCTCGAAGGAGATGCAGCGCATCGTCCGCGAGGGCCAGCGATTCGTCCGCCGTGTGGTGACCGACGACGAGGCTCGCGCCGAGCTCGCGAACGAGCCGTTCAAGCTCGAGCTCATCGGGCTCAAGGGCCCGGGCAAGGAGGTCGCCGAAGGCGCCTCGGTCGAGGTCGGCGAGGGCGAGCTGACGATCTACGACAACACGACGCGTGACGGCGAGGTCGTCTGGAAGGACCTCTGCCGCGGACCGCACCTGCCGAACACCCGCATGATCGGCAACGGCTGGGACCTCACCCGCATCGCGGCCGCGTACTGGCGTGGCAGCGAGAAGAACCCGCAGCTGCAGCGCATCTACGGCACGGCATGGCCGACGAAGGATGAGCTGCGCGCCTACCAGCACCGTCTCGAGGAGGCAGCCAAGCGCGACCACCGGCGCCTCGGCAAGGAACTCGACCTGTTCTCGTTCCCCGAGGAGATCGGCTCCGGCCTCTCGGTCTGGCACCCTCGTGGCGGCGTGATCCGCGGCGAGATGGAGCAGCACGCTCGCAAGCGCCACATCGAGGGCGGCTACACCTACGTGTACACGCCGCACATCTCCAAGGAAGACCTCTTCCTCACCTCGAACCACCTCGTCACGTACAAGGACGGCATGTTCCCGCCGATCGTGATGGACGAGGAGCGCGACGACGAGGGCAACATCACCAAGCAGGGCCAGGACTACTACCTGAAGCCGATGAACTGCCCGATGCACATCCTGATCTACAAGGAGCGCGCGCGCAGCTACCGTGATCTGCCGCTGCGCTTCGCGGAGAACGGCACGGTCTATCGCAACGAGCTCTCCGGCGCGCTGCACGGCCTCACACGTGTGCGGGGCTTCACTCAAGACGATTCGCACCTCTTCGTCACGCCCGACCAGCTCGAGGCCGAGGTCAGCAAGGTCCTCGAGTTCATCCTCTCGATGCTTCGCGACTTCGGTCTGACCGATTTCGAGCTCGAGCTGTCGATGAAGGACGACGAGAAGTCGAAGTGGATCGGCTCCGACGAGTTCTGGGAGTCGTCCACCGATGCGCTGCGCCGCGTCGCCGTCGCCTCCGGCCTCAAGCTGACCGAGGTCCCCGGTGAGGCCGCGTTCTACGGTCCGAAGATCGACCTCAAGACGCGCGATGCGATCGGCCGCACCTGGCAGCTCTCGACCGTGCAGGTCGACCCGAACCTGCCGGAGCGCTTCGACCTCGAATTCATGGACAAGGACGGGCAGAAGAAGCGCCCGATCATGATCCACCGCGCGCTGTTCGGCTCTATCGAGCGGTTCTTCGCGATCCTGCTCGAGCACTACGCGGGTGACTTCCCGGTGTGGCTGTCTCCGGTGCAGGTCGTGGGTATCCCGGTCGCCGACGACTTCGCCGACTACCTGGGCGGCGTCGTCGACACACTGCGCTCCCAGGGCGTGCGTGCCGAGCTCGACACGTCTGACGACCGCATGCAGAAGAAGATCCGCACGCACACGACCGGCAAGGTGCCGCTGCTGCTGATCGCGGGGGAGAAGGACCGCGACGCGGGCACCGTCTCGTTCCGCTACCGCGACGGCGCGCAGGAGAACGGTGTGCCGATCGCAGACGCCGTGGCCCGTATCCGTGCCGCCATCGACTCCCACGCCCTCGTGCATACAGCGGGGGACCTGGCGTGACCGACGGGGCGCAGCCGCTGGAGGATGCCGGACTCCTCGCCGGGGTTCCGGACGAGTTCCAGCGGCTGTGGACCCCGCACCGGATGGCGTACATCCAAGCCGGACCTGAGCCGTTGCGTGAGGAGTGCCCGTTCTGCGAGGCGCCGAGGTTCCCTGATGCTGAACGGCTCGTGGTGGCTCGTGGCGAGACGGCCTACGTGCTGCTGAACCTCTTCCCGTACAACTCCGGACATCTCCTCGTGTGTCCATACCGCCACATCGGCACGTATGACCAGGCGACTCCCGAGGAGGTCGCCGAGATAGGCGCGCTGACGCAGACCGCGATGCGGGTTCTGCGGGAGGTGTCACGCTGCGACGGCTTCAACCTGGGCATGAATCAGGGCGCCGTGGCAGGGGCCGGTGTCGACGCCCACCTGCATCAGCACGTGGTGCCGCGGTGGACGTCGGACGCGAACTTCTTCCCGATCATCGCGAAGACCAAGGCGCTCCCGCAGCTCCTCGGCGAGGTGCGCGACGCCGTGGCCGACGCCTGGCCGCAGCCGCTCGCCTGACCTCGGTGCTGAACGATGACCTTCTCCCTGCGACGCAGTGCGTCCGTTGTCCTTCTCGGCCTCGTCGCCTCCCTCACCGTCTCGCTCGTCGCCTGCACGCCGCAGCCGACCCCCGAGCCCACCCCGACGCCGACCAGCGCGGAGGACGAGGGGCGTGCGTTCTACCTCGCCCAGGGCTATGCAGAAGGCGAGGGACGACTCACGCCGAAGACGCCACAGCAGCAGCAACTGGTGGACGAGGTGATCGAGAGCGGCGTCTGGGCGGGCATCCCTGACGACGATGTCGCGTGGATGAGCCTCGAACTCACGATCGACGCCTGCCTGGTGGCGATCGAGAACGAACATCGTGTCGATGCTGATCTGGTGAGCGCGCACATCGATTCCTCGAACATCCTTCGCACGTGGTCGGATGCGTTCGAGGAGAGCGATCCCGGTCTGCCGTTCATGCTCGGTGGACTCGCGATCTCCGGGATGCAATACCTCTGCCCTGACGACTATCCCGACTGGATCGCCGCGTATCGAGAGCTCCCGATCCCGTCCGGGTGAGCCAGGTCGGCCCACCCGATAGGAGGCTCAGCGCACCTGACGGGCCGTGAACTGCATCTGCGGGTTCGCGTAGAACTCCTGGGCTTCGACGAGCTGCAGCTCCCGCTCACCGGAATCCAGCGTGGCCTTGAGCAGGTCGTACACGCTGGAGGCCGTGCGCTCGAGAGCGATCTTCGCACTGCCGGTCTCGACATAGTGCGCGGTGAACAGTGCGGCGGTCACATCGCCGGAGCCGTTCGCCTTCATCGGCAGGTGCGGCGTCTGCACGACCCAGGCACCCTGGTCGTCGGCGGCGAGCATCTCGATGGTGCCCTCTTCGCGGTCGGGACGCTCGACGCTCGTGACGAGCACCGTGCGCGGACCCATCGCGTGCGCGAGGTCGACCGAGGCCAGAGTCGACTCCAGCGTGTCCGGCTCGGTGTCGGTGAGGAAGCCGAGCTCGAACTGGTTCGGCGTGATGATGTCGGCCACCGGCACGACGCGCTCTCGCAGCAGCACCGGGATGGCGGGGGCGACGAAGCATCCGGACTTCGCGTTGCCCATGACCGGGTCGCACGCGTACACGGCGTTCGGGTTCGCGGCCTTCACGCGTGCGACGGCGTCGATGATCACGTCACCGATGCCCTCTCCGCCCTGGTAGCCGCTGAGGAGGGCATCGATCTGGCCGAACACGCCGCGCTCCTCGATGCCGGTGATGACCTCGCGCACGTCATCGGGGGCGATCAGCGGCCCACGCCAGGCGCCGTAGCCGGTGTGATTGGAGAAGTTCACGGTGTAGACCGGGAGCACCTCGACGCCGATGCGTTGCAGCGGGAACACTGCGGCGGAGTTGCCGACGTGCCCGTAGGCGACGGCTGACTGGATGGAGAGGATCTTCATTCCCCGGCTCTTTCGTTCAGGGCGGGCCGGTGCCCGCGACGGATGGTCATCGCCCGGCGGCGACGAGGTCTGCGACGAGGGATTCGGCCTCATCGTCGGAGAGATCGTGCACGGTCAGGCGCAGGTGGTGCGACGGCTCTGCCTTCTCGTCGAGTGCGAAGTCGTCACCGGTGCGGGCGAGCCATCCGCGCCGCATCAGGCGATCGGCGACGGTGCGTGCCGACTGGGGGAACTCGACCCACAGGCTCATGCCGTCAGACACGGTCGCATCGATGCCGTTCGCCCGCAGCCGCGCGGCGAACGAGGCGTTCCGCTCCGCATAGTGCGACGCAGCAGCTGCGACCTCGGCCATCACGGTCTCGTCGGTCAGCTGTGTGAGTGCGAGGCGCTGCAGCAGGTGGCTCACCCACGTGGTGCCGGGGCTCAGCCGCATCGCGAGGCGTTCTGCGGTCTCGGTATCAGTCGCTGCGATCGCGACGCACATGTCGGGCCCCAGGAACTTCGACACCGACCGCACGAGCGCGAAGCGGCGGTGAGCGGGTCCGATGAGCGACTCGTAGCGGCGCTGCGACAGCATCGAGAAGTGGTCGTCCTCGATGATCAGCACGTAGGGGTGGTCGGCGAGCACGGCGCGGAGCGCTGCTGCTCGTGACTCGGTGAGGCTCGCGCCGGTTGGGTTCTGCGCGCGAGGAGTGCAGATGATCGCCCTGACGCCGGCATCCAGCGCGGCACGGAGGCCGTCTACCGTCATGCCCTCGTCGTCGACCGGCACCGGAACCGCGCGGTATCCGCCGAGGCGCACGGTGTGGATGCTCGCCAGGAAGCACGGGTCTTCGAGCGCCACCGCGTCATCGCGCATCAGAGCTTGAGCGAGCAGTCGTTCGACCGCATCGACGGCCCCACTCGTGATGGTGATGCGGAAGTCGACGTCTCCGAGATCGGCGGAGATCCACTGCCGCGCCCATTCGTCGAGGCCTCGGTCGATCACCGGCTCGCCGTAGAGCACGGGGCGCGAGGCGATGGTCATCAGCGCCGGAGCCGGGTCGGGGATGAGCCGGGGATCGGGGTTGCCCGTGCCGATGTCGCGCAGCACGGTGTCGGGCGCGTAGCCCTCCTGTGCCACCGACTCGAGACCGGCGACGACCGTTCCGGCGCGGCCGCGTGAGATCACGAGGCCGGCCTGTGCGAGTTGGCGGTAGGCGGCGACAGCGGTGTTCCGGTTCACCCCGAGAGTCGCTGCGAGCTCTCGCACCGGCGGCAGAACGCGCCCGGCCTGGAGGATTCCGCGGTCGCGCAACGAGCGCACGCTGTCGGCGATGTCCGATGCGGTGGTGCCTGTGATCTGGTCGCTCATGGTCCTCCTCAGTGATTCTAGGTCGAATCGGACAGTGCTATGTTTGACATAGATCAAACCCGACTTTGGTGCATCCGACAGGAGTTCCCCATGACCGAGCAGACCACCACCGGATCGTCGCGCGTCAAGCGCGGCCTCGCCGAGATGCTCAAGGGCGGCGTCATCATGGACGTCGTCACGGCAGAGCAGGCGAAGATCGCCGAAGACGCCGGCGCCGTCGCCGTCATGGCGCTCGAGCGGGTCCCGGCAGACATCCGCGCTCAGGGCGGCGTCTCGCGCATGAGCGACCCCGACATGATCGACAGCATCATCGACACGGTCTCGATCCCGGTGATGGCGAAGGCGCGAATCGGACACTTCGTCGAGGCGCAGATCCTTCAGGAGCTCGGCGTCGACTACATCGACGAGTCCGAGGTGCTCTCGCCAGCCGACTACGTGAACCACATCGACAAGTTCGACTTCAAGGTGCCGTTCGTGTGCGGCGCCACCAACCTCGGCGAGGCGCTCCGTCGTATCAACGAGGGTGCGGCGATGATCCGCTCCAAGGGCGAGGCCGGCACCGGTGACGTCTCCGAGGCGATGAAGCACATCCGCAAGATCCGCGGCGAGATCGCTGCTCTCACCGCGCTGCCCAAGGACGAGCTGTTCGTCGCGGCCAAAGAGCTGCAGGCGCCGTACGAGCTGGTCGCGGAGATCGCGCAGACCGGCAAGCTTCCTGTCGTGCTGTTCGTCGCCGGTGGCGTCGCGACGCCCGCGGATGCTGCGATGATGATGCAGCTCGGCGCCGACGGCGTGTTCGTGGGCTCCGGCATCTTCAAGTCGGGCAACCCGGTCGAGCGCGCGAAGGCGATCGTCAAGGCGACCACGTTCTACGACGATGCGAAGGTCGTCGCCGAGGCCTCGCGCGGTCTCGGCGAGGCGATGGTCGGCATCAACGTCTCCGATCTCCCCGCACCGCACCGCCTCGCCGAGCGTGGCTGGTAACTCCCGGGTCGGCGTCCTCGCGCTGCAGGGCGACGTGCGTGAGCATGCCGCCCTGCTCGCCGGACTCGGAGCCGACGTGGTTCTCGTGCGTCGCCCCGACGAGCTCGCGTCGGTCGACGGCCTCGTGATCCCGGGGGGAGAATCGAGCGTCATAGACAAGCTGTCCCGCATCTTCGGCATGCAGTCGCCCATCCGTGCGGCGATCGCCGCAGGGCTTCCCGTGCTCGGCACCTGCGCGGGGTTGATCATGTTGGCCGATGACATCGTGGACGCGATCGAAGGACAGGAATCGTTCGGTGGACTCGACGTCGTCGTGCGCCGCAATGCCTTCGGCCGGCAGGTCGAGTCGTTCGAGGCTGAGCTCGACGTTCCCGCCTTCGGTGGTGAGCGCGTCTCGGCGGCCTTCATCCGCGGCCCGGTGGTCGAATCGGTGGGGCCTCACGCCGAGGTGTTGGCGACCCTGCCCGACGGTCGCGTGGTCGCCGTGGAGCAGGGAAATCTGCTCGGGCTGAGCTTCCACCCCGAGATCACGGGGGAGAAGCGCTTCCACGAGCGCTTCCTCGCACGGGTGGAAGCGCGTCATCGAATGACGGCACCGCAGGGCGCGTAGTCAGAGCAGTGTGGCGAGCCAGCGCAGTGCCGGAACCGCCTGTGCGCGCTGGAAGGCGCGAAGGCCGGGAAGCTGCGGTATCTCGGGCTGAGCCTGCTGATACCAGAGGAATGACGCGAAGGCGGAGATCACCGGCAACAGTTCGCCCTGAGATGGTGCACCGTGCTCTTCGAAGACGGCCCACGCTTCTTCGCAAGACGGTCCGCCCGACGCCTCGATGCTCGGCAGCAGACAGGGCAGGTCTATCCAGGCGGTGCCCTTCCGCGCATGCGGCCAGTCCAACAGGTGCGCTCGCCCCTCGCTGATGAGGATGTTGTCGGCGCGCACGTCGTCGTGAACGATGACGTCGCCGTGCAGCGCGTCGCGGAAGTTCTCTTCGATGCGCAGGAGCTGCGGCATATGCGCTGACAGGCTGTGGGGGAGTGCATCGAGAAGGTGTGGATCCGCCGCGATCTCGGTCCAACGAGTGAAGCCCGGGATCATGCGGTCTTCTGCTCGAGGCATCTCCGACGGCGCCGCGGTGGTCGACAGCGTTCGGAGCGCCTGCGCCACGGCGTGCAGGTCGGCGGTGGTCCACGGCTGGCCCGGGTGGTGCCCGTCGATCGCCTCGATCACGAGTGCGGTGCCTGTCGCGTCGTCGATGGCGGCCAGGAGCCGCGGGGCGATGATGGATGGCAGGTGCGCGAGCGTGCGCATCTCCTCCCTGAGGAAGTGCAACGAGTCCGTGTGCCAGTCGGCGGCGCAAGCCTTTACGAAAACCCGGCCGACCGTCGTCGTCACGACGCCCGCGTAGGACGCGCTGAATCCGCCGTGCGCAGGTTCGTCCTTCACGAACTCACCTCCGATCGCTCCGACGATCTGTGCGCGGAGGGAAGAGGGAAGGGTCGTCCAGGCGGGACGGAGACGGTCCGCTCCTGCGTTCATCGCGCTGCGCCCTCGGCGTCCTCACCGTTCCGCCGGTGGGAGAGCAGCCAGTCGTAGAACGCGGGGTTATCGTACGTCTCGGTCCAGGAGTCGTGACCGACGCCCGCATATCGGGTGAACCGCACATCGGCGTCGAGAGACCGGAGCTCGGTAACGATCTGCTCCGTTGCGGAGATCGGCACGACGTCATCGGCGTCGCCATGGAAAGCCCAGACCGGCAGGCCGCGGATCGGCGCAGCGCTCTGCATCCACAGTCCGCCGCAGATCGGAGCGATCGCGGAGAACCGATCGGGGTAGCGCACCGCGAGGCTCCAGGTCCCGAATCCGCCCATGCTGAGTCCGGTCACCGATACGCGGGCCGGATCGATGCGATGCGCCGTGATGACCTCGTCGAGCAGCACGGACAACGTCGAGAGCTCGGCGACCCATTGACTCGACTCGGAGCACTGGGGTGTGACGAGGATGAAGGGGAACTCGCGGCCAGCATCCGCCAGCCTCGGCGGCCCGTGCACGGCGGCGAGATCGAGGTCGGAACCTCGTTCGCCGGCACCGTGCAGGAACAGTACTACGGGCCAGAGCCTGCCCGGATCAGCGTCGTAGTCGTCCGGCAGATGGATCAGATATCGCAGGGTATCGGCCGGTGTCTGCTCGTCGTCGCGCACGTCCGACGAGCGAAGGGCAGGAGTGATGTGTCGCGATCGGCGCATGCATCCATCCTGCTGCACTTGCGCCGTTCGTTAGACTGGACGACGCGCTGAGTGCGAGCTCACGCGGATACGACGAGCGGAGACTTATGTCCGGGCATTCCAAGTGGGCGACCACGAAGCACAAGAAGGCCATCATCGACTCGCGGCGCGCGAAGTCCTGGGCCAAGCTGATCAAGAACATCGAGGTTGCGGCGAAGCTCGGCGGACCAGACCTCGTCGGCAACCCGACACTCTTCGATGCCGTTCAGAAGGCCAAGAAGACCTCGGTCCCCAAGGACAACATCGACCGCGCAGTGAAGCGCGGTGCCGGCATCGGCGGCGAGGTCGTCGAGTACACCTCGATCATGTACGAAGGCTACGGACCCAACGGCGTCGCGCTCATGATCGAGTGTCTGACCGACAACAAGAACCGCGCGGCCGCTGAGGTTCGTACGGCGCTCAGCCGCAACGGTGGGACGCTCGCCGACCCGGGCAGCGTCGCCTACAACTTCAGCCGCAAGGGTGTCATCGTCGTCGGCTCCGATGGCACGACTGAGGACGACGTCATGATGGCGGCGCTCGAGGCGGGCGCAGAGGAGATCGAGCCGCACGCCGAGGGCTTCGAGGTCATCACCGAGGCGACAGACCTGGTTGCGGTGCGCAGCGCGCTGCAGGAAGCCGGGATCGACTACGAATCGGCCGACGTCGAGTTCGTGCCGAACCTCAAGGTCGAGATCGACGCAGACACCGCCCGCAAGATCTTCCGTCTGATCGACGCTCTGGAAGACAGCGAAGATGTGCAGAACGTGTTCACGAACTTCGATCTGACCGCCGAGGTGCAGGCGGAGCTCGAGAACGACGAGGCCTAGGCGCGCCGGAAGGCCGGTGTCGGTTCCGCCGCCTAGCCTGGGGGAGTGACCTCCACCCTGCGCGTGCTCGGCATCGACCCCGGGCTCACCCGCTGCGGCGTCGGCGTCGTCGACGTTGACGGCTCGCGCCGCGGCACGCTCGTGCACGTCGGGGTGATCAGGTCGTCGCCGGATGCCGAGATCGGCGATCGTCTCGCGATCGTCGCCGCTGGCATCCGCGCCGTGATCGCTGAGCATCGTCCGGATGCGGTGGCTGTGGAGCGCGTGTTCGCTCAGCAGAACACGCACTCGGTCATGGGAACGGCCCAGGCCAGCGGCGTCGCGCTGCTGATCGCCTCCGAGTCCGGCCTGCCCGCTGCGACCCACACTCCGAGCGAGGTCAAGGCGGCTGTCACGGGATACGGCGCAGCCGACAAGCGTCAGGTGCAGACCATGATCGCGCGCATCCTGCGCCTCGACGAGCTTCCACAGCCCGCTGACGCCGCTGACGCCCTGGCCATCGCCCTCTGCCATGCGTGGCGCAGAGGAGGGCCCTCCGCTTCCGGCCAGGGGGCACTGACTCCGGCGCAGCGCGCCTGGGCCGCCGCGGAGAAGCGTGTCGCTCGAACATAGATACGAGCGACGCCGTAGGCTGAGAAGATGATCTCCTCTCTGCACGGTGTCGTCCTGCATGCGACATCCGATCAGGTCGTCATCGACGTGGGCGGAGTCGGGTTCGCCGTCGCCGTCCCCGCTGACGTCGCGCACACGGCGACGGTGGGGGAGAAGCTCCTCCTGCACACGAGCCTCATCGTCCGCGAAGACTCGTTGTCGCTGTTCGGATTCGCCGACCGCGGCGAGCTGGAGATCTTCGGTCTGCTGATCAGCGTCACGGGCGTCGGTCCGAAGTCGGCGCTGGGGGTGCTCTCGCACCTCACAGGTGATCAGATCGCCGAAGCGGTCACGGCAGAAGACGACGCTCCCTTCCGGCGCGTGTCCGGCATCGGCCCCAAGACCGCGAAGCTCATCGTGCTCCAGCTCACCGGCAAGGTGCAGGCTTTCGCCGCACCGTCGAAGCCGATCGCCGCAGGCGGCACCGACGTCGTGTCGCAGGTCGCAGCGGCGCTGGTCGGCCTCGGCTGGTCGGAGAAGGTCGCTGTCGAGGCGGCATCGCAGACCGCGGCCGAAGCGACGGAGGGCGAGCGCGCATCGGTCGCCTCGCTCCTGCGCCGCACGCTCGCCCTTCTCGGGCCGGCGCAGGGAGGCCAGGCCCGTGTCTGACCCCCTCGACGCCGCCGAGCCCTCCGACGAGACCGAACTCGCGATCGAAGGCGCCCTGCGGCCCACCAGCCTGGGTGAATTCGTCGGACAGCAGAAGGTCCGCGGACAGTTGCAGCTGCTGCTCGAAGCCGCACGCATCCAGAGCCGGCCCGCCGACCACATCCTGTTGGCGGGGCCTCCTGGTCTCGGGAAGACCACGCTCGCGATGATCGTGGCGCATGAGAGTGAGCGTCCGCTCCGACTCTCCAGTGGCCCGGCGATTCAGCACGCCGGAGATCTCGCCGCCCTCCTGTCCAGCCTGGTGCCGGGCGAAGTCCTCTTCATCGATGAGATCCACCGCATGGCGCGCTCCGCGGAGGAGATGCTCTACCTCGCGATGGAGGACTACCGCATCGACATCATGGTGGGCAAGGGCGCCGGCGCCACGAGCATCCCGCTCGAGCTGTCGCCGTTCACCCTGGTCGGCGCGACAACGCGTTCCGGTCTGTTGCCGAACCCGCTGCGCGATCGCTTCGGGTTCACCGGACACCTGGAGTTCTACGATGAGCCCGAACTGGAGCAGGTGATCGCACGTTCGGCCGCCGTCCTCGGCGTCGACCTCCCGAGGGACTCTCTCTCCGAGATCGCGCGTCGCTCTCGCGGCACACCCCGTATCGCGAATCGTCTGCTTCGTCGGGTGCGCGACTATGCGCTCGTGCACACCAACGGCGTGGCGACCATCCACGAAGTCCGGGCGGCGCTGGAGCTCTACGACGTCGATCCGATCGGCCTCGACCGGCTGGATCGCGCGGTTCTCGAAGCGCTCGTCCGCCGTTTCCGCGGCGGACCGGTCGGCCTCAGCACGCTCGCCGTCGCCGTCGGCGAGGAGGCTGAGACCGTGGAGAGTGTCGTCGAGCCGTATCTCGTTCGCATCGGGTTCCTCGGACGCACTCCGCGTGGTCGCGTGGCGATGCCGGAGGCGTACGCGCATCTGGGCGTGGCGCATCCGGACGGGATGCTTAAGTTGAATGACCTATAATCACTGAAGACTTCCCGGTTACCTTCGCGCGCCCAAAGGCTGGAGCGTGCACCTGAGAAAGGCGCTTCCCCCATGCCCATGGAATTTCTCCTCTTCGGTCTTCTTGCCGTCCTCCTGGTCTTCATGATCTTCAACACGCGCAAGCGGACGAAGGCGATGAAGGCGGAGCAGGAGGAGAAGGCGACCAAGACGGTCCCCGGCGCCAAGGTGCTCCTGCAGGGCGGCATCTACGGGACGATCGTCTCGTACGACCCCGAGGACCTCGACACCCCGGCCCTCGTCGAGATCGCTCCCGGCACCATCATCGACGTCCACAGCCAGGCCATCCTGCGCGTCGTCGAGCCCAAGGACGCCATCGTCGAGTCGCCCGTAGACGAGATCGAGGAGCCGGCTGCTGATGCGTCGATCGCTCCCGAGGTCGAGACCCCCGAGGAGACGCGCGCCCGTCTCGAGCGCGACGCCGACGACAAGTAAGTCCGCGGCCGGCGCGGCCTCTCGGATCTCCGTCCTCCCAGAAAGCTGAACACACGTGGCTTCATCCTCTCCTGTCCGTCATGCCTGGCGGGTCCTTCTCGGCCTGCTCCTCGTGACGGGCGTGCTCTTCGGCATCAACGCCATGGGTGTTTACGTCTTCAAGGACAGCAACGGGGAAGCGGCCAGCTCCTGGTCGCCTGAGCTCGCGCTCGACCTCCAGGGCGGCACGCAGATAGTCCTGAGCGCCGAGACGGAGGATGGGGCTGCTCCCTCCTCCGAGCAGCTCGACCAGGCCGCCGCGATCATCCGCCAGCGTGTCGACGCGTCCGGTGTCGCCGAGGCCGACATCACGACCGAGGGCGGACAGAACATCGTCGTCCAGATTCCGGGTGAGGCCGACGCGCAGACGCGGGAGCGGATCCAGTCCAGCGCTCAGCTCGAGTTCCGTCCCGTGCTCTACACGACGGCGGCGACCAACGAGTTCGTCGGCGAAGACGGAAACTCCACGCCGTACCCCAGCCCGGACCCGGGCCTGAACTCGACGCCGACGGCTGAGCCGACCGACGCGAGCGACCTCTCCTGGGTCACCGACAAGCTGGCTGCAGAGTTCCAGGCATACGACTGCGCGAACCCCGACAACGACGCCGCGAAGGCGCCGAAGGACCAGCCGCTCATCGCGTGCTCGGCCGACGGCTCCGCGAAGTACATCCTCGGACCGGCTGAGCTCGACGGCACGGCCGTCACGGATGCCTCGGCCGGCCGCGACCCGAAGTCGGGAGCATGGCTCGTCCAGCTCACGATGAACGCGGACGGCGCTGACGCGTTCGGCAAGGTCAGCACGCGTCTGAACCAGAACCGCCTCGACAACCTGTCGCCTCGCGATCAGTTCGCCTTCGTCCTCGACGGCAACGTGATCAGCGCGCCGCGGATGAACGGTCAGATCCTCGACGGCAAGCCGAGCATCTCGGGCAGCTTCACGCAGGAGAGCGCGACGACTCTCGCCGATCAGCTCAAGTTCGGTGCCCTGCCCCTCAGCTTCACGGTTCAGAGCTCCGACACGATCTCCGCGACCCTGGGTACGCAGCAGCTACAGATCGGTCTGATCGCCGGTCTCATCGGTCTCGCGCTGGTGGCGATCTACTCGCTCATCGTCTACCGCGCGCTCGGGTCGGTGATCATCGCGTCGATCGCGGTAATGGCGATCCTGACCTACATCATCATCTGCATCCTGGCCTGGCGCATCGGTTTCCGCCTCTCGCTCGCCGGTGTCGCCGGTCTGATCGTCTCCATCGGCTTCACAGCCGACTCGTTCATCGTCTACTTCGAACGAATACGAGACGAACTCCGCGACGGGAAATCCATCACCGCTGCGGTCGAGGACGGCTGGGGGCGCGCGAAGCGCACGATCTACATCTCGAAGTCGATCAACATCCTGGCAGCGCTGGTCCTCTACATCCTGGCCGACGCCACTGTGAAGGGCTTCGCGTTCACGCTCGGACTCACCACCCTCATCGACGTGTTCATCTTCGTGATCTTCACCCACCCCGTGATGCAGCTGCTCGCGCGGACACGATTCTTCGGTGGCGGCCACAAGCTGTCCGGGCTCGATCCCGAAGCACTGGGAGCCGTGTACCGCAGCCGTTCGCAGTACCGCGAAGTGACCACTGCGACCGCCGGCCGCGGCGCGAAGAACGCCCGCTCCCGCGGTGAGGCGGATCGCAGACAGACCATTGCGGAACGCAAGCGCGCCGAGGCCCTCACCACGGGCGAGAAACCCACCAACGCCGGAAGTGAGGGAGACGCCTGATGCCTTCCATGAATGAGTTCGGCAACAACCTCTACTCGGGCAAGACGTCCTTCCCGTTCGTCGGCAAGCGTCGTCTGTGGTTCATCATCGCGATCGTGCTCGTCGTCGGTTCGGCACTCGTGCCGCTCATCCGCCCGATCCAGTTCTCGATCGAATTCACCGGTGGTTCGCAGTTCACGGTGCAGGCACCGGACAGCGTCGAGCAGGACACTGCGACCACTGCCGTGCAGTCCGTCGTGCCGGGGGCCGCCACCAAGGTGGTCGTCGTCAGCGGCAAGGACGTCCGTGTCCAGACCGACCAGATGAGCGCCGAAGAGACGCAGCAGGTCGCCGACGCGCTGGCCGAGGCCTACGAGGTCGAGCCGTCGGCTGTCACCTCGTCGTTCATCGGCCCAGCCTGGGGTGAGAACGTCACGAAGCAGTCCCTGTGGGGTCTCGCGATCTTCCTGGCGCTCACCTTCCTGATCCTGGCGATCTACTTCCGCACCTGGAAGATGTCGGCGGCCGCGATCATCGGTCTCCTCGACGTGCTCGTGATCACGGTCGGCGTCTACGCGCTGGCTGGCTTCGAGATCTCTCCCGCGGCCGTGATCGGCTTCCTGACGATCCTCGCGTACTCGCTGTACGACACCACGGTGGTGTTCGACAAGGTTCGAGAGAATACGACCGAGGACGGGGAGAAATCTGCCCGGTTGTTCGGGGAATCGGTGAACCTCGCGGTGAACCAGACTCTCGTCCGCTCGATCAACACATCGGTCGTCGCGGCGCTGCCGGTGGGTGCCGTGCTCTTCATCGGTGCCTTCTGGCTCGGTGCCGAATCGCTCACCGACATCTCGCTGTCGATCTTCGTCGGCATCCTCGTCGCGACGTACTCGACGCTCTTCGTGGCTGCTCCGCTCTACTCGCTGTTCCGCGAGAACGAGCCGCAGCTCAAGGCGCGTGACGCCCGCATCCGCGAGGCCCGCAGCAAGGCGTCCGTCGAGGCCTGACCGGTCTCCGCGGCGGGAGCTCCTCCCGTCCAGCACGCGTAGGATGAATTGATCGGGAGGTGAGTTGATGGCGGAACCGCAGACGTCATCGCAGGGTTCCAGTCTGCGACGGCTGGTTCCTCGCATCTTCTCCCGCGCGTCCCGGATCAACGACCTCGACAACCTGATCCGCACCGTGCGTGCGAATCACCCCAAGGGCGATTTCTCGGTCATCGAGAGGGCCTATGCGGTCGCCAAGGAGAAGCACGAGGGTCAGAAGCGACAGAGCGGCGAGCCGTACATCACGCACCCGCTCGCGGTCGCCCAGATCCTGGCCGAGCTCGGCCTCGGACCACGCGCGATCGCAGCGGCACTGCTGCACGACACGGTCGAGGACACCGGCTATGCCCTGACCGACCTCACCGCCGAGTTCGGTGACGAGGTCGCGATGCTCGTTGACGGCGTCACCAAGCTCGACAAGGTCAAATACGGCGAGAGCGCCCAGGCCGAGACCGTCCGCAAGATGATCGTCGCGATGTCGAAAGACATCCGGGTGCTGTTGATCAAGCTCGCCGACCGTCTCCACAACGCGCGTACCTGGGGCTTCGTGCCGCCCGAGAAGGCGGCCAAGAAGGCCAAGGAGACCCTGGAGATCTACGCGCCGCTGGCGAACCGCCTCGGTATCCAGGCGATCAAGTCCGAGCTCGAAGACCTCTCGTTCGCGGTGCTGCACCCGAAGATCTACAACGAGATCCACAGCCTCATCGCGCAGCGCACCCCGCAGCGTGAGAAGTACCTGAACCAGGTCGTCGAGGAGATCGACGAAGATCTTCGTGATCTCCGCATCCGCGGCAAGGTCGTGGGTCGTCCGAAGCAGCTCTACTCGGTCTATCAGAAGATGGTGGTCCGGGGCCGCGAGTTCGACGACATCTACGACCTGATCGGCATTCGGGTCATCGTGGCCTCTGTGCGTGACTGCTATGCGGTCCTCGGCGCGATCCATGCGCGTTGGACTCCGTTGCCCGGTCGGTTCAAGGACTACATCGCAACCCCGAAGTTCAACCTCTACCAGTCGCTGCACACGACCGTGATCGGTCCGGCCGGTCGCACGGTCGAGATCCAGATCCGCACGCACGAGATGCACCAGCAGGCCGAGTACGGCGTCGCCGCGCACTGGATGTACAAAGAGCGGATGAACGGCGGCAGCAAGACCGAGGTGCGCGCCTCCGATACCGACATGGCCTGGCTCGCGCACATCTCCGACTGGCAGGCAGAGACTGCCGACCCGGGTGAGTTCCTCGAGTCGCTCCGCTTCGAGATCGGCGCGAAAGAGGTCTACGTCTTCACGCCGAAGGGGCGCGTGATCGGACTCCCGTCCGGCGCCACTCCGGTGGACTTCGCCTATGCCGTGCACACCGAGATCGGCCATCGCACGATGGGCGCCAAGGTCAACGGTCGACTCGTGCCACTGGAGTCGGAACTCAAGAGCGGTGATGTGGTCGAGGTATTCACCTCGAAGAATCCCGATGCCGGTCCCAGCCAGGACTGGCTCGGTTTCGTGGCCAGCACTCGAGCCCGCAACAAGATCCGTGGATGGTTCACGAAGGAGCGGCGCGAAGAGGCGATCGAGCAGGGCAAGGAGGCCATCGCCCGCGCGATGCGTCGACAGAACCTGCCGCTGCAGCGCTTGATGAGTCATGACTCGTTCACCGAGGTGGCGAGGGGGATGCACTTCGAAGACGTCTCCGCGCTCTATGCCGCCGTCGGCGAGGGGCACGTCTCCACGCAGTCGGTGTTGGAGAAGGTCACCGCTCTGGTCGCCGCGAACGATCCGACGACTGGTGCCATCGATCTTCCCGGCACCGTCTCGACGCGCGAACCCCGCTCCGGCGACTCCGGGGTGCTCGTGCGCGGCGCGAACGACATCCTGGTGAAGCTCGCGAAGTGCTGCACTCCCGTCCCCGGAGACCAGATCGTCGGATTCGTGACGCGCGGTAGCGGCGTCTCGGTTCACCGCTCGGACTGCGTGAACGTCAAGGCCTTGAGCGCCGAGCAGGACCGGTTCGTCGAAGTATCCTGGGCGCCGACGACGAAGAGCGTGTTCCGCGTGCAGATCCAGGTCGAGGCACTCGACCGCTCAGGACTGCTCTCCGACGTCACGCGAGTGCTGAGCGAGCACCACGTCAACATCCTCTCGGCGACGGTCACCACGACCGATGAGCGACTGGCGCTCAGCAGGTTCGTGTTCGAGATGGGAGACGCCGTTCATCTGGACCGTGTCCTCAATGCCGTGCGACGCATCGATGCCGTCTACGACGTGTACCGCGTCACCTCGTCCTAAACTCGAGCCTCTCCAGCACGGCCAATCCGGCGCGACTTCCGGGGACGCGTCGCATGCCGCGCAACACGGCACCCGCGGCCTCAGGTGCATCGGGGAAGACGATGGCGAGACGGTGCATCCACGTCAGCACACGAGGATCGCGATGCAACGTCGTGGCGAGGTCGAGCATCGTCCGCACCGGCATCGACACCGGGACTCCGCCGATCATCTCGAGGTCGTCAGCCGGCAGCACCGTGTCATGGAAGACCAGTCGCGAGCTGGTTACCGGGCGGATCCGTCGTTCGACGCAGCGCTTCACATGATGCACTGCAGGCGGGGCATCGCCTGCGCCGTGGATCCAGGCGGCGGTCGGGCCTGATGCGGCGGTACCCGGCTGTATGAGCGATGCGATAGTGCTGGCCCTGACATCGGGACTTTCCACCAGGTCGGCGGGGACATACGCGTCGCCCACCTCGACCACATGCCCGTCGATGCGCGCCGCACTCAGCTCCGGTTGACTCAACCGCTCGCCGGGGACATACAGAAACGCGGGGTGCATCACGCCAGTCTGGCGCAGTGCACCCCGCGTCTTCAGCAGTCGCGGATTACCTGTGGAGAACCGATCAGCTGCCGAGGGCGTTCAGCCAGGCGCGGCGAGCCTCGAGGGCGTCGGTCGCGGCCTTGGCGGCCTTCTTGTCGCCCGACTTCTCTGCAGCGGCGACCTCGGCCTCGAGCTTCTCGATGGCCTCGAGCAGCTGCGAGCTCATGTCGTTCGCGCGCGCCTTGGTCTCGGGGTTGTTCTTCTTCCAGTCCACGTCTTCGCGGCCCTTGAGACCCTGCTCGATCGCACGGAGCTTGTCGTCGAGCGCGCGCTCCTTCTCCCGGGGGAAGACACGGCCGAGCTCGTCCCACTGACGCTGGATGCGCGTGAGAAGGGCGCGAGCGCGCTTGATGTTCGACTCGTCCGCGACGGCCTTCGCCTCTTCGAGGAGTGCCTCGCGGGCCTCGATCTTCGGCGCTGACTCGGCTTCCTCGGCGGCGGACTGCTCCGCACGCGCCGCGTAGAGCGCGTCACCGGCAGCCTTGAAGCGTGCCCAGAGAGCATCGTCGGCCTTACGGCCGGCCCGTCCGGATGCCTTCCACTCGTCGAGGAGGTTCCGGTAGGCGGGGATTCCGTCTGTGCCGCGCGGCGCGAGGGCCTCGGCACGCTCGACCAGGCGGGTCTTCGCGTCGCGAGCGGCCTTGTGCACGTCGTCGAGCTCGGAGTAGAACGCGCGGCGCTGCTTGTCGACGACGGCACGTGCATCGCGGAATCGCTTCCAGAGCTGCTGCGAGACGCCCTTCGACAGGCGCGGACCGCTCTGCTGCTGGGCCTGCCAGGTGTCGAACAGCTCACCGAGTTCGGCAGTGACCTGCTTCCACTGGACCTTGCTCAGGTCGCGTGCAGCGATCGCCTCAGCTCGTTCGACAAGGGCGGTGCGCTCGGCGATCGCCTGATCGACGAGTTCCTTGGCCTGCTGAGCTTCCTGCTCCGTCGCCTCGGACAGCGACGACGTGAGAGCCGTGAGTCGGTCGCGCAGTCCCGCCAGGTCACCGACGGCGGCGGCATCCGTGGCTTCGGCCAGCACGTGACCGGCCTGCTTGACGAGGTCGCTGGCCGCCGCTCCGCCGGCCTGGTGGCGCTGCTCGAGCGCGTGCACCTTGAAAGCGATGTCGTCGTACTTGCGCACGAAGTAGGCGAGTGCCTCGTCAGGCGTGCCGTCAGGGTATTGGCCGACGACGCGCCAGGCGTCGCCTTCCTTGACCTCGACGGTGCCGTCTTCGGAGACTCGACCCCATTCGGCCGATGTCGATGAAGAGACCGGTGCGGTCGTGATCGGTGCGACGCTGGCCGGGATCGGCGTTTTGCGTGGCATCGGCTTGGCAGGCGGTGCAGGAACGGGTGGAGTCGGCTTCGAAGGCTCGGTGGCAGACACGTGATTCTCCTTGCGCGGTCGGGCCGCGGGAGGCGGAAGGGACGGTGCTCAGCCTAGTACGCGCCGCGCTTCCGTGCCGGACTGGCCCCCTGCATGTGATCTCACATCACCGTTACCCAGTTGTGAGCAGAACGTTCGATCGGTGTAACACCGAGCGGGCGCTTCACGAAACACCGCGTCCATATCGTCGAGTACACGAACAGAGGAGAGCTCGTGGTGGTTCGGGAGAGCACATCGTCGGATGTCGTAGTGGTGGGCGCCGGGATGGTCGCGCACCGTTTCGTCGAAAGCCTTCGACGGGGTGGGCAAGGCGGTCCGACCGTCACGGTCATCGGCGAGGAGGGGCGAGCGCCCTACGACCGTGTGGGCCTGACCTCGTACTTCACGGGGATGAGCACCGACGACCTCACGCTGGATGAACGTGTGCTCCAGGACCATGGCGTGCGTTTCATCGGCGATGATCGCGTCACCGGAATCGACCGTTCCCGGCGCTCGGTTCGCACGCGCTCTGGATCGGAACACACCTACGGAACGCTGGTCCTCGCGACGGGCTCCTTCGCGATGCGACCGGCCGTCGACGGCGCAGACCTTCCGGGATGCTTCGTCTATCGCACACTCGACGATGTCGCCGCCATCCGCTCCTACGTCGCCCTGCGGACCGTCGCGCTCGGCCGTCCCCTTCGCGGAACGGTCATCGGCGGCGGGCTGCTGGGACTCGAGGCCGCTGGCGCGCTACAGGGGCTCGATGTGCAGTGCTCGGTGGTGCAGTCGTCCGATCGCCTCATGTCCGCCCAGCTCGATCAGGCCGGCGGGGCCATCCTGCGCCGTCTGATCGAGGCAAAGGGCATCGCCGTGCACACCGGAGCGCGCACCACCCGGCTTGATCCTGACGCCTCCGGGGCGGTGGCGGCTTTGCAGTTCCAGGACGGCAGCATGCGCTCGACGGACCTCGTGATCTTCACAGTGGGCGTGCGCCCGCAAGACTCGCTCGCTCGTCTCGCTCAGCTCGCAGTGCATCCGTCGGGCGGAGTGCTCATCGATTCGCGATGCCGCACCGCGGACGAGAACATCCTTGCGATCGGCGAGGTCGCCAGCTTCGACGGCCGGTCGGTCGGGCTGGTGGCCCCCGGGTATGCGATGGCCGAGGTCGCAGCGACTCGCCTGCTAGGTGGTGACGCGACCTTCCCTGGTTACGACGACGCAGCCAAGCTCAAGCTCTCAGGTGTCGATGTCGCGAGCTTCGGTGACGCGATGGCCGCGACCCCGAACGCGTTGGATGTGGTGTATACGGACCCCGTGAACGGCGTTTACAAGAAGCTCGTCCTTTCGGATGACGCCAAGACGCTGCTCGGCGGAATCCTCGTGGGCGATGCGTCGGCGTACGGATCACTCCGTCCGCTCGTGGGGGCGCCGCTGGGTGCGGATCCGGCCGCGTATCTGTTGCCGGCAGGCGGTATGTCGCTCCCGGACAGCGAACTGCCGGACGATGCGGTCGTTTGCTCCTGTTCGAACGTGACGGCCGGACGCATCCGCGCTGCTGTGCACACTGAGGGCTGTGCGGATGCCGCCGCGGTCAAAGCCTGTACCAGAGCGGGTGCGACGTGCGGATCGTGCATGTTCAGCGTCAAGAAGCTCGTCGGCCAGGAGCTGACCAAGCTCGGACAGACGACGTCCGACGCCCTGTGCGAGCACTTCGCGATGTCACGGCGGCAGCTCTTCGACGCGGTGCGGGTCTCCGAGCTCTCGACGTTCAGCTCGATCATCTCGCGCTTCGGCAGCGGACGAGGCTGCGACATTTGCAAGCCCGCACTCGCCAGCATCCTCGCCGTCCTCGTCGGCGCTCATGTGCTTGACGGAGAGAACGCCGCGCTGCAGGACACCAACGATCATGTGATGGCCAACATGCAGAAGGACGGTACCTACTCGGTCGTCCCGCGGATGCCCGGCGGTGAGGTGACCCCGGCCGGGCTCATCGCCATCGGCCACATCGCCGAGACATACGGTCTGTACACGAAGATCACCGGCGGCCAGCGGATCGACATGTTCGGCGCCCGTCTTGAGCAGCTTCCGCAGATCTGGCAGCGGTTGGTCGACGCCGGCTTCGAGTCGGGGCAGGCCTACGGCAAAGCACTGCGCACGGTCAAGTCGTGTGTCGGCTCCACCTGGTGTCGGTACGGGGTCCTGGATGCTGTCGGAATGGCGGTGCGGCTCGAGTTGCGCTACCGCGGGCTGCGTTCACCCCACAAGCTCAAGGTGGGTGTGTCGGGGTGCGCGAGGGAATGCGCCGAGGCGCGGTCCAAGGATGTCGGCGTGATCGCTACCGAGAACGGGTGGAACATGTACGTCGGCGGCAACGGCGGCTTCTCTCCGCGGCATGCGGAGCTGTTGGTCTCCGACCTCGACGATGAAGGTCTCATCCGCGCGATCGACCGCTTCTTCATGTACTACATCCGCACGGCCGACCGCCTGCAGCGCACTGCGGGGTGGTGCACTGAGCTCGACGGGGGACTGGAGGGGCTTCGCGAGGTGATCTTCGACGACTCCCTCGGAATCTGCGACGACCTCGATGCAGCCATGAGCGCGCATGTGGACCGCTACGAGGACGAGTGGGCGGCGACCCTGCGAGATCCGGTGAAGCTGCGTCGGTTCGAGTCGTTCCTGAACGCGACCGACACCCCGGACCCTTCGCTGGCCTATGTGGCCGAAAGAGGTCAGGTGCGCCCTGCCACGGTCGAGGAGCGCGCGGGGGAATCGGTCCTCATCGCCGGCACGACCCTGGAGGTACGACGATGACGCTCACCACCCACACCGCGGACCGGGTGCGCGTGTGCGCCGTGAGCGATCTCGAGGTCGAACGGGGCAGGGCGGCGCTCTTCGGTACTGTCCAGATCGCGCTCTTCCTGCTCGCCGACGGCAGCGTGCACGCCGTGTCGAACCTCGACCCCTACAGCGGCGCGCACGTGATGTCGCGCGGGATCGTCGGCACTCGGGGGGACATCCCGACGCTGGCCTCCCCGATGCACAAGCAGGTGTTCGACCTCCGCACCGGGTCGTGCATCGACACGCAGGGCAAGGATTCCGCGACGTTGCGGGTGTGGAGAGTGGCCGTCGTCGACGGTCAGGTGGAACTGAACATCGAGGAGATCCGATGACCGTGATGCTCGGGGTCGACCTGGACGGACGCGATGTGCTGTTGGTCGGCGGCGGTGCGGTCGCGGCGAAGCGTTTGCGGCGTTTCCTGGCCGAGGGGGCACGGGCGCGGATCGTCGCTCCCGTACTGCACGGTGAGATGGCGCGGCTCGTCGAGGATCATGGACTGGTCTGGCGGTCACGGCGCTTTCGCGGCGCGGATCTCGCCGGTGCCTGGCTCGTCCACGCTGCCACCGGCGATCCGCGAGTGGACCGGGAGGTCGCCGCGCGGTGCGAGCGGAAGCGGATCCTCTGCGTCAATGCCTCGGACGGCGTACACGGATCGGCCAGGCTAACCGCGCAAGCGGAGGTCGGAGATGTAACAGTGGCGGTCACGAGCACGGTCGGCGCGGACCCCCGCAGGTCCGTCGCGGTGCGTGACGCGATCGTCGATCTCGTGGGTGAGGGACGACTGCCTCTTCGCCGTCGACGCGCGGCCCGCAGCGGGCGCGTAGACCTCGTCGGCGGCGGCCCCGGCCCCGCTGACCTCATGACGGTGCGTGCTCGCCGGCTCCTCTCGGAGGCGGACGTGATCGTCACCGATCGGCTGGGACCATCGGCCGAGATCGTCCGCGGACTCGATCCGGACGTCGAGGTGATCGACGTGGGGAAGCACCCAGGGCGGCACCCCGTTCCGCAGGAGGAGATCAACCGGATCATCGTCGCCCGCGCCACCGAGGGGCGGCGCGTCGTCCGCCTCAAGGGTGGCGATCCATTCGTGTTCGGCCGCGGCGGTGAGGAGATGCAGGCGTGCCTGGCCGCGGGGATCCCGGTCGATGTCACCCCGGGCATCTCGAGTGCGATCGCCGTTCCACAGTCTGCGGGAATCCCGGTGACCCACCGGGGTACGGCCGCCGCGTTCCACGTCGTGAACGGCCAGGGCACTCTCGGTGACGGCACACTGGCAGCACTGGCGGACGCCACGGTGACGACGGTCGTGCTGATGGGCGTCGCCGGTCTCGACCGCCTGGTTGCTGCGGCTCTCGCGCGTGGTGTGCCGGCGGGGCGACCGATGGCGTTCGTCGAGAGTGGCCACACGCCGCAGCAACGCACCACTCGCACGACTCTCGGGCACGCGGTCGCCGACGCGCGTGCGATCAGTCTCCGCAACCCGGCGGTCATCGTGATCGGCGAGGTTGCGAGCGCGCGGCTTCTGCTGCCAGCCGACGACACGATCGGGGCTGTCCTGGCGTGACGATCCGTGCTCCGCTCACCCCCATCCTCACCGGATGCACGATCGTCGTGGCCGCGGACCGCCGCGCGGGCGATCTCGTCTCCGCGCTCGAACGCCGTGGAGGCCAGGCCTACCGGGCCCCGGCACTGAGCATCATCCCCAACGAGGACGACGACATCCTAATCGCCCGCACCCGGGATCTCATCGCGGATCCTCCCGACGTGCTGATCGTGACGACAGGGGTGGGTTTTCGTGGCTGGATCGATGCGGCGCACGAGAATGACCTCGCCGAGGCGCTCTCGAGTGCGCTTGCGAAGACGCAGTTCGTCGCGCGAGGTCCCAAAGCGCACGGCGCGATCCAGCAGGCGGGTTTCACGGCCGACTGGGTTGCCGAGTCCGAGACCTCCGCAGAAGTGGGGGAGTACCTCGCCACAGAGCGGGTCGCGGGACGCCGTATCGCGATCCAGCATCATGGCGCAGGTGCCGACGGGCTCGACACGCTGCTGTCGGGTCTCGGAGCGGACGTGGTGAGCCTCACGGTGTATCGATGGGGTCCGCCGCCCGACCCCCAGATCGTGCAGCGCTCCGTCGTGCAGGCGGGCGCGGGTGAGGTGGACGCGGTGCTCTTCACCTCGGCGCCCGGAGCTGCCGAGTGGGTTAGAGCCGCGGCCAGGGCAGATGCCCTCGATGCGATTCGACGCCGTGCCGCATCCGGACGCCTGCTACTCGCAGCGGTGGGACCGATCACAGCAGCGCCGCTGGAGGACGCGCAACTGCAGACGACCCTCGCGGCGCGCGGTCGTCTCGGCTCGCTGGTGCGTTGCGTCGTCGACCACTATGCCTCCGGTGCGGCTCCTCGACTGCGAACGGCTCTCGGCACGATGGAGATGCGCAGCGGCGGGGTCTTCATCGACGAGGCTTTTGTGCCGCTCTCCCGCGCCGGGGCCAGCATCCTCAGTGAACTCTTCGACGCCGCCGGCCGCGTGCTCTCGCGCGAGGAACTCGGCCTCGCGCTGCCCCGCGGCGGGGAGAGCGCACATGCCGTGGAGATGGCCGTCGCCCGGTTGCGGGAGGCGCTGGGTGGGGCCGGGGCGATCCAGACGATCGTCAAGCGCGGCTACCGATTGACTGTGGGGGAACCCCGATGACGACGCTCGTCGCCTGCTCCCATGGCACCGATTCCCCTGACGGCCGTCGTGCGGTCGCGGACATCGTCGATCTCGTCCGGTTGCAGATTCCGGGCACGCGGATCGTCCAGGCTTTCGTCGACGTTCAGGAACCCGAGGTGGGCGAGATCGTCGATCGCGAACGTGCCGACGACGTCGTCGTCGTCGTACCGCTGCTGCTCTCCGTCGGATTCCACACCGCGGTCGACATCGCACGTGCGGTGCACCCCTACGACAACGCCCGGCAGGCAGAGCCGCTGGGCACCCATCCGCTGATCGCCGATGTGCTGCACACCCGCCTGCGAGCGGTTGTGCATGACTGGCTGCCCGGCGACCATGTCGTGCTCGCCGCAGCAGGGTCCAGCAATCCTGCCGCCGTGGCCGATGTCGAGGCTGCAGCCGCGCACCTGCGCGCATTGATCCCCGCACCGGTGACGATCGGATATGCCTCGGCGATCGATCCTCGTATAGCCGACGCCGTGAGTGCGGCGCGCCGGGACGGCGCCACCAGGGTGATCGCCGCGAGCCATGTCCTCGCGCCCGGGTACTTCGCCGGGCTGGTGGAGCGGGCTGGCGCCGATCTGGTCGCCGCCCCTCTCGGCGCGGATCCCCGCATCGCCCAGGTCATCGTCGAGCGCTTCCGCTCCGCCTGAACCGCATCTCGCGCATTCCGCATCGTCGAGAGACCCCGGGCAGCTGAAGGGGCGGATGCTCCCGCATCCGCCCCTTCAGCTACTCGTGATCAGACGTGTGAGGGCTCGCGCTCGGATGCGGTCTGGTCGCGGTCTCGCACCTGCACATCCTCAGCGTCGGCAGCGACGTCCACGGGGTGCGCCCCCCGTCCGGCCGCGCGGACAGCGCGGACACGCCGGGCCTTCGGACGACCATGGGTGAAATAGATCGGCAGACCGACGAAGAGCAGACCGCCGACGAGGTTTCCCACTACTGTGGGCAGCTCGTTCCAGACGATGTAGTCCCACACGGTGAAGTCAGCGCCCATCAGCAGACCCGACGGGAACAGGAACATGTTGACGATCGAGTGCTCGAAGCCCATGTAGAAGAACAGCATGATGGGAAGCCACATGGCCACGATCTTTCCGATCGTGCTGTCCGACACCATTGCCAGCACTACGCCGGTGGAGACCATCCAATTGCACAGAACGCCACGGATGAACAGCGTCAGCATGCCGGCGGCTCCGTGATCGGCGTACCCGACTGTCCTCCCGTGGCCGATCTCGCTGATCGCCTCGCCCACGGCGCTGGGCGCGGTCGAGAACCCGTACGTGAAGTACACGGCCATCAGGATCGCCACCAGGAAGGCTCCGCCGAAGTTGCCGAGGAAGACGAGTCCCCAGTTGCGCATCAGGGCTCTGAACGAGGCTCCGGGTCGGCGGTCGAGCACGGCGAGCGGTCCGAGCGTGAAAACACCCGTCAGCAGGTCGTACCCCAGGAGATACAGCATCACGAAACCGACGGGGAAGAGCACGGCGCCCAGGAGCGGCTGGCCGGTCTGGGTCGAGACAGTGACGGCGAACGCCGCGGCGATCGTGAGGAGAGCAGCGCCCATGAAGGCGCGGATGAGGGTGTCGCGGGTGGACAGTTGAAGCTTGTACGCGCCGGCGTCGACCATGCGCGTGGCGAGCTCGGCGGGCTTGATGTAGGACACAGGACCTCCACGGGGACAGGAGCACGGATGCTCGGCTGCCTCGAGCATGGACGAGGGGCGTTTCCGGAGAGGACGCGCGAGGTTACATCTGTGGAGCGAACCGCTCACTTCTGGTTCCGTGCGGTGTGAGGTTGCGCCGTTACCTATCCGTGATGCGATCGTTCACGGGGGACACACGACCTGTGACATCCGAGAAACATGCCACGCATAGCGTCTTCGGTGCGGGACCATCGCCGCCGACAGGAGCCACACGGATGAACCACTCGACCGCCACCGAGATCCTGATCGTCGGTGCGGGGATGGCGGCGCGGCGGTTCGCCGAGCAGCTCTTGGAACGTGTGTCCGAACCGGTGCGGGTGACGATGATCGGCGACGAGGGGCGACAGCCCTACGACCGCTCTCGGCTCAGCGAGCTGTTCCTCGGGGTGGCTGAGGAAGATCTGTCCTTCGGTGCCTCGCTCTTCGACGACGAGCGGCTCGAGCTGATCGTCGACGACCGGGTACTCCGGATCGACCGCCGGGCGCGGACCGTGCTGACCCGATCCAGACGGATCCATCGCTACGACACCTTGGTGCTGGCCACCGGCGCCTATGCGGCCCGGGTCGCGATCGAGGGCTCCTCGCTGCCGGGATGCTTCGCATATCGCACGCTCGACGACATCGAAGAGCTCCGCGAGTTCGTCCAGGTGCGCGGGGCCGAGCTCGGTCGCGATCTGCGCGGGGTCGTGATCGGTGGCGGGGTGCTCGGTCTCGAGGCGGCGGGAGCGCTGCAGGCCATGGAGGTCGATGCGACCGTCATCCAGTACGCGGATCGACTCATGGCCGCGCAGCTCGACGGAACTGCTGGCAGCATCGTGAAGCGGCATCTGCAGGCGCGCGGCATCACTGTGCGCACCGGCACGCGAGCGACCAGGATCGATCCGGACGAATCCGGAGCGGTGACCGCGATCGAGTACCAAGACGGGTCGTTCCAACGCGTCGACGTGGTGATCTTCACAGTCGGGATGCAGGCGCGCGACGAACTCGCCCGCAACGCCGGGATCGACGTGCATCCGTTCGGTGGCATCGTGATCGACGACGGGTGCCGCACCTCGGACCCGAGTGTGCTGGCGATCGGCGAGGTCGCCAGCTACGACGGGCGCTGCGTCGGGCTCACCACGGCCGCGCACGAGATGGCCGATGTGGCGGTCGCCAGGATGCTCGGCGGCGATGTCTCGTTCTCCGGATACGACGAATCGGCTGCGGTCACGCTGGCCGGCGTCGAGGTGGTCAGCTTCGGCGACGCACTCGCCAGCACGCCGGATGCGGTCGACGTGCTGTACGCGGATCCGATCGCCGGGGTCTACAAGAAGCTCGTCCTGGCGGAGGACGCTCACACGCTGCTCGGCGGGATCCTGGTAGGCGATGCATCCGCATACGGCGCGCTGCGACCGCTGGTCGGGGCGCGGCTCCTCGGCGAGCCCTCGTCGTACGTGCTGCCGGTGCGTGGCTGATCCGCGCCGAGGCTGCTATCCGGCGGGCGTCTCGCTCGGGACGGGGGTCTCAGAGGGGGCCGGTGTCTCGCTCGGAGCGATCGTCGGGGACGGCGTGGGCTCAGGGGCCGCCACCTGGGCGTGCACGACCTGGCTGGCGATGGCAGCGGCGACGATGACGACGCCGACGATGACGCCGATCGTGTTGTCGCGCACGCGGCGACGGATCTGCCCGTCGTGCCAGCTGGTGCGGGCCGCATGGATGCGAGCACGTTCCGCCTGCGCTCGCTGCTGTGCGTTCTTGGACCCGCGTGCCACCATCTGCCCTGGTTCCCCTCACTGCGTCGCCATTCGACGTCGCGTCAGAGCCTACCGTCGTCACGACTTCGCGCTGAAGCGATGGCCTTCTGCAGGGCTTGGTCCACCAGGCAGGGTCGCCATACCGGTGCCGACCGGTTACTTTGGTGGCAATTGACCGCCTCCGTCCGAAACAGGAGCATTCCCATGCAGTGGACCAGGAACGTCGTCGCCGCCCTCGCCATCAGCGCCATCGTCGCGCTGGGCGTCGTCCCGACGACGCAGGCGGCCGAGATCCCGCCACCGAACAACGACATCGCACGCATCCTGGCAGACACGAACGCCGCACGAGCCGCGAACGGGCTTGCTCCGCTCGTGTTGGACGGCGCCGTGACCACGGTCGCGCAGAACTGGTCGGCGACCCAATCGCGTGAAGGCCGGATGTATCACAACCCGCAGTACTCGAACCAGATCCCGGGCGGATGGAGCAGAGCCGCGGAGAACGTCGCGTCCGGGTACTCGCCCGCGGATGTCGTCGGCGGGTGGATGAACTCGCCGGGGCACCGGGCGAACATCCTCGGTGACTACACGACGATCGGCATCGGCTACGTCAACGGGTACGCCACGCAGGTGTTCGCGAAGTATCCGGTCTCGACGCCGACTCCGACCGTGCTGCCCCAGGATGCTTCGGTGCGGAGCCACGTCGCCCAACGGGGATGGATCACAGGCGGCGGTACCACCGGTCAGGGCCTGGGCCTCGAAGCGCTGGCCGTGCGACAGCAGGCGGGAAAGATCATCTGCCTCCAGGCGCACGTCCAGAACATCGGGTGGATGACACCCGTGTGCACGCAGGGTTCAGGGACCGAGGCCACGGTGGGTACGACCGGTCGCGGACTCCGCATGGAGGCGCTCCGGGTCTGGAGCCCGGACAACAGGGTGTCCGGACGAGGGCATGTCTCGAACATCGGCTGGCAGGCACGCATGGTCTCATCCGCGCCAGGTGCACAGATCTCGATCGGCACCACCGGGCAGTCCCGACAGCTCGAGTTCGCCGACCTCTTCCGGTGACAGGGATGTCGCCCGCCCCGAGTAGCCTTGGCGGGTGACCCCTTCCGCGCCGCTCCTCTCCGGGCAGACGCCTCTCGCCGTGCGCATGCGCCCGGTGTCCCTTGCAGAGGTCGCCGGGCAGCGGCACCTGCTGCGCGCCGGATCGCCGATCGTCGCCCTCGCCGATCCGGAGGCGACTTCACCCGGAGCCGTATCGATCATCCTGTGGGGGCCTCCGGGCACCGGGAAGACGACGCTCGCGCAGGCGATCGCCCGTTCATCCGGGCGCCGCTTCGTCGAGCTCTCCGCGATCACGGCCGGTGTGAAGGACGTGCGCGAGGTCATGCAGGAGGCCATCACGCAGCGCGATCTCTACGGGCAGACGACGATCCTCTTCCTCGACGAGATCCATCGCTTCACGAAGGCTCAGCAGGATGCATTGCTCCCCGGCGTCGAGAACGGCTGGGTCATCCTGATCGCCGCGACCACCGAGAATCCCTCGTTCTCCGTCATCTCGCCGCTGCTCTCGCGCTCGCTGCTGCTGACGCTCCAGCCCCTCACCGATGACGACATCGGACTGCTCGTCGATCGTGCGGTCGACGATGCCCGTGGCCTCAACGGAGCTGTCGCGCTCAGCGACGAGGCCCGCTCCGCCCTGGTGCGGTTGGCATCAGGCGATGCGCGACGCGCACTCACGGGACTCGAAGCGGGGGCGGCGGTCGCGATGTCCCACGCCGCCGCTGCAGACCCCGAAGACGATTCAGGAGACCAGCCCGGTGCGGAGGGAGTGCCGCAGGTGTCCGCCGACGACGTCGCGCAGGCCGTCGACAAGGCGCTGTTGCGCTACGACCGGCAGGGCGATGAGCACTACGACGTCATCAGTGCGTTCATCAAGTCGATCAGAGGTTCTGACCCTGATGCCGCGCTGCACTATCTCGCGCGCATGATCGAGGCGGGGGAGGACCCGCGCTTCATCGCCAGGCGGCTGGTGATCTCGGCTTCGGAAGACGTGGGTCTCGCCGACCCCCAGGCGCTCGGCATCGCAGTGGCCGCCGCGGACGCGGTGGCGTTCATCGGGATGCCGGAAGGCCGCATCCCACTCGCCGAGGCGACCGTCTACCTCGCGACCACAGCGAAGTCGAATGCGGCGTATGTCGGCATCGATGCCGCGATCGCAGACATCCGCTCCGGCGGTTTCGGGCGTGTGCCGCTGCATCTGCGAGACGCGCACTATCCCGGGGCGAAGCGCCTCGGCCACGGCCGCGGATACGTGTACTCGCACGACAGCGAGTTCGGGGTCGTGCCGCAGCAGTATCTGCCCGATGAGCTCGACGGGCGGCACTACTACGAGCCGAAGAACCTCGGGGCGGAGCGCGACATCGGCGCGCGGCTCGAGCGCATCCGCCGCATCCTCGGCGACCGCTGACGCTTCCGATCGGGTGGAGAACCGCGATCTGTTAGACTTGAGCGGCTCGAAACCGAGTTTTCGGGCATCTCCTCGTTCACACCACACCTTGCTGGCGCCCCGGCGTGCGCTCCAAGGCAGAACGCGGACGATACGTCCGTGAGTCGTGAAAGACGCGACCACGTCATCGGAAGGACAAACTTCGTGACCACGAAGTCCCAGGACCGCCGCAAGGTGCGTCTGAGCCGTGCCCTTGGCATCCCGCTCACCCCGAAGGCCGCCCGCTACCTCGAGAAGCGTCCCTACGCTCCGGGTGAGCACGGCCGTACCAAGCGCAAGGCAGACAGCGACTACGCCGTCCGTCTTCGTGAGAAGCAGCGTCTTCGCGAGCAGTACGGCATCCGCGAGAAGCAGATGCGCAACACCTTCAACGAGGCACGTCGTCACGACGGTCTGACCGGTGAGAACCTGGTCGAGCTCCTCGAGATGCGTCTCGACGCTCTCGTCGTGCGTTCGGGCTTCGCCCGCACCACGGCTCAGGCTCGCCAGCTCGTCGTGCACCGCCACATCCTCGTCGACGGCCAGCTCGTCGACCGCCCGTCGTTCCGCGTGAAGCCGGGTCAGCTCATCCACGTCAAGGCCAAGAGCGAGGGCACCGAGCCCTTCCAGGTGGCAGCAGCCGGCGGTCACGCCGAGGTTCTGCCCCCCGTTCCGGGCTACCTCGAGGTCGAGCTCGACAAGCTCCAGTCGCGTCTGGTTCGTCGCCCGAAGCGCGCCGAGGTCCCCGTGACCTGTGAAGTGCAGCTCGTCGTCGAGTACTACGCGGCTCGCTGAGCATCGCTCACACTGCTCGCTGAGAGCATCAGGGCAAGAGGCGTCGGGATTCCCGACGCCTCTTGTCGTTTCCGCATACGATGGAGGCACCGCGCCTACGCGGGTAGAGGCAAGGATGACGACATGAAGAATGTGCTGTGGTTCCTGATCGGTGTGATCGGCGGCTTCGTCGCGGCTCACTTCATGAACAAGGACCCGCGCGGTCACGACATCCTCGCCGAGGTCGATGCCCGGATCAACGGTTTCACCGCGATCCTCGGCGACGCCTACCGCGAGCAGGAGGCACGGCTCACGGAGCCGGGCGACAACTGAACCACCGCAGCAGCGCTTCGGCGCGGCATCTTCACGCAAGGACACCCGGAACCTTATGAAAACTGCGGAAATCGCGCAGCGTTACCTCGACTTCTTCGAGAAGAACGACCATCTCATCGTCCCCTCCGCCTCCCTGGTCAGCGACGACCCGTCTCTGTTGTTCACGGTCGCCGGAATGGTGCCGATGATCCCGTATCTCACGGGTGTCGTGCCTGCGCCCCACCCGCGCATCGCCGATGTGCAGAAGTGCATCCGCACCAATGACATCGAAGAGGTCGGTCGCACAGCCCGTCACGGAACGTTCTTCCAGATGCTGGGCAACTGGTCGTTCGGCGATTACTTCAAGGAAGGCGCGATCCGCTACGCCTGGGAGCTGCTGACGAGCTCCGAGTCCGACGGCGGTCTCGGCTTCGATGAGAAGGACCTCTGGGTCACCGTCTACGAGACCGATGACGAGGCCGAGGCCATCTGGCGCGACATCATCGGGCTGAAGCCGGAGCGGATCCAGCGCCTCGGACGCGCTGACAACTACTGGAACACCGGCCAGCCCGGTCCCGGCGGCCCCGACTCGGAGATCTTCTTCGACCGTGGTCCGTCCTACGGCAAAGATGGCGGGCCAGCCGTCGACGACTCGAGGTTCCTGGAGATCTGGAACCTGGTGTTCATGCAGGACTTCATCGAGAACATCCGCGGCAAGACGGAGTTCGACATCGTCGGCGAACTGCCGATGAAGAACATCGACACCGGCATGGGACTCGAGCGCGTCGCGTTCATCAAACAGGGCGTCGAGAACATGTACGAGTCCGACCAGGTGCGCCCGGTGCTCGACCGTGCCATCGAGCTCTCCGGCCGGCGCTACGGTGCAGAGCACGAAGACGACGTCCGTTTCCGCGTGATCGCAGACCACGTGCGCTCGTCCCTCATGCTGCTCTCCGACGGCGTCCGGCCCTCCAACGAGGGACGCGGCTACATCCTGCGTCGTCTCATGCGTCGCACGGTCCGCGCCATGCGTCTGCTCGGTGTGGATGAGCCCGTGTTCCCCGAGCTCTTCGCCGCCTCGCGCGACGCCATGAAGTCGGCCTATCCGGTGTTGGAGAACGACTGGTCGGTGCTCTCCGCGTCTGCTTTCGCCGAGGAGGAGACGTTCCGTCGCACACTCGTCGCCGGCTCAACGATCCTCGATCTGGCGCTCGACGAGACCAGGAAGAGCGGGGGGAAGACGCTCAGCGGCCCTGAGGCCTTCCTGCTGCACGACACCTACGGATTCCCGATCGATCTCACGCTCGAGGTCGCCGAGGAGGCGGGCCTCAAGGTCGATCGCTCCGCTTTCGACACGCTCATGCAGGAGCAGCGCCAGCGCGCGAAGGCTGACGCCCGCAACCGCAAGCGGCAGTTGGCCGACGTGTCTATCTACCGCGATCTGCGTGCTCTGGGTGAGACCGGCTTCGACGGCTACACCGCCCTCGAGGTCGAATCCCGTGTGCTCGGACTCCTCGTCGACGGTGCGCCGGTACGGAGCGCCTCCGAGGGGCAGGTCGCAGAGGTCGTCCTCGCCGAGACCACCCTGTACGCCGAGTCGGGTGGCCAGGTCGCCGACAAGGGCACCATCGTCGGCCCGGGCTACGTGCTCGAGGTGCTCGATGTGCAGAAGCCTGTGCCCGGACTGATCAGCCACACGGTCGAGGTCACTCGCGGGAGTGTGGCCGTCGATGACATCGCGACCACGGTCGTGGATGCCGCGAACCGTCGCGCCGCGCGCCAGGCGCACTCGGCCACCCACCTCGTGCACGCCGCGCTCCGCGACACGCTGGGCCCGACCGCCACTCAGGCCGGGTCGTTGAACCGCGCCGGCTACATGCGGTTCGACTTCTCCTGGTCGCAGGCTCTCTCCGCCGACACCCGCAGCGAGATCGAGGAGATCACGAACCGTGCGGTGCAGGATGCCCTCGAGGTGACCACGCGCATCGTGTCGCTCGATGAGGCGAAGGAAGCAGGCGCCATGGCGCTGTTCGGCGAGAAGTACGGCGATGTCGTGCGCATGGTCGACATCGGCGGCCCTTGGTCGCGCGAGCTGTGTGCCGGCACGCACGTGAGCACGAGCGCGGAGATCGGACTCGTCAGCCTGGTGGGAGAGTCCTCCGTCGGAGCCTCCAACCGTCGCATCGAGGCGCTCGTCGGCGCCGACGCCTTCCGCGAGCTCGCCGCAGAACGGGCCATCGTCTCTCAGCTCACCAGCTCCCTGAAGACTCCGCGTGAACAGCTGCCGGAGCGGATCGCCGATCTCACCGCGAACCTGAAGGCTGCCGAGAAGCGCATCGCTCAGTTCGAGGCGAAAGAGCGCGCAGGGCTCGTCCCCGCGATCGTCGAGTCTGCGACGCGCGTCGGCGCATTCCGCGTTGCGGCGCAGAACCTCGGCGACGTGGCTTCTGCGGACGACGTCCGCGATCTCGTCAACGGTGTCCGCGATCGACTCGGGTCGGACGCGGCGGTCGTGGCTCTCGGCGCAGTCGTCAACGGGCGCCCTGTCGTGGTCGTGGCGACCAACGATGCGGCCCGCTCGGCCGGTGCGAAGGCGGGTGCGCTCGCGAAGCGCGCCGCCGGAATCCTCGGCGGTGGTGGCGGCGGTCGCGACGACGTCGCCCAGGGTGGTGGCGCCGATGTCGAGGCCCTTCCGTCGGCGCTCGAAGCCATCAGCCAGGAGCTGCACGTCGCGTGAGTGGGTTCCGCCGCGGTGTGCGGCTCGGAATCGACGTCGGCCGGGCGAGGGTCGGTGTCGCTCGCTGCGACCCCGACGGCATGCTCGCGGTCCCGGTCGAGACGGTTGCGAGGGACGACGCATCGATCGATCGCATCGTGCAGCTTGCGGGGGAGTACGACCTACTGGAGTTCGTCGTGGGTCTGCCGGTGAACATGCAGGGCGCCGACACCGCGTCGACCACGGATGCGCGGGAGTTCGCCGCAGCGCTTCACACGCGAAGCGGCCTCCCCGTGCGGCTCGTGGACGAGCGGCTCAGCACCGTGACGGCGCACGCAGCTTTGCGCAGTTCCGGGAGATCTCAGAAGAAGTCTCGTAGCATTGTGGATCAGGTCGCCGCCGTGGTGCTTCTGCAGCAGGCGATCGACATGGAGAAGAGCACCGGAAACCCGGCCGGTGCCACCATCTCGCCTGACGAGGAGCACGCCTGACGATGTCTGAACGAGACAGCGCTACCCCCCGACACGACCACGACTCCCGCTTGGGGGACCTGTTCGAGAACCTCCCCGATCCCACGCGGCAGATTCCGACCGTCGACGACAGCGCGCCCCTGCCCGGATCGCGTCGCGCAGCTCGTGAAGCGGCCTCGGAAGATGGCGCCGCCACACCGGCGCGCGGAACGGCGAGCGCTCCGTCCGAGCCATCGCCCGTTCCGGTTCGTGCCTCGGCCGACGATGCGGCTTCACCAGCCACGGCCGCTGTGCCTTCGTCGACCCCGGTCCGAGCTTCGGCCGATGCGGCTGAGACGCCAACGCGAGCGGTGCCGCTGGTGGCGCCGTCCGGCGCAGCCACGCCGGAGCCGCCCCTCGGAGGCGGGCTCGACGACCTTTTCGCACCCCATGACGACCATGTGGATGCGCGACCGAAGAAGAAGAAGCGCCGCAAGGGATGCCTGATCGCACTGATCATCGTCCTCGCTGTCCTCGGCGGAATCGCGGCGACCGGTGTCTGGGTAGCGAACACGTACGGGGACAAGATCAGCGACGTCATGGGCTGGGGCGAATCCAAGGACTGGGAGCCGGGGCTCGCGAGCGGCGAGGCACTCGTCACGATCAAGCAGGGCGATACCGGTGCGCCGGTGTCGGCCGCCCTCTTTGAGGCGGGTGTGACGAAGACGAAGGACGTCTTCTACGACTACATCGTCGATGAGAACCTCGCGGTCACCTTCTACCCCGGCGTCTACCGCCTGCAGGAGAAGATGACGGCTGAGGCTGCTCTGGATGCTCTCAAGAACGACGCCAACAAGATGGCGAACGCGGTCTCCGTGTCGGAGGGGGGCACGATCGTGTCGTCGCTGCCGGCAATGGCCGAGACTCTGGGGCTTCCGCTGGCCGACTTCGAGGCTGCAGTCCAGGACCCGTCGGCGTACGGTGTCGACGCGCCGAGCCTCGAGGGCTGGTTGTTCCCTGCCGTGTACGAGTTCGATCCCGGTGTCACCGCGCCCCAGGTCATCCAGCGCATGGTCGATCGCACCCGTGAGTCTCTCGATGGCGCCGGTGTCCCTGCCGCTGATGCGGAGCGCATCCTGACGATCGCGTCGATCATTCAGCGCGAGGGGCGACTGGACGACTTCGCGAAGGTGTCGAGGGTCATCCAGAACCGTCTCGACATCGACATGCTCCTGCAGATGGATTCGACGGCGCAGTACGGCTACGGCTCCCTCCACGAGGGCGTCGTGTCGAGCTCCAAGGAAGCGCTGGAGGACGACAACGAGTGGAACACCTACGTGCGCAAGGGGCTCCCGGCGACGCCGATCGCGAGCCCGAGCGACGCGGCCATCAAAGCGGCCATGAATCCGGCGGACGGCCCGTGGCTCTACTTCGTGACGATCAACCTGGCGACGGGGGAGACGCAGTTCTCCCAGACCATGGCGGAGCACGAGCAGGGCATCGAGAAGTGGCGCGAGTGGTGCAGGGCGAACCCTGAGGGCGGTTGCTGAGACGGTGGCTCGAACCCGATTGGCGGTCTGGGGGGACCCGATCGCGCACTCCAAGTCGCCTGACCTGCATGCCAGCGCGTATCGGGTCCTGGGACTGGACTGGGAGTACGGGCGCCGTCAGGTCGCAGCCGAGACCTTCGAGTCGACCTTCAGCCAGCTCGACAGCACCTGGCGCGGTCTCTCGCTGACGATGCCGCTCAAGGAGGCGGCGTTCCGGGTCGCTGCGACAAGAGACCGACACGCCGAGCTCACTGGCGCGGTCAACACGCTGCTTCTGGGTGACGCCCCCGCCGGATACAACACGGATGTCGGCGGGATCGTGGACGCGCTGGCCGAGGCGGGCGTCGACCAGGCAGGACACGTGCGCATTCTCGGAGCCGGGGCCACGGCTGCGTCGGCACTCGTGGCAGCTTCCGAGCTCGGAGCAGGTCGAGTCGAGATCCGCGCTCGACGGCCGGAGCGCGCAGCAGCACTCGTCGACCTCGGGGAGCGGATCGGAACGGTCGTGGAGGTGTCGCCTCTCGATGCGCCGCCCCTCGATGTCGATCTGACGATCGCTACCTTGCCCAGTGGGACAACGCTCCCCGTCGAGACCGCCACCGCGTTCGGGACGAGTGGCGGGACGCTCTTCGACGCCGCCTACGCTCCGTGGCCATCGGCTCTCGCTGTGTCCTGGGGCGAAGGAGCGGTCGTCTCCGGACTCGGAATGCTGCTGCACCAGGCGGTCCGCCAGATCCGGATCTTCCACCACGGTGACCCGGTGATCGAACTCCCCGACGAGGATGCCGTCATCCGCGCCATGCGCGCTGCGCTCTGACAAGAAGCCGCGGACGAAACGCGGCGCAGCAACGGTCCGAACACATGGGAGACTGGAGCAATGCTCCGCGTGCTCACGGCCGGCGAATCCCACGGCCCAGAACTCATCGCCGTCATGGAGGGTCTGCCCTCCGGTGTCCCGGTCTCCTCCGTTGCCATCCAGGCCGATCTCGCCCGCCGCAAACTGGGCTACGGCCGCGGCTCGCGGATGAAGTTCGAGCAGGACGAGTTGACGATCTCCGGCGGCGTCCGCCACGGCAAGAGCCTCGGCAGCCCGATCGCCCTCCGCATCGGCAACACCGAGTGGCCGAAGTGGATCGAGGTCATGAACCCCGAGCCGGTCGAGCTCACCGACAAGTCGCGCGGACGCAGCGCTCCGCTGACGCGCCCGCGTCCCGGCCACGCAGACCTCGTCGGCATGCAGAAGTACGACTTCGATGAGGCGCGACCCATCCTCGAGCGCGCGAGCGCGAGGGAGACCGCCGCCCGCGTCGCACTCGGTGCGATCGCGCGCTCGTTCCTGGGCGAACTCGGCATCCGCCTCGTCAGCCACACCCTGTCGATCGGCCCGGTGCAGGTGCCGGCCGGTTCTGCGCTGCCCACACCGGACGACGTCGAGGTGCTCGATGCCGATCCGCTGCGTTGCTTCGACCCGGCGACATCAGCGCTCATGGTCGCCGAGGTCGACGATGCGAAGAAGGATGGCGACACGCTCGGTGGCATCGTCGAGGTGCTCGCCTACGGCCTTCCGCCAGGACTCGGCTCGCACGTGCACTGGGACCGCCGCCTGGACGCGCGTCTTGCTCAGGCGCTGATGAGCATCCAGGCGATCAAGGGCGTCGAGGTCGGCGACGGATTCGAGACCACACGACGCCGAGGCTCGGCAGCGCACGATGAGCTCTTCGCCACCAGCGACGGCATCACTCGTGGTTCGGATCGTGCCGGTGGTACCGAGGGTGGCATGTCCACGGGCACCGTGCTCCGCGTTCGTGCCGGCATGAAGCCGATCGCCACTGTGCCGCACTCCCTGCGGACCATCGACATCGCAACGGGCGAGGACGCAACGGCGCATCACCAGCGCTCGGACGTGTGCGCCGTGCCGGCCGCCGGAGTGGTCGCCGAAGCCATGGTCGCCGTCGAGCTCGCGAACGCCGTGCTGGAGAAGTTCGGCGGCGACAGCATCCGCGAGACGCGTCGCAACCTCGACGGCTACCTGGCGGGCATCCCCGCCGAGCTGCGCACGACACCGGCGTCCGAGGCGGCGCTCATCGCGCATGACGAGCGCGTCTGACTCGCTGACGTTGGTGCTGGTCGGCCCGATGGCCGCCGGCAAGACCAGCGTCGGCAGGCGCGTCGCGCGTCGGCTCGGTGTCGCCTTCATCGATACAGACCGGCGCATCGTCGCCGCACACGGGCCGATCCCCGGCATCTTCGCTGAGCACGGGGAGGCTCATTTCCGCGAGATCGAGCGCGCGGCGGTGGCCGACGCTCTCGCCGAGGGCGGAGTGATCTCGCTCGGGGGCGGAGCGGTCACCGAGGCCGCGACGCGCGACCTGCTGCGCCATCAGCCCGTGGTCTTCCTGACGGTCAGTCCGGAAGCAGTCGCGGACCGTCTGCGTGGCAGCAGCCGACCGTTGCTGGCGGGGGAGGATCCCGTGGAACGTTGGAAGAAGATCTTCGAGGAACGTCGGGGCTGGTACGCCGAGGTCTCCTCGGCGACCTTCGACACCTCACGGCGTCCGATGCAGAAGATCGCGGACGAGATCGTGACATGGAGGAGAGAGCAGCGATGAGCACGACGACCATCAGCGTCACAGGGAACGACGCCTACGACATCTCGATCGGACGGGGGATCCTCGACCAGGTTTCCGCCGCCCTCGCGCCGGGTGTGCGCAAGATCCTGGTCGTGCACCCCCCGACCCTCGCCGCCCGCGCGGCCGAGCTGCGCGATCGCCTTCTCGCGGACACCGCCGAAGGTCCGCGTGAGGTGCTGCTCGCCGAGATCCCCGACGCCGAGCAGGGCAAGCGAATCGAGGTCGCGGCCTTCTGCTGGCAGGTGATGGGACAGGCCGACTTCACGCGCAGCGATGCCGTCGTCGGCTACGGCGGCGGCTCCGTCACCGATCTCGCCGGGTTCGTCGCTGCCACCTGGCTGCGCGGTGTGCAGCTCATCCAGGTGCCGACCACCGTGCTCGGACTCGTCGACGCGGCGGTCGGCGGCAAGACCGGGGTCAACACGGCTGAGGGCAAGAACCTCGTCGGAGCCTTCTGGGCTCCGAGCACCGTCGTCGGCGATCTCGACGAGCTCGCCAGTCTGAGCCCGAACGAGGCGACGGCCGGGTTCGCCGAGGTCGTCAAGGCCGGGTTCATCTGGGCGCCGGAGATCCTCGACATCGTCGAAGCCGATCCCGCACGCGCGGTCGACCCGACGACGGATGAGTTCCGGCGTGCCATCGAGCTCGCCATCGACATGAAGGCCAAGGTCGTCTCCGACGACTTCCGTGAGGCGGGGCTCCGCGAGATCCTCAACTACGGCCACACTCTCGGCCACGCGATCGAGCATGCCGAACGGTACCGCTGGCGCCACGGCGCGGCCATCTCCGTCGGGATGCTGTACGCCGCTGAGCTCTCACGTCTCGCGGGACGCCTGCCGGATGCCGCGGCCGAACGTCATCGCACCATCCTCGAATCGCTGGGTCTTCCCACCTCGTACCGCGCCGGTGCGTGGAAGCAGCTGCTCGCCACGATGCAGCGCGACAAGAAGAGCCGCGGCGGAATGCTGCGCTTCATCCTGCTCGATGACATCGCCAAGCCCACCGTGCTGCAGGCTCCCGACGAGTCGCTCATGTTCGCCGCGTACCAGGAGGTCGGCTCGTGAGCGGGCGCATCCTCCTCGTGAACGGCCCGAACCTGAACCTCCTCGGCACGCGGGAGCCGGAGGTGTACGGCACGGCGACCCTCGCCGACGTGGAACGGATCACCGCCGAGGCCGCGGCCGAGTTCGGGTTCGAGGTGCGTGCGGTGCAGAGCAACCATGAGGGAGTGCTGATCGACGCGATCCACGCCGCGCGCGAGGACTGCGCAGCCATCGTGATCAACCCCGGAGGTCTCACCCACACGTCCGTCGTCCTGCGCGACGCGCTCACTGGGGTGTCGCTCCCGTTCGCCGAGGTTCACATCTCCGACGTCTACAAGCGCGAGGAGTTCCGGCACCACTCATACCTCGATGGCGTCGCAGCAGTGCGTGTGGTCGGACACGGCGTCGACGGCTACGCAGACGCGGTGCGGCAGCTCGCAGCACTCATCCCTTAGAATCGACTGTCGGCCCCGTCCGACCCCGCAGACTCACGAACGGAACTCGCAGCGCATGGCATCTACCGCAGACATCAAGAACGGCGTCGTCCTCAGCATCGACGGGCAGCTCTGGAGCGTCATCGAGTTCCAGCACGTCAAGCCCGGCAAGGGTGGCGCATTCGTCCGCACCAAGCTGAAGAACGTCGTGTCGGGCAAGGTCGTCGACCGCACGTACAACGCGGGCGCGAAGATCGAGATCGAGAACGTCGATCGTCGTGACTACACGTACCTGTACACCGACGGCGACGGCTACGTCTTCATGGACCAGACCGACTTCGACCAGATCACGGTCGGTGCTGCCACGGTCGGCGATGCGAAGAACTTCCTCCTCGAGAACCAGGCGGTGACGATCGCGTTGAACAACGGCAACCCGCTGTACATCGACCTCCCCGCCTCCGTGGTCCTCGAGGTCACCTACACCGAGCCGGGCCTGCAGGGCGACCGTTCGTCGGCCGGCACCAAGCCCGCAACGCTCGAGACCGGCTACGAGATGCAGGTGCCGCTGTTCGTCGAGGCCGGCACCAAGGTCAAGGTCGACACCCGCACGGGTGACTACCTCGGCCGCGAGAAGTAAGGCGTGAGCGCCCGGACGAAGGCGCGCAAGCGCGCTCTCGACATCCTGTTCTCCGCCGATGTGCGCGGTGACGACCTCGCGGTGACACTGGCCGCCGAGGCGAAGCGTGCAGCGAGCGAGCCCGCACGCGAAGCCTCATGGCTCTATGCCCGCGAGATCGTCGACGGAATCATCGATTCGCGCGACGAGATCGATGAGCAGATCACCACCCACAGCAGGGACTGGAAGCTGGAGCGGATGCCGGCCGTCGACCGCGCACTGCTTCGTATCGCCGTGTGGGAGATCCTCTTCAACGACGAGGTTCCTACCGCTGTCGCGATCGACGAGGCCGTGGAGCTCGCGAAGGAGTTCTCGACCGACGACTCCGGTGCCTTCGTGCACGGCGTACTCGCTCGGGTGGCCCGCGCCGCCTGATCCGTCCGCCGCGAGGCACTGTCGGCGGTGTCGGAGAGGATGGCAGTATGCCCCTTCCGCTTGACCCTTCCCGTTCGGAGGGCGCACCGTCAGCAGGCTGGCGCTCGCTTCTGGGGGCTCCGCGTGATGATGCCCAGACGCAGCTCGCCCTCGGTATCGAACTGCGGATGCGGGACGGGCGCGGGGCCAACCCCTGGGCCTCGCGGCCGCAGCGCACGGCGACCCCGCGCGACGTCGCGAAGCGCACGAGCGAGATCCTGCTGGGCATCCGCCCGCTCGAGAAGAGCCCGGCGACAGGCGCCTGGGTGCTGGGCCAGGCGTCCTGGGACGCGGTGCGCCGTTCGCCGACGCAGTACGGGCGCGACCGATCCAGATGGTTCGCCGATCTGCTCAGCATCGCCCGTGACGCACTCCTCTCCGGTACTGCCGGTGACTGGCTGGTCGCCGATCTGATCGAGTCCGGGCTGCTGTGGGGTCACCTGCGCGCCGCGGCCGACGTCGGGATCCCGCTGGTCGCGACGCAGAAGGGCACATCGATCGTGCTTGCGGACCGTGCCACGATCGGTGCGACGGTGGAACGCGACCTCGACGGCGGGCTCGTGCTGCTTCCCGACATCACGATCGACGGACGCGCAGCCGCCCCGTTCGCCGTACATACGATCGGTCACAGCGGCGTGTACGAGGTCTTCCAGCAGGGAACCCGGCTCCGCGTGACGCTCGCCGAGGTACCGGTCGCCGAACCCGTGCACGCGCTGCTCGCCGCGCGCGAGGGGCTCGTGGTGCCGGTCACAGACGAAGCGGTGTTCTTCCGTGATGCCTATCCGCTGCTGGCGCGCCGGATCGATGTGCGCTCTGTCGGCAGGCTCGAGCTTCCGGAGCTCCCTGCGCCCCGCCTGGTGCTGCAACTGTCCTTCCACCGCGGTGACACGGTCAAGTACACGTTCGAATGGGACTATCGCGGGTTCGGGCGCGTGCCGTTTCCGCTCAGCTCGCATGCGGTGCGGGATTCCGAGGCGGAGGACACCATTCGTGATGTCGTCCAGGCTGTCTGGACGGAACAGCTGGGTGAAGAGCTCGGGCCGACGGGAGCATTTCACGATGTCGCGGCGGCAGAGTTCGTCACGCGCATCGTGCCCGTCCTCGAGGCCGATGGCGTCATCGTCGAGGTCTCCGGCCGACGCAAGAGCTATCACGAGCTGACCGGAGAACCGGAGATCACGGTGACCACGGTCGAGAGCACCGATCCTGACTGGTTCGACCTCGGCGTCCTGGTGAAGATCGACGGACGCACCATCCCGTTCGGCCCGCTGTTCACGGCGCTCAGCAAGGGCAAGAGGAAGCTTCTCCTCTCGGACGGCGGGTACTTCTCGCTCAGTCATCACGCACTCGATCGGCTCCGCGAACTCATCGAGGAGTCGGGCGAGCTCGAGGAATGGGAGACCGGTCCGCGGATCAGCCGCTACCAGACCGACCTCTGGGAGGAGTTCGAGGACCTCGCGGACGAGGCGCTCCCCGCTGTCACCTGGCGCGCGATCGCCGACGGGCTGCGTCGGGCCACCTCGGTGCAGGCCATTCCCGTCCCGCGTGGGATCACCGCCGAGCTCCGCCCGTACCAGAAGGAAGGGCTGGACTGGCTCGCGTTCCTCTGGAGTCATCGGCTGGGTGGCATCCTCGCCGACGACATGGGCCTCGGCAAGACTCTCCAGCTCCTCGCCCTCATGGTCCACGCACGGGAGTCTGGGGAGCGACGCCCGTTCCTCGTGGTCGTGCCCACCTCGGTGCTGGCCACCTGGCGAGGCGAGGCCGATCGCTTCGCGCCGTCGCTCAGGGTGCTGCTGCGTGGCAGCACGCAGGGACCGGCTCTGGCCGATGCGCTCCACGGAATCGATGTCGTGATCACGACCTACGCGGTGGCGCGGCTCGACGAAGCCGAGTACGCCGGTGTCGAGTGGGCAGGACTCATCCTCGACGAGGCGCAGTTCGTGAAGAATCCATCGACCAAATTGCATCGTGCGGTCGCATCGTTCCGTGCGGATGTGACGTTCGCCGTCACCGGTACACCGATGGAGAACAGCCTCAGCGAGCTGTGGGCGCTGCTGAAGCTCACCGCTCCCGGTCTCTTCGCCTCCGCGCGGAAGTTTCGGGAGAACTACATCCAGCCGATCGAGCAGGGGAAGGTCCCCGAGAACGAGGAGGGCGGCGCTTACCGGCAGCGACGCCTCGAACAGCTGCGTCGACGTATCCGTCCTCTGCTGCTGCGGCGCACCAAAGAGCTCGTGGCGCCCGACCTGCCGGCGAAGCAGGAGCAGATCCTCGAAGTCGAGCTCAGCGCGTCCCACCGGGCGCTGTACGAGGTGGTCCTGCAGCGCGAGCGGCAGAAGGTGCTCGGCCTGCTCGAAGACCTCGATCGCAACCGCTTCATCGTCTTCCGCTCGCTCACTCTGATGCGCATGCTCAGCCTCGCTCCGGGGCTGATCGACCCCGAAGACGCGAAGATCGGCTCGCGCAAGCTCGACGTGCTTCTCGATCGCGTGATCGAGCTGCAGGCCGAGGGCCACCGGGCGCTCGTGTTCAGTCAGTTCACGTCGTTCCTCGACCTGGCGGCGGCCCGCCTCGATGCTGCCGGCATTCCGTACGCGCATCTGGACGGATCGACTCGACATCGGCAGAAAGTCATCGACGGATTCACCTCGGGGGAGCAGCCGGTCTTCCTGATCAGCCTGAAGGCCGGCGGTTTCGGCCTCACCCTGACCGAGGCCGACTACGTGTTCCTGCTCGACCCGTGGTGGAACCCGGCGGCGGAGGCGCAGGCCGTGGATCGCACGCACCGCATCGGCCAGGAGAGCCAGGTGTTCGTCTACCGGATGATCTCGACCGGCACGATCGAGGAGAAGGTGCTCGAACTGCAGCGCCGCAAAGCGCGACTGTTCACCGCCGTGCTCGACGACGAGGCGCTGTTCGCGCAGTCGCTCTCCGCCGACGATATCCGAGGCCTGTTCGAGGGCTGACCGGAATACTCACGGCCGGGTCGACCGGGCGCACAGGGAGCCCTCGGTACAATCGAACGGTTCACTTTCGGGAGGAATGCAATGCGGATCACGGGACTCGGCCACGCCGGGATGTTCATCGAGACGGTCGGCGGGAACATCATCTGCGACCCGGTCCTCGGACCCTCGTTCTACGGATCCTGGTTCCCGTTCCCCGACAACAGGGGCCTGGACTGGGAGCGCTTCGGGCGCGAGGCGGACTTCCTCTGGATCTCGCACCGCCACCGCGACCACTTCGACCCGAAGCTCCTCGAGCGCTACATCCGCAAGGACATCGAGGTGCTGCTGCCGGAGTACCCGACCGACGACCTCGAGAAAGACCTGAGGGCCCTCGGGTACACGAACATCACCTATGCGCCGGCGGGCCAGGTGATCCAGCGTGGTGAGCTCAAGATGATGATCACACCTCTTCGCGCACCGAGCGACGGCCCGATCGGCGACTCCTCGCTGAGCGTCGACGACGGCACCGGCTCGGTGCTCAACCAGAACGACTCGCACCCGCTCGATCTCGAGAAGCTGCTCGACTTCGGCAAGCCCGACGCCTACTTCACTCAGGTGTCCGGTGCGATCTGGTGGCCCATGGTCTACGACCTGCCGCTGGACGCCAAGCAGAACTTCGCGCGGCTCAAGCGCGAGGCGCAGAACAAGCGCGCGATGTACTACATCGAGAAGGTCGACGCTCCGCACGTCTTCCCGATGGCAGGGCCCCCCATGTTCCTGCGCGACGATCTCTTCGACTTCAATGGTCTCGGCAAGAACGGCGAGTCGATCTTCACCGATCAGAAGCAGTTCCTCGCCCACATGAAGGAGCTCGCGCCGAAGTACGACGGGCAGCTCTTCATCCCCGGCACCGTCGTCACGGTCGACGGGGGAGCGGTCACGAGCGAGCAGACCCTCTACACCGAGGCCGAGATCGCGCACATCTTCGATGAGAAGTGGGACTACCTCGAGGAGCAGCGGGCGAGCCGCCAGCAGGAGATCCGCGACGAGGAGGCGTCTCGCGCCGAGGTCATCCCGCCCGCGGAGATGCTCGAGGCGATCAAGACCTGGTGGGAGCCGCTGCTGAAGAAGTCCCGCACGATCCGGCTCGGCGTCGGCGGATGCGTCCGCTTCCGCATCGGCGAGCTCGACATGGTCGTCGACTTCCCGCGTGCCAAAGTCCGCGAGTACGACGGTGAAGACTGCATCTACTGGTACACGATTCCCGCCGACCTGGTCTCGACGAACATCGTCGATCATGAGATCGACTGGTCGAACTCGATCTTCCTCTCCATGCAGTTCTCGGTGGGGCGCAGCGGCAAGTTCAACGAGTTCCTCACCACGTTCCTCAAGTGCCTCTCGGTCGACCGGATCGAGTACGTCGAGAACTGGTACCAGGAGCAGACCGACCAGACCGAAGACGCCGAGATCGGCGACTGGGTCGTGCAGCGCCGTTGCCCGCACCTGCGCGCCGACCTCACCCGCACCGGCACGGTCGACGACGACGGAATCCTCACGTGCAGCATGCACGACTGGAAGTGGGATCTGAAGACCGGTCGGTGCTTGTCGACCGCCGGACACCCGATCCGCTCCTCGAAGATCGACGAGGTCACCGACCCCGTGCTGCAGGAGGCGAGCTGATCCACCGGGGCTCCGCGCTCCGATAGACTGACCTCACAAGCAACCTTTAACACCGTCCTGTGAGGCGGAGAAGGGAGCGGCCGATGAGCATGCGCACTGTGCTGCACGAAGCCGACATCTCACGAGCGCTGACCCGTATCGCGCACGAGATCCTCGAATCCAATCGAGGATCCGAGAACCTCGTCCTGCTGGGCATTCCGACCCGCGGCGTCACTCTCGCTCATCGCCTGGGCACCCTGATCAGCGAGATCGCGCAGCAATCCGTCCCGGTCGGAGCGCTCGATGTCACGCTCTTCCGCGACGACCTCGCCAAGCACCCGACCCGGTCCCCGCAGCCCACCGAGATCCCGGTCGGCGGCATCGACGGCAAAACCGTGGTGCTCGTCGACGACGTCCTCTTCTCCGGTCGCAGCATCCGCGCCGCGTTGGACGCGATCCAGTCGATCGGACGCCCCTCCGTCGTGCGACTGGCGATCCTGGTCGACCGGGGGCACCGTGAGCTTCCGATCCGCCCCGACTATATCGGCAAGAACATCCCCTCGGCCCGCACCGAGCGCGTCAACGTTCGTCTCCTCGAGAACGATGGCGCCGAGGAGGTGACGATCGGCGAATGAGACACCTCCTCGACACCCGTACCCTCGACAGGGCGACTGCCCTTCGCATCCTCGACGTCGCCGAGGACATGTCCGACACGCAGTCGCGTGAGGTCAAGAAGCTCCCCACGCTGCGCGGCAAGACGGTCGTGAACCTCTTCTTCGAGGACTCGACCCGGACGCGCATCTCATTCGAAGCCGCAGCCAAGCGGCTCTCCGCCGACGTCATCAACTTCGCGGCGAAGGGCTCGAGCGTCTCGAAGGGCGAGAGCCTGAAGGACACCGCGCAGACGCTGGAGGCCATCGGCGCAGACGCTGTCGTCGTCCGCCATCCCGGCTCCGGCGCCCCGCAGACCCTCGCCACCAGCGGCTGGATCTCGGCCGGTGTGGTCAATGCCGGCGACGGCACCCACGAGCACCCGACGCAGGCACTGCTCGACGCATTCACCATCCGCAAGCGCCGCTTCGGCGCCGAGAGCCGCGGTCGCGACCTCAGCGGTCTGCGGGTCGTCATCGTCGGCGACGTGCTGCACTCGCGGGTCGCCCGCTCCAACGTCTGGCTGCTCACCACGCTCGGCGCGGAGGTCACTCTGGTCGCGCCGCCCACCCTGGTTCCGCAGAACGTGTCCCTCTGGCCGGTCCGCGTCGTCTACGACCTCGATCAGGCGCTGGCTGAAGACCCGGACGCGGTGATGATGCTGCGCATCCAGCTGGAACGGATGAACGCCGCATATTTCCCGACTGAGCGGGAGTATTCCCGTCGCTGGGGTCTGGACGCGCGGCGTGTGGCAGGCCTTCCGGCAGGTAGCATTGTGATGCACCCCGGACCCATGAACCGGGGACTGGAGATCTCCTCGGAAGCAGCCGATTCCCCCCGCTCGACGGTGCTGGAACAGGTCACGAACGGGGTATCCGTCCGCATGGCGGTGCTGTACCTGCTGCTGGCAGGAGAACGAGACGACGAACGAGGGGGAGACCTGTGAACGAGACCCTCGTCATCACCGGTGCACAGCTGCTCGGTGCCGAGAGCGCCGACATCATCATCGAAGACGGCCGGATCGCCGAGATCGGCACCGGGCTGAAGCGCTCCGGCGCCCGCGTCATCGACGCGGCGGGGCTCGTCGCCCTGCCGGGCCTGGTCGACCTGCACACGCACCTGCGGGAGCCGGGCTACGAGGCATCGGAGACGATCCTCACCGGCACGAGGGCTGCGGCCGCCGGTGGTTTCACCGCCGTCTTCGCGATGCCCAACACCTCGCCGGTCGCCGATACCGCGGGTGTGGTAGAGCAGGAGCTCGCGCTCGGAGAAGCGGCCGGCTACGCCACGGTGCAGCCCATCGGTGCCGTCACGGTGGGCCAGAAGGGCGAGCGGCTCGCTGAGCTGGGCGCGATGGCGACGTCCCGCGCACAGGTCCGCGTCTTCAGCGATGACGGCTTCTGCGTGTTCGACCCGCTCATCATGCGCCGCGCACTGGAGTACGTGAAGTCGTTCGACGGTGTCATCGCCCAGCATGCGCAGGACCCCCGTCTCACCGAGGGCGCGCAGATGAACGAGGGCACGGTGTCGGCCGAGCTGGGCCTCGCCGGCTGGCCCGCAGCCGCCGAGGAATCGATCATCGCCCGCGACGTCTTGCTTGCCGAGCACGTCGGCTCGCGACTGCACGTCTGCCACCTCTCGACCGCCGGTTCCGTGGACATCATCCGCTGGGCCAAGAAACGCGGCATCAACGTCACGGCCGAGGTCACCCCGCATCACCTGCTGCTGACCGACGAGCTCGTCCGCGGATATGACGCGCGCTACAAGGTCAACCCGCCGCTGCGTCGGGCAGAGGATGTGCTCGCCGTGCGCGAGGGCCTCGCCGACGGCACGATCGACATCGTCGCCACCGACCACGCACCGCACCCGAGCGAGCACAAGGCGTGCGAGTGGCAGGCCGCCGCGAACGGCATGGTCGGTCTCGAGAGCGCGCTTCGCGTCGTGCACCAGTCGATGGTGCAGACCGGCCTGCTCGAGTGGGCCGACATCGCGCGGGTGATGAGTGCGGCACCGGCCCAGATCGGGCGGCTCGCCGGACACGGCACGCCGCTCGAGGTCGGACAGCCCGCCCAGATCACTCTGTACGACGCCTCGGTCGACGGCGTCTTCACCGAGGCCGACCTCCACGGTCGGAGCGTCAACTCGCCGTACCTCGGCCGCGCTCTCCCCGGACGGGTGGAGTACACGATCCACGGCGGCATCCTCACGGTCGACGGCGGCAGCGTCGTCGAGGAGCTTCGCGCATGAGCGCTCGGGATCTGGCCGTCGCGATCACGATCGCGTTCGCACTCCTCGTGCTGCTGGTCATGCTCCTCGCCTGGCGACGACGAATCCGCCGCGATTCCGCGTTCACGGCCCCGCTGGGTGTCCCTGAGCACGCAGAGGTCGCCCGCCGCGACGAGGTGCTGTACGTGTCGACGACACGGCACGAGCAGCCGCTCGAGCGTCTCGCGGTGTCGCCCCTCGCGTACCGGGCACGCGGCGAGCTCGCGCTCACGGATCGCGGTATCGCCCTCTGCCTCGACGGCGCACCGACGGTCTTCCTGGCGAAGGACCGGCTCGTCGCCATCGACCGCGCCACGGTCACGATCGACCGTGTCGTGGAGCCCGGCGGTCTCGTGCGCATCGCCTGGAGCATCGACGACGACACGATCGTCGACAGCTACCTGCGCCTCGCCACCGGCGACCCCAAGAACCTCATCTCCGACCTGCAGCGGCTCGTCCCCGCCGCCCCCTACACAGGAGCAACGTCATGACACTCTCGACAAACTCCGGGCAGACCCCCGCTGCCCAGCTTCCCGATCCCGCCGTCCTCGTCCTGGAAGACGGCACCCGCCACACCGGACGCGCGTACGGCGCTCGCGGGCGCACTCTCGGTGAGGTCGTCTTCGCCACCGGCATGTCCGGATACCAGGAGACGATCACAGACCCGTCGTACGCGGGACAGATCGTGCTGCAGACCGCGCCGCACATCGGCAACACCGGCATGAATGACGAAGACGCCGAGTCGCGCCGCATCTGGGTCGCGGGCTACATCGTGCGCGACCCCTCGCGCGTCGTGTCGAACTGGCGCGCGAACGCCTCCCTCGACGACGTGCTCGTGGAGGACGGCATCGTGGGGATCAGCGGTATCGACACGCGGTCGATCACCCGCCACATCCGCTCTGCCGGCTCCATGCGCGGCGGCATCTTCTCCGGTGCCGACGCGGCGCTCGACCCCGATGAGCAGGTGCGCATCGTCCGCGAAGCGCCCGAGATGGCAGGACGCAACCTGTCGGCCGAGGTCTCGGTCGACGTCGCGACCGTGACGACCGCCATGGGGGAGCGGATCGGCAACCTCGCCGTGCTCGACCTCGGCGTCAAGCAGGCGACGATCGACAACCTCGCCGCGCGCGGCTTCGAGGTGCACGTGCTCCCACAGAGCGTCACGATCGACGAGATCCGGGCGGTCGACCCTGTCGCCGTCTTCTACTCGAACGGGCCCGGCGATCCCGCGGCCTCCGGCGACCACGTCGAGCTGCTGCGCTCGGTCCTCGATGACGGCCTTCCGTTCTTCGGGATCTGCTTCGGCAACCAGCTGCTCGGTCGTGCGCTGGGTCTCGGCACCTACAAGCTGCCGTTCGGTCACCGCGGCATCAACCAGCCGGTGCTGGACAAGCAGACCGGCAAGGTCGAGATCACCGCCCACAACCACGGCTTCGCGGTCGAGGCTCCGATCGAGGGCACCTTCGACAGCCCGAACGGCTACGGCAAGGTCGAGGTCAGTCACGTCGGCCTCAACGACAACGTGGTCGAGGGGCTCCGCGCTCTCGACATCCCCGCCTTCTCGGTGCAGTACCACCCCGAGGCGGCAGCGGGCCCGCACGACGCCAACTACCTCTTCGACAGGTTCCGCGACCTGGTCATCGCAAGCCAGAAGGACTCCAAGTAATGCCCAAGCGCGACGACATCAAATCCGTCCTCGTCATCGGCTCCGGCCCGATCGTCATCGGTCAGGCCTGCGAGTTCGACTACTCAGGCACCCAGGCGTGCCGTGTGCTGCGCGAGGAGGGCGTCCGGGTCATCCTGGTCAACTCCAACCCGGCCACCATCATGACCGACCCCGACTTCGCCGATGCCACGTACATCGAGCCGATCACGTGGCAGGTCATCGAGACGATCATCGCCAAAGAGCGTCCCGACGCGATCCTGCCGACACTCGGTGGCCAGACCGCGCTGAATGCTGCGATCGAGCTGCACAATCACGGCATCCTCGAGAAGTACGACGTCGAGCTCATCGGCGCCAGCTTTGAGGCGATCAACAAGGGCGAGGACCGCCAGATCTTCAAGCAGCTGGTGCTCGACGCCGGTGCCGACGTGGCGGACTCCCGGATCGCGCACACGATGGACGAGGTACTCGCCGCGGCCGGCGAGCTCGGCTACCCGGTGGTCGTCCGCCCCAGCTTCACGATGGGCGGCCTGGGCTCCGGCTTCGCCTATGACGAGAAAGACCTGCGTCGTATCGCCGGCGCGGGCCTGCGCGACTCGCCCACGACCGAGGTGCTCCTGGAGGAGTCGATCCTCGGCTGGAAGGAGTACGAGCTCGAGCTCATGCGCGACACGGCCGACAACACGGTCGTCGTCTGCTCGATCGAGAACGTCGACCCGGTCGGGGTGCATACGGGCGACTCGATCACGGTCGCGCCCGCACTGACTCTCACCGACCGCGAGTACCAGAAGATGCGCGACATCGGCATCGACATCATCCGCGCCGTCGGGGTCGACACCGGAGGCTGCAACATCCAGTTCGCGGTCGACCCCTCGAACGGGCGCATCATCGTCATCGAGATGAACCCGCGCGTCTCGCGGTCCAGCGCCCTGGCATCCAAGGCCACCGGCTTCCCGATCGCGAAGCTCGCGGCCAAGTTGGCGCTCGGATACCGTCTGGACGAGATCCCGAACGACATCACGGGTGTGACGCCGGCGAGCTTCGAGCCGACGCTCGACTACGTGGTCGTCAAGGTTCCGCGCTTCGCGTTCGAGAAGTTCCCGGCCGCCGACGCGACCCTCACCACGACCATGAAGTCGGTCGGCGAGGCCATGGCGATCGGCCGCAACTACGCGACCGCGCTGCAGAAGGCGCTCCGCTCGCTGGAGAAGCGCGGATCGATCTTCCACTGGGGTACGGAAGATCGCTCGATGGAAGAGCTTCTCGAGATCTCGAAGATCCCCACCGACGGCCGCATCGTCACGCTGCAGCAGGCGCTGCGCAAAGGCGCGACCATCGAGCAGGCCTTCGAGGCGACCGCGATCGATCCCTGGTTCCTCGACCAGATCGTCCTGATCAACGAGGTCGCCGAGATCGTCCGCTCAGCCCCCGAGTTGGATGCCGCCACGCTCCGCTACGCCAAGGAGCATGGCTTCTCGGACGCGCAGCTCGCTGAGCTCCGTGGCACGACCGAGGCAGAGGTGCGCGGCGTCCGCCACGGCCTCGGCGTCCGCCCGGTCTTCAAGACGGTCGACACCTGCGCCGGAGAGTTCCCGGCTCTGACGCCGTATCACTACTCCAGCTACGACTTCGAGACCGAGGTCGCCCCGTCCGATCGCACCAAGGTCGTCATCATCGGCTCCGGCCCGAACCGCATCGGGCAGGGTGTCGAGTTCGACTACTCGTGCGTGCATGCCTCGTTCGCGCTGTCGGACGCCGGGTTCGAGACCGTCATGGTCAACTGCAACCCGGAGACCGTGTCGACCGACTACGACACCTCCGACCGCCTGTACTTCGAGCCGCTGACGCTCGAAGACGTGCTGGAGGTGCTCGACGCGGAAGCAGCCAGCGGAACCATCCTCGGAGTCGTGTGCCAGCTGGGCGGCCAGACGCCGCTCGGACTCGCGAAGGGCATCGAGGCCGCCGGTTACACCGTTCTCGGTACCAGCCCTGAGGCGATCGACCTGGCCGAGGAGCGCGAGCTCTTCTCCCGACTGCTCGACGAGGCAGGTCTGGTCGCACCGCGCAACGGCACCGCGATCGACGCGGACGGCGCCGTGCGCATCGCCGAGGAGATCGGCTACCCGGTGCTGGTGCGTCCGAGCTTCGTGCTCGGGGGCCGCGGCATGGAGATCGTGTACGACACCGCCTCGCTGCGTGACTACTTCGTGCGCACCGCCGGCGAGGTCATCATCGAAGAGGGCAAGCCGCTCCTGGTGGACCGCTTCCTCGACGACGCGATCGAGCTCGATGTCGACGCGCTCTACGACGGTACCGACCTGTACATCGGCGGCGTCATGGAGCACCTCGAAGAGGCGGGTATCCACTCGGGCGACTCCAGCTGCACGCTGCCGCCGGTCTCGCTCGGCCGCACCGACGTCGATCGTGTGCGCGAGGCGACCCTCGCGATCGCGAAGGGCGTGGGAGTGCGCGGGCTGCTAAACGTGCAGTTCGCCATCAGCGCCGGGGTGCTCTACGTCATCGAGGCGAACCCTCGCGCCAGCCGTACCGTGCCCTTCGTCTCGAAGGCGCTCGGGATCCCGATGGCGAAGGCCGCGAGTCGCATCATGACGGGTTCCACGATCGCTGAGCTGCGCGCCGAGGGCATGCTGCCGGAGCAGGACGGCTCGCGTGTTCCGCTCGACGCCCCGGTCTCGGTCAAGGAGGCCGTGCTGCCGTTCAAGCGGTTCCGCACCGCCGACGGCAAGACCGTCGATTCCGTGCTCGGCCCGGAGATGCGCTCCACCGGCGAGGTCATGGGCATCGACCGCGATTTCCCGACCGCCTTCGCGAAGAGTCAGGCCGCAGCCTACGGCGGCATGCCCACGTCGGGGACCGTGTTCATCTCGGTCGCCGACTCGGACAAGCGCGCCGTGATCCTCCCGGCGCACCGACTGCAGCAGCTCGGGTTCACGATCGTCGCTACGGAGGGAACCGCCGAGATCCTCTCCCGCAACGGCATCGCCGTCACCGTCGTCGAGAAGTACAGCGAGACGCAGGAGTCGGGGGCGAAGAACATCGTCGACCTGATCAACGAGGGCGCGATCGACATCGTCGTGAACACTCCGTCAGGCGGGGCCGCCCGTGCCGACGGGTATGAGATCCGCGCAGCGGCAGTGGCCGCCGACAAGGCACTGTTCACCACGATGGCGGTGCTCGGCGCCGCAGTGAGCGGGATGGACGCCGCCCACGAGGGCTTCCAGGTCAAGAGCCTCCAGGAGTACGCACTGGACCGGAAGGCGGCACTGTGAGCGAACGCTTCGGCGAGCGGGTCCGAGCCGCGCTGCACGCGCGGGGACCGCTCTGCGTCGGAATCGACCCCCACGCCGCGCTGCTCGCGGCGTGGGGGCTGACCGCCGATGCGCAGGGCGTCCGCGAGTTCGGATTGCGCACGGTCGAGGCGGCCGCGGGACGGGTCGGTTTCGTGAAGCCCCAGGTCTCGTTCTTCGAGCGTTTCGGGTCTGCGGGCATCGCGACCCTGGAAGAGGTCCTCGCCGCGTCTCGCGCGGCCGGCCTGATCGTCATCGCTGATGCCAAGCGCGGCGACATCGGCTCGACGATGGACGACTACGCCCGTGCCTGGCTCACTCCGGGTTCCCCTCTGGAGGCGGATGCTCTCACTGTGAGTCCCTTCCTCGGAGTGGGTGCTCTGGATGGGACCTTCACCCTCGCGGAGAAGTACGGGAAGGGCGTGTTCGTGCTCGCCGCGACCAGCAACCCCGAGGCTGAAGGGCTGCAGCGCTCCACCGGTTCCACTGACGCGACGGTGTCGGCGTCGGTCATCGCCGAGGTCTCCGCGCGCAACGCCGAACTCTCTGCGGCAGGGGAGTGGGGGAGCTTCGGCTTCGTCATCGGCGCGACCGTCGACTGGACACAGGCGGGTATCGAGCCCTTCGCTCCGGCGGCGCCCATCCTCGCCCCGGGCTTCGGTGCTCAGGGGGCGACGCCCGCCGATCTCCGCCCCCGGTTCGGTGAGATGTCTGCTGCGGTGATCGCGAGCGAGAGCCGCAGCATCCTCTCCGCCGGCCCTGCTGATCTGCCCGAGGCGATCTCCGCACGGGCCTCCGAGTATCTCGAGGTGGCCGGTGTCTGACGCTCAGCGCACGGTTCCCGAGGTCGACAGAGCCGCGGCCGCCCGCCGCGCTGTCGAGCGCCGCCGCGCCAGAGCCTCGGTCAAACGCGACCTCACGATGCGCGTGGTGACACCGCAGACGGTCCTCCATCGCGCGTCGGCGGATGCCGACTCCGTCGAGGGTTCGATGCGCATCACCGACTTCCTGCTGGCTCTCCCGGCGATCGGCGCCGGCAAGCGCGACCGCGTTCTCGAAGAGCTGCACATCTCCCCGGTCAAGCGTCTCGGTGGTCTCGGTGCCCGCCAGCGCCGGGTGCTGGAGACGTGGCTCGACTCCCGCTTCCCGGTGCCGACCCCTCGCGATGCGCGGAGCCGGCTGCTGGTTCTCGCCGGCCCCACCGCCGTGGGGAAGGGGACGGTCGCCGCGCACATCCGCGAGAATAACCCGGAGATCCACCTGTCGGTATCGGCGACGACCCGACCTCCGCGGCCGGGTGAGATCGACGGCGTGCACTACTACTTCGTGGACGACGCCGAGTTCGACCGGCTCATCGCCGACGACGAGCTGCTCGAGTACGCCGTGGTGCACAACCGATCCCGCTACGGCACGCCGCGCGCACCGATCGACGCCGCGCTGGCCGAGGGCAAGACGGTCCTGCTCGAGATCGATCTGCAGGGCGCACGTCAGGTTCGGCGCGCCGAGCCGTCGGCGACGCTGATCTTCCTGCTGCCCCCGAGCTGGGACGAACTCGTGCATCGACTGGTCGGACGAGGCACGGAAGATGCCGAGGAACGGGCCAGACGACTGCGCACCGCGAAGGTCGAACTCGCCGCTCAGAACGAGTTCGATCACCTCGTCGTGAACGAGGACGTCGCCACGGCGGCTCGCGAGGTCGTAGAATTGTCTACAAGCTCTGCGCGCTGAGCGTCTTCGCGCGCCTTTCGCACCGTCTTCGCGACGATCTCGTCGCCTGATCAGGAGGTCTCATCATGGCCGGACACAACAACGGAATCATCGATCCCCCCATCGACAACCTGCTCGACCGCGTCGACTCGAAGTACGAGCTCGTGATCTACGCCGCCAAGCGCGCGCGCCAGATCAACGACTACTACTCCGACCTGCACGAGGGAAACCTCTTCGACAACGTCGGCCCGCTCGTGGACTCCTCGGTCGAGGACAAGCCGCTCACCATCGCGCTGCACGAGATCAACGAGGACAAACTCCGCCTGCGTCACGCAGAGTGATATTCGAGACCGCGCCTCCCGTCTGTCGGAGGCGCGGTCCAGAATGGGTGCAACACCCTCCTTCCGTCCGTCCCGTTCTGGAGTATCGATGAGCGCCTTGCGTCTGTTCACGTCCGAGTCCGTCACCGAAGGGCACCCGGACAAGATCTGCGACCAGATCTCGGACAGCATCCTCGACGGCCTCATCGCGAAGGACAAGGGTTCTCGCGTCGCGGTCGAGACGCTCGTCACGACGGGCCTCGTGCATGTGGCGGGTGAGATCCGCACCGACGCCTACGTCGACATCCCCACGATCGTCCGCCAGGTCGTGAACGGGATCGGCTACACCTCCAGCGACACCGGTTTCGATGGTTCTTCCTGCGGCGTCAGCGTCTCGGTGGGGGAGCAGTCGACTGACATCGCCCACGGTGTCGACAGCGCGCAGGAGCACCGCGACGGATCATCCGTCGACCCGCTCGATGCCCTCGGCGCCGGCGACCAGGGCATCATGTTCGGTTTCGCGACGAACGAGACCCCGCAGCTCATGCCGATGGCCGCGTGGACTGCACACCGTCTCGCTGAGCGTCTCACCGAGGTGCGTCGCAGTGGTGCACTGCCGTTCCTGCGCCCCGACGGCAAGACCCAGGTCACGCTCGGCTACGACGGCTTCACGCCGAAGACGGTCGACGCGGTCGTGGTCTCCACTCAGCACCACCCGGAGATCTCTCAGGAAGAGCTCCAGGCGCAGGTCCGCGAGCACGTGATCGACCCGGTGCTCGAGACGACAGGCCTCGACCTCGATGACGTCACCTTCTACATCAATCCCGCTGGTCCCTTCGTGACCGGTGGCCCCAAGGGTGATGCCGGTCTCACCGGACGCAAGATCATCATCGACACCTATGGGGGAGCAGCACGCCATGGCGGCGGTGCCTTCAGCGGCAAAGACCCCTCCAAGGTCGATCGTTCCGGTGCCTACGCGACCCGGTGGGTGGCGAAGAACGCGGTGGCAGCGGGCCTCGCAGATCGCCTCGAAGTTCAGGTCGCCTACGCGATCGGCGTCGCTCGGCCCGTCGGGCTGTACGTCGAATCGTTCGGCACCGGCAAGGTGTCTGACGAAGCCATCACCCGTGCGATCAACGAGGTGTTCGACCTGCGTCCTCAGGCCATCATCGAGCAGCTCGACCTGCTGCGCCCGATCTACGCCCAGACGGCCGCCTACGGGCACTTCGGCCGCGAGCTCCCCGACTTCACCTGGGAGCGCACCGACCGCGCCGAAGAGCTGCGCCGCGCTGCCGGGCTCTGATGGGACCGCGGTCCTGATGCCTCCGGAGAGCCGGCGCATCGCGCGCGTGCTCCTCGATTCGCCCCTGCCGCAGCTCGACCGACTGTTCGACTACGCCCTTCCGGCGGCGTTGGGCGACGTGCCCCTGGGCGTCCGCGTGCAGGTGCCGCTGCGTACCGCAGGGCGGATGGTCGACGGCTACGTCGTCGAGATCGACACCGAGGACGACGCCGACCGGGCGCTCTCGGAGGTCGAGAGCGTGGTATCCACGGTGCCGGTGCTCCCGGAACGACTGCACACCCTCGCGCGACGTGTCGCGGATCGGGCCGCCGGTTCCGCCTCCGACGTGCTGCGACTGGTGATCCCGAAACGTCAAGTGCGCGTGGAGAAGGCCTGGACCCGCGACACACCGGCCGCGACACCCGATGCAGAGGCACTCGTGCTCGCGGAAGACACCGTCAGCCTTTACGAAGGCCTCGATGCCGTCCTCGACTCGGGCGGTCGTGCGGCAGTGGAGGCGATTCCCCAGCTGGTCGACGCAGTGCAGGGATGGGCGAGGCTGCTGGCATCCTCCGCGGCGCGGATGCTCGCCGCCGGCAAGTCGTCGATCATCGTCGTCCCCGACAGCCGAGACCTCGACCGACTCCTGGTCGCGCTCGAGACGCTCGTTCCTGCCGAGGCGGTGGTGCGTCACGACTCCCGGCAGACCAACCCCGACCGCTATCGCGGCTTCCTGCGCACTCTCGAAGATGCCCCGTGCATCGTGGTGGGAAACCGCTCGGCCGTCTACTCTCCGGTCGTAGCGGGCCTGGTGGCGCTCTGGGACGACGGCGACCCGCTTCTGGGGGAGCAGCTGGCCCCCTATGTCAACGCGCGAGATGCGGCGCTGCTTCGGCAGGAGCTCGAGGGCTCAGCGCTCCTGTTCGCCGGGCACACCCGCACCACCGATGTGGAGCGTCTCGTCGTCCTCGGTTGGCTGCACGACGTCAGGGCAGCGCGCCGCGTGCTCCCGCGCGTGGTTCTCAGCACACCGCAGGAGATGGAGCAGCCCACGGCGCAGCGGATGCCGTCGTCCGCATTCCTCGCCGCCCGCAACGCGGCCGCAGAGGGGCCGGTGCTCGTGCAGGTCTCGCGGCCGGGGTTCTCTCCGTCACTGGTGTGCGCGGAGTGCCGGGCTCCGGCCCGATGCGCCCACTGCGGCGGTCCTCTCGGCGCGAAGCATCGTGGCGCCGTCCCCGTGTGCGGGTGGTGCGGTCGCGCGGCGAGTGCCTGGGCGTGCTCTTCCTGCTCTTCCACGAAGCTGCGCCTCGCCTCGTCAGGGAGCGAGCGCACCGCTGACGAACTCGGTAGGGCGTTCCCCGGTGTGCGCGTGATCGTCGCGGACGGCGCGCACCCGGTGGAGCGTGTCCCTGCCAAACCTGCGCTGGTGGTCGCGACCCGCGGCGCAGAACCGATCGCCGAAGGCGGTTACCGCGCAGTCGTCCTCCTCGACGGCCCGCGAATGCTCCAGGCGCCCGATCTGCGTGTCGCCGAGTCCTGTCTGCGCTGGTGGTCGAACGCCGCTGCGCTGGCGGCGCCCGGTGCCCCCATCCATCTCGTCGGAGTGAACGGTGCAGTGGCCAAGGCGCTGGCGACGTGGAACCATGCCGCCCATGCCCGATCCGAGCTCGAGAGCAGAGCCCCTCTGCACATGCCCCCGACGACCCGGGTCGCGCTGGTCCAGGGCTCGGTTCTCGCGGTCGGCAACGCTCTCGCCGCCCTCTCCGAACTCGCCCTGCCTCCGGGCGCGGTGCTCGGCCCGGTCCCCGTCGAATCAGATGACGTCCCACCCCGCGTGCGGGCGCTCGTCAGGTTCGACTACGGCGCGGGGCCCCGCGTGGCCACAGCGCTGCGCGCGGCCGTGGTCGCCGAGGCCGTGAGCGGCCGCCGCAGAAAGGGGCGTGCGACCAAGAGCACGCTCTCCGTCCGCCTCGATATCCTCGAACCAGAGCTCTGACCCTTCCGGAGAACCTTCATGCGCCTCGTCTTCGCCGGCACACCATCCGCCGCCGTGCCCACACTCCGTCTTCTCGCGGCGTCCCACGACATCGCTGCGGTCGTCACACGACCTGACGCGCCACTCGGGCGTCGTCGCGTGCTGACCCCGTCTCCCGTGGCCCAGGCCGCCGTGGAACTGGGGCTCCCCGTCATCAAGACCGCCCGACTCGACGATGCCGCGACCGCGGACATCTCGGCCCTGCAGGTGGAGCTCGGTGTGATCGTGGCTTACGGCGGGCTGGTGCGCGAGCCTCTGCTCTCTGCGCCGACGGCTGGCTGGATCAACCTGCACTTCTCGCTGCTTCCTGCCTGGCGTGGAGCCGCGCCCGTCCAGCGTGCGCTGATCGCCGGAGACGAGGTGCTCGGCGCCAGCGTCTTCCAACTCGTCGCTGAGCTCGATGCCGGCGACGTCTTCGCCAAGCGTGAGGTCGACGTCGTCGCGACGGCGACAGCCGGCGAGGCGCTCGAGGCCCTCGCGGTGGATGGAGCAGAGCTCACAGCCGACGTCGTGTCCGCGATCGCGGACGGCACGGCGAAAGCGGTGCCCCAGAGGGGAACGCCGACCTTCGCCGCGAAGCTCACGCTCGCCGACGGACTGCTCGATTGGAACCAGTCGCTCGACGCCGTGTTCGCCCGTTTCCGCGGGGTCACTCCCGAGCCCGGCGCGCACACGACCGTCGGAGGGCAGCCGCTCAAGGTGCTCGAGGCCGTGCCCGCCCCGGATGCCGAACCACTGGCACCCGGGCGCTTCCGCGGAACCAAGACCGCACTCCAGATCGGCACGGCCACCGGAGCATTGGCCGTCTCACGGCTCCAGCCGGCAGGCAAGGGAGCGATGAACGCGGTCGACTGGTGGCGCGGACAGCGCGGCGGCGAAGAGCTGCAGGCCGGATCATGAGCGACGAGGGACGGAACAAGCGGTCGTCGCAGGCGCACGGTCGACGCGCCCCACGACACGGCGATGGCGACGGGCGGCGCTCCGAGCAGCGTGGGCCTACACGGACGGTACAACCGGCGAGACGTGTGGCCTACGACGTGTTGCGAGCCGTCTCAGAGACGGACGCCTACGCGAACCTGGTGCTTCCCTCCGCCATCGCGGACGCGCGACTCAACCCGCAGGATGCCGCACTCGCGACCGAGCTCACCTACGGCACACTGCGTCGACTCGGTACCTATGACGCGATCATCGCAGCTGCGGCCGATCGCCCGGCCGACAGCATCGATTCAGCCGTGCTCGATGCGCTGCGACTCGCGGTTCACCAGCTGTTCGCCACGCGCGTCGCGTCGCATGCGGCGGTGAACGAGTCGGTGAACCTCGTCGCACTGGCATCCGGCCGTGGGGCCTCGAGCTTCGCGAACGCGGTTCTTCGTCGCATCACGCGGGATTCGGCCGAGCAGTGGCAGGAGCGGATCGAAGAGCAGGCGCGGTCGGATGACGAGAAGCTGGCGCTGCGGTCCGCGCATCCGGTCTGGGTGATCAGGGCCCTGCGTCGTGCACTGACCGCCGAGGGGCGTGGCGATGAACTGGAAGCGCTGCTCGAGGCCGACAACGCCTCGCCAGAGGTGACTCTCGTCGCGCTGCCGGGTCTGGCAGAGCCGGGTGAGCCCCATCTTCCCTACGCGCCCACTGCGTTCGTCTCCCCTGGGGGCGACCCGCGCCGGTCGGTCGAGGCGTCCGGTGGCACGATCCGCGTGCAGGACGAGGGCTCCCAGCTGGTGGCCCTCGCGCTGGCCGGCGCCATGCCCATCACCGCGGGGGAGCGGTGGCTCGACCTCTGCGCCGGTCCCGGCGGCAAGACCGCACTGCTCGCTGCGATCGCCCGCGAACAAGACGTCACGCTCGAGGCGAACGAGGTCGTCCCCGTGCGTGCGCGCCTGGTGCGCAAAGCCCTCAGGGCGGTCCCCGGCGAAGTGGTCGTGCACGAGCAGGACGGCCGTGAACTCGGCGCCGCACGCATCGGAGAGTTCGACCGCATCCTCGTGGATGCCCCGTGCACGGGTCTCGGCGCGCTGCGTCGTCGTCCGGAGGCGCGCTGGCGCAAGACGCCGGCCGACGTCGCCGAGCTGGTTCCGCTGCAGGTGGAGCTGCTCTCCGCGGCGCTGGATGCCCTCGCACCCGGCGGGATCGTCGCCTACGTCACGTGCTCCCCGCATCTCGCCGAGACGACCGGAGTGGTGAGAGAGGTGCTGCGCGAGCGCGCCGACGTCGTAGAGCTCGACGCTCGGGCGGTGATCGCCGACGTCGCATCGTCCCCGATCGACCTCGCCGAGGAGGGGCGCGCGGGCTCGGGTAGTGCCCAGCTCTGGCCGCACCGCCACGGTACCGACGCGATGTTCCTCGCGCTGCTGCAGCGCTCCGCAACGGTGAACACCTCAGGGAAGGAAGGGTAAGACCGTGGAACTGCCTCGCGCCCCGCGCATCAACCCGAGCATTCTGGCCGCCGACTTCGTGAACATGCAGGCCGATCTCGCCCGGATCGCCACCGCGGACTTCGCACACGTCGACGTGATGGACAACCACTTCGTGCCGAATCTCACGTTCGGCACCCAGATGGTCGAGCGGATCCAGGCGACCAGTCCGATCCCGCTCGATGTCCATCTGATGATCACCGACCCGGAGCGATGGGCTCCCGAGTATGCGGAGATCGGCGCGGCGAGCGTCACATTCCACCTCGAGGCCGCTGCGGATCCTGTCGCGCTCGCCCGTCGCCTGCGCGACATCGGCACGCGCGCCGGTGTCGCCGTGAAGCCGGCCACCCCCGTCGACTCGCTCTACGACGTGCTCGACGAGTTCGACCAGATCCTCGTGATGACCGTGGAACCGGGCTTCGGAGGTCAGGGATTCATGCCCGAGACGATGCCGAAGCTTCGCGCCCTCGCCGACGAGGCCCGACGGCGCGGATCGCAGGTCTGGCTCCAGGTCGACGGTGGCATCTCCGACCGTACGATCGAGATCGCAGCCGCTGCCGGGGCCGACACGTTCGTCGCGGGATCCGCCGTGTACGGCGCCGATGACGTCGAGGCAGCCGTCACCCGGCTGAGAGACCTCGCCCGAGCCGCTAGCCTGGAACCGTGAAGACTTTCGACGAGCTGTTCGCCGAGCTCAGCGTCAAGGCCGAGACCCGCCCAGAGGGATCCGGGACCGTCGCCGAGCTCGACGGCGGCGTGCACACGATCGGCAAGAAGATCGTCGAAGAGGCCGCCGAGGTGTGGATGGCGTCGGAGTACGAGTCCGACGAAGCCGCAGCCGAAGAGATCTCCCAGCTGCTCTATCACGTCCAGGTGATGATGCTCGCGAAGGGTCTCAGCCTGCAGGACGTCTACCGACATCTGTGATGCGCTCCGTTCCGATCCCCTCGAACTGAAAGCCATCCATGCTGCGCATCGCTGTTCCCAACAAGGGCTCGCTCTCCGAGACCGCCGCCGACATGCTCGCCGAAGCCGGTTATGCCGGTCGACGTGACCCCAAGACCCTCCACGTCATCGACGCCGAGAACGACGTCGAGTTCTTCTTCCTCCGCCCCAAGGACATCGCGACCTACGTGGGTTCCGGCGCCATCGATGTGGGAATCACCGGTCGTGACCTGCTCATCGACGCCAGGATGCCGGGTGCGCGTGAGATCGAAGCTCTCGGCTTCGCCGGCTCCACATTCCGGTTCGCTGCGCCGACGGGCCGTTACACCGATGTGTCCGAGCTCGATGGTCTGCGCATCGCGACCTCGTATCCCGGCTTGGTGGATGCGTTCCTCGACGAGCGCGACATCGCGGTCGACCTCGTGCCGCTCGATGGGGCCGTGGAGTCCGCTGTCCGCCTCGGTGTGGCCGATGCGGTCGCGGATGTGGTCGAGACCGGAACCACCCTGCGTCAGGCGGGGCTGGAGGTGTTCGGACCGGTCATCCTGGAATCCGAAGCCGTGCTCATCGCCGGGCCGGTCGACGCCGAAGGTGCCGACACGCTCCTGCGCCGCCTCCGTGGCGTCATGGTCGCGCGGCGCTTCGTGATGATCGACTACGACCTTCCGGTAGCGCTTCTCGATGACGCGGTGAAGATCGCCGGTGGCGTCGAGTCGCCGACCGTCTCACCGCTGCGGGATCCCGAGTGGGTCGCAGTGCGGGTGATGGTGGCGCGCACGCGCGTCAACCCGGTGATGGACGCCCTCTACGGGCTGGGCGCAAGGGCGATCCTGGTCACCGCCATCCACAACGCGAGGCTCTGATGACGCTCGCCAGTCGTGTCATCCCTTGTCTTGACGTGGCCGATGGCCGTGTGGTCAAGGGCGTGAACTTCGAGAACCTGCGAGACATGGGCGACCCGGTCGAGCTCGCCAGGCACTATGCCGCGCAGGGAGCGGATGAGATCACCTTCCTCGATGTGACCGCGACGGTGGATGCGCGAGCGACGACGTATGACGTGGTGCAGCGCACGGCCGAGCAGGTGTTCGTGCCACTGACCGTCGGCGGGGGAGTGCGCAGCGTCGATGACGTCGCCCGACTCCTGGCGGTGGGGGCCGACAAGGTCGGGGTGAACTCCGCCGCGATCGCGCGTCCTGAGCTCATCGGGGAGATCGCCGACCGGTTCGGCGCACAGGTGCTCGTGCTGTCGCTCGACGTGAAGCGCGCTGCGACGACGCATTCCGGTTTCGTGGTGACCACGCACGGCGGCCGCACGCAGACCACGCTCGACGCACTCGACTGGGCACGCGAAGCCACCGAGCGAGGTGCCGGCGAGCTGCTCGTGAACTCGATCGACGCGGATGGCACGCGTGACGGATTCGACCTGGAGCTCGTACGGCTGATGCGCGAGGCGGCCTCCGTGCCCGTCATCGCCTCGGGCGGCGCGGGTCGAGCATCCGACTTCGCTCCCGCCATCAAGGCAGGGGCGGACGCGGTTCTTGCGGCCAGCGTCTTCCACACCGGCGCGCTCACCGTGGGCGATGTCAAAGACGCGCTTCGCGCGGAGGGAGTGCTCGTACGATGACCGACGCAGACGGGCAGACGACTTCTGTCGAAGAGCGCATCGCCCAGGTCGCCTTCAACGCCGATGGTTTGGCCCCCGTGATCGTGCAGCAATGGGACACGCACGAGGTGCTCATGCTCGCCTGGGTGGATGCCGAGGCGCTCCGACGCACACTGACTTCGGGGCGGGCCACCTACTGGTCGCGCTCCCGCCAGGAGTACTGGCGCAAGGGTGACACGTCCGGGCACATCCAGGTCGTGCACGAGGCACGTCTGGACTGCGACGGGGATGCGATCCTCCTTCTCGTGGCGCAGACGGGCCCTGCCTGCCACACAGGTACGCGCACCTGCTTCGACACGAACGATCTCGACGCGTTCGCAGGAACGGATCAGTCATGACCTTCGCGCAACGCGGTCGCTCACTCTCCGTCTCCGGCTTCCTTCTGGCCGGCGCGATCGGCATCATCTCATCGACCCAGACCTGGTTGACGGTGGAGCGTGCGGATGCGGGCGAGGCGATCCTGGTCCCCGGCGCATCCGCACTCGTGCTGCTGGCTCCGCTCAGCCTGGCTGTCCTGGCCCTCGGTGCCGCACTGTCGATCGCCGGCAAGGTGGTGCGCCTCGTGTTCGGAGTGCTCGCGGCAGCGACTGCGCTGTTCCTCGGCTGGTCGACGCTCCAGCTGCTCCTCAGCGAACCCTTCGGGGCTGTGGCTGCCACCGTGACCGATGTCACGGGTCTCGCCGGTGGTGATGCGGTCCACGAGGTCGTGGTGAGCATCGTCCCGTCCGCCTGGCCGTACATCGCTCTGGTCGGCTGGGCGATCCTGCTCGTCGCCTCGATCGTCGTCTTGACGACGTGGCGCGGCTGGAAGGCCGGCGGGCGACGGTATCGCACCGATCACGTCGATGTCGCCCACGACGGTCCCGTCGACGCTGTCGATTCCTGGGACGAGCTGTCCCGCGGGACCGATCCGACGCGTTGACCCCGATAGACTTGTCACGAACTGCACGTCGTCCCCCGGAGGAGAACATGACCAACCCGATCGCCGACCCCGGCCACGGACACTCGCCTGCAGCCTGGACCGCCGTCGTCATCATGCTGGTCGGCGTCACCGCCGGCACCGTCGCATTCTGCTTCGAGCAGCCGACCCTCGTCGTGATCTCGGTCGCGCTCGTCCCGATCGGCGCGATCGTCGGGTGGGTGCTCTCGAAGGCCGGCTACGGCGTGAAGGGTCCGAAGTACGCTCCGAAGGCGCACTAATGGTGCTCGCCGACCTGACGGCCGGCGCTGTCGCAGACGCTGAGCGTCGCGCTCTGTCGCGTCCGCTCGCCGTCCTCGAGCGGGAAGCGCTCGCACGTCCGGCTGCCAAGGATGCCCTGTCGTTCCTTGCGCCCGCCGACCGGGTGAAGATCATCGCCGAGGTCAAGAGGGCTAGTCCCTCGCGCGGAGCGCTTGCGGAGATCCCTGATCCCGCTCTCCAGGCCTCGCTCTATGAGACGGGTGGAGCTTCGGCGATCAGCGTGCTGACAGAGGAGCGCCGTTTCGGCGGCAGTCTCGCCGACCTCGAAGCGGTCACCGCAAGGGTCTCGCTCCCGGTGCTGCGCAAGGATTTCATCGCCACTCGCTATCAGGTGCTCGAAGCCCGTGCGGCGGGCGCCGATCTGGTGCTGCTGATCGTCGCAGGACTCGACGTCGAGGTGCTTCGTGACCTCTTCGCCTTCATCGGCGAACTGGGCATGACGCCCCTGGTCGAAACCCACTCGGCCGACGAGCTCGAAGTCGCGATCGATCTCGGGGCCCCTCTCATCGGTGTGAATGCGCGGGATCTGAAGACCCTGGAACTCGACCGCGACCTGTTCGGGCGCCTGGTCGAGCGCATTCCGGACTCCGCGGTGAAGATCGCGGAATCCGCGGTGCTCACTCCTGCTGACGTGGTGCACTACCGCTCTGCGGGTGCTGACGTCGTCCTGATCGGCGAGGCGCTCGTTACCGGCGACCCCGTCGCCACCCTCAAGAGTTTCCTGGAGGCATGATGAGCCTGCGCGACCAGCACGGCCCCTTCTTCGGAGAGTTCGGCGGGCGCTACATGCCCGAGTCGCTCATCGCCGCGATCGACGAGCTGACGGTCGCCTACGAAGCGGCGATCGTGGATCCTGAGTTCCGCGCCGAGCTCGCGCACCTGCTCAGCTCCTACGCCGGACGCCCCTCCGCGATCACCGAGGTACCGCGGTTCGCAGAGCATGCCGGTGGCGCGCGCGTCTTCCTCAAGCGCGAAGATCTGAACCACACCGGGTCTCACAAGATCAACAACGTGCTCGGTCAGGCGCTGCTCACCAAGCGCCTCGGCAAGACTCGCGTGATCGCCGAGACCGGTGCCGGCCAGCATGGCGTGGCTACTGCGACGGTGGCGGCGCTGTTCGGACTCGAGTGCACGATCTACATGGGCGAGGTCGACACCGAGCGCCAGGCTCTCAACGTCGCGCGCATGCGTCTGCTGGGAGCGGAAGTCGTTCCGGTGAAGTCCGGCTCGCGCACGCTCAAGGACGCGATCAACGATGCCTACCGCGACTGGGTGGCGTCGGTGGAGACCACCAACTACATCTTCGGCACCGCCGCCGGGCCGCACCCGTTCCCGGCGATGGTCCGCGACTTCCAGAAGATCATCGGCGAAGAGGCGCGCGCGCAGCTGCTCGACGAGGTCGGCCGGCTTCCCGACGCGGTCGTCGCCTGCGTGGGCGGCGGCTCCAACGCCATCGGCATGTTCGACGCGTTCCTCGACGACGAGGGCGTGAAGCTCTACGGCGTGGAAGCGGCGGGCGACGGCGTCGACACCGACAAGCACGCGGCCTCGATCGAGCGCGGGCGCCCCGGTGTGCTGCACGGCGCGAAGACGTATGTGCTCCAGAACGAAGACGGTCAGACGATCGAGTCGCACTCGATCTCCGCCGGACTCGACTACCCGGGGGTCGGTCCTGAGCACTCCTGGCTCGCCGACATCGGTCGGGCCGAGTACATCCCCGCCACCGACGACGAGGCGATGCAGGCGCTGCGTCTGTTGAGCCGTACCGAAGGCATCATCCCGGCGATCGAGTCGGCGCATGCCCTCGCGGGCGCGATGCGCATCGGCCGCGACCTCGGGCCCGACGGACTGATCGCGGTGTGCCTCTCCGGCCGTGGCGACAAGGACATGGACACCGCCGCTCGCTACTTCGAGCTCTACGACGAGGGAGCAGCGCAGTGAGCCGTGTCGAGCAGGCGATCCAGCGCGCCCAGGATGCCGGCCGCAGCGCGTTCGTCGGCTACCTGCCGGTGGGCTTCCCCGACCTCGAGACGAGCATTCAGGCGGCCATCGCCCTCGCCGAGAACGGCGTCGACATCATCGAGTTGGGCCCGCCGTACAGCGACCCCGTGATGGACGGCGCGATCATCCAGGAGGCGACCACCAAGGCTCTGGCCGCAGGCTTCCGGATGGCCGACCTCTTCACGGCGATCCGTGCGATCACGGCCGCGACCGACGTGCCGGTCCTGGTGATGACGTACTGGAACCCGGTGATGCAGTACGGCATCGATCGCTATGCGGACGACCTGCTCGCCGCGGGCGGCGCCGGCCTGATCACCCCCGACATCACGCCCGATTCTGCAGGGGAGTGGATCGCCGCCAGCGAGCGGACGGGCCTCGACCGGGTCTTCCTCGCGGCTCCGACATCCTCCGACGAGCGTCTGGACCTGGTCGTCAAGTCATCGACCGGTTTCGTCTACACCGTCTCGACGATGGGTATCACGGGGGAGCGCGCCGAGCTCGACCGCGCAGCACGCACCCTCGTCGGACGTCTGCGCGCGCACGGTGCTCACCGCGCCTGCGTCGGCATCGGCATCTCGACCGCCGAGCAGATCGCGGGAGTGTCGGAATACGCCGACGGCGCGATCGTCGGCACAGCCCTCGTCCGCGCCCTCCGCGACGGCGGCGTCCCCGCTCTCGCAGAAGTCACCCGCAACCTGGCATCCGGCACGTCGTCGGCACGCCCCGATACCGAGAACTAGAATCGCACTCATGTCACTCGCGCTCCACAGCACCTTCACCAACGTGCTCGCCAGCATTCCGAGCCCCACGGTCTCCTACTTCGACCTCGGGCCCATCCGGATCCACTTCTACGCGCTGTGCATCATCGCCGGCATCATCGCCGCGACGTTCCTGACGAACCACCGCCTCACCAAGCGGGGTGCGGAGCCGTGGGTCGTGATCGACATCTCGATCCTGGCCGTGCCGCTGGCCATCATCGGTGCGCGTATCTTCCACGTGCTCACGCACCCGAACGACTACTTCGGCGAGGGGATCAACACCTGGAATCCCTTCCAACCCGGCTCCGTATGGGCGATCTGGGAGGGTGGCATCGCCATCTTCGGTGCGCTCATCGGTGGAGCGATCGGCGCCTATCTCGGCTGCCGTTGGACGGGGATCCGGTTCTGGACCTTCGCCGACGCGTTGGCTCCGGGTCTACTGCTGGCCCAGGCGATGGGTCGCTTCGGCAACTGGTTCAACAACGAGCTCTTCGGACTCCCCACCGATCTGCCCTGGGGTCTTGAGATCCCCTCCGACAACTCCGCTTTCCCCCCTGGCCTGCCCGAGGGCACGCTGTTCCACCCGACCTTCCTCTACGAGGTGATCTGGAACGGACTCGGGGTGTTGGTCCTGCTCTGGCTCGGTCGCAAGCTGTTCTTCCAGTGGGGTCGCCCGTTCGCGATCTACCTCATCTGGTACAGCGCGGGCCGCATCCTCTGGGAGTCGATCCGCATCGATCCGAGCGAGATCATCCTGGGTCTGCGCAGCAACGTCCTCGCGGCGATCATCGGCGTCCTCGTCGGCCTCGCGATCCTCATCGTGCAGACGCGACGTCACCCCGGTCTCGAGCCCTCCCCGTACCAGCCGGGTCGCGAGCGGACCGATGCAGACGCTGATGTACAATCGCAGAACAATCCATCTGACTTCGTAGACGTGAGCGAGCCTCCGACCGAAGAAGTCACCGCAGGAGCCACCGCCACAAGCACTGCTCCCACGAGCGAGGACGGCTCTCGATAACGCCGCCTCGTAGCGGGAGAACCATTGCACTGAACGAGCGGGCCGACGTCGTCCCCGGGTTTCACTCGAAGATCTGAGGACGGTAACTGGTGTACTTCCAGCCCCCTTACGGCGCCTCCGGCGCATACCCCCCGAAGCAGGGCATGTACAACCCGGCGTTTGAGAAAGACGCCTGCGGCCTCGCCATGGTCGCGACACTGCGCGGCGAAGCCGGGCACGACATCATCGCGTTGGCCCTCGAGGCCCTGCGCAATCTGGAGCACCGCGGAGCCATCGGCTCGGATGCGGGCACCGGAGACGGCGCCGGCATCCTGACGCAGATGCCCGATGCATTCCTCCGCGCCGTGGTCGGCTTCGAACTGCCGCCGGTGGGGGAGTACGCCGCAGGGCTCGCCTTCCTGCCCCGCGATTCGAGTGAGCGTCGTCAGCAGAAGGCGGGGATCGAGAAGATCGCCCGCTCCGAGGGACTCCGCGTCCTCGGCTGGCGAGACGTCCCCACCGCCAACGAGAACCTCGGCAAGCTCGCCGATGAGGCCCGTCCTGCCTTCGAGCAGCTCTTCGTGAGCGCCGGTGGGGCCACCCACACCGATGCACCGCTCACCGGCATCGCGCTCGACCGCATCGCGTACCGTCTGCGCAAGCGTGCCGGCCACGAGCTCGGGGCCTACTTCGTATCGCTCTCCGCCCGCACGCTCGGGTACAAGGGCATGGTCACGACCCTGCAGCTCGAGCCGTTCTACCCCGACCTGCAGGATGAGCGCTTCGCCTCCGAACTCGCGGTGGTGCACTCCCGCTACTCGACCAACACCTTCCCGTCGTGGCCGCTCGCGCAGCCGCTGCGCATGCTCGCGCACAACGGCGAGATCAACACGGTCGGTGGAAACCGCAACTGGATGCGCGCGCGGCAGTCACAGCTCGAGTCCGAGCTGCTCGGCGACGTCGCACCGCTGCTCCCGATCTGCACCGACGGCGCCAGTGACTCCGCCTCGTTCGACGAGGTTCTCGAACTGCTGACCCTGACCGGTCGCAGCCTTCCCCACGCCATCATGATGATGGTTCCGGAGGCGTACGAGAAGCAGGCCGACATCACTCCGGAGCTGCGCTCGTTCTACGAGTACCACTCCAACCAGATGGAGCCGTGGGACGGCCCGGCAGCCCTCATCTTCACCGACGGCACGCTCGTGGGCGCAACGCTCGACCGCAACGGGCTGCGCCCTGGTCGCTGGACCGAGACGACCGACGGCCTGGTCGTGATCGGGTCCGAGACCGGCGTGCTGCAGTTCGAGCCGGAGCGCATCAAGCGTCGCGGTCGTCTGCAGCCCGGCAAGATGTTCCTGGTCGACACCTCTGAGCGTCGCATCGTCGAAGACAGCGAGCTCAAGCACGACCTGGCCACGATGCATCCGTGGCAGGAGTGGCTGGATGCCGGTGCCGTGCGGCTCGCCGAGTTGCCGGAGCGCGAGCACATCGTGCATCCACCGGCGTCGATCACCCGCCGTCAGCGCACCTTCGGCTACACCGAGGAAGAGGTCCGGATCCTCCTCACCCCGATGGGCCAGACGGGTGTCGAACCGCTCGGTGCGATGGGATCCGACACGCCGATCGCCGTGCTCAGCAAGCGCCCGCGCCTGTTGTTCGACTACTTCACGCAGCAGTTCGCGCAGGTCACGAACCCGCCGCTGGACTCGATCCGTGAAGAGGTCGTGACGAGCCTCAAGCTGGGCCTCGGGCCGGAGAGCAACCTGCTCTCGTGGGGTCCCGAGCACACCCGCACCGTCTCGCTGGACTTCCCGGTGATCGACAACGACGAGCTCGCGAAGATCCGCCACATCGACAAGGCGATGCCTGGCCGATCGAGCGCGACCATTCGCGGTCTGTATCACTTCGATGCGGGCGCCGAGACGCTGCAGGACCGTCTCGCCGAGATGTGCGCCGAGGTCGATGAGGCCATCGCGAACGGCACCGAGTTCATCATCCTGTCCGACCGCGACTCGAACAAGGACCTGACGCCGATCCCGTCTCTGCTCATGGTCTCGGCCATCCACCACCACCTCATCCGGCGTGAGAACCGGATGAAGGTCGGTCTCATCGTCGAAGCGGGCGATGTGCGCGAGGTCCACCACGTCGCAACGCTGATCGGCTACGGCGCCTCCGCCGTCAACCCGTACCTCGCGATGGAGTCGGTCGAGCACCTCGTGCGCACCGGCTACATCACCGGCATCACGCCGGAGAAGGCCGTCAAGAACCTGATCTACGCGCTCGGCAAGGGCGTGCTCAAGATCATGTCGAAGATGGGCATCTCCACGGTGTCGTCGTACGCGGGTGCCCAGGTGTTCGAGGCGGTCGGTCTCAGCCAGGAGTTCATCGACGCATACTTCACGCGCACCGAGTCCAAGCTCGGCGGCATCGGCATCGAGGAGATCTTCGCCGAGAACCAGGCGCGCCACGACTACGCCTACCCCGAGGATGCCGCGGCCAGGGCGCACGAACGCCTGTGGACCGGGGGTGAGTACCAGTGGCGTCGCGACGGATCTCCGCACCTGTTCAACCCGGAGACGGTGTTCAAGCTGCAGCACTCCACCCGCACGCGGCGCTACGACATCTTCCGGGAGTACACGAAGCTCGTCGACGACCAGGCTGCAGAGCTCAAGACGCTGCGTGGACTTTTCACGCTGCGTACCGGAACCCGCAAGCCCGTTCCGCTGGACGAGGTCGAACCGGTGTCCGCGATCGTCAAGAGGTTCTCCACCGGGGCGATGAGCTACGGCTCCATCTCGCGCGAGGCGCATGAGACGCTCGCGGTGGCGATGAACAGCATCGGCGCCAAATCGAACACCGGTGAAGGCGGCGAAGACCCCGATCGTCTCGTCGACCCCGAGCGCCGGAGCGCCATCAAGCAGGTCGCCTCCGGCCGTTTCGGGGTGACGAGTCTCTACCTCACCGAGGCGGAGGACATCCAGATCAAGCTCGCTCAGGGCGCCAAGCCCGGCGAGGGCGGTCAGCTGCCTCCGACCAAGGTGTATCCGTGGGTGGCCCGCACCCGTCATGCGACAGCCGGCGTCGGGCTCATCTCCCCGCCCCCGCACCACGACATCTACTCGATCGAAGACCTCAAGCAGCTCATCTTCGACCTGAAGCGGGCGAACCCCGAGGCGCGCATCCACACCAAGTTGGTGAGCCAGTCGGGCATCGGCGCGGTTTCGGCCGGTGTCGCCAAGGCTCTGAGCGACGTCATCCTGGTCTCCGGCCACGACGGCGGAACGGGCGCGAGCCCGTTGAACTCGCTCAAGCACGCGGGTACCCCGTGGGAGCTCGGCCTTGCCGAGACGCAGCAGACGCTCATGCTCAACGGCATGCGCGACCGCGTGGTCGTGCAGGTGGACGGGCAGCTCAAGACCGGCCGTGACGTGATCATCGGCGCTCTGCTGGGCGCGGAGGAGTTCGGCTTCGCTACGGCTCCACTCGTGGTGAGCGGCTGCATCATGATGCGCGTGTGCCACCTCGACACCTGCCCGGTGGGTGTCGCGACCCAGAACCCGGTGCTTCGTGAGCGATTCACGGGCAAGCCGGAGTTCGTCGTGAACTTCATGGAGTTCATCGCCGAGGAGGTGCGCGAGCTCCTCTCCGAACTCGGGTACCGATCTCTCGACGAGATCGTCGGTCGCGCCGACCTCATCGAGGTGAACGCGGCCGTCGATCACTGGAAGGCCGAAGGACTCGATCTCACCCCTGTGCTCGAAGGTCCGGTCTTCCCCGCCGGGGAGCCGCGTCGCAGTGGTCGGGCGCAGGACCATGAACTCGAGAAGCACTTCGACGTGCAGCTGATCGACATCGCGAAGGGCGCGCTGCTGAACGGCGAACCGGTCGTCGTGGAACTGCCCATCGCCAATACCGAGCGTGCGGTCGGAACGATGCTGGGGCACCAGGTGACATCTCGACACGGTGCCGCAGGCCTGCCGCAGGGGACGATCGACGTCACGCTGCACGGTACTGCCGGTCAGTCGCTCGGCGCCTTCCTGCCGCCGGGGATCGTGCTCCGCCTGGAGGGCGACGCGAACGACTACGTCGGCAAGGGACTGTCGGGCGGCGACATCACGATCCGTCCGCCGCGAGGTTCCAAGATCGCCCCGCATGAGAACGTGATCGCCGGCAACGTGATCGGCTACGGCGCGACCTCGGGCACGATGTTCATCTCCGGAGTCGTCGGCGAGCGGTTCCTCGTCCGTAACTCCGGCGCGACCGCGGTCGTCGAGGGCGTGGGCGACCACGCACTGGAGTACATGACCGGCGGTCTGGCCGTGATCCTCGGTTCCACCGGCCGCAACTTCGGTGCCGGCATGTCGGGCGGAGTGGCGTATGTTCATGCGCTCGACACGAGCAAGGTGAACGCGCAGTCCCTCGGCAGCGGTGAACTGCTGCTCGAGCCGCTCGATCGAGCCGATCTCGAGGTGCTGCGCAGCATTCTCGTCTCGCACGTCGAGCGCACGGCCTCACCGCTGGCGGCGAGGCTGCTCGAGAACTTCGACGAGACCGCCGCAGAGTTCGTGAAGGTGCTGCCTCGAGACTTCGCTGCCGTGCGGAGCATGCGCGAGGAAGCATTGGCCGAGGGGATCGACCCCGACGGCGACATCGTGTGGAACCGCATCCTGGAGGTGACCGGTGGCTGATCCCAAAGGCTTTCTGAAGGTGACCGAGCGGGAACTTCCCGCACGACGTCCGGTGCCGGTGCGCATCATGGACTGGAAAGAGGTCTACGAGCCCGGTGACAAGCAGGTTCTGCGCCGTCAGGCCGGACGCTGCATGGACTGTGGTGTGCCGTTCTGCCATCAGGGCTGCCCGCTGGGCAACCTGATCCCGGAGTGGAACGACCTCACCTGGCGCGGCGAGGGCCGCGAGGCGATCGAGCGGCTGCACGCCACGAACAACTTCCCGGAGTTCACGGGGCGACTCTGCCCCGCGCCGTGCGAGAGCTCGTGCGTGCTCGGCATCAACCAGCCAGCCGTCACGATCAAGCAGATCGAGGTCTCGATCATCGACGAGGCCTTCGCCAAGGGCTGGGTCGAGGCGGAGCCGCCGGAGCGCCTGACCGGCAAGACGGTCGCGGTCGTCGGATCGGGACCCGCGGGTCTCGCCGCCGCCCAGCAGCTCACCCGTGCAGGGCACACGGTCGCGGTCTTCGAGCGCGACGACCGCATCGGCGGGCTGCTCCGCTACGGCATCCCCGACTTCAAGATGGAGAAGACGCAGCTCGAGTCGCGCCTTCGCCAGATGCAGGAGGAGGGCACCCGCTTCCGCGCGGGCGTCGAGATCGGCAAGGACATCTCCTGGCCCGATCTGCGTGCGCGCTACGACGCCGTCGTCATCGCGACCGGATCCACGGTTCCGCGCGACCTCGCGATCCCCGGACGCGACCTCGACGGCGTGCACTTCGCCATGGAGTACCTGGTCGAGTCCAACCACGCCGTGGCGGGTGACAAGGTGTCCGACCAGATCAGCGCCGAGGGCAAGCACGTCATCGTGATCGGTGGCGGTGACACCGGCGCCGACTGCATCGGCACCGCTCATCGTCAGGGCGCGCTCAGCGTCACCAACCTCGCGATCGGCACGCAGCCGGGCGACGCGCGTCCGGACCACCAGCCGTGGCCGATGATGCCCACTCTCTTCGAGGTGTCTTCCGCGCACGAGGAGGGTGGCGAGCGGGTCTTCCTCGCATCCACCGTCGAGTTCCTCGGCAACGAGGTCGGCGAGGTGCGTGCGCTTCGCGTGGCCGAGACCGAGTACGTCGACGGGCGACGCGTGCCCAAGAGCGGCACGGAGCGCGAGATCCCCGCCGACCTGATCCTCATCGCCATGGGCTTCACCGGTCCCGACCAGGACGGCTACACCGAGGACACGCTTCCGCAGGTGACCGACCGTGGTGCCTTCCGTCGGGACTCCACCTACGAGTCGACGGTTCCCGGAGTGTTCGTCGCCGGTGACGCCGGCCGTGGGCAGTCCCTCATCGTGTGGGCCATCGCCGAGGGGCGCGCGGCAGCCGCGAACGTCGACCGGTTCCTGATGGGCACGACTGTGCTTCCCGAGCCTGTGCGCCCAAGCGATGTCGCGATCGGTCTCCAGCCCGCGTAGGCTGAGGCCGGCACCGTCGCCTGATTTACCTTCCCCCACTTCTACCCTGGAGAAATCTTTGAGACGCGCGAAAATCGTCGCCACCCTGGGCCCCGCCACCTCCACCTATGAGACGGTGCGCGCACTGATCGATGCGGGGGTGGACGTCGCTCGACTGAACCTCAGCCACGGTGACTACTCCGTGCACGAGAACAATTACGCCAATGTGCGTCGTGCTGCTGAGGATGCCGGTCGCCCGGTCGCCATCCTCGTCGACCTGCAGGGCCCCAAGATCCGCCTCGGAAAGTTCGAGAACGGTCCTTACGAGCTCGCCAAGGGTGACATCTTCAAGATCACCACCGAAGACATCATCGGCAACAAGGACATCTGCGGAACGACCTTCAAGGGTCTGCCGCAAGACGTCAAGCCTGGCGACTTCCTCCTGATCGACGACGGCAAGGTCCGCGTCGAGGTCGTGGAGACAGACGGCGTGACCGTCACCACCAAGGTCATCGTCGCCGGAGCGGTTTCCAACAACAAGGGCATCAACCTCCCGGGTGTCGCCGTCAACGTTCCCGCCCTGAGCGAGAAGGACGAGGACGACCTCCGCTGGGGTCTGCGCATCGGCGCCGACCTGATCGCGCTGTCGTTCGTGCGCAACGCATCCGACGTCACCCGTGTGCACGAGATCATGGCGGAGGAGGGCGTGCGCGTCCCCGTCATCGCCAAGGTCGAGAAGCCGCAGGCGGTCGACGCACTCGAAGAGATCGTCGACGCCTTCGATTCGATCATGGTCGCCCGTGGCGACCTCGGTGTCGAGCTCCCGCTCGAGGCCGTGCCGATCGTCCAGAAGCGCGCCGTCGAGATCGCCCGCCGCATGGCGAAGCCGGTGATCGTCGCCACGCAGATGCTCGAGTCGATGATCAACAGCCCGGTGCCGACCCGCGCCGAGACCTCGGACGTCGCGAACGCGGTGCTCGACGGTGCAGACGCGGTCATGCTGTCCGGTGAGACCAGCGTCGGCGACTACCCGGTCGTGGTCGTCGAGACGATGGCCCGCATCATCGAGTCGACCGAGGAGCACGGCCTGGAGCGCATCGCGCCGCTCACGAGCAAGCCGCGCACGCAGGGTGGCGCGATCACCCTCGCCGCTCTCGAGGTCGCCGAGTTCGTCGACGCGAAGTTCCTCTGCGTGTTCACGCAGTCGGGCGACTCCGCTCGTCGCCTCTCCCGCCTGCGCTCGCGCATCCCGATGATCGCCTTCACGCCGGAGCCCGGCATCCGTCGCCGCATGGCCCTCACCTGGGGCATCCGCTCGACGCTGGTCGACATGGTGCAGCACACCGACCTGATGTACCACCAGGTCGACGAGTATCTGCTCGGCAACGGACTCGCCGAGGAAGGGGACAAGGTCGTCGTGATCTCCGGTTCCCCTCCCGGAATCGTCGGATCCACGAACGACCTCCGTGTACACAAGGTCGGCGATGCGATCCGCGGTGCAGCTCCGATCTACAAGGCCGGCGTCTGACGCACAGCATCCAGAGGGGGCGGGACTTCGGTCCCGCCCCCCTCTGCCGTGCGCTTCGGGTAGTTTTCACTCATGGAGTTGTGCCGTCGTCCGAGGAGCACGCCATCGGTGTGCTGAGGAACGCGGGGTGGTGGATCGCCGACTATGCGTACGCGGGGTACTGGCAGATCCGAGCGATGTTCGACCGCACCGATCCTGCATCTTTCGCCTCCGGACAAGCCGCCCACATCGTCGTGCTTCCCGGTGTCTACGAGACCTGGAAGTTCATGCAGCCGCTCGTCGCGGCTTTGCACGAACGCGGGCATCCGGTCCACATCGTCGACACGCTCCATCGGAATCAGCGTCCGGTGGTCGACATGGCTGCGGCTGTGGCGGTGTTCCTGGAAGAGCACGGACTCACCGACGTGATCCTCGTCGCGCACAGCAAGGGCGGCCTGGCGGGGAAGCTCGTGATGACGGGGCCGGCCGCTGCGCGGGTACGTTCCATGCTGGCGATCGCGACGCCGTTCGTCGGCTCGCGGTACGCCCGATTGATGCTGTCCCGCACGCTGCGGGAGTTCTCACCCGAAGATCCATCCATCGTCGGTCTCGGGCAGCAGCTCGCCGTCAACGAGCGGATCGTCTCGGTCTATGCGGAGTTCGATCCGCACATTCCTGAGGGGAGCGAACTCGCCGGTGCGAAGAACGTGTGTCTCGACACGGGTGGGCACTTCCGGATCCTCGCGCATCCCCGCGTCCTGGCAGAGCTCGCGGTTCTGGCGGAGTAGCCGTTCAGCCGCAGCCGTCGGCCGACGGACGGTCTCCGTCCAATGTCGGTAGCCACAGGAGCAGGTCCGGCAGAGCGGCATAGGCGGCGAGACCGTGGGTGACACCCGGATAGCGGTGGAACGTCACGTCCGCGTTCTGCGTGCAGAGCAGTTTCACGTATCCCTCGGTCGCGCTCGGCAGCACGAGTTGGTCTGCTTCTCCCTGCCCGACGAAGACGGGAACCCTGATGGGGCTGTTCCCCGCGCTGTTCTCCTGGAGCATCGTCTGCCACGGCTGCGTCGTCGCGGGATCGCTTCGCACATATCCGCCGACGAGCGGGTCGGCGATCGCATGGATCTCCTTGTTCTGCGTGAGCAGACACAGTGCGGCCATGTCGGGCGTCGCCGACAGCCCTGCAGGTGTGAGGATGTCGGTGATCGCTGAGGAGCCGTACTGCTCGGCGTAGGCGGCGTCATACGCCGGGATCGCGAAGGAGGCGATCGTGACGCCGGAGAGGTTCACGATGTCGTCGGTCATCAGCGCATTCAGATTCGCCGCCGGTGCCGCCACCGCGACGCCCTCGACAGAGAGCTCGGGTGCGTACTCCGCTGCACGCTCAGCGGCGAAGAGCACCGCCTGTCCGCCCTGCGAATGCCCCCACAGCACGACCCGGTCGCTCACGTCCGCATCGTCGATCCGCTGTGCCGCCCGGACGATGTCGAGCACACTGTTGGATTCCGGAATGCCGAGCAGATACGACGAGGCGCCGTCGACGCCGAGCCCCGGATAGTCGGTGGCCACGACTGCGTACCCTTCGGCGAGCAGCTCATGCATCCCCTCGATGTACTGGAACGGATCAAGCCCGAGCGACGGCGCGCACTGTGTCGCCGCGCCGGTGGTCGGGTGGCCCCAGGACACCACGGTGCGTCCGCCGTCGGGAGCGGGCCCATCCGGGACGATCACGATGCCCGAGACCGGGATGTCCACCCCCGCAAGGTCGCGTGAGTGGTAGATCACCCGCCACGCGGTGGTGTCGATCGGTGCGCTCTCGATCGGCTCGATGCGGATGATCTCTCCTGGATCTCCGCTGGGCAGGGGAGTGGGGAGCGCGTAGAAGGCCGGATCGGTCCGCGCGTCCTGCTGCTCGGCGAGGGTCCTGCGCGTGACCTCGGCTGCGATGAGCACGAGCGCCAGGATGAGAATGGCGCCGATGATGATGAGGGCGCTTCGCCGGCGTCTCGGTCGCCTGGCGTGTGCCGCCGGCGTGGCATCACCGTTGTGCATAACGACTTCTTAGCGCATCGCGGAAGGTTCCGGGGACGCGGATCGCTGATCGGAGAGTCGGGTTCCGTCGAGGGGACTCTCATCGAGGGTGCCGGCGGTGGGACTCGAACCCACACGCCCTTTCGGACAAAGCATTTTGAGTGCTCCGCGTCTGCCATTCCGCCACGCCGGCTCGTGTGTCGCGTCTACGACTTTAGCGTAGGAGAGAGGCGCGATCCTCCGCGCCGACCACCTACGGCCTGCTGACAGGGGCACTCCACTAGGATGGATGTGTGACAGAGCAAGAAGAGCAGGCTGAGCAGCCCACGTCATCCGCACCCCGACGCGTCGTCGTCGCCGAAGATGAGTCGCTGATCCGTCTCGACATCGTCGAGATCCTCCGCGACAATGGCTTCGATGTCGTCGGTGAGGCCGGTGATGGCGAGACTGCGGTCGCTCTGGCGACCGAGCTGCGCCCCGACCTGGTCATCATGGACGTCAAGATGCCTCAGCTCGATGGCATCAGCGCCGCCGAGAAGCTGCACAAGGGCAACATCGCACCGGTGGTCCTCCTCACGGCGTTCAGCCAGAAGGAGCTCGTCGAGCGTGCGAGCGAGGCCGGTGCGCTGGCGTACGTCGTGAAGCCGTTCACCCCGAACGACCTTCTGCCCGCGATCGAGATCGCGTTGGCGCGCCACGAGCAGATCATCACGCTCGAGGCCGAGGTCGCCGACATGGTCGAGCGCTTCGAAACCCGCAAGCTCGTCGACCGGGCCAAGGGCCTGCTCAACGAGAAGATGGGCCTGAGCGAGCCTGAGGCGTTCCGCTGGATTCAGAAGGCGTCCATGGACCGTCGTCTGACCATGCAGGATGTCGCGAAGGCGATCATCGAGCAGCTCGCTCCGAAGAAGTAGTGGTGACGTCCGGGATCCTCCGGCTCGACACCGAGCACATCCTGCGGCCGGTCCGCATCGGTGACGGGGCCGCCCTCTCCAGGGCGTACCTCTCGAACCGTGAGCACCTGGCGCCGTGGGAGCCCACTCGCACCGAGGCGTTCTTCACCGTCGCCTCACAGGAGCAGAGTGCGCAGCAGTGTGTGGCTGATGCGGCCGCCGGGCGCAGCATCCGCTTCGTGATCGAATCCGCCGACGGCGAGATCCGTGGGCGGATGAACCTCAACAACATCGTCCGCGGTGCTTTCTGGAGCGCCGACCTGGGCTACTGGGTCGATGCCACACGGCTACGTCGAGGGCTCGCGGGTCGTGCGGTCGCGCACGTCGCAGACTACGCGCGTACAGAGTTGCGTCTGCACAGGCTGCAGGCCGCGACGTTGCTACACAATCTCGGCTCTCAGCGCGTGCTCGCAGGGAACGGCTTCGAACGCATCGGACTCGCGCCGAAGTATCTCCGGATCGCGGGGGAGTGGCAGGATCACCTGCTGTTCCAACGTCTGCTGGAGGAACCGCTCAGCGCGCGGCGGGAAGGTCCTTGATCATGTTGGTGATGCGGATCGTGGAGCAGCGCCGCCCCTGATCGTCGGTGACCACGATCTCGTGCACGGTGATGCTCCTACCCAGGTGCACCGGCGTGCACACCCCGGTGACGACGCCCGAGGTCGCCGAACGCGTGTGGGTGGCGTTGATGTCGACACCCACGGCGAGTCGGCCCGCTCCGGCGTGCAGATTCGCGGCCATCGAACCGAGTGATTCGCCGAGCACCACATAGGCGCCACCGTGCATGAGACCGACAGGCTGCGTGTTGCCCTCGACGGGCATGGTCGCGACGCAGCGTTCGACGCTGAATTCGAGGAACTGCATGCCCATCTTCTCGGCCAGGGCGCCCATTCCGCGGGCCGTGGCCCAGTCGAGTCCCTCGCTCATCGCGACGTCGCTCATGCATCCTCCTCAGCGGGTGTCTGTCGTCCTCGTTAGGCTGACAGGGTGACGGACTCCGCAAAGCCTACCCTCATGGTCATCGACGGCCATTCGCTCGCCTATCGTGCCTTCTTCGCCCTTCCGGTCGAGAACTTCACGACCAAGGACAACCAGCACACGAACGGCATCTACGGCTTCCTGTCGATGCTGGTGAATCTCCTCAAGGCCGAGCAGCCGACGCACCTGGCGATCGCCTTCGACACCTCGCGGCACTCTTTCCGAACGGATGAGTACCCGGAGTACAAGGCCACGAGGTCGGAGTCTCCGCAGGAGTTCAAGGGACAGATCCCCCTCCTGCAAGACTGCCTCGCAGCCATGTCGATCCCCGTCCTGACGAAGGAGGGGATCGAGGCCGACGACATCCTCGCGACGCTCGCTGCGCAGGGTGCTGAGCAGGGGTTCGACGTGCTCGTCGTCTCGGGCGACCGCGACACCATCCAGCTCGTCAACGACGACGTCACGCTGCTCTACCCGTCGGTGCAGGGCGTCTCGCAGCTCAAGCGCTACGACCCGGTGACCGTGCAGGAGCGCTACGGCGTCCGCCCGGAGCAGTACCCCGACATCGCGGCTCTCGTCGGCGAGACCAGCGACAACCTTCCCGGCGTGCCGAAGGTCGGCGAGAAGACGGCGGTGAAATGGCTCACCCAGTTCGGCTCGCTCGACGACCTGATCGCCCGCGCGGATGAGATCAAGGGTGTCGTCGGCGGCAACCTGCGAGACCACATCGAAGATGTCCGGCGCAATCGCAAGCTCAATCGCCTGCTGACCGACGTCGAGCTTCCTGTCGGACCGGCCGACCTCGCCGTGGCGCCGATCGATGCCCAGGCCGTCCGTGACATCTTCGCGCGCCTCGAGTTCCGCACGCTGCTGCCTCGCGTGTTCGAGGCCGTCGGGGCAGGAGAGGTGGCAGACGACCCCGCATCGCTCGTCGTCTTGCCCGTCCCTGCTGAGGTCTCGCCGGCAGATCTCGCGGCCTGGGTGGCCGCACAGGAGGGCGACGTCTCGCTTCGCCTCACCACGCAGGGGGGAGTCCCGGTTCGGATCGGTGCTGCCACGGTGACGGAGCTGCGTGAGACCGACTGGTCGGAGGCCGCTGCAGACGCGCTGCGCGGATGGATCGAGTCAGACGCACCGAAGGTGCTCCACGACGCGAAGCCGCAGGTGAAGGCGCTGATCCGCCAGGGCATCCGTCTGCGCGGCCTCGCCTATGACACGAGCCTCGCCGGATGGTTGCTGCGCCCCAGCTTCCCCGACAAGACGCTCGCCGACCTGGTCGAGCGCTACCTCGGCGAGAAGCTTCCGGAGGCCGATCCGACCCAGCTCGTGCCCGAGACAGAGGGGGCCACGCCTTCGCAGGAGGCGTGGTTCGCGCTGCGCGTCGCCGACGCCCTCCGCGAAGACATCCCCGAGTCGGTCGCCAAAGTACTGGTCGACATCGAGCTGCCGACGCTCCTGACGCTCGCCGACATGGAGGTCGCCGGTGTCGCGGTCTCGCACGAGGTGCTCTCGACCTTCTCCGGCGAACTCGCCACGCGCGCCGAGGGGCTCGCTCAAGAGGCATACACGGTCGTCGGGCGTGAGTTCAACCTGGGGTCGCCGAAGCAGCTGCAGGAGGTGCTGTTCGAAGACCTCGAGCTTCCGAAGACCCGCAAGACCAAGACCGGCTATTCGACGGATGCCGCGGTGCTCGCCGACCTGCAGGAGAGCAACCCGCACCCGTTCCTGAGCCTGCTTTTGCAGCACCGCGAGGCCACCAAGTTGCGTCAGATCATCGAATCGCTCGACACGGCGATCGGCGAAGACCACCGCGTGCACACCACCTACGTGCAGACCGGAAGCCAGACCGGGCGCCTCTCCAGCACCGACCCCAACCTGCAGAACATCCCGGTTCGCACCGAGGAGTCCCGCCGTATCCGCAGCGCGTTCGAGGTCGGCGAGGGCTACGAGGCGCTGCTGACTGCGGACTACTCGCAGATCGAGATGCGCATCATGGCGCACCTCTCGGGCGACGAGGGGCTGATCGAGGCGTTCAACAGTGGGGAAGACCTGCACCGCTTCGTGGGTGCCCGGGTGTTCGGAGTCGAGCCGAGCGATGTCACGGCTGCCATGCGCACCAAGGTCAAGGCGATGTCATACGGCCTCGTCTACGGGCTGTCGGCGTTCGGCCTCTCCAAGCAGCTTCGCATCGAGCAGTCCGAGGCGAAGCAACTCATGATCGAGTACTTCGCGCGCTTCGGCGCCGTGCGTGACTACCTGCGTGCGTCGGTCATGAAGGCGAAGGAGGTCGGCTACACCGAGACGATCTTCGGCCGCCGCCGTCCGTTCCCCGATCTCGCGAGCCCCAACCGCGTGTTGCGCGAGAACGCCGAGCGTGCGGCCCTCAACGCCCCTATCCAGGGCAGTGCCGCTGACATCATGAAGATCGCGCTGCTGCACATCCACGACGATCTCCGAACCGAAGGGCTCGCTTCTCGCGCCCTGCTGCAGATTCATGACGAACTCGTCGTGGAAGTCGCGCCGGGGGAATGGGAGGCGACTGAGCGCATCGTGCGAGCGCGAATGGGTGACGCTGCCGAGCTCTCGGTGCCGCTCGATGTGCAAGTCGGACGCGGTCGAGACTGGAACGAAGCCGCGCACTGAGGTCCGGCGGTGGAAGGGGGCCGGGGATTAGGCTGGCAGCTATGACTTCAGCTCCCCGAACCTCTTCCGCCATCGACGCCGTCGCCGATGAATGGGTCGACACGATCGCGGTACTGGCTCCCACGCTCGGAACGTACATCGGCCGCGATGAGGTGAACGACCGCTTCGGCGATCTGAGCCCCGCAGGGCACGAAGAGATCGCCGCGGCGACCCGCACGACGCTCGACAAGCTCGCAGCGCTCGAGCCTGTCGATGCGATCGACGAGGTGACCAAGACCGACCTCAGTGCGGAACTTCGTCTCGACCTCGAGCTGCACGACGCGAAGTGGCATCTGCGCGACCTCAACGTCATCGCGTCGGCGGCGCAGGATGTGCGCGCGGCATTCGATCTGATGCCCACCGCGACCGTCGACGACTGGGACGTGATAGCGACCAGGCTCGCCGCTGTCCCCAACGCCCTCCGCGGGTACGTCGAGACTCTTCGGACCGGGATCGCCGAAGGCGTCATGCCGGCGCGTCGCCAGGTCGTCGAAGTGGCGACGCAGATCGACCGCTACACCGCAGACGATGGCTTCTTCGCCGCCTTCGTCGCGGATGCCGATCCCGACCAGGGACAGTTGCCTGCATCTCTCGCGCGCACCCTCGCCGACAACTCTGCTGCCGCACGTGTCGCCTACGACGAGCTGCGCCGCTTCCTCGCGGAAGAGCTCGCGCCCGCGGCTGGCGAGGTCGACGCCGTAGGACGTGAGTTGTATGCGTTGAACTCCCGCCGCTTCCTCGGCGCGACGATCGACCTCGATGAGACGTACGAGTGGGGTCGTGAAGAGCTCGCGCGCATGGTGGCGGAGCAGACCGCGATCGCGAACGAGATCCTCCCTGGTGCTTCCGTCGAGGAGGCCGTGGCGCACCTGGAGTCCGACCCCGCCCGCAAGCTGGTCGGCACCGAGGCGCTGCAGAAGTGGATGCAGGAGACGAGCGATCGTGCGATCGCCGAACTCGGCGCTTCGCACTTCGACATCCCCGAGGCGATCCGTACTCTCGAGTGCATGATCGCGCCCACCCAGGAGGGTGGCATCTACTACACGGGTCCGACGGACGACTTCTCCCGTCCCGGGCGCATGTGGTGGTCGGTTCCCGAGGGCGTCACGGAGTTCGACACCTGGCGTGAACTCACCACGGTCTTCCACGAGGGCGTGCCCGGACACCACCTCCAGATCGCACAGGCCGTGTACAACCGCGCCGAACTCAACTCCTGGCGCCGGCTGCTGGCCGGCACCTCGGGGCATGCCGAGGGGTGGGCACTGTACGCCGAGCGCCTGATGGAGCAGCTCGGATACCTCGACGACCCGGCTGACCGACTCGGCATGCTCGACGGACAGCGGATGCGCGCGGCCCGCGTGGTGCTCGACATCGGTGTGCACCTCGGCAAGCCCCGTCTCGACGGCACCGGGGTGTGGGACGCGGATTACGCCCTCGACTTCATGCGCCGCAACGTCAACATGTCCGACCAGTTCGTGCAGTTCGAGGTCAACCGCTACCTGGGCTGGCCCGGACAGGCGCCGTCCTACAAGGTCGGACAGCGCATCTGGGAGCAGGTCCGCGACGCGGTCCGCGACGAACAGGGCGACGCTTTCTCCTTCAAGGACTTCCACAAGCGCGCATTGGACATGGGCGGCGTCGGCCTCGACACGCTGCGCACCGCGCTGCTTCCACGCTGACGGGAATGCGGCGGGGTCGACTCGTGTTCATTCACCTGAATGGAAAGGGATGACATGAGCATCGAATTCGGGCTGGACACCTTCGGCGACATCACGAGAGACACGGATGGAGAGCTCCTCAGCGGCGCTCAGACGATCCGCAACGTCGTGGCTCAGGCGGAACTCGCCGACACGGTCGGTGTCGACTTCTTCGGGGTGGGGGAGCATCACCGCAAGGAGTTCGCCGTCTCGTCGCCGGAGATGGTCCTCGCCGCGATCGCGGCTCGCACCGATCACATCCGACTCGGCACCGCGGTGACGGTGCTCTCATCGGATGACCCGGTGCGGGTGTTCGAACGTTTCTCGACCCTGGACGCGGTGTCGAACGGACGAGCCGAAGTCGTTCTCGGCCGCGGTTCCTTCATCGAGTCGTTCCCTCTGTTCGGGTACGACCTACGCGACTACGACGCGCTCTTCGAGCAGAAGCTCGAATTGTTCGTCGAGCTTCTCAAGGAAGAGCCCGTCACCTGGTCGGGAACGATGCGTGCCTCTTTGGAGGACGCGAACGTCTTCCCGAAGACCAAGAAGGGTCTGCGCACCTGGGTCGGCGTCGGCGGCAGCCCTGAGTCGGTGGTGCGCGTCGCACGCCACGGCCTCGGTCTCATGCTGGCGATCATCGGCGGTCCGGCTCATCGGTTCAAGCCCTTCGTCGATCTGTATCACCGTTCCGTCGCCTCTTTCGGCACGACGTCGCACCCGATCTCCGTGCATTCGCCAGGACACATCGCCGAGACGGATGCTGAAGCATGGGATGCCGCCTACTCCGGATTCGAGGCGATGAACAACACCATCGGCCGTGAGCGGGGATGGCCGGCCTACAGCCGCGCACGTTTCCAGAACGACGTCGGGCCCGAAGGAGCGATCTACTCGGGTTCGCCGGACCGAGTAGCGGCGAAGATCGCCGACACGATCACGACCCTGGGGCTCGGCCGCTTCGACCTGAAGTACGCCACGGGCACCCTGTCGCACGAATCGATGCTGCGCAGCATCGAGCTCTACGGCACCGAGGTGATCCCGCGGGTCAAGCGGATCCTCGACGCCCAGGACTGACGACATCGCGCGCGGGACGTCCGGCGCGCTCGGCTCTACGATGAGGAGCATGGCCAACACCGCCCTGCCGAGCCGCTCATCGCTGGCTGAGCGCCTGGACGTCCTGCCGTTCACGCGCCGACACCTTCGCCTGCTCACCGGATCGGGGCTCGGCTGGGCTCTGGACGCGATGGATGTGGGGCTGATCTCTTTCATCCTCGCGGCGCTCACACAACAGTGGGGGCTGTCCAAGGGCGAGGCCGGTTGGATCGCGTCGGTCGGCTTCATCGGCATGGCGATCGGCGCGACTCTCGGCGGCCTCTTGGCCGACCGCTTCGGGCGACGGCAGGTGTTCGCGCTCACGCTACTCGTGTACGGCATCGCGACCGGCGCCAGTGCGCTTGTCGGTGGGCTCGCGGCGCTCCTGGTGCTGCGGTTCCTCGTGGGCCTCGGCCTCGGCGCCGAACTCCCGGTCGCGTCGACCTACGTGAGCGAGTTCGCTCCCGCTCGGATCCGCGGCCGTCTGATCGTCGTGCTCGAGGCGTTCTGGGCCCTCGGGTGGACCGCCGCCGCGGTCATCGGATTCCTGGTTATCCCGGCATCCGACGACGGTTGGCGCTGGGCATTCGCACTCGGGGCGATCCCCGCGGCGTACGCACTGTTCGTTCGCTGGCGGATGCCGGAGTCGCCACGGTGGCTCGCGTCGCGCGGACGCATAGCGGAAGCCGACCGCATCGTCTCGGCGTTCGAAACTGACGCTGGTGTGGGGACGGCTCCGGCTATTCGCAAGGAGCCCGCGTCACGAGCGATCGCGGTCACCGCCCGAGCGCGGCTGGCAACGCTCTGGAACCCCGAATTCCGCGTGCGCACACTGTGCTTGTGGGTGGTGTGGTTGGGGGTGAACTTCGCCTATTACGGAGCCTTCATCTGGATCCCCAGCATTCTCGTGGATGCCGGTTTCGATCTGGTGCGCTCGTTCGGCTTCACGCTGATCATCACTTTGGCGCAGCTTCCGGGCTACGCGGTCGCCGCGTGGCTGATCGAGGTCTGGGGGCGACGGCTGACGCTGTCCGTGTTCCTTCTCGGTTCGGCCGTCTCCGCGGTCGTGTTCGGTACCGCGACGACCGAAGGCGCGATCATCGCCGCAGGAATGGCGCTGTCGTTCTTCAACCTCGGCGCCTGGGGTGCGCTGTATGCCGTCACTCCTGAGATCTATCCGACGTCGTTGCGGGGGACAGGCGCGGGCTGGGCGGCCGGCGTGGGCCGGATCGCGTCGATCGTGGCGCCGCTGTCCGTGCCGGTGCTGCTGATCGCCGGTGGGGCGCCGCTGCTGTTCGCCGTGTTCGGCGTGTGCTTCCTCGTCGCGGCCGCGGCGGCATGGGGGCTGCTCGATCGAGGTGGCCAAGCGCTCGACGACCGTTGACACCAGGTGCCGCCGACCCGCAATAGGCTGGGACGATGGCAGATGTGCGGTTCGTGGCGATCGGCGACTCGTTCACAGAGGGAGTCGGTGACGTCCTCCCGGATGGGCGGGAGCGCGGCTGGGCCGACCTCGCGGCCCAAGGATGGGCCGACGCTGCAGGACATTCGATCCAGTATGCGAACCTCGCGATCAGGGGCAAGCTCGCCTGGCCGATCGTCGAGCAGCAGCTCGAACCCGCACTCGCCTTGCGCCCCACGCACCTCTCATTCAACGGGGGTGGCAATGACATGCTGCGTCCGCGCACCGATGTCGAGCACATCGCCGACGCGTTCAGCCGAGTGCTGCGTCGGTGCGACGAGGAGGGCGTGACGATGATCCTCCTCTCCGGGGCGAATCCGAGCGGACAGCTTCCGATGGGCTCGCTCGTCCAGCGCCGAGGAGATCTGCTCTCCGATGCAGTGCTGAGACGCATTGAACAGCGCCCCGACGTGATCCGCGCGCTCAACTGGCCCGATCGTGAGCTTTCCCGGGATGCCTATTGGGCCGACGACCGTCTGCACATGAGTGCGGCCGGTCATCACCGGGTGGCCGCCCGGGTGCTGCACGCGCTGGGCCTTGAGCCTCCGGAGGAGTGGTGGGCACCGAGTGACCGGCTGCGTTCGGGGCCTTCGGGTCTCGCGTACTACCGAGAGTTCGTCGGTCCGTGGGTGCGTCGGCGAGTGACGCGAACCTCGTCGGGCGACGGGCGCGCCGCGAAGTACCCGACGTGGGTGGAACGGGTGCCGTCGTGAATCACGTGTGGGCCCGCTTGCGCGACGCGTCGTGAGCGACTTCGAACTGGCACGCATCTCCGCCGGTGCGTTGACGCTGAACGATGCACGTCAAGATGAGCAGCGCGACGTCGTGCTCGAGCCGTTCGAGATCGGCGTGTTCCCGGTGACCGAAGAGCAGCTCGCAGAGGTTCTCGGCATCCCCGTGCAGCATCCTCGGCGCCCTGCGACAGACCTCAGCTGGCTGCGCGCCGTGCACTTCTGCAACGCCGCCTCTGAGTGGGAAGGATTGGACCAGGTCTATTTCTTCGACGGCGAAGACGTGACCTGGGACACGACGGCCGATGGATATCGGCTCCCGACCGAAGCGGAGTGGGAGTACGCGTGCCGAGCGGGTTCGACAGGCCCGCACTACGCTCCGCTCGCAGACGCGGCGTGGACCAGTGCTGACGGGGTGTCGTCGCCGCAGGACATCGGTGGCAAGCTGCCGAACCTCAACGGTCTCTTCGACACACTCGGCAACGTCTGGGAATGGTGCTGGGATCTGCTCGATCCGGCTCGCTACGACGACTATCGAGTGTTCCGCGGGGGTGGATTCGCCGATGATGCCTGGAGCGTGCGTGCGTCGGTCCGCCGCGGTGGAGCCCCGCGCATGCATCACGATGACGTCGGGCTTCGGCTGGCACGCGGTGCGTTCGACACGGTCGGCTACGCACAGGGGTGGTCTGCGCGGGCAGACCAGGAACGTGGTGTGCAGGACGGTCCTCTGCCGTCGGGATGGACTCCGCGCGGGCGTTGAGCTCCGTCTCGTCGACGAGAAGCCGACGGATGAGACCCGCCCCGCGAGAAACCCGATCCGGGGTGCTCAGCGTCGGCGTTCGGGATCGAGACCCATGCGGATCCGGGTCCGCTTTCGCTCGATGAGGATGAACACCGTGCCGATGATCCACAGCGGAATCGGCATCAGGAAGGCGATCCGGAAGGCCTCGAGCGAGTACGTCTCGGGGGTGCCGGCGCCCTGCAGGTCGAGCGCGAGACCGATGAGGAAGATCGCGATGAGCGCGGCGATGAAACCGCCGGCGTTCGTCACGCCCGTGGCCGTGCTCAGCCGGTGGGTCGGGTTGTGCGTCCTGGCGTGGTCGAACGCGATCATCGAGGCGGGACCGCCGGTCGCGAGGGCGATCGCCAGCACGTAGAGGAGCCAGATCGGCGCCGTGTCCGGCAATGAGATGATGACGATCCACGCCGCCATCTGCACGCCGACGGCCGGGAGTACCAGAGCGAGCGAGCGATGATTCGGAAGTCGACGGGAGAGGTCGCCGATGATCGGTCCGAGAAGCATGCCCGCAATGACATATACCGAGATGATTCCGGCGGCATGGGCGGTATCGAGCCCCTCAGCCGCTGTGAGGAACGGCATCCCCCACAACAGCACGAAGGCGGTGCCTGCGAAGGGCGTCGTGAAGTGCGACCAGAACGCCAGGCGCGTGCCCGGATGTGCCCAGGCCGCACGTATGCCGACTCCGGTATCTATCGCGGACGTGACGACGCGGACGACACCGGTATCGGTGTTCACTGTGACGTCGGCGCCGCGTTCGGCGGGGTGGTTGCGAATGACCAGGGCGACGAGGACCGTGAACAGCACCCCGAGTCCGGCGATGCTGCCGAACGTGATGGTCCAGCTCGTGGCGTGGAGGAGCGCGGCGAGGGGGACCAGGGCGATCAGCTGGCCGGCCTGACCGATGATCCCGGTGAACTGCACCATGAGGGGTCCGCGCTGGGCCGGAAACCAGGTCGCGACGAGACGCAGCACGGCGGGGAAGATCGCGGCATCGCCGGCGCCGAGCAGCACACGCGCGAAGATCGCGATGCCGATGCTGGGGGAGAGGGCCATGGTCAGCTGCCCTGCGGCCATGAGGAACATGCCGATCGTCATGATCGGTCGGGAGCCGAAGCGATCGAGAAGCACGCCGACGGGGATCTGCATTCCGCCGTATACGGCGAGCTGAACCACGGCGAACAGGGCGAGCGTCGACGCGTCCGCCTGGAACCGGTCCGCCGCTTCGACGCCGACCGCCCCGAGAGATGTGCGGTTCGTGATCGCCAGCACGTAGGCCGCGACTCCGACAGACCAGATCACCCAGGCTCGCCATCCCGGTGTCGAGACGGGGGAGTGGGAGACCTGCGGCACGCCTCAACGCTACTCCTCCGGCGGCACGCCGCCGGCGACCGCGGTGCGATGTCGGTGGTGGTGGCTACGGTGGCGCCATGACCAGTTCACCTCTGCACCACTCACTCGACTACGTCGAGCTCGTCGTCACCGATCTCGCGTCATCGAAGCGCTTCTTCGCCGACGCGTTCGGCTGGAGTTTCAATGACTACGGGCCCGGGTATGCGGGGATCGTGTCCCCGCGCGGCGACGGCAACGAAGCCGGCGGCCTGATGCTCGCCGACGAGGCACGTCCCGTCGGCGGCCCCCTGGTGCTTCTCTATTCCGACGACCTCGACGCTACGAAGGCAGCCATCGAGAAGGCCGGCGGCACGATCCTCCAAGAGCCGTATGAGTTCCCCGGCGGGCGCCGCCTGCACTTCGCCGACCTGACGGGCAACGAGCTCGGAGTCTGGTCCACGCAGTAGCACTCGGCCCCGGCATCGGCGGTCTCCTGCGCGTGCGACGATTGCGGGTATGACGGACATCGTGGCGGGGAGCGTTCCCGAGGACATAGCGAAGTGCCTAGATGTCTGGGTGCAGGCGCTTCGTCACCGCGACGGCGATGTCGACGCGGAGACGGTCGCAGAACGTATGCGGACGCTGTTCGACGGTCCTCTCATCCGGTTCGCGCTCACGGGGGCGCCCCTGGTCGGTTTCGCCCTGACCGCACCGAAGTCGGGCGATGCGACGGTAGCGGTGCTGGAGCGGATCGCGGTGCTGCCAGAGTCTTCCGGACTGGGCACCGGCCGTGCTCTGCTGCAGGACGCGGTGCAAGCGTCGAAGGACGCCGGGTTCTCCACGATCGAGCTCGCTGTGAGGCGAGGGAACCCTGCCATCCGGTTCTACGAGCGGGAGGGATTCGAGCCGATCTCCGGTCCGGTTCCTCACCCGCTCGGTGGCGAACCCATGATCACCTACAGTCGCGATCTCTGACCGCGATACTGGGGTGATGGTGGCGCGCTCGGCAATCACAGTCCCACGAATCTCCGGCCTCGGAGTCGTCCTCCGCCCGTTCGAGGCTCGTGATGTCGATGCCGTACGAGACGCGTCGTCGGATCCTTCGATCACAGACGTCACCACCGTTCCCACTGCTGTTGATCCCGGACTCGCGGAGGAATGGCTGGCGCGGCAGCACGAACGAGCAGCCACCGGTGTCGGGTACTCGTTCGCGATCGAAGCGGACGAAGAATGCGTGGGGCAGATCGGTCTCTGGCTTCGAGAACGGGATCAGGGGCGCGCGACCATCGGCTATTGGATCCGACCCACGCGGCGCGGTCAGGGATACGCCCTCAGCGCGCTGCGTACCCTCACGGAATGGGCGTGGCACCTCTCCGATCTGCATCGTCTGCAGCTGCACATCGATCCAACGAACGTCGCCTCACTTCGGACAGCTGAACAGGCAGGGTACGAGCGCGAAGGCCTGCTCCGTTCGTGGCAGAAGATCGGTGATGAGCGCAGAGACATGCTCGTGCACAGCCATCTGAGACCCCGGTAGCCGATCGCTCTTCCCGCCGCTGACGAACCGGCTTAGTCGACGATGTCGAGTTCGAACGGAAGGAGGGACCACGGCGGACAGGTCTCGGGCCCGACTTCAGATTCCCGCTGGTAGTAGTCGAGATCTGCCGGGCCGAACTCGTGCGTGAGATAGTCGAGCAGGTCGTCTCCGTAGAAGATGACGTCCGACTGCCATACCGAGAAGACAGGGGCGCCGACGGGTGCCGGTGCAGCCGGTGTATACCGGTGCGAGTAGATCGGGACGAGCGTCGGCCATCTCCTGATCCGCTCGGTGGCGACTTCGCGCTGTTCGTTGAGCGTATCCGGCTTCGCAGGCCAGGTCGACGGCCAGAAAGAATTGTGCTCCACGTCGAACAGGAGACCGTCCAACGGCCAGTCCAGTCGACCTTGTATGGACTCTTCGCTTCCATTCCGCCAGTCGACCCAACCGTTCCCGATGGGCATCACGGTCTCCAACAGCTGTCGATGATCGGGGCTGAACTCGAATCCGTACCGTTGCTCGATCTCTACGAACTCGCTTGAGGTGAGTCCGGGGTCGAGCTGTACGTTGTGGGTTTCGAGAACGGCGATGCAGTCGGAGATGGACACGACCCGATCCTAGGCTGAATAGTCAGGCGCTTGGAGGGGAGAATCAGGCTCCGTGCACGGTCACACAGCCCTGCAGTGGCCGAGATCTTCGAGGACGATCTTCACGAGCTGATCGGTGGTCGTCTCCGGGCCGACTCGTCGCTCGTCGAACCAGGGGAGTGGCTGCCACCCGTCGTGCCATCGGCGGATCTCGTCTTCCCCGAACTCGCTCGCGAGCGGCCTGCCGGCGTGTCGCCGAATCGTTTCGTCGAGTCCGACATCGAACTGGTAGATCAGCGTCGTTCCGCGGTGTTCGCGGTGTAGCCGTTCGAAGGCGTCCGAGTAGTCGCGCAGATTGAAGATTCCGTCGAGGATGACGTCGTATCCGAGATCCAGCGCCTGCCGGGCGGTGCCGGTGATCAGGATGCTCGCATCTCGAGAACGCTGCAGTCGATCGGCGCCGTGCAACAATTCGCGGCGAAAGTGATCCTGCGAAATGAGGGCGACCCGCTCGCCGAGTTCGGACCGCAGTGCCGTCGCCGTCGTCGTCTTTCCCGACGCCGCATCGCCGCGGAGGATGATGAGACGTGTGGAGTCGCTGCCGGTGAGAGCCATCGAATCATCCTTGCAGCGCCTACCCCGCCGGTCCAGACGGGCGATCAATCGAGCACTGATGGCATCCCCAGGGCGGCCCTGAGTCTCGATGCGAATGTCTCGCGAAGGTCGGAATCCGCCCAGTCCGCGTCGCCGTGCCGTTGGTACAGAAGATCACCCGGATAGCGGGGGAACACATGCACGTGCAGATGCCAGACGTCCTGGCCTCCCGCGGGCTCATTGTGCTGCCGGATCGAGGTCCCCTCGCACCCGTACGACGACCGGATGCCGATCGCCACTTTCTGCGTCAGATCCCACACGGCGAAGCCATCCTCCGGTGACAGGTCATAGATGTTCTCCACGTGTGTCCGGGGGATGACGAGCACACCTCCAGGGTTTCCCGGCCACCATTTCGGAGCAATCCGGGCGAATGCGCGGTCGGTGACGGCGACCACGTCAGACGGCATGCTGTGTTCGTCGAACAGACCCAGTTGGAACCTGCAGAACGGACACGGATAGCCGCGCGGCTCATGGGTGGTCGGGTGCACGCATCGATCATCGCACGGGGGAGGGGCGGTTCCGAGGGCCGTGTTCATCAGCCCGTTCCTGTCCGGCGCGTGTTGAATAGGCGGATGCCGCACGCTCTGCCGCCCGACCCTGTCGCAGGACCTTCGGCACACACCCGTCGGCGCTTCCTCCTCGCTGCGGGCACGGGTGTCGCGGTGACCGCGGCGGGGGTGTGGCTCGCGACGACCTCGGCGGTGCCCGACAACGCGACGACGACCCTGGATCCGGACAACCCGAGAGATCTGCCGGAGTATGCCCCCGTATACGCGCGTGCGGTGAGAGGCCTCGAAGCGCCTCTCGGGTTCACGGACTGTGCGAACCCCACCATCCGGGCTCATCGTGACACCGCGGGAAGCGACGGTCACGCGGTTGCGCCGGTCATCGATCGGTTCGTCATCCACCACACCGGTACGACGGCGGACCAGTTGGACTTCCTCTCGCGCTGCAACAAGCGATCGTCCGCGCCGACCTTCTATCTGCGCAATGATGGATCAGTCATCGAGTTGATTCGCCCCGGCGCGAAACCGTCCGCAACCGGAGCCGACTGGAACTGGCGATCCGTGGCAGTGGAGACTCTGAACGCCACGGGTGCGCCTGAGTACACCGTGACGGACGCTCAGCTGGAAGAACTCGCGCAGATGATCGCGTGGCTCGCGACTTTTGATGGCAAGAGTCTGGACGGCGTGCCGGTGTCGTTCACGATCGACCGGGAGCATGTCATCACGCATCGGGAGACCTGGTCGGGCACCGAATGTCCCGGCCCGTACCTGCAATCTCGACTCGACGACATCGTGAGCCGCGCCCAGCAGATCTTCGACGGCGGGGAGTGACGTCGTTCATGCGAACTGACATAATGTGCATTATCGGATATAGCTCACGATTCGAGAGCGGCGCTCGATAGGCTCACATCGTGAACGGAAACAATGTCGACATCGACTGGGAATCCGCACGGGACGCGAACCAGGAGAACTGGGAAGATCGAGTCCCGTTGCATGAGAACGCCTACGGGCTCGACGTCTTTGACGAGCCAAGCCATCTCAGCGACGTCGTGCGTGACGATCTTGAGGCGATGTCTGCGTTCCTTCCATCAGGAAGTCTGTCCGGGCTCGATCTGTGTCACCTCCAATGTCACATCGGCACCGACACCATCTCCCTGGCGCGCGCCGGCGCGAAGGTCACCGGCGTCGACTTCTCGCCGTCCGCGCTTCGTGCCGCCAGAGACCTTGCGACGCGTCTGGGCCTCGAGGCGACCTGGGTGGAGACCGACGTCCTCGACGCACGTGCCGCAGTGGAAGGCGACTTCGATGTCGTCTACACGAGCATCGGGACGATCACCTGGCTCGACGACTTGGACCGGTGGGCTGCGCAGATCGTGGCACTGCTGCGTCCCGGCGGCACGTTCTTCATCCGTGACGGACATCCGGCGCTCTATGCACTGGATGAGGACGCCCCAGGCCTGATCACCCGTTACCCGTATTTCGCGACCGGGCACGCCCAGCAATGGGATGACGACTCCACCTATGCAGGAGACGGGCGCACCGCTCATGCCCGTACGTATGAGTGGCCGCACCCGCTGTCCGAGATCCTCGGCGCGCTGCTCCGGGCCGGCCTCAGACTCGTTCACTTCGACGAAGGTCGAACCCTGCCGTGGCAGTTCAGCGACCGCATGGTCGAGGTACCCGGCGGCTACGCCTGGCCGGAGACCGAACGTGACCTGGTGCCCTGCACGTACACGATCATCGCCCGCCGGGACTGAAGCATTCCGCAGCGTTTTCGGAGGGATGCGGCAGCGCGGCTTCCCTCCGAAAACATCAAGCGCCGACGTACTCGGCGAGGTGCTCCCCCGTGAGGGTCGATTTTTGGGATACCAAATCGGTCGGCGTTCCCTCGAACACGACCTTTCCACCGTCGTGGCCGGCTCCGGGCCCGATGTCGATGATCCAGTCCGCGTGTGCCATGACCGCCTGATGGTGCTCGATCACGATCACCGTCTTGCCCGCGTCGACGAGTCGATCCAGCAACACGAGGATCTTGTCTACATCGGCCAGGTGAAGGCCTGTCGTGGGCTCGTCGAGAACGTAGACATCGCCCTTCTCCCCCATCTGGATCGCGAGCTTGATCCTCTGGCGCTCGCCTCCCGACAGGGTGGACAGCGGCTGTCCGAGTGACAGATATCCGAGGCCCACGTCTTCCATGCGTCCGAGGATCGCCGTGGCCGCAGGCAGCTTGGCTTCTCCGTCGCTGAAGAAGACTCTCGCCTCCGATACAGGAAGATCGAGAACCTGGGTGATGTCCTTGCCGGCCAGCTTGTATTCGAGCACGCTCGCCTGAAAGCGCTTGCCGCCGCAGTCTTCGCAGGGCGTCTCGATCGTGTCCATAAACCCGAGCTCGGTGATGATCACGCCAGCGCCCTTGCAGGAGGGGCAGGCTCCCTCGGAGTTCGCGCTGAACAGAGCAGGCTTGACGCCGTTCGCCTTCGCGAAGGCTTTGCGGATCGGCTCCAGAAGTCCCGTGTACGTCGCGGGGTTGCTCCGCCGAGAGCCCTTGATCGCGGCCTGGTCGATAGCGACGACGCCCTCGCGCTTGGAAACGGATCCGTGGATGAGCGAGCTCTTACCCGAACCCGCCACTCCCGTCACGACAGTGAGCACGCCCGTCGGAATGTCGACATCGACGTCCTGCAGGTTGTTGGCCGTCGCGCCGCGGACCTCGATCGCTCCCGTGCCCGCGCGCACCGCATCCTTCAGCTGCGCCCGATCGTCGAGGTGATCTCCGGTCTTCGTGCCGCTGGCCTTCAAGCCCTCGACCGTGCCCTCGAAGCAGATCTCCCCGCCGGCACTCCCCGCACCCGGCCCCAGGTCGACGACGTGGTCGCCGATGACGATGGTCTCGGGCTTGTGCTCGACGACCAGCACGGTATTGCCCTTGTCGCGCAGCTGGAGCAGCAGCCCGTTCATCCGCTGGATGTCGTGCGGGTGCAACCCGATGGTCGGCTCGTCGAACACATAGGTGATGTCGGTGAGCGACGACCCGAGGTGACGCAGCATCTTGATGCGCTGCGCCTCTCCCCCGGACAGGGTTCCGGACGGGCGCTCGAGGCTGAGGTAACCGAGGCCGAGGGTCACGAACGCATCGAGGTTGGCGCTGAGCGCCTGCAGCAACGGTCCTGCCTCTGGGAGGTCCAGCCCGCGCACCCATTCGGCGAGGTCTGTCACCTGCATCCGACATGCATCCGCGATGCTTACGCCCTCGATCTTGGAGGAGCGCGCGCCTTCCGTGAGCCGAGTGCCGTCGCACTCCGGACAGACCGCGAAAGTGGCGACCCGCTCGACGAACGCCCGGATGTGGGGCTGCAGTGCATCGAGGTCTTTCGACAGCATCGACTTGGTGATCTTCGGGATCAGACCCTCGTAGGTCATGTTGATCCCTGAGATCTTCACCTTCGTGACCTCGCCGTAGAGGAAGAGATGGCGCTGCTTGTCACTGAACTCAGCGATCGGCTTGTCAGCGGGATAGAAGCCCGACTGCGAGAAGCCCTTCACCATCCACCCGTCGGCGGTGTATCCGGGCACCATGATGGCGCCCTCGTCGAGCGACTTGGACTCATCGATGATCTGGGCGAGCTCGAGGTCGGACACCGCTCCCCTGCCCTCGCATCGCGGGCACATGCCACCGAGATAGATCGCATCCTTCACGATCTTCTTCTCGCCGCCGGGGCCGGTCATCACCCCGCTGGCCTTCTGCGTCGGGATGTTGAACGAGAACGCCGTAGGTCCGCCGATGAACGGCTGCCCGAGCTTGCTGAACAGGATGCGGAGCATCGCGTTCGCGTCGGTGACGGTTCCGACCGTCGACCGCGGGTTGGCGCCGAGGCGCTCCTGATCGACGATGATCGCGGTCGTAAGCCCCTCGAGGATGTCGACGTCTGGCCGAGGCACCGACGGCATGAAGCCCTGCACGAAAGCGCTGTAAGTCTCGTCGATCATCCGCCGAGACTCCGCGGCGATCGTGTCGAAGACGAGCGAGCTCTTCCCCGAACCGGACACGCCGGTGAACACGGTCAGGCGTCGCTTCGGAATGTCGACGCTGACATCTTTCAGGTTGTTCTCCCGTGCGCCTTGCACCCGAATCAGGTCATGGGTGTCGGCGGGGTGCTCGTCAGCGGTCATCGGCGTCCTTCGTAGGGTCGGTTGATGGTCAGGCGGCCTGGTTGATACGGAGCAGATTGCCTGCGGGGTCGCGGAATGCGCAGTCTCGAACGCCGTACGGCTGGTCCATCGGCTCTTGGACGACATCGGCGCCGCCTTCGACGAGGCGCTCGAACAGGCCGTCGACATCATCGCTCGCCAGCGTCAGAGCTGCATAGCTGCCCTTGGCGATCAGCTCGAGGATCGTCTGACGCTCGGTGTCGGTGATGCCGGGGTCGGTTGCCGGCGGGTGCAGCACGATCGACGTCTCCGGCTGGCCTTCCGGCCCGACGGTGAGCCAGCGGAGACCGTCGTACCCGACATCGTTGCGCACTTCGAAACCGAGCGCGTCGCGGTAGAACGCGAGAGCCGCCTCGGCGTCGGTGTGCGGAAGGAATGCGTAGTGGATGCTGATCTTCATGGTCTTCACGTTAGGTGCGCACCGGTACGCGGCGCTTCTTGATTCCTGATCGGTCTGGTTACCTGCTTCGCCTGGAACGAGGGAATCCCTTCGACGTTCGCGGCGCGTTCACGGTACACGCTGGGTGCGACACCGACCAGTTCCGAGAATCTCGTGCTGAATGTGCCGAGCGATGAGCACCCGACCTCGAAGCACACTTCGGTCACCGTCAGGTCGCCTCGGCGCAGGAGCGCCATCGCCCGTTCGATCCGTCGCGTCATCAGATAGGAATACGGAGACTCTCCATATGCTTCCTTGAACTGTCGGCTGAGATGGCCAGCCGACATGTGCACTCCGCGTGCGAGCGCCTCCACATCGAGTGGCTTCGCGTACTCCCGGTCGATGCGGTCCCTGACTCTTCGCATCACGGTCAGCTCGCGGAGGCGAACTTCGTCGGCGGCTGTCACCTCTCGATAGTGCCATGTCCCAGGAAGTCGCGGCATGACGGAGAGAAACGCGGGTGGCCGCTTCTCCCCCGCAGCGGGTCGCGAGAGCGCTACCCTGAGGATGCATCCTCACAGGATCTTCTCAGAAAGGGGTCCCCACCATGACTGAACCACTCACCGAGGCCAAGTCCTTGTTCAAGTCGATCCGCGTCACGCTGGCCGTCGCCGGTGTCCTCGCGCTGATCGCAGGTATCGTCCTCCTCGTCTGGCCGGTGAAGTCCGCTGTCATCGTCACGGCGATCTTCGCCTCGTACCTGATCATCGCTGGTCTGGTCTACGTCGGACTCGGTATCTTCTCGAGCGCGAAGGGCGGATGGGCACGTGTCGGCCACATCGTCCTCGGGCTGCTGTACATCGCAGCCGGTGTCATCGCGTTCTTCAACCTGAACGCTGCTGCAGCCACGCTCGCGTTCGTCGTCGTGATCTTCATCGGCGTCAGCTGGATCGTGGACGGCGTCGTGGCGCTGACCCTCCTGGGTAGCGACGGTTCTCGCGTCTGGACGCTCCTGTACGCGATCCTGAGCATCATCGCGGGAATCATCGTGCTGTTCTCGCCGCTCATCGCCGGTTTCGCTTTCTGGCTGCTGCTCGGAATCGCGCTCGTCGTGCTCGGAATCGTCCAGATCGTGCGTGCCATCACGCTCGGCAAGGACGCGAAGGAGTTCGTCGCCGCGGTTCAGGATGGCGCCGCGAGCTGACACACCCCGTCAACACACAGATCGGCCCCGTCCAGCGTGATGCAGGACGGGGCCGATCTGTGTGTCTACGCCTACTCGGCGACGAACGCGCTCACATCGCCGACGAGGCGCGTGTTGTCAGCAGGTACGGGGTCGACCGTGGCCTTGGCGACCTCAGCCGCGAACTCCGACACGTTGTACAGCTTGCCGGCCGACTCGCGGCGCTCTGCGATCGCGCCGGGGTTCGCTCGTTCCAGCAGCGTCGCGGTGATGGTGCCCTCGATCATGTCGCCGGAGACGACGGTGAATCCGACTCCCTTTTCCGCGAGGCCGGGGATGAGCTCACGAAGGGCATCCTCGCCGGCACGCTTCGAGAGCGCGACCGGCTCATACTCCGGCATGGTCGGCGTGGTGCGGATGAAGTGCGCCTGGTGGCTGGTCACGAACACGACGCGCGCGCCTTCGCCGAGCAGCGGCGTCGCCGCGTTCAGGACGTTGAGCTGTGCGTCGCGGTTCAGGGTCAGCGCGTAGTCCTCGGCCATCCCCGACTCCATGCCTCCTGAAGCGTTGAGGACCAGGACGTCGAGCCGACCGTACTCAGCGCGAATGGCGTCGAACATCTCGGCGACGGACGCCGGGTCCGTCAGGTCGGCGCCGACCACGAGCGCCCGGCGCCCGAGCTCGCGCAGCTGAGTGGCCAGCTTCTCCGCACGGGGGGCCTTGTTGCGGAAGTTGATGACGACATCGGCACCGGCCTCGGCGAGGTAGCGCACGGTATCGGCACCGATGCCCCGCGACGAACCGGTGACAAGGGCGACCTTGTCGTCAAGGGATCCTGCGGGAAGAACGTCGGTCACGGTGACTCCTCATGATGCGTGAAAAAGCCGTGATCGCACGGCCCTCACACACTACCAAGCACGCGCTGTGGCGCCGGGATCGGTGGTCCCCCGCGTGATACGTTGACCACAAAGGAGGCCGCATGGACAACTTCGCGACATTCGTCACGTTCATCGACCAATGGGCTTGGATCGGCTGGCTGGTCCTGATCGCCGTCTTCCTCGTCATCGAGATGCTCTCGCTGGACTTCACCTTCCTCATGCTGAGCTTCGGCAGCGTCGTAGGTCTCGTCACCGATCTGATCGGCGTCCCGGTCTGGCTGCAGGTGATCATCGCTGCGGCCGCCGCCGCGCTGTTCATCCTGTTCCTGCGCCCGCCGCTGCTCAAGCGATTGCGGCGCGGCGAAGACCCCACCAAGTCCAACGTCGACGCGCTCGTCGATCTGCGCGGCATCGCGCTGCATGAGATCACTCAGATCTCCGGTCAGGTCAAGCTCGCCAACGGCGACACCTGGACCGCACGCGCCGCCACCCCCGTTCCGATCCCGCAGGGTGCCCCGGTTGCCGTGAGCGCGATCAACGGCGCCACCGCCATCGTCCGTCCCGTAAACGACTAGGAGAACTCCGTGAACGACGCATCGTTCATCCCCACCGCGATCCTGTGGATCCTCGTGATCGCGATCATCATCTTCGTGGTGGTCACGGTTGCCCGCGCGATCCGCATCATCCCGCAGGCGACCGCAGGTGTCGTGGAGCGTCTCGGGCGCTATCACAAGACCTTGACCCCCGGCCTGAACGTGCTCGTCCCGTTCATCGATCGGCTGCGCCCCTTGATCGACATGCGCGAGCAGGTCGTCTCCTTCCCGCCGCAGCCCGTGATCACCGAGGACAACCTCGTGGTCTCGATCGACACCGTGGTCTACTTCCAGGTGACCGATGCGCGTGCCGCGACGTACGAGATCGCGAACTACCTCGGCGCCGTCGAGCAGCTCACCACCACCACGCTTCGCAACGTCGTCGGTGGTCTCAACCTCGAAGAGGCGCTCACGAGCCGTGACAACATCAACGGCCAGCTGCGTGTGGTGCTCGACGAGGCGACCGGCAAATGGGGAATCCGTGTCGGTCGCGTGGAGCTCAAGGCGATCGATCCGCCTGTCTCCATCCAGGACTCCATGGAGAAGCAGATGCGTGCCGAGCGTGACCGTCGAGCGGCCATTCTCACCGCCGAAGGAACCAAGCAGTCGGCGATCCTCGAGGCCGAGGGTGCTCGACAGGCCGAGATCCTCCGTGCCGAGGGTGACAAGCAGGCTGCCGTTCTTCGCGCGCAGGGTGAGGCCGAGGCTATTCAGAACGTCTTCAGCGCCATCCACCAGGGAGCGCCTGACGACAAGCTCCTCGCGTACCAGTACCTTCAGATGCTGCCGAAGATCAGCGAGGGCCAGTCCAACAAGCTGTGGATCATTCCGAGCGAGCTCACCGAGGCGCTGAAGGGCATCGGCAGCGCGTTCACCCCGAAGCCGGGCCAGGGCCCGACGAACACGCTTCCGGGCGCGTGACGCACCCCTACTTCTCGAAGACGCGGCATCCCCGAGTCCTCGCCCACCGTGGTCTGATCACCGCGGCGGGCGAGGACTCGGGCGTCTGGGAGAACTCCGCTGCCGCGTTCGCGGCCGCGCATGCCGCGGGCGTGGAGTACATCGAGTCCGACTGCCAGGTCACCGCCGACGGTGATGTGGTGCTCTTCCACGATGCGACTCTCGACCGCCTCGCCGGTGACGCTCGCGCGGTCAGCGACGTCCGCACCCGAGAACTGCGTGCGCTGTTCGCCGACCACGGCGGTCTCCTCACAGTGGCCGAGGCCTTGGCGTCCTTTCCTGACGTCCGCTTCAACATCGATGTGAAGACGGGCGCTGCGGTGGAACCCCTCGGGCCGATTCTCGTCGAGCACACGCACCGGGTACTCGTGACGAGCTTCTCCGACGCGAATCGTCGTGCGACGTTGGCTTCCGTGCTGCGATCCGGAGCATCGCTTCGCCCGGCCACGTCTGGTGGAAGCAGGACGATCGCCTCGTTGCGGGCGCTGTCCGCCCTCCGCCTCTCCCCCACTCGGGTGCTGCGCGAAATCGATGCGCTCCAGATACCTGATCGATACGGTGCTCTGAAGGTGTTGACCCCCGCCCTTCTCCGTGCGGCTCATCGCAGCAGCGTCGAAGTGCATGTGTGGACCGTCAACGACCCCGCGGAGATGCGTCGACTCGTCGCTCTCGGCGTCGACGGCATCATCTCCGACCGGGCGGACGTCGCGCTCAAGACCCTCTCCCCTCGCTAGGCAACGACTCGCCCCATAACCTCCGCCGCTGGGATTAACCTGTGAGTTCCGCCGAGAAGACGCTCGCGTGGATGAAGCGCACAGGCTGGACCGTTATACCTGACAGCGACGAGAGGACCACACAATGGCAGATCGCAGCCTGCGCGGCATCCGACTCGGCGCCCAGAGCCTACAGAGCGAAGAGGGCGTCGTTTTCATGGAGCGCCGTGAGACCACCTACACCTGTGACACTTGCGGCCACGTCACGAACCTGATGTTCGCGGCGGATGCAGAGCCGCCCCAGACCTGGGAGTGCCGCGCGTGCGGCGCCGAAGCCCGCCTGAACGTCGACGGCCAGGCCGTCACGCTCGAGGCCAGCGACGAGAAGGCCGCCCGCACCCACTGGGACATGCTCCTGGAGCGTCGTACCCGTGCCGAGCTCGAGGAACTGCTCGAAGAGCGCCTCGCGTTCATCCGCGCCCGCCGTGGCGCCGGAGAAGACCCGACCCGCGAGAAGATCGGCGCCTAGCGCTTCCTGGCGCGCCACCACCCGACCAGGAGCGCGCCGAGACCGCCCCACAGCAGGATCGCCTGTACCCAGGGGCCAAGCACGACACCAGCCGTGAGGCCGGACCGGAGCTCGACATCTTCGAGCATCGCTCCGGCCTCATCTGCGTCCAGGCTGGTGACGGTCGAACCGTCCGCGCGGATGACCTGGCTGGTTCCCACTGTGGAGACGTTGACGACGCTGCGCCCGGTCTCGATCGCACGCATGCGGGCGAATGCCAGCTGTTGAAGGTTCTCGTCCGTGCCGCGGAAGTCGGCGTTGTTGGTCTGGAACACCAGCACCTCGGCGCCGGCGTTCAGACCCTGCCAGATGACGTCGTCGTAGATGACATCGAAGCAGATGGCGAGGCCGACGAGATCTCCGTCGACATCGACGATGGGCGGGTTCGAGCCTGGTGTGTACTCCCTCTGGATGAGTCCGATCAGATCGGGAGCCAGAGCGTTGAAGAAGGCACGGTCGGGCACGTACTCGCCGAACGGAACCGGGTGCCGTTTGTCGTGCACCTGCGTCGCGGTGCCGTCGGCGTTCCACAGCATCGACGTGTTGAAGTAGCGGTCGTCCCGTCCGGTGGCCGCATTGGCCAGCAGCGGAGCGTCGATCCGGTTCGAGATGAGAGTCATGCGCCGAGCGAGGGCATCGATCTGGAACGGATCGCCATCGAGTGAGCCCTCGGGCCAGACCAGGAGATCGACGTCCTCGCCGTAGAGCGGGGCGGTCGCGTCGGTCTGCGCCTGGACGACCGCGAACGGCTCGCGCTCATCGAAGTATCCCGTCGGCCCGTTACCCTGGACGGCCGCGATCCTCATGGAACCGGTGGAGGACGTCGGGAACAGCGGTGTGAACAGCAGGACGACGACGAGTACTGCCGGCACGACAAGGCGAAGCGGAGTGCGCCAGGCGCGCAGCCGCACGACCTCGATGAGCATCGCGACGATCAGCACCATCAGGAAGCTGAGCCCGCTGACTCCCACCCACGAGGAGATCGGTGCGAGCGGGCTCTCCGCCTGGCTCATGCCGATCCGTGCCCACGGGAAGCCTCCGTAGGGCCAGGAGCCGACGAACAGCTCACGGCCGACCCACAGGGCGGCAACGATGTTCGGGAGGCCCAGCAGTCGTCCTGCGGCTCCTGGGAAGGCCCGCGGCAGCCAACGGTAGGCGAGAGCGATCGGTACCAGGGCCAGAGCCGTCAGCACGCCCTCCACGACGCTGAGCGCCGCCCAGGGAATCGGGCCGAGATAGCGAGAGGTCCACGACACGAGAAGCCCGAAGAACAGGATGCCGTAGACGAGTCCGACCAGCAACGCTCCTCCGAAGCGTCGCCCGATCAGCGCGACGAGCAGCAGTGCGGTCGCAGGGAAGGCGAGGATCCAGACTGCGGCCGCGGGATACGAGAAGAACATCAGCACGGCTGCAAGCGCTGCGCTCGATGTCGCGGCCCACAGCGGCAGGAGAGGGCGCTGTGGAACTCGGGGTTCGGGCATCGTCTTCACTTCACGCTCACATGGATGAGTAGGCGACGATGCCGCGGCGCACGCCGTCGAGGGCGGCGCGGGCAGTGCGGGCGAGCGTGGCATCCTCTGCGACGATCGACAGCTGATCGAGCAGGTCGATCGTCTGCTTCGTCCAGCGCACGAAGTCGCCGGCGGCCATGTCGGCGTCGATGAGGACTCGATCGAGCATGCCGCCGCGCGCCCAACTGTGCATCGCACCGGCCAGCCCTGCGGCCAGAGGCTCGCTCCCGGGCAGGTGGTGATCCTGCTCCAGATCGTCGAGCTCGGCCCAAAGGGTGGTCGTCTTCTCGTACGCGGCGCGGAAGGCTCCACGAGGCAGGCCCCGCTCCCCCGAGTTCGCCTCGTCACGCCGGGGCTCGTACACGAGACAGCACGCCATCGCGGCGAGGGAGGGAGCATCGAGGCCTGCCCACAGCCCCTGGCGCAGAGACTCGGCCACGAGCAGGTCCCGTTCGCCGTAGATGCGCCGCATGGTGCGTCCGGCGTCGGTCAGCGCGGCTTCTCCGTCAACCTCGGTCAGGTAGTCCAGCGTCTCCAGCACCTCGACGACGCGATCGAAGACGCGCGCCACCGTTCCGGTGCGCGTCTCGATCTGACGCCGGATCCGATCGGTCTGTCGTTTGAGCTTCCAATAGCGCTCCGCCCATCGGGCATGCGCCTCACGGTCGGGGCAACGATGACAGGGGTGACGCTGCATCTGCGTCCGGAGGGTCTGAATACGCTTCATGCGCTTGTCGCGAGAGGCCCGCGGCGCGTTCGAGTCCTGCCGGTTCTTCTTCTCGAGGTCGCTCAGCTCACGTCGGATGGCCGCGTACTCCGGGAAATCGCCGTGCTCGCAGGCCATCGCCGTCTGGTAGCCCGCAAGGGACTCCTCGGCCTCCCGCACCTGCCGTGCGAGTCCGACGACTGCGCGATCCGCCTGGAACTGCGCGAACGACGACTCGAGGATCTGCCGGGCCCTGGACTTGCCGAACATGTCGATCAGGTTGACGGCCATGTTGTAGGTGGGCCGGAAGCTGGAATTCAGCGGGTAGGTGCGTCGGGACGCGAGCGCCGCGACCGACTGCGGATCCATCCCCTCGGTCCACTGCACGACAGCGTGGCCCTCGACGTCGATCCCCCGACGCCCTGCGCGTCCGGTGAGCTGGGTGTACTCCCCCGACGTGATGGCGACACGGGCTTCGCCGTTGAACTTCTCCATCTTCTCGAGCACGACAGTGCGCGCCGGCATGTTGATTCCGAGCGCGAGGGTTTCCGTGGCGAAGACGACTTTCACGAGCTTGCGCTGGTAGAGCTCCTCGACGACTTCCTTGAAAGCGGGCAGCAGTCCGGCGTGGTGGGATGCCACGCCCCGTTCGAGGTTGTCGAGCCACTCCCAGTAGCCCAGCACGCCGAGATCCTCCTCCTGGAGGGTGCGCGTGCGCTCTTCGACGATCGCGCGGATCTCGGCCCGTTCGTCGTTCGAGGTCAGCCTGATGCCGGAGCGACGTACCTGCTGCACGGCCGCGTCGCAGCCCACCCGGCTGAAGATGAAGAAGATCGCGGGGAGCAGGTTCGCGCGCTCCAGCAGGCGGATGACATCGGGACGGTCCATCCGCTCGATGCTGCGGACATTCGAGGCTCGGACCGGACGACGACCGCCGCGAGGCGGCCGCTGGGCTTGGCGACCCGCGTGTCGGTTGCTGCGATAGGACTGCGCCTGACGGTTGTTGTCGTAGTTCGAACCCGTCGAGGAGCGGATGCGCATCAACTCCTGGTTCACCTGGGCTGTCGCGATTCCGGCACGATCGTCGAACAGCGGAAGGAGGTCGTCACGGACCAGCACGTGCTGCTCCAGGGGCACGGGCCTGATCTCCGAGACGATCACCTCGGTATCGCCGCGAACCGTGTCGAGCCAGTCGCCGAACTCCTCCGCGTTGGACACCGTGGCACTCAACGACACCAGCCGCACACGGGCCGGGAGGTGGATGATGACCTCTTCCCAGACCGCGCCGCGGAACCGATCCGCGAGGTAGTGGACCTCGTCCATGATCACGTACCGCAGGTCACGCAGGGCCGCGGAATCGGCGTAGATCATGTTCCGCAGCACTTCGGTGGTCATAACCACGATTCGCGCGTTGCCGTTGATGTTCGTGTCGCCGGTGAGCAACCCCACCTGGTCGGCGCCGTACACATCGACCAGTTCGCGGAACTTCTGGTTCGACAGCGCCTTCATCGGCGTCGTGTAGAACGCCTTGTCGCTCGAAGTCTGCATGGCGAGGTGGATCGCGAACTCGCCGACGATCGTCTTTCCGGCACCGGTCGGCGCGGCGACGAGCACGCTGCGTCCGCTCTCGATCGCATGACACCCCGCGACCTGGAACGGATCGAGCTCGAACTTCTGCAGTGCCGCGAATGCCGTCGACTGCGGATGCTCCACTGCTTCCTGCGCGCGCGCGTACTTCTCCGAAGGAGAACTCATGCCGGATCCGGCAGAAGCCCCGAGGCCTCGTCGCGCTTGCGCTTGCGCCGGTCGAAGAGCATCGACAAACCTGCAGCCGCGAAGAAGAGCACGATCAGGATGCCGGCGAGCATCAGCATGCTGACGACATCCGCAGCCGGAGTCGCGAGCGCGGCGAACACCGTCGCGATGATGATCGCGACGCGCCATCCTTTGAGGATCGCTTTGCCCGACATGACTCCCGCGAGATTCAGCGCCACGAGGAACACCGGGAGGACGAAGGAGACCCCGATGACGATCATCAGCTTGAAGACGAAGTCGTAGTACTCCTGCGCGTTGTAGAGGTTCGTCGCCCCGTCCGGGGTGAAGCTCCACATGAGCTCGATCACGTGGGGCATGATCATCACACCCAGGTAGCATCCGGCGAAGAACAGCGGAACGGCGGCCACGACGAAGCCGATGGTGTACCGGATCTCCTTGCGGGTGAGCCCGGGCATGATGAACGCCCACACCTGCCAGAGCCAGACCGGCGCCGAGAGGAAGAGCCCGATCGAGAACGCGATGCGCATGCGCATGTCGAACGCGGCGGTGATCGTGCCGAAGTTCAGCGCACTGAAGTCGTCACCACGCTTCTCGGCGATGACCCTGATCGGCTCCGTGATGAAGTGGATCACCGGATCAGCCACGATGAACGCGATGACCATCCCGACGACAAGCGCGATCGCCGCGTACATCAGGCGCTTGCGCAGTTCAACGAGATGCGCGCCGAGCGACATCCGCCGATCCCGATTCGCCTTGGGCGTCACGGTCGGTTCGATGGTTGCCACGGGCGGTCAGGCGCGGGGCGGAGTCTCAGGGTCGATGCCCGAGTCCTTCACCGTGGTCGGCTCGACGACTACGGAATCGGCGCGAGAGGCGTCATCATCCTTCATCGCCTTCATCTCGCCCTTGAACACGCGGGCCGACTGGCCCATGCTCTTCGCGAGAGCCGGCAACTTGGCAGCACCGAACAGGAGGAGGATCACGGCGAGCACGATAAGCAGGTGCCAGCCTTGCATTCCAGCGAACATGTCAGAATTCCCGTCGTCAGTGAGCGTTCGATCCAGTCTACAGATCAAACCTTTGCATCGGGCTTGTGATAGAGCGCGAGTCCTGATGCGGCCCAGTCCCTTGTCGCGGAACGCGCGACGCCGGGCTCGAGAACCTCCATCGCCCCGCCGAACCGCGCGGCAAGTCGCTTGATGCTGCGAGGGTCGGCGAGATGCAGCTGGGCGGTCACCGATCCGTCGATCGCCTCTGCTGTGCCGGTCGGCACGAATCCGCTCAGAAGCGGTGCGAGTCGCTCGGGCACCCGCACCGTGACCACGCGTTCGTCGTCCAGCCCTGCGAATGCCTCCGGCACCTGATCGCCACCATGGGTGATCCTGATGTCGGTCAGAGTCGGTGCGCTCACGCGATCGAGGTGGAAGGTGCGCATCGCCTGCCGCAGATGGCACCACCCCTGCAGATACCACTGTCCGTTCGTGATGAGGATCTGCATCGGGTCCACCGTGCGCGTCGTCGGCGCGGCGTCCGGAGCCTGGTAGGTGAATGAGATCGCGACGCCCTCGTGCAGGCCCCGTGCCACGGCCTCGCGAACCTCGTCGACGGCGCTCGGAGCCACGACCACGTCGGCGGTGGCGTCTGCTGCACCGCGGGAGAGTTTCGAGATCAGTCCGGCTACCAGACCTGAATCCGACACAGCCGGCACTGCCGCCACCATCTGCAGGCCGGCGAGAAGCGCCGCTGCTTCTCGTGCGGTGAAGCGCGGCACGCGGCGGAGGGCGACGTCGTTCGTGATCTCGATGACGTCTTCGAGATCGAGCAGATCCCAGTTGATGTCGAACATCTCCTGCGGCTGCTGCCAGTAGCCAGACTCCCCGGGCAGCCCGATGACGGTGAGCTTCTCGACCATCCCGCGCATCTCCTGCGCGGTCACACCGAACTCTGCCGCTGCCTCTTCGAGGGACACCTGACCGTGCTCGAGCAGATACGGCACGAGGGTCAAGTACAGCCGCACGCGATCAGCAGCGAGCAGTGGTTTCGATTTCGCGCTCATCTCGCCTCCTCGGCATCGGCGTTGGCGCGGACGACTGCTCGGAGCCGAGAGATGACGGCCTCGCGCAGCGGCGCAGGCTCCACTACGCGTACTTCCGGTCCGTACGAAGCAAGTTCATCGGCGAGGATGTGCAGATCGACGAAGGGAACGTTGATGCCCTGTGCCGCAGTCGTCGCCCTTCTGCCCAGGCGCAGCGCTGCCTCCGTGCCAGGGGTGATCTCCAGCAGCGCGGAGTTCTCGGATGCGACACGCTCCAACCCCGACAGTGCCCGCTCCCCCGCACCGTCACGCAGCGCAGGGTCGAATGCCTGTGAGCTCACGCGCACGTCGCCGACGATTCGACTGAGAAGGAAGGTGCGATCTTCTTCTGCGTCCACGTCGACGCCGAACACATGCCATCGAGCTTCGTAGTCGACGAGTGCCAGCGGGCGGATGCGCCGACGGCGGGGTGCTTCTTCACCAGGCTTCAGATACTCGAAAGCGACCACTCTGCACCGCTCGATGGCGTCCTGAAGCGGAGAGAACGCCGCATCCCGCGCCGTGATCCGCGGAGCGAAGCCGATGATCGGCTCATCACCGTCGATGCCCAGCGCGCGAATCTTCCGGACGCCCGACTGGGCATCTCCGGAGACCGATTCCGCGCTCCACACGCTGCCGGCGAGGCGCAGGACGGCGAGCTCCGCAGGAGAGAACTCGATATCGCTGGGGAGGTCGTATTCCGCCTGCGGAATGCGATAGCGCGCCTCGCGGAGGTCGTTCGGGTCAGCGGCATCTCCGATCGTCTCGATCGGAACGCCGAGCGAGCGCAACTCTTCCTTGTCACGCTCGAACATCTTCTCGAGCGCGTCTGATCGGGTGCCGGCTTCGGCGCGCTGCCGATAACCCGAGACGTTGTCGAGGATCTGCTGCTTCGTCAACCCGATCTCCGTGGCCATCAGCGCCACGACGAGATTCGTCAGGCGCTCCTCCGCGGGGATACGGGCAGCCATCACTTCGTGGGCGCCGTCACTGCGCCCAGGATGTCGACGACCACAGCAGTGGCAGGAGTGCTCTCGGATGCGGGGAAGACGACGAGGAGCTGGGAGCCGACCGTGGCGCCGACGAGCTGTTCAGCCGCAGCACCGATGCTGGCTTCTGCGCCCCACGAACTCGTGGTGACCTTCTTCTCATCCCAGCCGACACCCATGATGTTGGACACGACGATGTCGCCCGCCTTCACCTTGGGCCCGTCGCCCTTGATCAGAGTCTGCGTGGTGATCTCGGTCGGTGCCGGCACGTCGGGGATGATGACACCCGGGGTGCCGTCGGGAGCGCGAACCACCGTCGGAAGCCCGCGTGCATCGTTGAACTGCAGCGCACCCGAAGCCTTCGTGGGCATCACATCGAGCACGTCGATGACCGCGACGATGTTCTCGCCCTTGTCGAGTCCGAATGCTTCGACGTTCTGAGCCCCGAAGTCCTCAGGCGTCAGGACTGCGAGCACCCTGCTGCCGGCGGTCGCGCACTCCAGCACATCAGAGAGCCCGGCGGAGCGCTGAGCCCAGTAGTCGATGCTGTGCACACGGCTCTGGTCGCCGTTGAACTCGGACTGGTAGAGCTTCTCGCCGCTGTCGCCGCCATAGAAGGCGATGTCGAGGACCACTGGCTGGAACTTCGTCTCGAGCGCCAGGCCGTCACCGACGGTGACGTCGGCGTACGACGTCTTGTCGGACTTGACCGGTCCGAAGACCGAGACCTCCGGCAGTGAGCCGATGTCGCCGCTCACGTCTGCGATGTTCAAGATCTTTTCGTTGCCGCCGCGATCACACGCGACGGCACCGTCGGATGCGGTCGCGGTGCACCCGGTCAGGGCGAGGACGGCGAGGCTGAGGGATGCCAGAACGGCGGACGTTTTACGCACGCGCTCCAGTCTATTCCGTCGCGTGCCCGGAATCGCGCGATGCGGCAGCCAGGCGCGCCCCTTCCGCGGCCTTCTCGGCTTCCCTGGCGCGCTTGCGGAGGTTCTTGTCGCTGATCTCACGGTCGCCGACAGCGCCGGGCGTCCACGCTTCCACGTCTTCGTCTCCGTAGCTGCTCTTCGACGCGCGTCGCTTGACCGTCGGTGCGACCGCTCCGGGCGCGAGCCTCCGAGCGGTGAGCAGGAACCCGGTGTGCGCGACCATGCGGTGGTCGGGTCGCACCGCGAGGCCTTCGACATGCCAGCCGCGGACCATCGTCTCGGAGGCTTCGGGGTCGGTGAAGAGTCCGGTGTGGCGGATGTACTCCGCCACACGCGAGAGCTGTGTCGCCGTCGCCACATAACAGAGGACGACCCCGCCTGGCGTGAGCGCCTCCGCGACGGCGTCGATGCATTCCCACGGTGCGAGCATGTCGAGCACGACACGGTCCACGGAACCTGCGACTGCTTCGTTCGGAAGCGATTCGACCAGATCGCCCACGACGACTCGCCACGTGTCAGGGTGCTCACCGAAGAACGTCTCGACGTTGCCGCGCGCGACATCGGCGAAGTCTTCGCGACGCTCGAACGAGATCAGTGTGCCCGCGGTGCCGATGGCGCGCAGGAGGGAAAGGGAGAGTGCGCCTGATCCGACTCCGGCTTCGACGACGACGGCGCCGGGGAAGACGTCGGCCTGCATCACGATCTGAGCGGCGTCCTTCGGATACACGATCGCCGCGCCACGGGGCATCGACATCGCGAAGTCCCGCAGCAGTGGTCGGAGCGCCAGGTAGTCGTGACCCGAGCTGTTGGCCACCACCGAACCATCCGGCAGGCCGATCAGGTCACGGTGGCGAAGCACACCCTGGTGCGTGTGGAGCTCGCCGTCCTCCCGGAGCGTGACGGTGTGCAGACGGCCCTTCGGGCCGGTCAGCTGCACACGGTCGCCCACTCGGAACGGACCGCTCGGCCGCTGGACACGGGATTCGGTCATCGGGTGGCTCCTGTCACGGCGCTGTTGCTGTCGAAGAGGTCGGTGAGATCATCGGCTCCCCGGCCCGCGAGCGTCGCCCAGAGCTCATGCGCACCGAGGTGGTCGAGCGGAACGATATGCGGCACTGCGAGCGTGAGAGCACCGGAGGCGAGGCCCGCGCGGACACCGGTCGGCGAGTCTTCGATGACGATCACCTCGGCGATGTCCACATCGAGGAGAGCAGCCGCCTGCAGATACGGCTCGGGGTGCGGCTTGGGGTTGTCGACGTCGTCGCCGGCGACGACGATGTCGAACGCCTCGAAGTCGATCAGGTCGATCACGCTCAGTGCCATCCGCCGCAGCGACATCGTCACGAGGCCGGTCGGAATGCCCGCCTCCCTCAGATCGCGGAGCAGTTCACGGGCACCGGGTCGGAAAGGGACTCCCTGAGTACGCAGCGACTCCTGCACGAGGTCGGTCAGGTGCGAGACGATCGCTTCGGCCTCCATCGCGACGCCCGCGTTCTGCAAGATCACGGCGCTGTCGATGAGCCCGCTTCCCACGAGCTGCAGTGCGTCCTCGTGGCTCCAGGAACCTCCGAACGATTCGACCAGCGCCGTCTCAGCCGCCATCCAATACGGTTCGGTGTCGACGAGTGTTCCATCCATGTCCCAAAGGACCGCGCTGGGCTTTCTGCTCACTGAACCCATGCTAGCCGGGGTGCTGCCCGCATCCTGTCCTCGCGGACTAGCCTGGAAGGATAACGACCGCGATCTCGAAGGGAGCCCTCGATGGATGTTCTCGGTCCGCGCATCGTCATCGCCGCCTTCGACGGGTGGAATGATGCGGGTGAAGCAGCCAGCGCCGCGATCGAAGCGTTGCGCTCGTCGTCGGAGTACGACCTCGTGCATTCCGTCGACCCTGAGCTGTACTTCGACTACCAGTACACGCGCCCATCCACCCGGATGGATGCGGAAGGGCGTCGCCAGCTCACCTGGCCAGAGGCGGGACTCTGGCGACCTCGTGACCCCGGACCCGGTCCCGAGTTCTGGCTCCTCACCGGAGCAGAACCAGCGCGTACCTGGCAAGCCTTCGCCTCGGAGTTCATCGATATCGCTTTGCGAGACGACATCACCGGACTCGTCACCCTCGGGGCGATGCTGTCCGATGTCCCGCACACCCGACCGATCTCGATCTTCGCCTCCAGCCAGAACGAGCAGGTCCGTGAGGCGCATGACCTCGAGCGCTCGCTCTACGAGGGCCCGGTCGGAATCCTCAGCGTCTTCGAGCACTTCGCCGAGAACGCGGGCATCCCCACGGCGAGCCTCTGGGCGAGCGTCCCCCACTACGTCGCTTCGGCGACCCCGTCGCCGAAGGTGACGCTCGCGCTCCTCGACCGGCTCGAGGAACTCACCGGGCTTGACATCGATCGTCAGGCGCTTCGCACGGAAGCTGCTGCATGGGAGGCGTCCATCGATGCCGCCGCGTCTGAAGACGAGGACATGGCGGAGTACATCCGCCAGCTCGAGCGCACGCGCGACACGTGGGACTCCCCCGAGGCCTCCGGCGACGCCATCGCCCAGGCCTTCGAGCGGTACCTCCGCCGCCGTGATGACGGACCAGGCGACCGAAAGCGCTGAATCGGGCTCAGGCTGCGATGACGCCGGTGCCGAGCAGGACCAGGAGTACGGTGCCGAGCAGGATCCGATAGATCACGAACGGCAGGAAGCTGCGCTTCGAGATCCAGTTCATGAAGAATGCGATCACGCCGAGTGCGACGACGAAGGCGATGCCGGTGGCTGCGAGAGTGTCTCCGAAGGAGAAGAACGAGGGCTCGTCCCAGCTCTTGAACACCTGGTAGAAACCACTGCCGAAGACCGCGGGGATCGCGAGAAGGAACGCATAGCGCGCTGCCGCGGCCCGCTCGTAGCCCAGGAAGAGTCCGATCGTGATGGTGCCGCCGGAACGGGAGACACCGGGGATCAGTGCCAGTGCCTGCGCGAACCCGAAGGCGATGCCGTTCGGGTAGGTCAGATCGTCGAGCTTGCGACGCTTCGCCCCCACGTAGTCGGCCACTCCGAGGAGGATGCCGAAGACGATCAGCATGACAGCGACTATCCACATCGATCGGAGCACGGTCTCGATCTGATCCTGGAACAGCAGCCCCAGCACCACGATGGGGATGCTGCCGATGATGATCAGCCAGCCCATCCGGGCGTCCGGGTCGTTTCGCGGGGCCTTGCCGACCAGCGAACGGAACCATTGCGTCACGATGCGCACGATGTCGCGCCAGAAGAACACCACGACCGCCGCCTCCGTGCCGATCTGCGTGATCGCGGTGAACGCCGCCCCCGGATCCTCCCCTGACGGGAGGAACGTGCCGACGATGCGCAGATGTGCGCTGGAGGAGATCGGAAGGAACTCGGTGAGTCCCTGGACGATGCCGAGGATCAGAGCTTCGAGCAGGTGCATGGAGGGCTTTCAGTTCAAGGGCGACACGGAGCGCGCAGCGCTCAGTACGTGCGCAGCAGATCGGTCAGCACCCGCTGACCGAAGACAAGCGATTCTACGGGTACTCGCTCATCGACTCCGTGGAACATGCCCGTGAAGTCGAGGTCGGCCGGAAGCTTCAACGGTGCGAATCCGTAGCCGGTGATGCCGAGGTAGGCCAGCGCCTTGTTGTCGGTGCCGGCGCCGAGCAGGTACGGGATCACCGGTACACCCGGGTCATGACGGCCGATGCTGGCGACCATCGCCTCGACCAATTCGCCCTCGAACGGAGTCTCCATGCCGATGTCGCGGACGACCGTCTCGATGACTATCTCGTCACCGACGATCTCCTGGAGCTCAGCCAGGACATCGTCTTCGGTGCCGGGGATCACACGCACGTCGATGAGTGCCTCCGCGCGCTCAGGGATGACGTTGTGCTTGTAGCCCGCGGTCAGCGCCGTCGGGTTCGTCGTCGTGCGGAACGACGACCGGAGGAAGGCTTCGGTGGGTCCGGCCGCCGAAGCGAGTGCATCCGGGTCGTCGACGCTGCGCCCGCTCAGGGCGCTCAGTCCCTCGAGCAGGGCCTTCGTCGTCGAAGTCAGCCGGATCGGCCAGCGAGTGCGTCCGATCGCTGCGACCGCCTCGGCGAGCTTCGTCACGGCGTTGTCGTCATGCAGGCGGCTGCCGTGGCCCGCACGCCCCTTGGCGACCAGACGGATCCAGATCAGGGCCTTCTCCCCCACCTGCAGCAGGTAGGCGCGTCTGTCGTCGACGGTGATCGAGTAACCGCCGACCTCGCTGATCGCGGCCGTCGCGCCCTCGAACCACTCGGGGTGGTTCTGCACGACGAGGGCCGAACCCTCGACACCGCCGTTCTCCTCGTCGGCGAAGAACGCCAGCACGAGGTCACGCTCCGGCTGCTCCCCCGCGCGCAGGATCTCTGCGACCGACGTGAGGATCATCGCGTTCATGTTCTTCATGTCCACGGCGCCTCGACCCCACAGCATCCCGTCCTGCACGAGGCCTGCGAACGGATCGACGCTCCAGTCCTCGGCCATCGCGGGAACGACGTCGAGGTGACCATGCACGACGAGCGCCGGCTTGCTCCGATCTCGCCCCGGCACTCTCGCCATCACGTTCGTGCGACGCGGGATCGGCTCGTAGTACTCGACCTCAAGCCCGAGCTCTTCCAGGTAGGCCCCGACGTACTGGGCGGCCTCGTGCTCGCCCTTCGCGTTGCCGCCACCGAAGTTGGACGTGTCGAAACGGATGAGGTCGCTCGCGATGCGGACGACCTCCGGAAGGGACGGATCGGTCATGGGTCCAGGCTACCGATACCGCGCGCCACGCCCGGGCGTATGGCTCGGTTCGAGAGGCCGCGGAGGACGTGGTAATGTCATTCTTCGGTCGGCAACGATCATCCAACACCTGCGCGGGTGGCGGAATGGTAGACGCGCTACGTTGAGGTCGTAGTGCCCGTAAGGGCGTGGGGGTTCAAGTCCCCCTCCGCGCACAGGAAGAAGAAGGCCCCGGATCCACAGATCCGGGGCCTTCTTCGTTGTCTTCGTCGCTCGCGGGACAGGCACTGTGGCCGGCCCCGCGAGCGACCAGGAATCAGGCCACGCCGACGCCGAAGACCAGACCGAGAACGTAGGTGATGGCAGCGGCGCCGAAGCCGATCGCCAGCTGACGGAGAGCTCGTCGCAGGGGCGGTCCTCCGGAGAGGACACCCACCATCGCTCCGGTGCTCAGCAGCGCGATGCCGACGAGCACAAGGGCCACGATGACCGCGGTCGCGCCCTGCAGCCCGAAGATCCAGGGCAGGACGGGGATGATCGCCCCGGATGCGAACAGGAGGAAGCTGGAGATCGCCGCCGTCCAGTCGCTGCCGACGATCTCATGGTCATCTGCGCCCTGGATGTTCACGGGGCCGGTTGCCGTGCGACTGACTCCCGCTTGTGCGGCCGCGACGATGCGCCGCGCCCGCGACAGGGATTCCGCCTGATCGATGCCGCGGGCCCGATAGACGAGGGCCAGTTCGTTCTCGTCGATGTCGAGGTCACCGGCAGCTGCAGCCGCATCCTCGTTCGCCTCCGTCGCGGCGAGCAGCTCGCGCTGAGACCGCACCGAGACGAACTCGCCGGCGCCCATCGACAGCGCTCCGGCCAGGAGGCCCGCGATGCCGCTGAAGAGCACGAAGCCGGAGCTGACTCCGGTCGCACCGATACCCAGAACGAGGGCGAGGTTGCTCACGAGGCCGTCGTTCGCACCGAACACCGCGGCCCGGAAGGATCCGGAGAGGCGTCTGCGGCCACGGGCGGCGAGTCCGCGCACGACTTCGTAGTGCACCTTCTCGTCGGCCCGCATCGCCGGTGTGGCGTACTGCTCTGAGTCGTAGGGCGAACGGGCCTCGGCGCTCTGGGCCAGGGCGAGGACGAAGATGGAGCCGAAGCGGCCGGCCATCCAGCCGAGCAGGCGGGAGTGGACGCCTGCACGAGGTAGTCTCGCGGGCTCAGCGCCGAGGAGATCGAGCCAGTGCTGCTCATGGCGTCGTTCGGCGTCGGCGAGACTCAGCAGAATGTCGCGCTCCTCGCCCTCTCGACGCGCGGCGAGCTTCTGATACACGGCGCCTTCGGCGCGCTCCTCGACCAGATAGCGCGCCCAGCGCCGGCGATCGGCGGGGGTCGGGTCGGCTGCAGCGGGGGCTGTCATGGATCCTCCAGATGTGACGGTGCCCGGTGCGCGGGCAACCGTTCAACGCTAGCCGCGCACGCTCGCGCGCACCCCGCTAAGACGCGGATTGACAGCATTTCGGGGATCCGAAGCACGCGTCCGGGGCGGCGAGCTGGGAGGCCGGGACGCGGTATCAGGCGCGGACGCGTTTGCGCAGGACTTCGATGCGCGACTGCAGCTGCGTCACGGTCGCCTGCGCCACGGCGGGCCCGCCGCAGATGCGGCGGAGTTCGGCGTGCACGGCTCCGTGGGGTTCGCCCCTCTGCCGGGCGTACAGGCCCACGAGGCTGTTCAGCAGCTGCCGCTGCTCCTTGAGCGTGCGGTGGAGCGGGGCGGGCAGCGTCGTCGTCTCGGTGGGCCCTGCAGCGGCCTCGCGGACCTCACGCAGACGGGATTGACGGGTCTGTCGCTGCATGAGCAGCTCGTGCACGTGCTCCGGTTCGAGAAGCCCGGGGAAGCCGATGAACTCCTCTTCCTCCGGAGTGCCCGGCTCAGCCAGCTGACCGAACTCCTGCCCCTCGAACACCACGCGATCGAAGTGTGCGACGGATGAGAGCGCCTGGTAGCTGAACTCCTGGGTCAGCGCGTCCGAAGTCTCTTCCTCACGATTCGCACTCTCGAGCAGCGAATCGTCAAGGCCGTCTTCTTCTTTCGACTGCCGGTCGAGCGCATGATCGCGCTGCTTGTCCATCTCGTTCGCGAGCCCCATGAGCACCGGGACCTGCGGGAGGAAGACGCTGGCTGCCTCGCCCCTTCGCCGCGCTCGCACGAACCGGCCGATGGCCTGCGCGAAGAAGAGCGGGGTCGACGACGACGTCGCGTACACACCGACGGCGAGACGGGGTACGTCGACGCCCTCCGACACCATGCGAACGGCCACCATCCATCTGGCGTCGTTCGCGCTGAACTTCTCGATGCGCTCCGAAGCCGTCGCGTCGTCGGAGAGCACGATCGTCGGCTGTTGACCCGTGAGGCTGTGCAGGATCTTCGCGTAGGCGCGGGCGACCGTCTGATCGGTCGCGAGAACAAGGCCACCGGCATCGGGAACATGATGGCGGATCTCGGTGAGGCGGCGATCCGCTGCCGACAGCACAGCCGGCATCCAGTCGCCTTCGGGATCGAGCGCCGTCCGCCAGGCCTGCGACGTCACGTCTTTCGTGTTGTCCTGACCGAGGTGCGTCTCGAGCTCATCGCCCGTCGTCGTGCGCCAGCGCATCTTGCCGGCGTACATGTGGAAGAGCACGGGCCGCACCACGCCGTCGGCCAGAGCCCGGCCGTAGCCGTAGTTGTAGTCGGTGCGTGAGATGCGCGCACCGGACTCGTCGGGGTGGTACTCGACGAACGGGATCGGCGCGGTGTCGCTGCGGAAGGGCGTACCCGAGAGCAGGAGGCGCCGCTTCGCGGGGCCATAGGCATCGCGGATCGCATCGCCCCAGCTCAGTGCATCGCCACCGTGATGCACCTCGTCGAGGATCACGAGCGTCTTGGCATCTTCGGTGAGATGCCGATGCACGGAGGACTTCGCCGCAACCTGCGCGTAGGTCACCACGGCACCGTGATAGTGCCGGGCCGGGGCCCAGTCGCTGTTGCGGAAGCGCGGGTCGAGGCGGATGTGCACCCGAGCGGCCGCGTCGGCCCACTGCGTCTTGAGATGCTCGGTCGGGGCGACCACGATGATGCGGTTGATCTCTCCCATGCGCATGAGCTCGACCGCGAGCGTGAGCGCGAACGTCGTCTTTCCTGCACCCGGCGTCGCGGCGACGAGGAAGTCGCGCTGATCCGCCTCGAAGTACTGCTCCAGCGCCTCCTGCTGCCAGGCGCGCAGCTTGTTCGCGGTTCCCCATGGGGCACGCTGAGGAAAGGACGGAGAAAGCATCGACTCCACGATAATCGTTGCCGGCGACACTGGATCACTCACCGCGATTCCCGCGCGCGCCACGCCCCCAGCGAGGCCGCTGCGAGTAGGCTCGGTCACTGCGCCGCGGCCACCCCGCCTCGCACACCGTTCGCGAAGGAGAGCCGGATGACCGACCAGGATTCGACACGGACCCCTTACATCCCCAACGAGATCGTGCACCCCTGGCGCCGCTTCGTCGCGATCGGCGATTCGTTCACGGAGGGCATCGGCGATCCCGATCCCGCGCATCCCGGGAGCCATCGCGGTTGGGCAGACAGAGTCGCCGAGGTGCTCGCCCTGCAGGTGGATGACTTCGCCTACGCGAACCTCGCCGTCCGCGGGAAGCTGATCGCCCAGATCGTCGCCGACCAGATCGAGCCGGCTGTCGCCCTGCGCCCCGACCTGGTGTCGATCTGCGCCGGCGGCAACGATGTGATCCGCCCTGGCACCGACCCGGATGCGATCGCCATCCAGCTCGAGGATGCCGTGACGCGACTGGCGTCGACCGGCGCTGCCGTGCTGCTCTTCACCGGCATCGACACGGGATTCACTCCGGTCTTTCGCGCGTTCCGGGGCAAAGTCGCGATCTACAACGAGAACGTGCGCGCCATCGCCGAGCGGCACGACTGCATCGTCGCCGATCAGTGGGCGCTCAAGGTCGTGCAGGACATGCGTTTCTTCGACGACGACCGGCTGCATTACAACGCGCTCGGGCACCACGAGGTCGCCCGCATGGCGTTGCGTGCGCTGAACGTTCCGAACGACCTCGAAGCCATGCAGCCTGAGCCGTTCCCGCTGCGCACCTGGCGCGAGGCCCGCTCAGAAGACCTCGGCTGGGCTCGGGAGCATCTCGTCCCCTGGGTGCTGCGTCGACTGCGCCATCAGTCCTCGGGCGACAACCTGGCCGCGAAGCGTCCGGAGCCCTCGCCGATCATCCTGCCCGAACGCGACTGAGCAGCTCAGCTCTTCATGGCCCAGAGCGCGACCGCGGCCGCGGATGCCACATTGAGGGAGTCGACTCCACCGGACATCGGGATCGTGACGATGGTGTCAGCTCCCTGCATCGCCTCCCGGGAGAGGCCGTCGCCCTCTGACCCCATGACGAGGGCGACCCGTTCTGGCCGCTCCGCAGCATAGGCGTCGAGCGTCACCGCATCGTCGCGCAGAGCGAGAGCAGCGATGTCGAACCGCGCTGCGTGAAGATCTGCGACGGCCGACTCCCAGTCGGTGATGCGGGTCCACGGCACCTGGAACACCGTCCCCATGCTCACGCGGACGCTGCGCCGGTAGAGCGGGTCGGCTCCGCCGGGCGACACCAGCACCGCGTCGGCACCCAGACCGGCAGCCGCGCGGAACGCCGCACCGACGTTCGTGTGATCGCCGATGTTCTCGAGGATCAGGACGAGCGATGCTCCCTCGAGCAACTCGCTCACGGTCGGCAGCGGTGGGCGATGCATCGACGCGATGGTTCCGCGGTGCACGGCGAAGCCGGTCACCGCTTCTGCGATCTCATCCGGGACGACGTACACCGGCACGTCGAGTTCGCCGACGATTCCACGGATATCGTCCACGCGCCGTTCCTGCACCAGCACCGAGCGCGGACGGTGCCCGGCTGCCACCGCGCGAGCGATCACCTTCGTCGACTCGGCGATGTACAGACCGCCCGCCGGTTCCGACACGGCGCGAAGGGCGGTGTCGGTGAGTCCTCGGTAGTCGTCGAGGCGTCGGTCGTCGGCATCAGTCACAGGAAACAGTTCCACAGGCACCACTCTGCCATCGCAGGCGCGCTCTCCTGCACGGGAGCCGAAACCGGGGCCGGGCAGAGGCCCGGAGTCGGCTCCGCACCGTAGACTCGCTCGAGGAGGTCCTGTGAGCGTGTCGAACCCCGCCGAGCTGTCGGCCACCATCGCCCACGCCGCCGAGTTGCTGCGTGACAAGCGCATCGCACTCCTGACCGGTGCCGGCATCTCCACCGATTCGGGTATTCCTGCCTATCGCGGCGAGGGCGCCAGGACCCGCAGCGATCCGATGACGATCCAGACCTATCTGGGCGATGAAGCCGCCCGGCGGCGTTACTGGGTCGGCGGCCACCTCGGCTGGCGTGCGTTCGCTCGCGCCGAACCCAACGCGGGACATCTCGCCCTCGCCCAGCTCGAGGCCGCAGGGAAGGTCTCGGGAGTCATCACCCAGAACGTCGACGGACTGCACCTGCGCGCCGGGAGCTCGCACGTCATCGAGGTGCACGGGACCATGCGCCGGGTGCTGTGTCTCCAATGCGGCCAGGTCTTCGACCGGCGAGACATCGCCGTGCAGATCGAGGAGCTCAACCCCTGGATCACCGTGCCGGAGAACGTCGCGCTGGCGCCTGACGGGGACGTCCTCCCGGAGAGCACTGAGGGCTTCATCGTCCCCGTATGCACCGTCTGCGCAGGCATGCTCAAGCCGGACGTGGTCTTCTTCGGCGAGTATGTGCCACAGGATCGCTTCCGCGCGGCGGAGTCGCTGCTGCGCTCCAGCTCCGCGCTGATCGTCGCCGGCTCCTCGTTGGTCGTGAACTCCGGAGTGCGACTGGTCGAGCGCGCCCGCCGCCGCAGCATCCCCCTGATCATCGTCAACCGTGAGCCGACGCGCGCGGATGCCTGGGCGCATGTCACCATCGCCGCCGGCACCAGCGATGTGCTCCCCGCACTCCAGGAACTCCTCTCGTGACCCACCTCACTCTCGTCCGCCACGGTCAGACCGACTGGAACCTCGCCAAGCGCATCCAGGGCTCCACCGACATCCCCCTGAACGAGACCGGGCGTGAAGACGCCCGCTGGGCAGCGGAGAAGCTCGCCGCCGGCACGCATCACGCCGTCTACACCAGCCCGCTGCTCCGGGCGAAGGAGACGGCGGAGATCATCGCCGATCGTCTCGGCCTGGAGATCGCCGGTGTCGTTCCCGACATCCGTGAGCGGGAGTTCGGCGAGGGCGAGGGCATGCTCGTGCCCGACTACATCAAGGCCTACGGGAACTGGCACGCCGAGGTCCCCGGTGCGGAATCCCTCCACGAGGTCGGCGAACGCGCCATCGCGGCGTTGCATGCGATCGCGCGTGAAGCGCGTCGACGGTCGACTCCCCGCGCGGAGTCGGTCATCGTCGTCGCGCACGGTGGAGTGATCCGCGCCGTGATCGATCACGTCTCCGGAGGCACGCTCCCCCGCGATGGTGAGGTCCTCCAGAACGGCTCCGCGCACCGCTTCGTCGCAGCGCCGGGCTACCTGCGCCTGCTCGAGGAGTCGCCGGTCCTCTGATCAGCCGGCGCGGGAGACGATCGCGCGCGCGTGACGGAGCACCGGTTCGTCGATCATGCGTCCCTCGAAGCGGAAGACGCCGCGTTCCACCGCGGCAGCTGCGAGCACAGCATGTGCCCACCTCACGGTCGCCTCGTCCGGCCGGTAGGCCGCCCGGATCGCTGCGACCTGGTTCGGGTGGATGCAGGCGCTCGCCCTGAAACCGGAGGCGGCTGCGTCGATCACCTCGTCTCGGAGGCCATCGGCATCGTCGAGGTCGATGTGCACCGCGTCGATCGCGGCTTTGCCGTGCGCTCCTGATTCGAGGAGAACTCGCGCGCGGGCGTAGCGGGCGATGTCGCGATAGCTGCCGTCCGCGTTCCGAGACGAGGTGCCTCCGAGCGAGGCCACGAGGTCTTCGGCGCCCCACATCAACGCGGAGACCTGCGGGTGCGCGGCGATGCTGTCGGCCGCATGAATGCCGCGGGCGGTCTCGCACAGGGCGATGAGTGAGTAGCGCTCATCGAATGCCGACAGACTCTCCGCGCGCTCGGTCTTGGCCACCATCACGGTGCGGAAGTCGGTCTGTGCCAGCGCCGCGAGATCGGCCGCGAAAGCGTCGCTGTCCGGAGCATTGACGCGCACGATCACGCGGTCGGGGTCGACATCGGCGGCGATCACATTCTTGCGAGCGGCCTCCTTCGCATCCGGAAGCACAGCGTCCTCGAGATCGAGGATGATCGCATCGGCCCGTTCGAGTGCCTTCTGAAAGCGCTCGGGACGGTCAGCAGGGCAGAACAGCAGCGCGGGCCCGAGGTCGAAGGTCATACGGTCGATCCTTCCGGAAGGCAGTGCACGAGAACGGAGCGGACGGCGGTGGCGACGACCGTCGCGTCTTGATTCCGCCCGGTGTGCGCGATCTTGACGATTCCCTGACCCGGTCGGGACGACGAGAGCCGCTTCTCGACGACGATGCTCTCGGTGTAGAGAGTGTCGCCGGCGAACAGCGGATGCGGGAACGCGACGTCACCGAATCCGAGCTGGGCGACGAGAGTCCCCTGCGTCAGTTGAGCGACCGACGAACCCACCATGGTCGACAGCGTCCACATCGAGTTCATCAATCGCGCACGGAACGGGTCTTGTGCATCGGCGAACGCCGCATCGAGGTGCAGGGCCTGCGTGTTCATGGTGAGCGTGGTGAAGAGCACGTTGTCGGCCTCTGTCGCCGTGCGGCCCGGGCGGTGCAGGTAGCGGGCGTCGACCACGAACTCCTCGTAGTACAGACCCCTCTGGAGGATGTCGTGCGTGGTCATACCGCCACGCTACCCGGCGAGTCCGAGTCCGCGCGCGATGACGAGGAGTTGCACCTCGGTGGTGCCCTCGCCGATCTCGAGGATCTTCGAGTCTCGGTAATGACGCCCCACCGGGAACTCGTTCATGAATCCGTTGCCGCCGAAGATCTGCGTCGCATCCCTGGCGTTGTCCATCGCGGCCTCTCCACCGACCAGCTTCGCGATGGCCGCGGCTTCGGCGAACGGCTTCCCCGCGTCGCGGAGCCTCGCGGCGTGGTGCCAGGCGAGCCGAGCGGTGTGCACCCGAGCGCGCATGCGCGCCAACGTGAACTGGGCGTTCTGGCGGGTGCTCAGCGCGGCACCGAAGATCGTGCGGCTCTTGGCGTACTCGACCGCCGCCTCCAGGCAGCCCTCCGCCGCTCCCGTAGAGAGAGCCGCAATCGCGATGCGGCCTTCGTCGAGGATGCTGAGGAAGCTGCGGAAGCCGCTCCCCCGTGCGCCCAGCAGGTTCGAGGCCGGAACCCGTGCGCCGTCGAACGTCAGTGGATGCGTATCGGAGGCGTTCCAGCCCACCTTGTCGTAGGGCGCCTCGACGGTGAAGCCGGGCGTGCCGTTGGGGACGATGATCGTGGAGATCTCCTTGCGACCGTTCTCGTTCCCCGTCACCGCCGTGACCGTGACGAAGCGAGTGATCGGGGTTCCCGAGTTGGTGATGAACTGCTTGGAACCGTCGATCACCCATTCATCGCCGTCGAGCCGCGCCGTCGTCCTGGTGGCACCGGCGTCGCTGCCCGCCTCCGGCTCAGTGAGGCCGAAGCCGGCCAGCGCGCGGCCCGCGAGCAGATCCGGCAGCAGTTCCTGGCGCTGCTCCTCGGTGCCGAAGCGGAAGATCGGCATCGCGCCGAGGCTGACACCCGCTTCGAGCGTGATCGCGATCGACTGATCGACGCGACCGAGCGCCTCGATCGCGATGCCGAGCGCCATGTAGTCTCCGCCCTGCCCGCCGTACTCCTCGGGGAACGGCAGACCGAACAGCCCGAGATCGCCCATCTGCGCCACGACATCCATCGAGAGCGTGTGCGTGCGATCGGCCTCGTAGGCCTGTGGCGCGACGACGGTGTCGGCGAACTCGCGCACCATCGCGGCGAGCTCGCGCTCCTCCTCGGACAGATCTTCCATGTTCAACTCTCCTCCGTCGTCACGCGGGCGACCGGTTGGTCGCGCCGCACCTGATCGCCCACCGCGACCAGCAGATGCACCACACCGTCGTGCGGTGCGAGCACCGGGTGCTCCATCTTCATCGCCTCGATCGAGACGAGCGCGTCGCCGGCGGAAACCCACGCTCCGTCCGCGACGTGCACCGCTACGACACTGCCCGGCATGGGGGCGCGTCCTTCCGGTTCCGTCGCCGCAGATCCTGCCTCGCGTGCAGACAGCCGACGCTGCATCCGCTGCTTCCTGTCGAGCGGGCGCAGGCGAACCGTGCGCCCGTCTTCGGCGACCCAGACCGCACCGTCGCCGTCGATCGCGGCATGAACAGCCCGTCGTGGGCGTGCGGTCGAGGCCTCGTCGAGCACGACCTCTTCGTCGTCATCCGTGAGCGCTACGAAAGGCGTGGATGCCGCCTCTGCGGCCCCCAGACGCCAGCCCGGCCGATCGCGCCACAGTGTGCTGGTTCGAAGCGGCTCGGCGGATCCTGCGACCGTGTCCCTCGCCGCAGCGAGCTGCGCGGGCGAAGGGCTATCCCCTTCGAGGGGAAGCAGCGTCTCGATGAGTCCCGTGTCCAGATCGCCCGCGATGACGCGCGCGTCCTGGCAGAGCACACGGAGGAATGCGATGTTGGTCTCGACGCCCAGCACGACAGTGCGGGCGAGCGCTTCATCCAGCCGCGCGAGCGCAGTGGCACGGTCGTCCGCGAACGCGACCACCTTGGCGATCATGGGGTCGTAGAACCCGGTGACCTCGCTTCCGGTCTCGATCGCCGCATCCACGCGGACCCCGACCGGCGGCTCGAACAGCAGAATCGTTCCGGTGGAGGGAAGGAAACCACGCTCCGGCGATTCCGCGTACACGCGCGCCTCGACCGCATGCCCCCGGATGCGTGGCGTGACATCCAGAGGAAGACCACTGGCCGCGCGGAGCTGAAGGGCGACGAGATCGAGCCCGGTGACCTCTTCGGTGACCGGATGCTCCACCTGAAGGCGCGTGTTCATCTCGATGAAGAAGACTTCGTCCGGCGCATCGGCGTCGATGAGGAACTCGACCGTGCCCGCGCCGACGTAGTCGACGCTTTCGGCCGCGAGTACCGCTGCGGAGAGCAGCCGATCCCGCGTGTGCGCAGGGATACCCGCTGACGGCGCCTCCTCGATGACCTTCTGGTGTCGTCGCTGCAGGGTGCACTCGCGTTCGCCGAGCGCGAGGACCGTGCGATGCGTGTCGCCGAAGACCTGCACCTCGATGTGTCGCGGTCGACGGATCAGCCGCTCGAGGATGAGCGAGTCGTCGCCGAAGGCCGAGGCCGCAACGCGGCGGGCCGAGGCGAGCGCACCCCGCAGACCCGACGCGTCTGCGACGACCTCCATCCCCTTCCCGCCTCCGCCGGCGCTCGGCTTGACCAGCAGCGGGTATCCGACGTCCTCCGCCTCCTCGGCGATCTCGAAGTCGGACAGGCCCTTGGCGTCGAATCCGGGGACGACAGGAACGCCGTACCGCAGTACGTGCTCGCGAGCGCGGGCCTTGTCCCCCATGATCTGCAGTGCCTCGACGGACGGACCGATGAAGACGATGCCGCTCTCGGCGCAGGCCTCGGCGAGTCCGACGCTCTCGGAGAGGAATCCGTAGCCGGGGTGGATGGCCTGGGCACCGGTGCTGCGGGCGGCGGCGATCACGGCATCGATGTCGAGGTACGAATCCGCGGCAGGTGCCGGGCCGATCCGGACGGCCGCATCGGCCTCGCGGACGTGGGGAGCCGAAGCATCGGCATCGCTGTACACCGCGACACTGCGGATGCCGAGCGCTCGCAGGGTTCGAATGACCCGGCGCGCGATCTCACCGCGGTTGGCGACGAGAACCGTGTGGAAGGTGATGCCGTTCGATGGCGATGTTGCAGTCATGGACAAGGCACTCACATCCGGAAGACGCCGAAGCGCGGTTCGGGCAGCGGGCTGCGGGAGACGACATCGAGGGCCAGGCCCAGGAGGTCACGGGTCTGTGCGGGGTCGACGATGCCGTCGTCCCAGAGCCGTGCCGTGGCGTAATACGGCTCACCCTGGTGTTCGTACTGTTCGCGGATCGGGGCCTCGAACGCCGCGCGGTCCTCGCCGCTCCAGGAGTCTCCGCGCGCGGAGAGCTGGTCCTCCTTGACGGTGGCGAGCACGGATGCTGCCTGGGCGCCACCCATCACGGAGATGCGGCTCGCCGGCCAGGTCCACAGGAAGCGGGGCGAGTAGGCACGCCCGCACATGGAGTAGTTGCCGGCTCCGAACGACCCGCCGATGATGACGGTGAGTTTGGGTACTCTCGTGCTGGCCACGGCTGTCACCATCTTCGCGCCGTCCTTCGCGATCCCGCCGGCCTCGGCATCGGACCCGACCATGAAACCGGTGATGTTCTGGAGGAACAACAGCGGGATGCCGCGCTGATCGCACAGCTCGATGAAGTGCGCTCCCTTGAGCGCGGATTCGCTGAACAGCACGCCGTTGTTCGCGACGATACCGACGGGATGCCCATGCAAGCGGGCGAATCCGGTGACGAGGGTCGTGCCGTACTCGGGCTTGAACTCGAGGAACGTGTCCCCGTCGACGAGGCGCGAGATGACCTCGTGCACGTCGTACGCGGCGTTCACGTCGACGGGGACGGCGTCGTACAGGCTCGTGGTCTCAGACGGCGGACGACTGCTCAGCACCTCCCAGGCGGGAGCCGCAGGAGGGGGAAGTGTGGCGACGATGTCGCGCAGGATCTCGAGTGCGTGTTCGTCATCTTCCGCGAGATGGTCGACCACACCGCTGCGTCGGGCATGCAGCTCGCCCCCGCCCAGTTCTTCGGCGGTGACGATCTCGCCGATCGCCGCCTTCACGAGGGGCGGCCCACCGAGGAAGATCGTTCCCTGACCGCGGACGATGACGGTCTCATCGCTCATGGCGGGAACGTAGGCGCCGCCGGCGGTGCAGGATCCGAGCACCGCGGCCAGCTGCGGGATCCCCTCGGCCGACATGCGCGCCTGGTTGAAGAAGATCCGCCCGAAGTGCTCGCGGTCGGGGAAGACCTCGTCCTGTTTGGGAAGGAAGGCGCCGCCGGAGTCGACGAGATAGAGGCACGGCAGCCGGTTCTCGAGAGCGATCTCCTGCGCGCGCAGGTGCTTCTTCACCGTCAGCGGAAAGTACGTGCCGCCCTTCACGGTCGCATCGTTGCAGACCACCATCACGTGCCGGCCATGGACGAGACCGATCCCGGCGATCACTCCGGCCCCCGGGGCCTCTCCCCCATACAGACCGTCGGCCGCAAGCGGCGCGATCTCCACGAACGGACTGCCCTCGTCGAGCACACGCGCGACGCGATCACGAGGCAGCAGCTTTCCCCGGGCGACATGGCGCTCTCGAGACGCTTCCGGTCCTCCGCGAGCCGCGGTCTCGAGGCGTTCTCGCAGCTCGTACGCGAGTGACTCCTGGGTTGCCGGCATCGTGATGTCCTCCTCGACCCACGTCCGCGAGGGCGGAGCCCTGGCGCGGTGCATGCACTTTCGGTTAGTGTTCACTAACCCGTTGATTCAGGTTAGCGAGGATTAACTGAGATGACAAGCCCGGTCACCGCCCGAGACCGCGCCAAGGCCGAACGGTCCGATGCGATCCTGCACGCCGCTGCGCGTCTGTTCGCCGCGCGCGGCTACAGCGGGGTGAGTCTCGAGGACATCGGCGCAGCCGTCGGCGTGTCAGGGCCTGCCGTGTACCGTCACTTCGCCGGGAAACAGGCTCTGCTGGGTGCGGTGCTCGTCAAGGTCAGCCAGGACCTGATCCACGGAGGCCGTCGCGTCTCCGAGGAGTCACCGACCGCGGACGAGCGGATGCGCGCGCTGATCGGCTTCCACGTCGAATTCGCCCTGGGCAATGCCGAGGTCATCCAGGTGCAGGACCGAGATGTCGCGTTCCTGTCCGAAGCCGACCGCGCCGAGGTCCGCCGCCTCCAGCGCGCCTACATCGAGCTGTGGATGGCTGCGCTCTCGCCGTTGCATGCGACGCCGGACGGTGGCACCGATCAGGACGAGTTGCGTCTGCGCGTGCAGGCCTGCTTCGGACTCATCAACTCGACGCCGCACAGCACCCGCGCCGCAGCCAGACGCCACTCCGCCACCGCGACCGTGCTGATCGCGATGGCGGATGCGGCGCTGCGCGCGACTACCTGAGTAGCATCGCCCGCCCTGGCTCCTCGAGGATGTCGGCGACGTCCTTGAGGAACCGTGCACCTTCGGCTCCGTCGACCAGGCGGTGATCGAACGAAAGGCTGAGCGTCATCAGCTGACGAAGTGCGATCTCGCCGCGGAACTCCCACGGCTGGCGGCGCACCGCACCGACTGCCAGGATCCCCGACTGCCCCGGCGGCAGGATGGGAGTGCCGGCATCGACGCCGAACACGCCGATGTTGGAGATCGAGAACGTGCCGCCTGCGAGTTCCGCCGGTGAGGTCTTCCCCGAACGAGCGACTTCGGCCAGGGACTTCACGGCGTCCGCCAGGTCGATCAGGGTCAGGCGTTCCGCATCCCGGATCATCGGGACGATGAGTCCGCGCTCGGTCGCCGCGGCGATTCCGAGATCGACGTAGTTGTACTGAACGATCTCCCCTGCCGGCTCGTCCCACCGGGAGTTCAATCCGGGTGCGCGCCCGAGCGAGAGGCATACGGCTTTCGCCACCACCGCGAGGGGACCGACCCGGTGCCCGTCGAGCGAACGGTCGCCGCGAAGGCTCTCCACCAGGTCCATCGTCGCGGTCACATCGACCGTATGGAAGACAGTGACATGCGGCGCGGTGAACGCGCTCTGCACCATCGCCGCCGCGGTGTGCTTTCGAACGCCGCGGATCGGGATCCGGGTCTCTCGGTCCGGCTCGCCGAGAGCGGCGGGGCTGGACGGCGTGACCGAGTGGATAGCCGGCGTCTGCACGGCATCCGAACCACGAACGCCGATCCGCTCGGCATATGCGTCGACGTCACTGCGGGTGATCACTCGGTCCCCCACCTCCGCAGCGACGAGCACCAGGTCGATGCCGAGGCGTTTGGCGTGGGCCCGCACCGGCGGAGTCGAACGCGGCCGCTCGAGCACCGCGTCGGTGGCGAGGGATGGTGTGGCGTCGTGCGGCGCGGCCTCGAGGACCGCGGTGTCGACCTTTGCCGGGGTGCCGCCGATTCGACGTGCGCGGCGTGCCGGTCTCCCCGCCGCGGTCGGCGCGGCACCGTAGCCGACGAGGTTCGGTTGCGCCTTCTCCCCGGAATCGGACTCCGGTACCTGGGCATCCGATTCCTCGCCGACGACGTCGAATGCGATCAGCGGAGAACCGACGGCGATGGTCTCGCCTGCTTCCGCGTGCAGTATCGACACGGTTCCCTCGTAAGGCGACGGAAGCTCCACGACCGCCTTGGCCGTTTCGACCTCGGCGAGCGTCTGATTGAGGGTCACCGTATCCCCTGGAGCGACCAGCCACGCCACCACTTCGGCCTCGGTGAGCCCCTCCCCGAGGTCCGGAAGACGGAACTCCGCGATCATGCCCCTGCTCCCGTCAGTCTGTTCGGTCGATCCAGAACACGATCGACCGCATCGAGCAGCCGATCGAGGTCGGGCAGATGGTACTTCTCGAGCTTCGCCGGCGGGTAGGGGATGTCGTGGCCCGTGACCCGTAGCGGCGCCGACTCCAGGTACTCGAAGCAACGCTCGGTGATGCTCGCGATGACCTCGGCCGCCACGCCCGCTTCGCGAGACGCCTCATGGGCGACGACCACGCGTCCGGTCTTGCGCACCGATGCGGCGACCGAGTCGTAGTCGACAGGCGAGAGCGAGCGCAGATCGATGACCTCGAGGGAGATTCCGTCGTCTTCGGCGGCATCGGCGGCCTGCAGCGCGGTACCGACCATGGCGCCGTAGGTGATGAGGGTCGCGTCCGTTCCGGCTCGCACGACACGCGCGAGCCCCATCGGCGGCGCATCCGCGAGCGGAGCAGCGAGGTCGACGTCGCCCTTGTGGTGATACAAGCGCTTCGGCTCGAAGAAGATCACCGGGTCATCGGAGGCGATCGCCTGCCTGAGGCTGCGATAGGCATCTTCCGGGTTGGACACCGCGATCACACGCAGACCTGCCGTGTGCACGAAGTACGCCTCGGGAGATTCCGAATGATGCTCGGCGGCACCGATGCCACCCGCCCAGGGGATCCGGATCGTGATGGGCATCTTCACCCGGCCCTGCGTGCGGTAGTGCAGCTTCGCGACCTGGGCGACGATCTGGTCGAAGGCGGGGTACACGAAGCCGTCGAACTGGATCTCCACGACGGGGCGGTACCCACGGAACGCGAGTCCGACGGCCATCCCGACGATGCCGGACTCCGCGAGCGGCGTGTCGATCACACGGGCTGCACCGAACTCATCGAGGAGTCCATCGGTGATCCGGAAGACGCCGCCGAGCTTGCCGATGTCCTCGCCGAGCAGCACGACCTTGTCGTCGTCGTGCATCGCCTGGCGGAGCCCCGCGCCGAGTGCCTTGCCGAGAGTCAGTTCGGTCATGCTCACACCTCGCTCTCGAACGACGCCAGGTAGGCGGCGTACTCATCGCGCTGACGCTCGAGACCGGTGTGCGGCTCGGCGTAGACACCGTCGAAGACAGCCAGCGGCGGCCGCGTGACCATACCGAGGCACGCCGCGCGCATCTCCTTAGCGACGGCGTCCGCAGCGGCCTGGGTCTCGGCAAGGTGCTCTTGCGTGAGCTCGCCGGCCGCGCGCAGATGTGCTTCGACGCGCGCGATCGGGTCACGGCGGCGCCAGGATTCGAGCTCAGCCTCGTCGCGGTAGCGCGTCGGATCATCCGCCGTCGTGTGCGGGCCCATTCGGTAGGTCACAGCCTCGATGTAGGCGGGGCCCTTGCCGGAGCGTGCGTGCTCCAGTGCCCATCGCATCGCAGCCATGCAGGCGAGAACGTCGTTGCCGTCGACCCGAACGCTCGGAATCCCGAACCCGGGCGCCCGCCCCGCGATCGGGTACTGCGACTGCACGGCGACGGGCTCGGAGATCGCCCAATGGTTGTTCTGGCAGACGAAGACCACAGGAGCCTGGTAGGACGCGGCGAAGATCATCGCTTCGTTGACGTCGCCCTGACTCGTCGCGCCGTCGCCGAAGTACGTCACAGCGACCTCGTCTGCACCATCGTGCTGGATGCCGATGGCGTAGCCCACCGCATGCAGCGTCTGGGCGCCGATGATGATCTGGAGAGGGGCGACTCCGAGCGCGGCCGGGTCGTATGCCGCGCCCTCTTCGCCGCGCCACATGCGCACGTAGTCGCCGGGCTGCGCGCCCCGAGCGTAGATCACGCCGGTCTCGCGATAGCTGGGGAAGACATAGTCCTCGGGTGCGATCGCGCGGGCCGTGCCGATCTGCGTGGCTTCCTGACCCTGGCACGGCGCCCACAGACCGAGCTGACCCTGCCGCTGGAGCGCCACCCCCTCGGCGTCGATCCGGCGGAGGATGACCATGTCCCGAAGCAGGGAGCGCAACTGTGCGGGGTCGACGTCGGCGACGAAGGGATCGAGCAGCGGGTTCGCGACACGGCTTCCATCCGGAGCCAGGATGCGCTCCGAGAGCTCTAGATCCTGGGCGGTGTCTGCGATGGGGGTGATCTGCGGTGACATCGTCGTCCTCCTCCTCCTCGGCGGCCCTCGTGAGGCTCCGCGCACTGATGCCAGCGTCATCACCGGCATGGTCTGAGAGTACGTCTGCTCAACACCTCGCTCAAGCATTCTGAGAGCGCTTGAGCATGTTGCTCAATTTGGGGTGATTCCCTACTGCTAGGGTTTGGCATTATGCCAGGACTGGACCGCATCGACCTCGAGCTTCTCGCCGCCCTCGCCGACGACCCGAGGACCACCGTCGTCGCGCTGGCGGAGAACCTGGGGCTCTCGCGCAACACGATCCAGGCGCGGATGGCCCGCCTGGAGCAGAGCGGGATCTTCCTCTCCTATGAGCGGTCGTTCTCCCCCGACGTGCTCGGCTTCCCGCTTCAGGCTTTCGTGAGCATCGGCGTGCGGCAGACGGAGTTGCCCCGCATCATCAACGAGCTCGCGCGGATTCCCGAGGTCGTGCAGGCCCACGGACTGAGCGGATCCATCGATCTACTGGCACGCGTGGCCTGTCGTGACGCACGACACCTGTTCGACACCGACGCGCGCATCCTGTCCATCGAAGGCGTGGAGCGCACCGAGACCTCACTCGCGATGGGCGAGGTCATCCCGTTCCGGGTGGCCGGGCTCATCGGCCTCGCGCGACGGGAATCCTGAGGAAGCGACGGACCGCGCCGGCTGCTTCTGCCGGCGTCTCGTAGTGGATGAGATGCCCGACATGGGCGATCTCGACCAGCGTCGCGTCCGGGAAGATCGTCGCCAGCTTCCGCTCCGCCTCGATCGGCGTGATGTCGTCGTGCTCGGCGGCGACCAACAGCGTCGGGACATCGATCTCGGGCGCGAACTCGCGTACGTCGTGGGAGACGCTCGCGATGAAGGCGTCGCGCAGGACGTCGCGGTCGGAGAACCGGGAGAAGTACGTGTCGTGCTGATCGTGGATGAACCGGCGGAGTTCGGGGTCCTTCGTCTTGGCCATGGTGATGCTCATCACACGGACGATGACGCGGTTGCGCAGCAGCGCGGTTCCGATCTTCTCGGGAAGACGGGCGCCGAGATCGTAGTAGAGCACCGCAAGACGCGTCATGAGCCCCTTGGGACCTTCGAGGGCCGGGGCGCCGATGGGATTCAGGAGGATCAGACGAGGCGTCTGCAGACCGCGGGCGACGGCCGCAGCCGTGACGATCGAGCCGAACGAGTGGCCGAGGATCACGGCACCGGGGGCGACTGCCGACGCGAAGTCTTCGAGCCATCCTGCGTACTCGTCGAGGTCGTGCGTACGTCCGGGCAACGGAGCCGACTCTCCGAATCCGGGAAGGTCCGCAGCGATCACGCGCACCTCGGGAAGATAGGCGAGCACCGGCTCGAGGCCATGGTGCTCACCGCGGAACCCGTGCACCGCGATCACCGTCGTCTCGGCGTCATCCGGTCCGTACACCCAGTAGGCCGTGGTCGCCCCGCGCACCTCGACCTCGTGACGCTGCACGGGAAGGCGACGAAGACGGTCCGCATACGGGGAAGGCACGGTCATCCCCTGAGTCTACGAGTCGCCGTGCGCCTTCTCCTGAATGTCAGCGGTCCGCCATACCGTGAGGGCATGCCATCCGGTCCCGCGCTTCCCGCCTGGCTCACTCGCGTCGGCGTGTTCGATCTCGAGACGACGGGCGTCGATGTCACCTCCGATCGCGTGGTCACCGCGTATGTCGGTGTTCTCGACGCGAACGGCAGGCAGATCGCCGCGCGCTCCTGGCTCGCAGACCCCGGAATCCCGATCCCTGAAGGCGCGACCGCGGTGCATGGGATCAGTACCGAGCATGCCCGAGCGCACGGTCGCCCGGCGCGCGAGGTCGTCGCCGAGGTCACGGCGGCTCTGAGATCGCTGTTCGAGCAGGGCGTGCCGGTCGTCGCCTACAACGCTTCGTATGACTTCTCGCTGCTGGCCTGCGAAGCCGCGAGGAAAGGAATCGAACCACTCGTCGATCCTTCCCCGGTGATCGATCCGCTCGTGATCGACAAGGCGTACGACCGCTACCGGCGGGGCCGACGCACCCTCGAGGTCGTAGCGGCACACTATGCCGTCCCCCTCGAGAGTGCGCACGAGGCGTCGGCCGATGCGATCGCCGCTGGGCGCGTCGCCCAAGCGCTGGCCCGCCAGTTCAGCCTTCCCTCGACTCCGACAGAGCTGCATACCCAGCAGATCAGCTGGGCCCGCTCGCAGGCCGCGAGCCTCACGGAGTACTTCGTGAAGCTCGGCCGTCTCGACCCCGAGGACTCGCTCGACGGAAGCTGGCCGGTGCGATCGAATCGATCCATCGAAGGTTGAAGCCCACGACCGGTCAGGGCGAGATCGCGCCTGTGTCACCGGGAGCCGCCACCCCGATGTCGTGACGGGGAAGGTGTACAAGAACAAGGAGGAGCCCATGCAGTTCACGTCGACCGACGTCGAGCAGGTGGAATCGACGTGGCAGCAGTTCGTCCCGTCGTCTTCGCTGCAGAACGCTGATCCTCGCGACTTCCGTTTCGATTGGCGCTCCGAAGAACTCGATTCAGCGACGCTGGTCGACTACCGGCTCGCTGCCCAGGTGCATTCCCGAGCCGAGCCTCAGGAACAACTGCTCGTATGTCGTGTCGAGGCACCGGATGCTCGCGTCTGGTCCGAGCGTCAGAATCTCGACGCGCATTCGCCCTGGATCTCGGATGGCGCCAGGGTGGAAGCCAAGTGGGATCGGTCTGCTCGAGTTCGTGCCTTCGTCTTCGACCATCAGGCTGCACAGAACCGCGCCAGGCAGATCACGGGCGACGATGCACGTGAACTGCGAGCAACCGGTCTCATGCCGCATTCCGCCACCGATGCCCAGCGCTGGGAGCGGATGTTCGGGTACATCGACCAGGTGCTCGGTATGTCCGGCGCCGAGCCGCTGCTGGCCGCCGAGCTCGCGCGTCATGCGCTGACGATGACCCTCTCCGCCTTTCCCACGACATTCACCGAATCCCTCCGCCGCCCCGCACAGCGCGCGGGTGCCCCGGCATCCGTCCGCCGAGCCCTCGCCTACATCGACGCGAACGCGCACCTCGCGATCACGATCGATGATGTCGCTGCTGCGTCGTACATCTCGACAAGAGGGCTCCAGTACGCCTTCCGGCGGGCACTCGACATCACACCTGCCGATGCGCTGCGTCGGGCTCGTCTCGACGGCGCACACCGCGACCTCCGCAACGGCGATGGCCGCTCCGTCGGTGAAGTCGCTCGGCGATGGGGCTTCAGCAACTCCTCACGGTTCGCCGCGGCCTACCGAGACGCGTTCGGTGCTCCGCCCGCTCTGCCTTCTCCGTGACATCTGGCGAAGACTCTGTTCGCATCACGCGGCGGGTCGCGGCCGGAAGCCAGTGGTCCCGCCCCTTGGTGGTTAGAGTTCGAGTATCCCGGACCGCCTTCTCGGTCCTTCAAGCACGCCATCGAGGAGAACCATGGTCCATGCCCCGTACACCGCCGAATCGTTCTGTCTCTGATGGGCAGCCTTTACTACGGCGACGCGAGGACGCCCATTCAGATAGATGACCGCGCACTCGCACACCTGAAGGTCGTCATCGCCACCAAACTCCGCCGCAACGAGAGCTTCACACTCTCCTGGAGGCACCCCGAGGGCGATGCGCCCGGACGCTCCACGCTGTGGCTGCACCCGTCGATCCCCCTCCGGTTCGTGTTCCAGGAAGCGGAGACGCCCGACCTGAGCCGGAAGTGGATCGAGGAGCTCGCGCATTCGGCCAGTTCCAGCGGAGGGATCACTCTCGTCGAAGAGCACCTCGAGAGCAGTACCGCAGACTGACGGCGTTCCTCACCCTCGGCACCCGAAGGTCGTCAGCCGCTACCGTCACACACCTTCTTCGCCGCTGGAGCTGACAGATCGACGAGTCGTCGGCTCGCCGGTCGCCGGGTCGACGAAGGTGCGAGAGACCGTCTCGGTCCGGCGCCGACGTGCCAGCAGCACGATGCCGATCAGGAAGACGATCACTCCTGCGCCCATCAGGATGTATCCGACCATGTCGAGATCGATCCACGGCACGTCGACGTTCACCGCGAAGACGAGGATCGCCCCGATCACGAAAAGTGCGATTCCGCTGCCGATGCTCATGGTGCCTCCCGTTCTGCGGCGCGGTGCCGCACCCACGAAGGATGGCGTGACGCGGACGTACCGGGGAGGGGCTTGACAGCCGCATGGATGTGCCCCTCCCCCGTCCACGCCGGCATCAGGCCGCGTCAGACGTGGGCTGCTGCGCCCACAGATCCGGCCCGAACACCTCGTAGGAGATGCGTTCCGCAGGGATGCCGCGCGCGATGAGTGTCGTTCGTGCGGCCCGCATGAATGCGAGCGGCCCGCACATGAAGACCACCGCATCATCGGGCAGGTCGACCTCGGCGAGGTCCATTCTTCCGGGAAGTGCGGGATGCAGGGTCGGCGCGGCCTCCGCATCCATCTCGTACCAGTTCTGCGCCTTGGCATCGTCCATCGCCAGAACCTGTCGCCGCAGCGAAGCGTAGAGCGCATGGCTGTCGTGGGCGCGATCGGCGTGGAACAGTCGAACGGTTCGGCCAGGTGAACGGCGCGACAGGTCCTCGAGGATCGCGGCGATCGGTGTGATGCCGATGCCTGCCGATACCAGGATGAGAGGGTGTTCCGCCTCGTCGAGAACGACATCGCCCGCGGGCTGGGACACATCGAGCTCCGTGCCGGGATGGCCATGCTGGTGCAACCAGGTCGAAACCTGTCCATCCGGCGTCTCACCGACACCGCGCACGCGCTTCACCGTCACCCGCAGTGAGTCACCGCGCGGACCGGACGAGATCGTGTACTGGCGGGGTTGACGCGAGCCGTCGGGGAGGTCGACGGCGATGGCCACGTACTGGCCGGTGCGATGCGAGGCGACTTCACCCGACACCGGAGAGAGAAGGAGGGAGATCACATCCTCCGACTCCTCGATCCGTTCGACGACCCGGTGCCTGCGCCACGGCTGTTCGGGATTCGTGCCGCCCAGCGCATAGAGCTTCGCCTCTTCGGCGATGAGCGAGCATCCGAAGAGCCAGTAGACCTCATCCCACGCGGCACGCACCTCGGGGGTGACGGCGTCGCCCAGAACGGTACCGACCGCGTCGAGGAGGTAGTGTCCGACGATCGTGTACTGGCGCGCCTGGATGCCGAGTGACACGTGCTTGTGCGCGATCCGACGCATGACCGGGGTGAAGTCGGGAGCATCCGGATCGATGAGCTGCACGGCGAACGCGACCACCGACGCTGCCAAGGCCTTCGGCTGCTCTCCGATAGCCTGATTCGCGCGGTTGAACACGTGCAGAAGCTCCGGGTGCGCCGCGAACATTCCTCGATAGAACAGCGTCGTGATCTCGTCGGCATGTTCTGCGACGACTCCGGCGGTCGCGCGTACGACCGCTTCTGACTCCGATGAGAGTTTCATGACTTCCTTTCACTTCACCGTCATGGTTCTCCCACCCTCGTCACTGGTGTCGGACGCCGCTGACGGTTTCACCGGGTTATTTCCGGTCGAACGGATGACGCGGCCGCTGCCGCCCGTCTAGCCTCGCCACATGCCCCGCCGTGCCCATGACTTCCGCGGACTGACGCAACCTCGTCGGCTCCGACTGCTTCGCGCCATCCAACAGACACCGGGATGCCGTGCCGGTGCCTTGGCCGAGGAGAGCGGAATACCGCTCAACACCGTGCGGGATCACCTCAAGGTGCTCGAAGACGAGGGGCTCATCCGCACCGAGACTCTGCACACGGGCGAGCGAGGTCGCCCTCCGGTCGTGTTCCATCCCGTGCGTGACGCATCATCGAGCATGGTGGCACGCAGGCGCGTCGAAGGGGCGAGCGCGAGGGGGCGAATGCTCCGCGCGGTATCAGGCGATGCTCCGCCGACACTCGGCGACGAGGCGCTGCGGCAGGTCGACGCACTGTACGAACATCTCGACGATGCCGGATTGAACCCCGTCGTCGACGAAGACTCCCTGCAGTTCGACCTTGCGCCTTGCCGCTACCACGAGCTGCTCGACGAGGATCAGGAGCTCGTCTGCGGTGTGCACGCGCAGCTCGTACGGGATGTTCTCCAGCACAGCGGCGGACCGCTCGAGGTGCAGCGCCTCGAGCCGTTCGTGTCGGCGCACCGCTGCACGCTCATGCTTACCCGTGCGGGGTCTGGCTCAGCTCGCGACGAAAAGTAGGGCGGGCGGGACTTGAACCCGCGATCGTTGGGTTATGAGCCCACTGCCTTAACCAGCTTGGCCACCGCCCCGTACACGATCCAGCCTAGCGGCCGGAGAACTCAGACCGGAGTCGCGGCCGCGTGCGTCTGGAGGTGTCCGAGGTAGATGTCGGCGTTCGCGATCAGACCGGCTCTCTCTTCTTCGCTGAGCATGCGACGTACTTTGGCGGGTACGCCGGCGATGAGCGATCCTGCGGGTACGTCCGTTCCGCCGAGGACGACCGCACCTCCGGCGATCAGGCAGCCAGCGCCGATCACCGCTCCGCTGAGGATCACCGAGCCCATGCCGATCAGCGTTCCGTCGCCGACGGTGCACCCGTGTACGACGGCGTTGTGCCCGATCGACACCTTGGCGCCGATCACGACGGGATGCCCGGAGTCGACGTGCATCGAGACGTTGTCCTGAACGTTGGAGCCGGGGCCGATCACGATCTCGGCGGAGTCGCCCCGCAGAACCGCGTTGTACCAGACGCTGGAACCGGCCGCGAGGGAGACATCCCCCACGATGCGCGCACCGTCTGCGACGAATGCTGTGGGGTCGATCGTCGGCGTGCTGTTCGGCAGGGCGAGGACAGAGGCTCCGGCTGCGATGCTCATGAGGCGAGACTACCCTCACTTCCGCGGAATCACGCGGAAGTGAGCCCAGCCTCAGCTTGCTTGCGGAATGTCTGAGGCTGAGTAGCGTTGTCTACATCAGATACGAGAATCCGTTCCAGAGGAGCACAAGATGAGCAAGGCACAGACCGTTTCCACCACCGCCATCGACCCGACCGTGGCTGCAGGGGCGGCCCAGTTCCTCTCCCCTGTCGTCCTCGGTCTGCAGGCACTGACAATCAACGGCAAGCAGGCCCACTGGCACGTCCGTGGAGCGAACTTCGTCGGTGTCCACGAGCTGCTCGACACGATCGTCGCCCACGCCGGTGACTTCGCCGACACCGCTGCAGAGCGGATCGTCGCGCTCGGCCTGCCGATCGACGCTCGCGTGAGCGCCGTCGCCGACAAGGTCGGCAACACGACGGTTCCCGCCGGCTTCACCCAGTCCGACGAACTGATCCGTGCGGTCATCTCCGACATCGACGCGATCCTGGTCGACGTCAAGGCTGCAGTCGAAGGCCTCGACGAGGTCGACCTGACCAGCCAGGACGTCGCGATCGAGATCCAGCGCGGACTCGAGAAGGACCGCTGGTTCCTGGTCTCGCACATCGCAGCCTGATCGCAGTCATCAACGCCTGATCGCAGTCATCAACGACTGACACCTGGATAAGGGGTGGTCTTCGGTTCGCCGAGGACCACCCCTTCTTCGTTGTCCTCGAGCTACCTCGAGTGCGTGATGCGTCCTGCCAGCACCGTCGACAAGACGGACATCGACCGGAGCACCTCCCGCGTCGCGTTACGGGGATCGGAGCCGCAGAGCACGATGTCTGCCGGCTCGCCCGGGCGCAAGGCGGAGCGCACGCTCGCTTCGAGTGCCTGGTCGACGGTGACCCGCTCCTCCGGGTGCCAAGGAGCGCGGTCGTCGTCGGTGCGTGAGACCGCTGCCGAGATCGCGTGCCACGGATCGAGTTCGGACACCGGGGCGTCGGATCCGAAACGCAGCTCTGCTCCAGCATCGCGGAGTGACGCCAATGGATAGCCGATCGCCGTCTGCTCCGACCAATGACGGTCGACCAGATCGCGGTCGTCGACAGCGTGCTGCGGCTGAACGCTGGCGATGACCCCGAGACGGGCGAACCGTGCCAGATCGGCATGCCGCACGAGCTGCACATGCTCGATCGATCCGACAGCACCGGTCGTGGTGAACGCGTCAAGCGCCGACGTGATCGCCCGGTCGCCGATCGCGTGCACGGCCACCGCCAACCCCGCCCCGGTGGCGCGGGTCAGGAGCTCGACGAGTTCATCCGATGGCACCGTCAGCATCCCGAAATTGGCGGGGTCCCCCGGATAGGCGTGGGAACAAGCGGCCGTTCGCGTACCGAGCGAACCGTCGGTGATGACCTTCAGCGGCCCGACATGCACGAGCCCGCGGCCGCCCTCCGGTGCGTCGGGCGCCTCCCGGAGTTCGCCCGTCCGAAGCCCTGCTGTGATCGCTCGGTCGAGGTCGAACGGGTACATCGCGAACTCGACACGGTGCGAGGCGAAGCCCGCCTGCACGCGCCGCGGCCAGGCCTCGGCACTCCACGCCATGTCGAAGTCGACGAGGCCTGTGATGCCCCGCGCAGCGGCTTGCTCTCCGGCCTGTTGCATCGCGCGGTCGCCATGCTCGGGATCGACCGCGTTCAGACGCCGCGAGATCTCGAACGCATCCGTCTCCCGCAGCACGCCGTCCTCGCTTCGTAAGCCTTCACGAGCGAGAGCGGCCGTGTTGAGCCAGACACTGTGGACGTCGGCATTGATGAGATACGTCGGGACGGTGCCGGTCCTGGCATCCAGGAGATCGAGCGACGGCCGATCCGGCCAGAGGGCGTCTCGGAATCCGGTGCCGACTCGTCGCCCGTCGGGCAGAGCGTCGACACCGCTCATGGCCTGCGCAGCAGCGGCGGCGGAAGCCGCATGCCCCAGCGGAGCGCGCTCCGATGTCAGGGCCCATTGAACCGTGTGGACGTGGTTGTCCCAGAGCCCGGGCACGGCCCACGCTCCATCGGCTTCGATGACTTCGCCCCGAACCGGCAGCGAGCCGGTCGGCGCTATGTCGGCGATGCGTCCATCGGCGATGAAGACATCCACCGGTTCGTCATCGATCAGGAACTCTCGTCCCGGCCCGGCGATCCGTACGGCTCTGATGGTGTCGATCACCGTTCCGCGGTCTGTCACTGCTGCTGTCCTCCCCGGCGCGCATCCTGTGCACGCCGCATCTCCGCGGCGAGAGCCGGGTTCGAGTACGGTCCGTCGGTCGCAAGGGCGGCGATCACCGTCTCGATCGTCTCCGGCGACTTGTTCTGGCTGAGCTTCCGTTTGGCGACGACGCGGGTCGGCGTCATACGGAACCCGACTGTTCCGGACGCGAGCCGCTGCACGTAGGCGGGCTCGTTCGGACGCTCCCACATCAGACGCGGCTCAGGCATCCGTGACTCGAAGCGCTCCACAAGCTGGTCGAGCACGGTCAGATTCTCTTCATCGCTCAGGATCTCGGGTACGCCGGCAAGATGCACGGCGGTGTAGTTCCACGTGGGCACTGCCGCGACGTCTCCGTACCACTCCGGTGAGACGTAGCCGTGTGGCCCCTGGAACACCACGAGCAGCTCCCGCTCCCCCATCCCATGGATGAGGTCGTCCGGACGGCCGACGTGCCCGACGATGGTCAGGTCTTCGCGAGCCTCGTCGAGCACCACGGCGTAGTGGGAGGCGACAAGCCCGTCGTCACCGGCGCTCATGATCGTCGCCCACGGATTGGCCTCGATCACACGTCGGATCTCTGTCACGTCGGCCAACGTGAAACTGGGATTCTGTCGCATGCGATCAGCCTAGGACTGATGCGGCGACGTGGCGCGTGGTCATGCCTGACAACGAGGGCACCAATAGAGCTTGCGTGCGCCGATCTCCTCGAGTGCTATCTCCGTGCCGCAGATCCGGCACGGCAGACCAGCCCGGTGATACACCCAGTGCCGGTCGTCCCGGTTGGCCATCGCCGCCCGGTAGTCCTGGCCGGTGAGCCCGTCCATGGTCATCATCTGACCGGTCTCGACACCGACCGCGAGCAGTCGTACCCAGTCGTGCCAGAGCGCGCGCACGACGTCCTCGGGCACGTCCCGACCGGGCGTGTGCGGGTTCAGCCGCTGCCGGAAGAGCATCTCGGCGCGATAGACGTTTCCGATGCCGCTCACGACCGACTGGTCCATCAGCAGCAGTGCGATGACCGTCGATTTCTTCCCGACTGCTCGAACGAATCGCTCCTCGTTCTCGACCGGATCTCCGACCAGCGGATCCGGCCCCAGCTTCGCCACAGTCGCGAGCATCTCCTCGGGCGTCTGCAGCACGCAGGCCGTCGGACCACGGAGGTCCGCAGCGGTGATGTCGGTCATCAGGCGCAGACGCACCTGTCCGACGACGGGCGGCGGCCACTCCATACCCTCGTCGGCCAGACCCTTCGTCTGCTCCGACATGCGGACATGCACCCGCGTGCGACGCGGCGCACCGATCGATGACAGCGAGTTCTCGCCCGCGTCATCGAGGATCGGCTCATCGAGGACGGTACCGCGCTGATTCGTCTGCCCCATCCGCCCGTTGGCCGAGGCGATGGTCGGGTCGATGATGATCTCGCCCGCGAAGTCCCAGGCGCCATAGAGACCGAGGTGCACGCGGAGCCAGAGATCGCCTTCCGTCTCCAAGAACATCTGCTTGCCGACGGCCTGCACGCTCACCGCCGCGCGTCCGTCGAGAACGGAGGCCCCCTCGGCGAACCGGCCCTGTGGGCTGGAGGCGCTCAATGCTTTGCCGACGAAGTTGCGATCGAACTGCCGAGCGATGCGGTGGACGGAATGACCCTCGGGCATCTCAGGCCCGCGGGTCCGGGAGAAGCGAGCCGTCGCGCTCGAAGTCCGCGATCTGGCCGATGCGACGCACATGGCGCTCATCGCCTGAGAACGGAGTCTCGATGAAGCGGTCGATGAACGACGTCACCTCATCGTAGGTATGCTGCCGAGCGCCGATGGAGATCACGTTGGCATCGTTGTGCTCTCGAGCGAGTTCCGCCGTCGAGAGGTTCCAGACGAGCGCCGCACGCACGCCTTCGACCTTGTTCGCGGCGATCTGCTCACCATTGCCGGAACCTCCGAAGACGACGCCGAGCGCTTCGACACCCGCCCGCTGATCGGCGATGACGGCCTGGGCCGCGCGGATGCAGAACGCGGGATAGTCATCGACCGCGTCGTACTCGATCGGACCATGATCGACGACCTCGTGGCCGGCGGCGCGCAGGTGTCCCTGCAGCTGCGTGGAGAAGTCGAGTCCCGCGTGGTCGGTGGCGATGTGGATGCGCATGGCTCCCATCCTAGAAGTGCCCGCCCGTCACCGAGTGGTCACGGAGCGACACCGGCGGCAGCCGGCTTGAAGCCCGCGCGGATGTTCTCGCAGCACCCGGGACGGCACACGTCGAAACCACCCGGAAGGGAGGTGACGTGAGCGCGCTCCTCGTTGGGGCGCCCCTGGAGGCGCTCCTCGATCAGGTCCACGATGCCGGCTACGAACGCGGGCGACACGCCCGGCGTCGGAGTGCGCGTGAAAGCGAGACCGGCCTCCTCCGCGGCCTCGGCCGCTTCGGTGTCGAGATCCCACAGCACTTCCATGTGATCGCTCATGAACCCCACAGGCACGACTGCGACCGCCTTGCGGCCCCGGCCGGGGAGTTCGCCGATGACATCGCACACATCGGGATCGAGCCACGGCTGCGAGGCAGGACCGGAACGAGACTGGTAGACGAGTTCCCACGACACGTCTGCAGCTGCAGGAACGGTCTGACGTACGCGATCCATGACCCAAGCCGCCACGGCCAGGTGCTGAGCCGCATAGGCACCGCCTTCACCCCAGTCGATGTCCCGTGCACCCGAGCGCTCGGCATCCGCGGTGGGGATGCTGTGGGTGGAGAAGAGGATCTGGATGTCGGCTGCCTCGATGCCATCGGCGAGGAATCCCTCGACCGCCTCGCGCACACCGGTCTCGAACGCCTCCACGAACCCGGGGTGGTCGTAGAACGGACGGATCTTGTCGATCGTCACGGTCTCTCCGAGGCCCGTCTCCTCCAGGATGCGAGCGAAGTCCTCGCGGTACTGGCGGCAGCTGGAGAAGGAGCTGTAAGCGCTCGTCGCGAATGCCAGGAGGGTGGTGTGCCCGTTGGACGAAGCGTCCGTCACCACCTCTTCGAGGTACGGCGCCCAGTTGCGGTTGCCCCAATACACCGGGAGGGTGATCCCGCGCTCGGCGAGGGCGCCTTCGAGAGCCTCTTTGAGCACGCGGTTCTGTCCGTTGATCGGGCTCACCCCGCCGAAGTGGCGATAGTGATGAGCCACCTCTTCGAGCCGCTCGTCGGGAATTCCTCTCCCGCGCGTCACGTTCCGAAGGAACGGGATCACATCGTCCTGCCCCTCGGGTCCACCGAATCCGGCGAGAAGAATCGCGTCGTAGGCGACCGGGGTGGTCACGAAGGGTGCACCACCGGCGGCAGCAGGAGAGGCAAAGGGAACGGCATTCGGCTCGATCGCAGTCACCCCTCCATCCTTCCACTCCCACACACCCACGGCGTCCGCGCACCGCCGTTTCTATCGATCGTCTCTCCCGCTCCGATGCGAATGGGCATCTACCGCACTGGCGTAGGCTGTCATGGTTGCCGTCGGCGCCAACTGCGCCCAGCCCCGGTGACATCCCCTCACCCCTGGGAGTACAGCTGTGCCTGGAGAGAACCTCACTCGTATCGAAGCGCAAGAGCGCCGCGACGTCATCGACACTCAGTCCTATGAGATCGCCCTCGATCTGACCAAGGGCGCAGAGGTCTTCGGCTCCCGCAGCGTCGTGCGCTTCACCGCGACTCCGGAGAGCTTCACGTTCATCGATCTGATCGCCCGCGACGTACGCGAGATCTCGCTCAACGGAGAACAGCTCGACCCGAACGAGGTCTTCGCCGACTCGCGCATCGCGCTCAGCGGACTGCAGGCCGAGAACGTGCTGGTCGTCGATGCGGATTGCCTCTACACGAACACGGGCGAAGGACTGCACCGTTTCGTCGACCCGGCCGACGGCGAGGTCTACCTCTACTCGCAGTTCGAGGTGCCCGACTCGCGTCGCGTGTTCGCGGTGTTCGAGCAGCCCGACCTCAAAGCGACGTTCCAGTTCACGGTGACGGCACCGGCAGCCTGGAAGGTCATCTCCAACTCCCCCACGCCCGAGCCCATCGTGCATGATGACGACGTCACCGCGACCTGGGGCTTCGAGCCGACCCCGCGCATCTCCTCGTACATCACCGCGCTCGTCGCCGGACCGTACGAGTCGACGTTCTCGGAGCTGACGAGCGCCTCTGGCCGCGTCGTCCCGCTGGGCGTCTACGGCCGCAAGAGCCTATGGCAGCACCTGGATGCCGACTACATCTTCGACAAGACCCGCGAGGGCTTCGCCTACTTCGAGTCGAAGTTCGGCGTTCCCTACCCGTTCGCCAAGTACGACCAGCTCTTCGTCCCCGAGTTCAACGCGGGTGCGATGGAGAACGCTGGTGCGGTCACGTTCACCGAGACCTACGTCTTCCGCAGCAAGGTGACCGACGCCGTCAAGGAACGTCGCGTCGTCACGATCCTGCACGAGCTCGCCCACATGTGGTTCGGCGACCTCGTCACGATGAAGTGGTGGAACGACCTCTGGCTCAACGAGTCGTTCGCCGAGTGGGCGTCGACGATCGCCACCGCCGAGGCCACCGAGTGGACTGAGGCGTGGACCACCTTCAACGCGATGGAGAAGACCTGGGCCTATCGCCAGGACCAGCTCCCCTCGACGCACCCGATCGTCGCCGAGATCAACGACCTGGAAGACGTGCAGGTCAACTTCGACGGCATCACCTACGCCAAGGGCGGCTCCGTCCTCAAGCAGCTGGCCGCATGGGTCGGGATCGAGGCGTTCTTCGCCGGAGTCTCCCAGTACTTCCAGAAGCACTCCTGGGGCAACACCGAGCTGAGTGACCTGCTCTCGGAGCTCGAGGCCACCAGTGGCCGCGACCTCAGCACGTGGTCCAAGAAGTGGCTCGAGACCGCCGGCGTCAACACCCTGGAACCCGTGATCGCCGAGAGCCATGACAACGTGATCTCGCGCTTCGCGATCACGCAGACCGCGCCGGCGGACTACCCGACGATCCGCCCGCACCGTCTCGGCATCGGCTTCTACACCCTGACCGACGGCTCGCTCACCCGCACGCACTACCTCGAAGTCGACGTCGACGGAGACCGCACCGAGGTGCCGGAGCTCCAGGGGCTCGTCCGCCCCGACCTGGTGCTGCTCAACGACAACGACCTCGCCTACGCGAAGATCCGCCTCGACGAGAGGTCCCTCGCCACCGCGATCGCCCACCTTGCCGACATCCACGACCCGCTCGCCCGCTCCTTGGTGTGGGGCGCCGCGTGGGACCAGACCCGCGATGCCGAGACCGGCGCCTCGGAGTACCTCGACCTCGTGCTGGGCAACATCGGCCGCGAGAGCGAGTCGACGACCGTGCGCACCACGCTCAGCCAGCTGCGGACCGCTGCGACTCTCTACGTCGCACCTGCTGACCGCGAGGCTGCGCGACTCAAGATCGCCGACGGACTGTGGAGCCTTGCGGAGGCGGCGGAGCCGGGAAGCGACAGCCAGCTGCAGTTCGTCACCGCTTTCGCGAACGCTCTCGTCACCCCGGAGCACGCAGGCATCGTTGGGCGCCTGCGCTCCGGAGAAGACACCCTGCCCGGGCTGGAGATCGACGCCGACCTGAACTGGCAGCTCCTCGTCGGCTTGGCCTCGATCGGTGCTACGGATGCCGCCACGATCGATGCCGCTCTCGCTGCCGACAACACCGCCAAGGGCGGAGAGTTCGCCGCGCAGGCACGCGCTTCCCTTCCCGACGCAGCCTCCAAGAAGGCCGCGTGGGCGTCGCTCATCGAGCGCGACGACGCTCCCAACACGATCGTCCGCTCTGCGGCGCTCGGATTCACACATCCGGCAGGGGCCGCGGTGCTCGGAGAGTTCGTCCCCGCGTACTTCGACATGCTCCTGCCCATCTGGGAGTCGCGCAGCTACCAGATCGCGCAGTACCTGATCGTCGGACTGTTCCCGACGGCGCTGGCCGACGTCGCACTGCGCGATGCGACCCGTGCGTGGCTCTCCGCCAACCAGGAGGCTGCACCAGCGCTGCGACGGCTCGTCCTCGAGAACCTCGCAGACGTGGAGCGGGCTCTGGCCGCGCAGTCGCGCGACGCCGAGGACTGATCCGTAGACTCATATCCGAAACGGAGACCATCTCCCCCGCCGCAGGCGTGTCTCACCACGACATGCCGTGACGGGAGCGGATGGTCTCCGTTTTCGCATGGCTCTACCACCCAGCCGGCACAGAGGCCCGATCGCTAGGATCGTGGGTGATGATGATCCCCTCTACGACCTCCACTCCCCCCGAGCCGACACCGCTTCCAGACTGGGTTGTGGCCCTGTTCGCCTGGTTCGGCCAGGCAGGCATGAAGGTGCTCACCGTCGCGATCATCATCGCGTCGTGTGTGGTCATCGGCCTGGTGCTTCGTATCGTCATCCGCCGCGTGGTGCATCGCATCGTGGACAGCGCGAAGAGCAAGGCCTCCGTCGACGACACACAGGCACTCGAACGCTCGCCTCTCGCCGACATGCGACTGGTGCAGCGCACTCGCACGCTCGGAACGATCCTGCAGAACATCGTCAACGTGATGCTCGTCGTGATCGCGATCGTCCTGATCGTCAACGCGATCGACAACAGCCTCCTCGGCTCGCTGACGCTCCTGACCGCGGCAGTGGGTGCCGGCCTCGGTTTCGGCGCCCAGAACATCGTCAAGGATGTGCTCAACGGCATCTTCATCGTCGCCGAGGACCAGATCGGGATCGGCGACGTGGTCGATCTCGGGCTCGCGAGCGGCGTCGTCGAGTACGTCAGCGTGCGCATCACCCAGGTACGTGACGTCAACGGCACGCTCTGGTACGTGCGCAACGGCGAGGTCACCCGCATCGGCAACATGTCGCAGGGGTGGGCGCGCTCGATCATCGACATCGGGGTTCCGGGCGACTCCGACCTCGAACAGGTCGAGCACATCATGCTGGAGACAGCTCAAGGCCTTGCGAAAGACCCGAAGTGGCGCACCCGCATCATCGAGAAGCCGGAGCTGTGGGGCCTCGAATCGATCGATGGAGACGCTCTCGTCGTCCGCATCGTAATCAAGGCGCGCGCCAACGCGAAAGACGACGTCGCCCAAGAACTGCGTCGTCGCCTCCGCGCCGCCCTCCTCGAGAAGGAGATCGGCGTGCCCCGCATGGTCGACGTCGTACCCACCGGGCTCGACGGAGCTCGGCGGGTCCGCGGCGCGAACCCGCCGAGGACCAGGCCGAACGCGGTGACCGGCGTGCCGGTGATCCCCGACCGCGGAATCTGGCGCCGCAAGAAGCCGAACGACGACGGGAGCCCCCAGAAGTGACCTTCTACGACGAGATCGGCGGACATGAGACGTTCGCGAAGATCGTCTCGGTGTTCTATCGCGAAGTCGCCCTCGACCCGGTGATGAAGCCGATGTATCCGGAAGAAGACCTCGGCCCCGCCGAGGACCGGCTCCGGATGTTCCTGGAGCAGTACTGGGGCGGACCGACGACCTACGGCGAGACTCGAGGGCATCCTCGGCTCCGTATGCGGCACATGCCGTTCCACATCGATGCGGACGCCCGCGATCGTTGGCTTCGTCACATGCGGACCGCCGTCGACGAGGCGCAGTTGTCTCCCCTGCACGAAACGACGCTCTGGGACTACCTGGAGCGCGCCGCCTATGCCATGGTGAACACATTCGAGCCGTCGGGGATCGGTGCCAATCCCGGCGGTCGCCCCACGCTCGAGACACGATCGCGTCAGGAATCAACGGAGAGCTAAATGACGAACACGCCCCTGTCCACAGACGTCCTGGTGATCGGATGGGGGTTGGCAGGGCTCGTCGCCGCCTCCGAGGCCCTGGATGCCGGACGGCGCGTCATCCTCGTGGATCAGGAACCGCGAACCAATCTCGGCGGACAGGCATGGTGGTCGTTCGGTGGACTGTTCTTCATCGATTCCCCGGAACAGCGGCGACTCGGGATCAAAGACTCCCTCGAACTCGCCACGCAGGACTGGTTCGGCAACGCCGGCTTCGATCGTCCGGAAGACGAGTGGCCGCGCCGCTGGGCACAGGCGTACCTGCAGTTCGCGGCCGGCGAGAAGCGAGCCTGGCTGCGGGAGCACGGTGTCGGGTTCTTCCCGGTGGTGGGGTGGGCGGAACGTGGCGGGTACGGAGCGATCGGCCCCGGCAACTCCGTACCTCGCTTCCACATCACCTGGGGCACCGGTCCCGGCATCGTCGCACCGTTCGCGGCGGCTGTAGAGCAGGGCGAGCGCGAGGGACGGCTCACCATCCTTCCGCGCCACCGCGTCACTGACCTGGTCGTCACCGACGGCACGGTCGTCGGTGCACGTGGCAGCATTCTTGCGACCAGCGGATCGGGGCGCGGCGTCCCATCTTCCCGCGAAGCGATCGGCGACTTCGAGATCACGGCGAAAGCGACGGTCGTCTCCTCCGGCGGCATCGGCGGAAATCACGATCTCGTGCGAGCGGCGTGGCCCGAGCGTCTCGGCACCCCGCCCGAGCACATGCTCACTGGGGTACCCGCCTACGTCGATGGATCGATGCACGGTGTGAGTGAGGCTGCGGGCGCCCGTCTGATCAACGGCGATCGGATGTGGCACTACGTCGAGGGCATCACCAATTGGGATCCAGTATGGCCGTCGCACGGCATCCGCATTCTGCCCGGGCCTTCCTCCCTGTGGCTCGATGCCACCGGAAAGCGACTCCCCGTCCCGCTGTTCCCGGGGTTCGACACCCTCGGAACGCTCGAACACCTGCGCACCACCGGCCACGACCACTCCTGGTTCGTCACGTCACGGCAGATCGTGGAGAAGGAGTTCGCCCTCTCCGGCAGCGAGCAGAATCCCGATCTCACCGGCAAGGACGTCGGCCTCCTGCTGAAGTCTCGGCTTGCGAAGGGGCCGACCGGGCCCGTGCAGTCGTTCCTCGACGAGGGCCAGGACTTCATCGTCGAGAACGACCTCGAGTCCCTCCTCGAGCAGATGCGACGGCATCCTGGCGGCGAGCACCTCGATATCGAGAACGTCCGACGCGAGGTCGTCGCCCGCGATCGCGAGATGGACAACGACTTCACGAAGGACGCGCAGATCGGGATGCTGCGCTCGATGCGCAGCTACCGAGGCGACAAGCTGATCCGCACTGCCGTCCCGCACCGCCTGCAGGATCCGGCCGCTGGGCCGCTCGTCGCTGTGAAGCTTCACGTTCTGACCCGGAAGTCGCTCGGAGGAATCAACACCGACCTCGAAGGTCGCGCTCTGAACGCACACGGCGTGGCGATCCCCGGACTCTATGCGGCGGGCGAGGCGAGTGGGTTCGGTGGAGGGGGCGTGCACGGCTATCGCGCACTCGAGGGCACCTTCCTCGGCGGGTGCCTCTTCTCCGGCCGCGTAGCGGGTCGAGCGGCAGCGGCGACAGCGGGCTGACGCGCGGGTTTCCAGCTTTCCGGACAGGGCGGTTCCGGTCTTCCCTCCGCCCTGTTCTGGGTACCCCGAACAGAGGCATCACGCCGTCGAGATGAGCCGCCTTCGTCCCTACTGTGGGCTCGTGCGCATCATAAAGGTTCTCGGACTCCTGTCTGCATTCATCCTTGCCGTTGCCGTACCGGCCACCGCAGGGGCCGCGTCGACGACCGCGCAAGCCAGGGTGCAGACATACGTCGATACGTTCGCGACGCCGGGAGTCGCGGCTGCAGTGCTCGCTGATGGCGACCTCGAAACGGTCGTCAGCGGCCATGACGGGACAGGTGACCCGATCACGCCTGAGACTCGGTTCCGGATCGCATCGATGAGCAAGTCGATGACGGCTACGGCCATCATGCTGCTGGTGAAGGATGGCGCAGTGGACCTCGACGACCAGGTGGTCGATGTCCTGCCCGAGTTCACGATGGCGGACCCCCGCCACGAGGACATCACGATCCGACAGCTCCTGTCCCACACATCCGGATTGTCGCTGCAGACCAATGACGAGTTCGCACTTCCTGCACCGCGAACGACGAAGGCCGTGGTCGCAGAGCTGACGGACCGGCGCATCATGGCCGAGCCGGGCAGCCGCTTCGAATACCACAACACGAACTTCTCGCTCGCTGCACGCATCATCGAGGTCGTATCTGGTCAACCCCTCGATGACTTTCTGCGGCTTCGGCTCTTCATACCTCTCGGAATGCACGATTCTTTGAGCCTGGATGCCTGCGATCAGAAGGTCGATGACCTCGCGCCGGGGTACTCCGTCGTCCTGGGCTTCTCCTACGTCATGCCGGAGATGCCGGGGCGTTGCGGCGGCAACGGCGGCGTGGTCTCGACTCTGGCCGACATGGTGCAATGGCTCCGCTTCAACCAGGGCGAGATCGGCGCGGAGGTGCTGGACGGCGCTCTCCTCGACGAGCTCCATGCTGCCCAACCGTCCACACCGTCGTATGCGCTCGGCTGGGAACGACGAGCGCCGGGTGACGGCGAGACACAAGGGTTCGTCTCCCATGGGGGCACACTCGCGACGTTCACGGCGTCGATGGCGTTCGTGCCCAGCACAGGAACTGCTGCAGTGGTGCTCACGAACGGGGTCGGCTCCCCCGGCGAGCTGGTGCAGAACCTCATCGCGGATGTCGATGGGCACAAGGCGATCCCGCACGAGAATCCGCTGAACCTCGTCAACGCCGTCCTACTCGGGGTCTCCGCGCTCGCGGTGGTCTTGCTCACCGTGACTGCGCTTCGAGCACCGCGCTGGGCGGCACGGCGGCGCGCTGCGAGGCGACCGCGAGTCTGGCCCCGTCTGCTCCCCCTCGCGGTCGTGGTCGTCGTGGGACTGTTCGTGCCGATCACCCCCGCGCTGCTCGGAGGGACGATCAACTGGCAGTACTGGGTGATCGACCTCTGGCTGTTCCCGCTGCTCGACGTACTCGCAGCGGTGATGGTGCTCGGAGGGATCAGCGCTCTGGTGAGCCGAGTCGTGGCGTTGCGAGTGGTGCCCGCGTCGCTGCGGAGGAGCCTCCGCTCCGCGGCCTAGTCGGAAGAGCCGGTGTCGCGGACACTCGTGAGACCGGACGCCACCGGACCTCTGGAGAGCACGTGCCCTCGCCGGAAGGCCAGTCGCGTCCATCTGCCGGATCGCGACACCGGAACCTGCTCCTCTCCGGAGATGAAGCCCATCGCATCGGCGGCGAAGGCGATGCCCCGCGGCAGCCCGTCGAGGTCTTCGTCGGGCTCACCCCAGATCGCGGCCCGCAACGCGCGAACGGCTTCTTCACCGGAGCCGGGAGCAGCACCACGGGCGACAGCCGAGATACCCCATTGCGCTCGCCGGGCGATCACCGATGCGGACAGGGTCGACACCGGTGCCCACGCAGCCCGAGGCGGCGCGACACCTGCCCACGCCGGCGAGAGGCCTGTGTCCGGGAGAGTGAGTCGCTGGGGCTCATCCGTCGCGGTCAACTGATCGACGACGATGTCGCACTCGAGTTCGGGGTCGGCATGCACGATCCGCATCGCGAGGACGGTCGGAGTCTGATCGAACAGACCGTGCGGGGCGAGAGCCGCGGTCGTCAGCGCGAGCACTCCGTTCGCCGCTTGCAGCCGCACGCCGTCATCGGTGATCCTGGTGGCTCGACCGACGAACGTGAGAACGTCCTTCGCGGTATCCGGGTCGGCGAGAAGGAGGTGATGGGGCACGCGTTCTAAACTACCAACGGAGCGGCGCCCTGGGTCGCGGAAAGGAACCCATGAGCGCGCAAGCCCACGCAATCCAGACGGTCGAACGACTTCTCGAGGTTCTCGATCTCGACTCGACGCAGGCACGAACCACCGAAGACATCTTCACCGGCTCTTCACACCCGATGCCGACGGGGCGCATCTACGGAGGCCAGGTTCTCGCCCAGGCTCTTCTCGCGTCCGAACGAACGCTTCCAGAGGACCGTGCGGTGCATTCGATGCACGGCTACTTCCTGCGGCCAGGTGACGCGAGCCAGGGAATCACGATCGCCGTCGACCGCATCCATGATGGGCGATCCTTCTCCACGCGCCGAGCGCAGGCATATCAGAACGGTGTGCCGATCTTCTCGATGATCGCGTCCTTCCAGGACGAGGACCCCGGCGTCGAGCATGCGGAGCCGATGCCCGAGGGCATCCCCGCTCCGGAGGATCTCGCCCCGGACGAGCAGCGAGTGCACGGGCTTCCTGCCGGCACAGCAAGGATGCTGAGCGACCGCGCTGCAGACATCCGTCACGTCGACTCGCCGCTGTACCTGCCCGAGGACGAAGCCCGTACGCCGCGCCAAGCCGTGTGGATGCGCCTACGCGCGCCTCTCCCCGATGATCAGCGGCTGCACCGGGCAGCTCTCGCCTACCTCAGCGACATGACCATCCAGGAATCGATCCTTCGCGCGCACGGGGTGTACTGGGCGCTTCCCGGCCTGAAGGTGGCAAGCCTCGACCATGCGATGTGGTGGCATCGTCCGGCACGCGTGGATGAGTGGCTCCTCTACGTGCAGGAGTCCCCGAGCGCCCGCGGCGGTCGAGGGCTCGCGACGGGGCGGATCTACACGCGCGAGGGCGCACTCGTCGCGAGCGTCGCCCAGGAGATCATGATCCGCGTTCCTGAAGACCAGTCCTGAGGCAGCTGCTCGCGACAGCCCCTTACCCGAGCGCGGCTCTCTGACGACGCCCGAGCCTCAGCGGTGGCTGTACTCGATCGACGGGCCGATGTACGGTTCCCAGGCGTCACGCATCTCCTGCGTGAGACGAGTGGGCCTGCCCGTCTTCGCATCGACGAGCACGATGACCGCCGTCGATCGCGCATAGATCTGTCGAGGTTCGGCTGCGGGGTCGTTGTGCACCTCGTAGCAGACCTCGACACTGGAGCCGCCGAGCTTGCCGAACCACATCTGCACCTCGAGCGGTCGGCGCTGATACGGCACCGGCGCCAGGTACTCGATCTCCTGACGAGCGATCAGAGTGAGGATCCCCTCGTCGATCCCGGAGTCGAGGACCGCGGTGGACGGTGCCTCTTCGCCGGGACCCGCGCGCCAGAACGCACGTACACGGGCCTCCTCGAGCAGCTTGAGCATCGAGGTGTTGTTGACGTGGTTGAACGCATCCAGATCGCCCCAGCGGAGGTGGATCGGGATGTGCAGGCGCGGCCCCGGCGTCGCGGACATCGTGGCCTCAGTCGCGCGTCAGCTTGCGGTGCGTCGACCGGTGCGGCTTCGCGGCGTCCGGTCCGAGGCGCTCGATCTTGTTCTCCTCGTAGGCCTCGAAGTTGCCCTCGAACCAGTACCACTGGCCGGGCTTCTCGTCGGTGCCCTCATAGGCGAGGATGTGCGTCGCGATGCGGTCGAGGAACCACCGGTCGTGAGTGATGACCACAGCACAGCCGGGGAACTCGAGCAGGGCGTTCTCGAGCGAGCTCAAGGTCTCGACGTCGAGGTCGTTTGTGGGCTCATCGAGGAGGAGCAGGTTGCCACCTTCTTTGAGCGTCAGCGCGAGGTTGAGACGGTTGCGCTCACCACCGGAGAGCACGCCGGCCTTCTTCTGCTGGTCCGGACCCTTGAAGCCGAACTTCGAGACGTAGGCGCGAGAAGGGATCTCTGTCTTGCCGACCGTGATGTAGTCGAGACCGTCGGATACGACCTCCCACAGCGTCTTGTTCGGGTCGATGTTCGAGCGCGACTGGTCGACGTAGCTGATCTTGACCGTCTCACCGATTTTGAGATCTCCGCCGTCGAGCGGCTCGAGACCGACGATGGTCTTGAACAGCGTGGTCTTTCCCACACCGTTCGGTCCGATCACTCCGACGATGCCGTTCGGGGGCAGGTTGAAGCTGAGGCCGTCGATCAGCACGCGGCCGTCGAAGCCCTTCTGCAGCTTCTTGGCATCGATGACGATGCCACCGAGGCGCGGACCTGCAGGGATCTGGATCTCATCGAAGTCGAGCTTCCTGGTGCGCTCCGCCTCCGAAGCCATCTCCTCGTAGCGGGCGAGACGCGCCTTCGACTTGGTCTGACGGCCCTTGGCGCTCGAGCGCACCCACTCCAGCTCCTCCTTGAGGCGCTTGGCGAGCTTGGCGTCCTTCTTGCCCTGGACCTCGAGGCGTTCGCCCTTCTTCTCCAGGTACGTCGAGTAGTTGCCCTCATAGCCGATGAGACGACCGCGGTCGACCTCAGCGATCCATTCAGCGACGTGGTCGAGGAAGTACCGGTCGTGGGTGATCGCGATGACCGCGCCCTTGTACGCCTGCAGGTGCTGCTCGAGCCAGAGCACGCTCTCGGCGTCGAGGTGGTTGGTGGGCTCGTCGAGGAGCAGCAAGTCGGGCTTCTGGAGGAGAAGCTTCGCCAGCGCGACACGACGCTTCTCACCGCCGGAGAGCGGTGCGATCGCGGCTTCGCCCGGCGGGGTGCGGAGTGCGTCCATCGCCTGGTCGAGCTGCGAGTCGAGGTCCCAGCCGTCGGCTGCGTCGATCTCTTCCTGCAGCGTGCCCATCTCGGCGAGCAGCGCGTCGAAATCGGCATCGGGCTCTGCCATCAGCAGCGAGATCTCGTTGAAGCGATCGACCTTCGGCTTGATCGCGATGCCGTCCTGGATGTTCTCCAGAACGGTCTTCGACTCGTCGAGCTCGGGTTCCTGCATCAGGATGCCGACGGTGTAGCCCGGAGCAAGCTTCGCTTCGCCGTTCGATGGCGTGTCCAGCCCCGCCATGATCTTGAGGATCGTCGACTTACCGGCGCCGTTCGGACCGACCATGCCGATCTTCGCTCCGGGGAGGAACGCCATGGTGACGTCGTCCAGGATGAGCTTCTCGCCCACTGCCTTGCGCGCACGAACCATCGAGTAGATGTACTCAGCCACCGAAAAACGCTCCTTATGTTGTCGTCGAAGATCGACACCCCAGCCTACCGGCCCCTGGCGGGCTACCAGTCGATCGGACGTGTGGTGCCGATGAGGCAGCGCCCTTCGGCGAGCTGAGGCATCACCACGGTGACGACCTGCCCTGTGGACGGGCCGACCTGGCCGACGAGACAGTCCTTCTGACCCCAGCGCACCGAGAACTGCAGGCTCTCGGCAGCGTTGCCCACTGTCGACTGATCCTGCGTCACCTGCATGGACTCTCGATCGAATCCGGCGCCGACCAGCGCGTCGATGTACGCCCGGCCCGATCCGCGTTGGTCCGTAGCCCAGATGCTCTCGGCCACCGTTGTGAAAATCGGCAGGTTCTCATCGGCGGTGCCGTCCGGCACCAGTATGGGAGCCGCCGGAGTCGTCACCTCCGGATCCGGGGAGGCTGACGGGGAAGCCGACGGCGCGGCACCCGGCGTGCACCCGGAGAGCATGAGGAGAGCGGCAGCGGTGGCCGCGAGGACGCCGGCTGCACGCGCGGGTGAGAAGACCGATCGACGAAGCACGTGCCGAGTCTACGTCGCTCCGCCTTCCGCCCCGTGTGGGCCGCCGGCGCCCGGCCCCGCCAGTGGGCACCTGCCATGCGAGCGCGTGCGGTAGCTACGACCCTGTCGTCCCGATACCCGCCGGATCCCCCCATGACACATCGATAGGAAGCGACGAGGGATCATCTTGTTCTGATCCGGAGTAGTCGACACCTGATCCCGAGACCGACTCCTCCCTGGGCGTCGCTGTCGTGCCGGATTCTCCGGCGGGACGGGATTGTGGTCGGTAGGCCGTCGTTCCCCAACGCAGATCGTGCCCGATCGCATCGGCCTCGATGTCGACGCTCGTCCCGTGTTTGCCGTTGCTCTCCCAGTTGCGGATCTTCAGTCTTCCGGTCACGATCACCGTGTCACCCGTGCGCAGTGACGCCTTCGCGTTCTCCCCCAGCTGCCGGAACGCCGCTACCGAGAACCAGTTGGTCCCCGAATCCGTCCACGCCTGGGTCACTGCATCGAAACGTCGGTGCGTACTGGCGAGCCGGAAGTTCGTGACCGGCACTCCTCCCCCGGTCTGCGCCTGAGTCGGGTCTGTCGCGACTCTCCCCACGATGGTCAATGTGTCGATCATGTCATTGTCCTTTCGGCCGCCGGATCTCTTCCGGGTCGCACCAGCGTGAACCACGCGAGGACCACGCGACCGATGAGAACACGTAGTCCGTGGAAAGAGTCGGTGGGGCGAGAACAGTGCAGAGAAAGCGCTGATGACAGGGCGAGTATCCCCGAAACCGAATGTCGGGGGGTGGTCATATCTTCAGATCAGGAAAGGAGTTCCGATGCCCGACAACTTGATCACCTCTCTGCCCGAGGTCCCCTTCGCGACGCCCCGACTCTCGTCATCACGAGAACGCCTGGTCCGTGCAGCGGATCATCTCTGGCGAGTTCAGGATCAGCGCGACCATGTCCTCGGTCACCTGCGCATCGTCGCCGACCCGCTCGGGCTCCGCTATCGCGCCGAACGACTGCATCTCGCCACGGGTGTGTTCCGCATCGTCGGCGAATTCTGGCGTGCAGACGAAGCTGTCGCCGTGCTCCGCTACTCCTGAGCACCGGAACGATTGTCGGCTGGATTCGTGCCAGCCGGAGCTTTTACATCGATCGCCAGTCCGTGACTGCGTGAAGTGCCCCCGGCAGGATTCGAACCTGCGACCAAGAGATTAGAAGGCTCCTGCTCTATCCCCTGAGCTACGGGGGCGCACTCATCTACCGTACCGCTGTCCCGCAGTCGGTTGACGAGGCACACTCCGTCAGCCGATGTCGGGGCCGTAGATAGTATGGCGATATGGTATCTGCGTCCGAGAATGATCGTCTCGTATGGATCGACTGCGAGATGACGGGACTCGATCTGGCGGTCGATGAGCTCGTTGAAATCGCCGTGGTCATCACCGATTTCGAGCTCAACCCCATCGACCCGGGCTTCCAGGTGGTGATCCGGCCCAGCGACGCCGCCCTCGGGAACATGAACGACTTCGTCACCAAGATGCATGAGACGTCCGGTCTGATCGAAGAGATTCCCGGCGGCATAACGCTCGAAGACGCTGAAGCGCAGACTCTCGCCTACATCAAGCGCTTCGTACCGCTGGAGCGCAAGGCCCCGCTTGCCGGCAACACCATCGGGACCGACAGGATGTTCCTCGCGAAGTACATGTCGCAGGTCGACCAGTGGTTGCACTATCGAAACGTCGATGTCTCCAGCATCAAAGAGCTCTCGCGACGCTGGTACCCGCGGGTCTTCTTCCAGGCTCCCTCCAAAGATGGTGGCCACCGTGCACTCGCCGACATCCTGGAGTCGATCCGAGAACTCCGGTACTACCGGCAAGCGGTGTTCGTCGATGAGCCCGGCCCCTCCAGCGACGAGGCACGCGAGATCGCAACCCGGACGGTGTCCGAGTTCACTCCGAACATGTAATAGACTCGTATGGTTGCCCGCTCCGGTGGGCACATGGTGGGTATAGCTCAGCTGGTAGAGCGCTGGCTTGTGGTGCCGGATGTCGCGGGTTCGAGTCCCGTTACTCACCCTCTGGAAGAAGGCCTGAATCGTGAGATTCGGGCCTTCTTCGTCGTGCCGGCAAGGTCAGCGTCTCTCCCCCGAAGCTCTAGACTGACGGGGTGTCGCTCGCGGTCTGGTTCTCGTTGCTGACCGCGTCCGTCGTGATCAGCTTCACGCCCGGAGCCGGGGCGATCAACACGATGTCCAACGCCATGAATCAGGGTTGGCGGCGCTCGATCTGGGGCATCATCGGCCAGCAGATCGCGCTGATCGTCCATGTCGCGATAGTCGCCGCGGGGGTCGGCCTTCTGGTCTCGCGATCGGAGGTCCTGTTCAACGGCATCCGCTATGCCGGCGCTGCGTACCTCGTGTTCCTCGGGATCCGGCTCATCCTCACGAAGCCCGCTGTCGTCGATGATGATGTTCCCGTTCCTGTCGATTCCCGCGAGAGTCATTGGTCGATGATCCGTCGAGGCTTCTGGGTCAACCTCCTGAACCCCAAGGCGATCGTGTTCTTCCTGGCGTTCATTCCGCAGTTCATCCGGCTGGATGAGCCGCCAATCCCCCAGTACCTCACCCTCGTCGGCACCGTGATCGTCGTGGACGTGATCGTGATGTGGGGATTCTTCGCGGCTGCCGCGCGACCCTTCCGTCGCCTGACACGAACCGCACGCGGACAGCGCATTCTCAACACCGTCTTCGGGGCGTTGTTCATCGTCGTCGCCGGCATCCTCGTTCTCCTCCACTGACCCCGACTCGCCCCTAGGCTGGACGAGATGGACATGGATACCGCCACCTTCGAGAAGCTCGTGATCGACGAGCTCGACCAACTGCCCGACGACATGGTCGAGGGCTTGGAGAACGTGGTGTTCGTCGTGGAGGATCGCCCGGAGGACGGCAGTCTCGATCTACTCGGCCTGTACGACGGTCTGGCGCTCACAGAGCGGACGCAGTACGGGATGGGCGAACTCCCTGACCGGATCGTCGTCTATCGCGAGCCTCATCTGGCGCAGTGCGACTCCGAAGACGAGCTCCGCGACGAGATCCACACGACTCTGGTGCACGAGATCGCACACTTCTACGGTATCGACGATGAGCAGCTGCACGAGATGGGGTGGGCATGACGACCCCGACCGCCGTTCCGGACGTCGATGAGGTCACCGACCTCAGCGCAGCTCCGCTCGAGCCCTGGCAGGTCGTCGTGTGGAACGATCCCGTCAACCTCATGAGCTACGTGGTCCGCATCTTCCGTACCTACTTCGGTTACTCCGTCGATCACGCCACCGCGTTGATGCTCGCTGTGCATCATGACGGACACGCGATCGTGTCCACCGGTCCGCGCGAGACCATGGAAGTCCACGCACAGGCGATGCACGGCTTCGGCCTCTGGGCGACCGTCAGGAAGGCTCCGCTGTGACCTCGGAGCGGATCGTCATCCCGATCACGGTGATCGAAGGACTCCATCTCGCCCAGCTCGTGGACGACTTCATCGAGCTCATCGACACGTCGAGGGGCTCCGCAGACCCCGCCATCGATCGGTTGACGCCCACTCCGTACCCGGATGATCCCGATTCCGCGGCGGACTTCGCGGACAGCACACGGGAGGATCTTCTCGACAGGCGGCTCATCGAGGCTCGACGTGTGCGCGCGGCACTCGGTGAGGTCGGAGGCAGAGCCGACGCACTCGATGAAGCAGACCCCCTCGCCGCCAGAGAACTCGTCGTCCCCACGGATGAGATCGACTTCTGGCTGAGAACTCTCACCGCGATCCGCCTCGTGATCGCCACGCGACTCGGGATCACCTCAGACGAGCAGGCCGGGGAGGACGGTCGTCACGATGTGTACGACTGGCTCGGGTATCGCTTGGAGCTTCTCATCCAGGCGGCCGACGAGGCCGAAGCCGGATGAGCTCCTAGGGCACCTCGACGATGCGGGTTGCGAGCGTCCGAGGATCGTCGCGTTCGATGTGAAGACGCTCCTGCGCAGCCCACCTGTCCCAGTGCGGGCGATAGGTGTCACCATCACGCGCGAGAGCGCGCGCCTTGCGAGCAGGCTCCGCTGACTCCACCCAGATCCGGATGTCGGCGAGCCCGGCCGTCGACGCCCGGAGGATGCCGCTGCCCTCGACGATCACGCCCAGGGCAGGATCGACAGCGTGACTCTCAGCCTCGGTCTGGCGTTCCCAGTCCCAGCGGCGCCAGGTGCCGAGATAGCCGCGGCCATGTGGACGAAGGATCCACTCGAGAGCACGCTCCACGCCGTCGTCGAGTCCATCCCAGCCGGGGTAGAGCGAGTCGAGTGCGATGAGCTGTACGTGCCCGCTGACCGGCCAGCGACGGACGAGTCGGGCAGCGAGCGACGACTTGCCTGCACCGCTGCCGCCGTCGATGAGAACGACGGGGTTACCCGCGGACACGGCTCGAACATCTTGCTCGATCAGGGTCGCGGCGTGCTCCAGGGCCGTCGCGACAGGATCGTCACTTCTTGAGTGCACGGATGATGCGGGTGATCGCTCGTCCGGCCACCCAGACGAACGGTACAGCGACGACCAACAGCGTGACGATGTTCGGCTCGAAGCGTAGGCCCTCCTCACGACGCACGTAAACGCCGACGGGGACAGACACACCGCCACCGCCACCGCCCTCGGCACCGTCGCCGCTACCGCCGCCGAAGCCCGAGTAGGTGAAGGCGACCGGTGTGATGCTCACACCGTCGACGTCTTGCGGCTCTCCGTATGCGCTCTTCACGCCGAAGGACGCAGCTTGCTTTCCGAGTTCCAGTGCAATGTTCGGCATACCCCCACGGTAGTCGAGGAACACCGAGCGTGTGCGATCATTCCACGCCGTGGGCCTTGGGATGCTGCGCGGCGCCCCTGCCCTCTCCGCGGCCGATGTGCCGCGCGCGGGAGATCGTGGCGATGCCGAACCGTGCGACGGCGTCGTCGACCGCGCCCTCGACCTTGCGCCAACCCTCGTCGTCATCCCACAAGCCCAGTCCGCCGCCGCCGGCAGGTCGCAGATTCTCGGCCCGCACGCCGACCAACCGCACAGGATCGCGCCGGTCTATCTGCTCGAAAAGTGCCTGTGCCGCCTCGCCGATGCGCTGCCCGACGGCCGTGGGCTCGCCCAGCGTCTGGGACCTGTTCAGCGTGCGGAAATCATCGAAGCGAATTTTGATGGCTACCGTGGAGGTCTCCCAGTTCGCGCGCCGGAGTCTGGCAGCGACGCGGTCGGAGAGGCGCAGCAGCTCGGCTCGGAGAAACGGTCGGTCGAGGATGTCCTGGTCGAAGGTCTCCTCGTGACCGATGCTCTTCTCCACACGCTCGGTGTCGACGGCGCGGGCGTCTTCCCCGAGTGCGAGCTGCCTGATCCGCCCGGCGAGGGCGGGGCCGACGGCACGTTCGAGCATCTCGCGCGGAGCATCCCGCACGTCCTGGATCGTGCGTATGCCACGGGCCTCCAGAGCCTCAGCTGCCTTCGGTCCGACTCCCCACATCGCACGGACAGGTCGGGGTGCGAGGAAGCCGAGCGTATCGGCCCCTGCGACGACGAGCATCCCGTCCGGCTTCGCGATGGTGGAGGCCATCTTGGCGACGTGCTTCGTCGCGGCGACACCGACGCTGCACGTGATGCCGACCTCGTCGAGGACCCGTTCGCGGATCAGTTCTGCGATGCGAGCCGGACTCCCCCACAAACGCCGTACGCCCTGCACATCGAGGAACGCCTCATCGACCGAGAGCGGCTCCACCAGAGGCGTGAACGACTCGAAGATCGCCATCACCTGTCGCGAGACCTCCTGATAACGGTCGAAGCGCGGGAGCACGATGCGCGCTGAAGGGCACAGCCGCAACGCCTGCGACACCGGCATCGCCGCTCGCACACCGTACCGACGTGCCTCGTATGAGGCGCTGGAGACGACAGAACGACCGTCGGGGGCGCCGATGATGAGCGGGAGCCCGCGGAGTGACGGATCGTCGAGTACCGCGACGGCGGCGTAGAACGCATCCATATCGACGTGCAGGATGCGCGTTCCGGTGTCATCGGCATCTGCGGACGAGACGATTCGTCCTGTGCCGTCACCGTGTCCCATGACACCATTCTGCCCCGGGCCTCGGACACGAGACCCGGGGTGGCGCGCTACTGGGCAGCGCGCTCGAGAATGAGCTCACGGACACGAGCGGCGTCGGCCTGACCCTTCATCGCCTTCATGACCGCACCGATGACGGCCCCGGCCGCCTGCACCTTGCCGTCCTTGATCTTGGCCATCACGTCCGGCTGCGCGGCGAGAGCCTCATCGATCGCAGCGATCAGTGCGCCGTCGTCCGACACCACGGCGAGGCCGCGGGCGTCGACGACCTCTTCAGGCGTGCCCTCGCCTGCGATGACGCCTTCGAGTACCTGGCGAGCAAGCTTGTCGGTCAGAGTTCCGGCGTCGACGAGCCGCTGAAGAGCCGCGACGTTCTCCGGGCTGATGAGCTCGATGGGGTCCTTCTCCTGCACGTTCGCGGTGCGAGTGATCTCGCCTGTCCACCACTTTCGTGCGGTGGCCGGAGTTGCACCCGCGGCGATGGTCGCCTCGACGACCTCGAGCAGGCCGCCGTTGCGGACGTCCTGGAACTCCAGGTCGGTGAAGCCCCACTCCGTCATCAAGCGACGGCGACGCGCGACCGGCTGCTCAGGAAGAGCCGCGCGCAGTTCTTCGATCAGCTCGGCGGCGGGCTCCACGGGCAGCAGATCGGGCTCGGGGAAGTAGCGGTAGTCATCTGCGTCCGACTTCGGACGACCGGGCGACGTCGTGCCGGTGTCCTCGTGCCAGTGCCGCGTCTCCTGCGTGATCGTGCCCCCGTCGGCGAGAATCTGCGCCTGGCGCTGGATCTCGTACTTCACGGCTCGCTCGACGGAGCGCATGGAGTTCACATTCTTCGTCTCAGTACGGGTGCCGAGCTTCTCCGTGCCTCGCGGGCGCAGCGAGACGTTCGCGTCGCAGCGCAGGTTTCCACGCTCCAGACGGGCCTCGGAGATGCCGAGACCGCGGACGATGTCGCGGATCGCCTGCACATAGGCCTTGGCGACCTCCGGTGCGCGGTGCTCGGTGCCGTAGATGATGTTCGTCACGATCTCGACCAGCGGCACGCCCGCACGGTTGTAGTCCACGAGGGAGTATTCGGCACCCTGGATGCGTCCGGTCGCTCCGCCCATGTGGGTGAGCTTGCCGGCGTCTTCCTCCATATGGGCCCGCTCGATCGGGATCGTGATGATCGTGCCGTCTTCGAGTTCGACCTCGACCGATCCCTCGTACGCGATCGGCTCGTCGAACTGCGAGATCTGATAGTTCTTGCCGAGGTCCGGGTAGAAGTAGTTCTTGCGGGCGAACCTGCTCGACTCCGCGATCGAGCAGCCGAGGGCGAGACCCAGGCTGATCGACGAGCGGATCGCGGTCTCGTTCACGACCGGCAGCGACCCGGGAAGACCGAGGTCGACGGGTGCGATGAGCGTGTTCGGTTCGGCCGCGTGATACAGCTCGTTGGCCGGGTTCGGCGCATCGGAGAACATCTTCGTGTTCGTGTTGAGCTCGACGTGCACCTCGAATCCGAGGACCGGCTCGAACAGCTCGAGCGCCTTGTCGAAGTCCATGAGCTTGGCGGTGGCCATCAGCGCTTCCCTCCTGCGAGCTGCGGTGCGCGGGTGAGCAGCGGCGCACCCCACGAGTCGACGAGCAGCGTCTCGAGCGCGGCGCCGACCTTGTAGAGACGCGCATCCTCCCGCGCCGGGGCGATGAACTGGATGCCCACGGGAAGCCCATCGTCGTCCGCGAGACCGCTCGGGATCGAGATTCCCGGGACACCAGCGAGGTTGACCGGGATCGTGGTGATGTCGTTGAGATACATCTGCAGCGGGTCGTCGATCTTCTCGCCGAGCTTGAAGGCGGTGGTGGGCGCCGAGGGCGTCGCGATGACATCGACCTCGGCGAACGCGTTCGCGAAGTCCTGCTGGATGAGTGTGCGGACCTTCTGCGCGCTGCCGTAGTAAGCGTCGTAGTAGCCGGCGGACAGCGCGTACGTGCCGAGGATGATGCGGCGCTTGACCTCGTCACCGAAGCCGGCGTCACGGGTCGCGGACATGACGTCCTCGACCGTCGGGTTGCCGTCAGGCGTGACCCGCAGGCCGAAGCGCACGGAGTCGAACTTCGCGAGGTTGCTCGATGCCTCCGCCGGGAGGATCAGGTAATACGCGGCGACGCCGTATTCGAAGTGCGGAGCGCCGATCTCGACGATCTCGGCACCCTGCGCCTCCATGAGTGCGAGCGCACTGCGGAAGGATGCTGCGACGCCGGGCTGGAACCCGCTGTCGGGCAGTTCACGGATCACACCGACCCTGAGACCCTTGAGCACGTCTCCGCGCGCGCCTTCTCGAGCTGCTTCGGCGAACGAGGGCCACTCATCGCGCAGCGAGGTCGAGTCCTTCGGATCATGTCCGCCGATCGCGTCGTGCAGCAGCCCGGAGTCGAGAACCGTCCGCGAGACCGGACCGACCTGGTCGAGGCTGGAGGCGAGGGCGATCGCGCCGTAACGGCTCACGCCGCCGTACGTCGGCTTGACGCCGACCGTGCCGGTGACGTGGGCGGGCTGGCGGATCGAGCCGCCGGTGTCGGAGCCGAGCGCCAGCGGAGCCTCGAAAGCCGCGACGGCCGCAGCCGAGCCACCGCCGGAGCCGCCGGGGATGCGGTCGAGGTCCCAGGGGTTGTGCGTGGGACCGTACGCCGAGTGCTCGGTGGAGGACCCCATGGCGAATTCGTCCATGTTCGTCTTGCCGAGAGGGATCAGTCCGGCGGCGCGAGAGCGCGCGACGACAGTGGCGTCGTACGGCGAGCGGTATCCCTCGAGGATGCGCGAACCGCTGGTCGTCGGCTGGTCGGTCGTGACGAGCACGTCCTTGATCGCGAGCGGCACACCCGCGAGCGGGCCGAGGACCTCGCCCGCAGCGCGACGGGCGTCGATGGCCGCTGCGGCCTCGAGAGCGCCCTCGTTGACGTGGAGGAATGCGTGGACGTCGCCGTCCACGGCGGCGATGCGGTCGAGGTGCGCCTGCGTCGCCTCGACGCTCGACACCTCACGAGATGCGAGCTTCGCGGCGAGATCCACCGCGTCCAGCCGGATGATGTCGCTCACTGCTCTTCTCCCAGGATCGCGGTGACGCGGAAGCGGCCGTCGGCGGCATCCGGGGCGTTCTGAAGCACCTGCTCGTGCGTGAGCGTCTCGCCGACCACGTCGGGTCGGAAGACGTTGCTCAACGGAATCGGGTGACTCGTCGCTACGACGTCGTCGGTCGCGACCTCCGACACCTTCGCGATGTTGTCGACGATGGCGTCGAGCTGGCCCGTGAGCCTCGACACCTCGTCGTCGTTCAGCTGGATGCGTGCGAGCACACCGAGGTGGCGCACGAGTTCAGGGGTGATTTCAGACACTCCCCCAGTCTAGTTGGCGCGCTCCGAAGTCCCATGCCCCGAGAGCTGCTCCACCTATGCTGGGCGGGTGAGCACGTTCCAGCCCCCTCGCCCGTGGATCGCCAGCTATGCAGCCGGAGTCCCGGATGACCTCCCTCCCGTCGAGGGATCCCTGGTCGACATCGTGGCCGCTTCAGCACGCGACTATCCGGATGCCCCCGCCCTTCAGTTCTTCGGTCGCGAGACGACCTACTCCGAGCTGCAGGCAGCGATCGACCGTGCGGCTACGGGCCTGCGGGACCTCGGTGTCCGCGCCGGTGATCCGGTCGCGATCGTGCTGCCGAACTGCCCGCAGCACATCGTGGCCTTCTACGCGGTGCTGCGACTCGGCGCGGTCGTCGTCGAGCACAATCCGCTGTACACGCCGCGCGAGCTCCGCAAGCAGTTCGAAGACCACGGAGCGAAGCACGCGATCGTCTGGAACAAGGTCGTCTCCACAGTGCAGGAGTTCCCGGCGGATCTGGCCGTGAGGAACCTCATCTCCGTCGATGTGACGCGCGCGATGCCGTTCGTCACGCGCCTCGCCCTGCGACTCCCCGTCGCGAAGGCACGCGAATCCCGTGCTGCCCTCACCGAGAAGGTGCGCGGGACTGTTGCATGGGATTCCCTGCTCGGCTCCGCCCCCCTTCCGGCGTCGCACCCCCAGCCGGGGACCGACGATCTCGCGATCATCCAGTACACCTCCGGCACGACGGGAACCCCCAAGGGCGCGGCCCTCACGCACCGCAATCTGCTGGCCAACGCCGCGCAGTCCCAGGCGTGGGTTCCTTCGATCCAGCGGGGCAAGGGTTGTGTCGTGTATGCGGTGCTGCCGATGTTCCACGCCTATGGGCTCACCCTCTGTCTCACCTTCGCGATGTCGATGGGCGCGCGGCTCGTGCTGTTCCCCAAGTTCGATCCCGACCTCGTGCTCGATGTCGTGAAGAAGCACCCCGCCACCTTCCTCCCGCTCGTCCCGCCGATCGCCGATCGTCTGCTCGCCGCAGCGAAGGCGAAGGGCGTGTCGCTCGACGGCATCGAAGTCGCGATCTCCGGCGCCATGGCTCTCCCGCACGAACTCGTCGTGCCTTTCGAGAAGGCCACCAACGGGTACCTCGTCGAGGGCTACGGGCTGAGCGAGTGCTCACCCGTCCTGATGGCGAACCCCGTCGCTGACAACCGCGTGCCCGGCACCGTGGGTCTCCCCCTGCCGGGGACCGAGTGCCGCGTAGTCGATCCTGAGAACCCGAGCCAAGACGTGCCGGCAGGTTCCGCCGGCGAACTCGTGGTCCGCGGTCCGCAGGTCTTCGCGGGCTACTACGGCAAGCCCGAAGAGACCGAGGCCGTCTTCGTCGACGGCTGGTACCGCACCGGCGATATCGTCACGATCGACGACGCCGGTTTCGTGCGCATCGTGGATCGCATCAAGGAACTCATCATCACTGGCGGATTCAACGTCGCACCCACCGAGGTCGAGAACGCTCTGCGGCAGCATCCGCAGGTCGTCGATGCCGCCGTTGTGGGACTACCGAGTGAACACTCCGGCGAAGAGGTCGTCGCTGCGATCGTGGTCGATGCCGGAACCGATGTCGACGTCGAAGCCATCCGTGAGTTCGCCCGCAGCATCCTGACTCCCTACAAGGTTCCCCGTCGGGTTTTCGTGGTCGATGAACTCCCCACGTCGTTGATCGGCAAGGTGCTCCGACGCCAGGTGAAGGAGAAGCTGCTGGCTCTCAATACCGGGGCGTAGGCCGCCCTCACAGGCGCCGAGCGTCGCCGCGCGCTACCCTTGGGAAGTGACCCCTGAAGATGCAGTGCTGACCGACGCCCCCGAGGACTCTCCCGCGACCCCCGGATTCGAGGAGCTCGGCATCACCGGGGCCGTCCTCAAAGCCATCAAGGACCTCGGCTACGAGACCCCGTCGCCCATCCAGGCGGCCACCATCCCCACACTTCTGTCCGGCCGCGATGTGGTCGGGCAGGCGCAGACCGGTACCGGCAAGACCGCCGCATTCGCGCTCCCTGTGCTCGAGCGCCTCGACGTCTCGCAGAAGACCCCGCAGGCCCTCGTGCTCGCACCCACCCGGGAGCTCGCGCTCCAGGTGTGCGAGGCATTCGAGTCCTACGCCTCCAAGATGAAGGGCGTTCACGTCCTGCCCGTCTACGGCGGTCAGGGCTATGGCGTGCAGCTGTCCGCGCTGCGCCGCGGCGTGCACGTGATCGTCGGAACACCCGGTCGCATCATGGACCACCTCGCCAAGGGCACCCTCGACCTCTCGCAGCTGCAGTACCTCGTGCTGGATGAGGCAGACGAGATGCTGAAGATGGGCTTCGCGGAAGACGTGGAGCAGATCCTCGCGCAGACGCCGGAGGAGAAGCAGGTCGCCCTGTTCTCCGCGACGATGCCGCCGCAGATCCGCCGCCTCGCGCAGAAGTACCTGCGCGACCCGGAAGAGATCAGCATCAAGTCGAAGACGGCAACGGGGGCGAACATCACCCAGCGCTATCTCGTCGTCTCGTACGCGCAGAAGGTCGACGCGCTCACCCGCATCCTCGAGGTCGAGAACTTCGACGGGATGATCGTCTTCGTCCGCACCAAGAACGAGACCGAGACGCTCGCTGAGAAACTGCGTGCTCGTGGATACTCCGCATCCGCCATCAACGGCGACGTGCCGCAGGTTCAGCGTGAGCGCAGCGTCAACCAGCTCAAGGACGGCAAGCTCGACATCCTCGTCGCGACCGATGTAGCCGCCCGCGGTCTCGACGTCGAGCGCATCAGCCACGTCATCAACTTCGACATCCCGACCGACACCGAGTCCTATGTGCACCGCATCGGCCGCACCGGTCGTGCGGGGCGCACCGGCGACGCGATCAGCTTCATCACCCCGCGCGAGCGCTACCTGCTCAAGCACATCGAGAAGGCGACGCGACAGCAGCCTGCCCAGATGCAGCTACCCAGCACCGAAGACGTCAACACGACGCGTCTGAACCGATTCGACGACGCGATCACCACCGCCCTGTCGGAGACCGGCCGTATCGAGGCGTTCCGCGACATCGTCGCGCACTACGTCCGCCATCATGACGTGCCGGAGGGCGACGTGGCAGCCGCCCTCGCCGTCGTCGCACAGGGCGACAAGCCGCTGCTCCTCGACCCGGCCAACGATCCCCTGACCAAGGCCGTCGAGGCTGACAACCGTCCTCCTCGTGAGCGCAGCGCGGGGGGACGTGAGGCACGCGAGCCGCGTACCGAGCGCCGAGGGCGTGGTGACTACACCGCGTACCGTATCGAGGTCGGTCGGCGTCACAAGGTCGAGCCGCGTCAGATCGTCGGCGCTCTCGCGAACGAGGGCGGTCTGGGCCGTGACGACTTCGGAGCGATCAACATCCGCCCCGACTTCTCGACCGTCGAGCTGCCTTCCAACCTGAATCCCGCAGTGCTCGACAAGCTCCGCGACACCCGTATCTCGGGGCGCCTCATCGAGATCAAGCCCGATCGCGGCCCTGGTGCCCGACGCACCGCCCCGCGTGACGGCGAGCGATACGAGCGCAGGGACAGCGATGAGCGTCCCGCACGCGACAGCCGTGAAGAGAAGCCGTTCCGCAAGCCGCGCCACAAGAGCTGACGACGACTCGCGCGCGGATCGGGCTATCTCGTTCCGCGCGCGAGTTGCGCTGCCACGTCGATCAGAGGCTCCGGATGCGCGAGTAGTGCGCGCTGTTCGGGGTGGGCGATCAGATGGGCGATCAGGCGATGGGCGCCTACGAGCGTCGGCGCCCAGTACCCTCCGACATGGTGACGGCTAAGGGGCACTGTGCGGAGTTCCCCACCGATGGTGAGCGTCACCGAACCATCGTCGGGATCGACGCCGGGGTCACTCAGCATCGCGGCCGTCAGCGCACCGAGAAGGAGGGTGCTGACGAGACCGGGGAGACGGAACTTCGTCGTCGGCACATCGAGCGCAATCGCTTCCACGTCGGTCCAAGCGACGATGCCACGGTTCTCGATCCCTTCACGGATGATCACCGCTTCGCGCGTCAGACGCAGATGGTTCCGACCGGGATCTCCGACGGCCAATGCCTCCGCGACGACGATCAGCGGCCCGTAGCGCCTCACGAGCCTTCCGGCGTCGGCGGCAGTGCGCCCGGGCCCTCGGTCACGAGAATGTGGAACTGCGCGGCATCGAGCACGCGCACGCCGAGTTCTTCGGCCTTGGCGAGTTTGGAGCCTGCTCCGGGGCCGGCGGCGACGAAATCGGTCTTCTTCGAGACGCTCGACGCCGCCTTGCCGCCCGCGTTGATGATGGCCTCCTGCGCGCCATCTCGGGTGTACCCGTCGAGGGAACCTGTCGCGACGACCGTGAGTCCTTCGAGCACGCCGCCTGCAGCCACCGCTGCTCCGGGCCCCGGGTGACCGGGAGTCGACCACTGCACCCCCGCATCCGCCCACTGGCGCACGATCTCCTGATGCCAGTCCACCTCGAACCAGGCGAGCAGCGAATCGGCGATGATGCCGCCGACGCCTTCGACAGCGGCGAGTTCGTCGCGGGACGCCGTTCGGATCGCTTCGAGGGAGCCGAACCACTGCGCCAGTGCCCGTGCGGCGACGGGTCCGACATGCCGGATGTTCAGCGATACGAGCAGGCGCCAGAGGTCTTTCGTCTTCGCCTTCTCGAGTTCGGCCAGCAGGGTGAGCGCCTGCGACGACGGCTGAGGACCGTCGAGCCCGGACTTCTTCTCGGTAGCGGTGGCATTGCGCCGGAAAGGAGCGCGCGTCTTGACGATCCCGTCCTCATCCTCCTTGGGAAGCCCCGTCTCGGCGTCACGGACGAACAGCTCGATGGGCACGAGCTGCTCGAGTGTGAGAGCGAACAGACCGGCTTCGGTCTCCAAAGGGGGTACAGCCGGCGAAGTCGGCTGTGTCAGGGCCGCCGCCGTGACCTCACCCAGCGCCTCGACGTCGAGCGCGCCCCTGGAACCGATGTGCTCGACGCGTCCGCGGACCTGTGCCGGGCAAGATCGGGCGTTCGGGCACCGCAGGTCGATGTCGCCCTCTTTCATCGCACGCAGCGGTGTGCCGCATTCCGGGCACCCGACCGGCATCACGAACTCTCGCTCGCTGCCGTCACGCTTCTCGACGACCGGACCGAGGACCTCGGGGATCACATCGCCGGCCTTGCGCAGCACGACGGTGTCTCCGATCAGCACGCCCTTGGCCTTCACCACGTCCTTGTTGTGCAGGGTCGCCTGGCGGACGACGGAACCTGCGACGTGTGCGGGTGCCATGACCGCGAACGGTGTCGCGCGACCGGTGCGGCCGACCGACACGACGATGTCGAGAAGCTTGGTCTGAACCTCTTCCGGCGGGTACTTGTAGGCGATCGCCCAGCGCGGAGCACGGCTCGTCGCACCGAGCTCGTCGTGGAGCTCGAGCTCGTCGACCTTGACGACGATGCCGTCGAGCTCGTGCTCGATGTCGTGGCGGTGCTCGCCGAAGTACTCCACGAACTCCACGACTTCGTCGACCGTGCTGCACACCTTCGTGTGTGGACTCGTGGGCAGGCCCCACTCCGAGAGCAGGTCGTACACCTCGCTCTGCGCCGCGACGGGAGGGTTGGTCCACGCTCCGATGCCGTGCACGTAGAGGGCGAGCGACTCGATCCGCAGAAGTCCGGCTTCGAGCTCGAGCCCGTTCTTCTTGTCGATCTGCTGACGGAGTCCCCCACTCGCCGCGTTGCGAGGGTTCGCGAACGACGGGAAACGTCGGGCAGCTGCGGTCTGCGCCTTCTCCTCGTCGAAGGGCTTCTTCGCCCCTCCACGCGACTCCCAGCGAGAGAGGGCATCGGCGTAGGCACGGTCGCGGAACGCCGCCTGGGCTGCGTTGAGCCGCTCGAACGCTGCCACCGGAATGAAGACCTCACCGCGCACCTCGACGATCTCGGGGTGCCCCTCACCGCTCAGCCGATACGGGATCTCGGGGAGGCGCAGCGCGTTCTCGGTGACGATCTCGCCCACACGGCCATCGCCCCTGGTCGCTGCTGACGTCAGGATGCCGTTCTCGTAGCGGAGGTTGATCGCGAGTCCGTCGATCTTCAACTCGGTGAGCCAGGCGACGTCGCGTCCGGCTGCCGCTTTCGTCTTCGCGGCCCACTCGCGCAGCTCGTCGAGCGAGAAGACGTTGTCGAGGCTGAGCATGCGCTCTGCGTGCTCGATGGTCGCGAGCCCGGTCACCTCGGCGGCTCCGACCATCTGCGTCGGCGAGTCCTGCCCCTGCAGCTCGGGGTGCAGCCGCTCGATTTCTTCGAGCCGGTGCATCCAGCCGTCATAGGTGAAATCGTCGACGACTGAGGAGTCGCGACCGTAGTAGGCCTCTTTCGCCTCGAGAATGCGAGTGGTCAGCTCGTCGGCTTCGGTTCGGGCGTCTTCCAGCGAGATGTTCTCCGGCACCCCGCCAGTCTACGAGCGGGCACCGACACCGGAAGTGCCTACGCGCCGACGGGAACCGCAGACACCGTGGTGTCGATCGTGAGCTGGCCGAGGACTCGCGTTCCGAGGTAGAGCACGGCGGTCTGTCCTGGTGCGACCCCGTCGAGCGGAACCTCTGGTGTGACGCGGATTCCGTCGTCCGAGACGACGGCGTGCGCGGCGACCGGTTCGGAGTGCGCACGGATCTGCACGTGACACTCGAACGACGAGTCCCTCGGTGCAGCCCCCGCCCAGCTGAACCGCGCACCCGCGATCTCGGCGATCGCGAGCGCCTCCTTCGGCCCGACGACCACGGTGTTCGTTACCGGGCGCACCTCGAGCACGAATCGGGGCTTGCCGTCCGACGCGGGCACCCCGAGCTTGAGGCCACGCCGCTGCCCGACCGTGAAAGCGTGGGCTCCCTCGTGCGAGCCGACGACGTCACCGCTGCGGTCGACGATCTCTCCCGTGGCCGTGCCGACCTTCTCTGCGAGCCACCCTCGCGTGTCACCGTCCGGGATGAAGCAGATGTCGTGGCTGTCCGGCTTCTGTGCGACGCTCAGGCCGCGTGCTTCAGCCTCAGCGCGGACGATGGCTTTCGACGGCGTCGTGCCGAGCGGGAAGTACGTGTGTGCGAGCTGCTCGGCGGTGAGCACGCCCAGGACGTACGACTGATCTTTGGCGTTGTCGGACGCGCGATGCAGTTCGAGGCCGTCGGCACCTTCGACGAGAGTGGCGTAGTGCCCCGTGCACACGGCGTCGAATCCGAGCTCGATCGCCCTCTCCAGCAGAGCCGCGAACTTGATCTTCTCGTTGCAGCGCATACAGGGGTTCGGGGTGCGCCCCGCCTGGTACTCGGAGATGAAGTCTTCGATGACATCGTCGCGGAAGCGCTCCGAGAAGTCCCAGACATAGAACGGGATGCCCAGCATGTCAGACGCACGGCGGGCATCGAGTGCGTCTTCGATCGTGCAGCAGCCGCGACTGCCGGTACGCAGGGTTCCCCCGGCTCGGGAGAGCGCCAGATGCACTCCGACCACGTCGTGTCCCGCCTCCACGGCCCTGGCAGCCGCGACGGCGGAATCGACACCACCGCTCATCGCCGCAAGGATCCGCATGAGACCAGTCTACGAGCGCGCGCCTGTGCCGGCGCCGGACGCTCGCGCGTAGGCATCCGCGATCGCAGCGAGCACCGCGTCGACGTCGGCATCCGTCGACGTCCTGCCGAGCGAGAAGCGGAGTACGCTGCGTGCGTCGCGCTCGCTCCGCCCCATCGCGATCACGACGTGCGAGGGCTCGGCGACGCCCGCCTGACATGCTGATCCGGTAGATGCGGCGACCCCGGCCATGTCGAGAAGGAACAGCAGGCTCTCCCCCACTGCTCCAGGGAACAGCAGATGAGCATTCCCCGGAAGCCGGTTGGTCGGATCGCCCAAGAGCACGGCTGACGGCACTGCGGAACGGACACCGGTGACGAGGCGATCGCGCAACGCACGCAAACGTGTCGCCTCCTGTTCGCGCTCCACCTCGGCGAGCTCGACCGCGGTCGCGAACGCCGCCGCACCCGCGATGTCCTGAGTGCCGGCGCGGAGGCCGCGTTGCTGCGCGCCGCCGCGCAGTAACGCGGTGAGACGTGCCGTGCGTGCTGTGACGAGAACGCCGACGCCGACCGGTGCGCCGATCTTGTGTCCGGCCAGACTCATCGCCACGAGACCGACACCGCTCTCGGCGTCACCACGCAACGAACGGAATGACAACGGCACGTGTCCGAGCGCAGCGACGGCGTCGAGATGAAAGGCGACACCGGCAGAAGCGGCGGCAGCGGCCAACGCCCGCGCGTCGTTGATGGTCCCCGCCTCATTGTTCGCGACGAGGGCCGTCGCCAGCGCAGCGCCGGGGAGCTGCGCTGTGAACAGCTCAGGCGAGATCCGGGCCTGAGAACTCACCGGCACTCGCCGCTGCTCCGCCCCCTCGTTCACGAGCGCAGCCACGGTGTCCAGGGTGGCGTGGTGCTCGGCATCCGGCATCACGATCGCCGACGTCGCATCGGGGCGAGCGTGCCACAGACCCTGCAGCGCGAGGTTGATGGACTCTGTCCCGCCCGAGGTGAAGACGATCTCGATCGGGTCGGCCCCGAGCACCGCGGCGACACGCTCACGAGACTCCTCGAGAAGCTTGCGTGCGTCCTGTCCGGCGCCATGGGTCGATGACGCGTTGCCGACCGTCTCCGACGCCTCCAACCAGGCCACTCGCGCCTCCGGGCGCAGGGGCGTGGTCGCCGCGTGATCGAGATAGTGCCGCATGCTTCGATTCTCTCGCGAATCGGCGGCAGCGGGTTCTTCCGGCATGGAACCGGGTACGCGTTGACATGAGACTGCAACACAACGCGCCTAGGGTGTACTCATGCCCGCGTCCCGTGACCTCGCCGTGCCCGGCGGCTCCGCCCTCGACAACCTCGGCGTCCGTCTGCACGACGGCGTCGGAACGCTGCGCGTCTGGTCGCAGAACGCGTCATCTGTCGAGCTGGTGGTCTTCGATGCCACAGACCTCGACTGGGCCACCGACGAGATGCCCCTGGAGCGTCTCCCCGGCGGCATCTGGGAGATCACCACAGAACTGCTGCAGCCCGGCATCCGCTACGCCGTCCGCGTCGGTGGCCCGCACGGCCCTGGAAACACCTTCAACCCGGAATCCATGCTGTTGGACCCCTATGCCCGCGGTCTCGCGCAGGGCGACGGCTACGAGGAATGGCGTTCAGTGGTCATCGTCGACGGCTTCGACTGGGGCGACTCCCAGAAGCCCAGGGTGCCACTCGATCGCACCGTCATCTACGAAGGCCACCTCAAAGGCCTCACCAAGCGCCACCCCGACGTCCCTCCCGCCCTGCACGGTACCTACGCCGGGCTCGCCCACCCCGCGATGATCGAGTACTTCCACTCGCTCGGGATCACGTCGATCGAGCTCCTCCCCGTGCACGCATTCGTGCCCGAGCCTCGTCTGCTCGAGCGAGGTCTCACCAACTACTGGGGCTACAACACGCTGAACTTCTTCACCCCGCACACCGCCTACGCGACCGAGGAAGCACGCAAGGAAGGACCGGAAGCGGTCCTCGCAGAGTTCAAAGGGATGGTTCGCCTCCTGCACGAGGCCGGGCTTGAGGTCATCCTCGACGTCGTCTACAACCACACGTCGGAGGAAGGGATCGGCGGTCCGCGTTCGAGCCTGCGGGGCATCGACAATGCGAGCTACTACCGGCAGGACGAATCCGGTGTCTACGTCGACACCACCGGATGCGGCAACACTCTGAACACCGCCACGGATGCCGGGGCGCGACTCGTCCTCGACTCGCTGCGCTACTGGGCACAGGAGATGCAGATCGACGGCTTCCGTTTCGATCTCGCCACCGCGATCGCCCGTGACAGCACACACACCTACACGCCGGAGCATCCGCTCCTGGCCGCCATCGCGAACGACCCGATCCTCGCCGACACCAAACTCATCGCCGAGCCGTGGGACGTCGGACTCGGCGGCTGGCAGACGGGGAACTTCCCTGCCGGCTGGCACGAGTGGAACGACCGCTACCGCGACCGCGTGCGCAACTTCTGGTTGAGCGACATCGACTACGCACGCCGGGCGTCCGCACCGGTCGGCATCGGCGGGTTCGCCACACGTCTCGCCGGCTCCTCGAACACGTTCAGCGAAGACCGAGGCCCGCTCGCCAGCGTGAACTTCGTCACCGCGCACGACGGCTTCACCCTGCACGACCTGGTCTCCTACGACGTCAAGCACAACGAGGCGAACGGCGAGCAGAACCGCGACGGCGCGGACATGAACCGTGCGTTCAACCACGGGATCGAGGGGCCGACCGACGACCCCACCATTCTCGCCGCGCGCCGAAAGGCCATGCGTAATCTGCTCGGGACGCTGCTGCTCTCCGCAGGGATCCCGATGCTCACAGCCGGCGACGAGGTCGGTCGCACCCAGCGCGGCAACAACAACGCATACGCGCAGGACTCCGCGCTGACCTGGCTCGGGTGGGAGTTCGAGCCCTGGCAGGAAGACCTGCGTGCGCACGTCTCCCGTCTGATCCGCCTGCGCCAGGAGAATCCGGCGCTCCGCCCCAGCCGCTACGCACGACTCGGCGAGCACATCCCCAACGCCTCCGTCATGGACTGGTACGACCAGAACGGCGAGACCATGGAGCCGTCGCAGTGGACGGACCCTGGCAAGCGCACTCTGCAGTATGTGGCGGCATCCACGCCCGACATCGAGGCTTACAACCGCATCCTGCTGATCGTGCATGGCACCGAGTCGCCGATCGATGTTCGTCTTCCCGACGAGATCGAGGACGCTACCCGTTTCGTGTCCCTGTGGTCGAGCGCCCAGGAGCGTCCCTCCGACGAACACGAGGTCTTCGCTCCCGGTGACGTGCTACCGGTCTCCGGGACCTCGATGAGGTTGTTCCGCATCGAATGAGGGCTGCCTCCGACGCACCCCGCGGCGCGCTACCCGCTACCTCGTCAGCGCGGTACATTCGGGGTGTGGCTGCACGTGCTGGTACTCGGTCCTCGGCTCTTCGGAGCCCCGCTCAGATCCCGGCGCGCGCGCTCGGCGACGCAGATGCGCCCGGTTCGCTGCTGACGACCCGCATCCCTCTGCTCCACCCCTTACCCACTGTTCCCGGCGGGTTCCCGCCGAAGGCATTCGTAGGCGAGGTCGTTCCGTTCAGCGTGGTCGCGTTCCGCGAGGGGCATGACGCCATCGGGGTACACGCGCGACTCACGTCGCCGTCGGGAGACGAGAGTCTGCATCGACTGTCTCCTCGCAATGACGGCACCGACACCTGGTCGACCGATGTCGCGCTCGACGAGCAGGGCGCGTGGCTCTTCCGTTTCGAGGCGTTCTCCGACGACTTCGCGACCTGGGCACACGCCGCAGAACTCAAGGTGGCCGCCGGCGTCGATGTGCCGGTCATGGCGGCGCTCGGTGCCGATCTGCTCACACGAGCCGCCGCGGAGAAGGATCGTCCTGCGGCGCAACGGAAACGGCTGCTCGCCGATGCCGCCTCGCTGCGCCACGGCGATGCGGCGACGACCATCGCAGTGTCGACGGATCCCGCACTGGCGCAGATCTTCCGGGAGCGCCCTGTGAGCACCATCCGCTCCGTCGCTCCGGCACAGACGTTGAACGTCGACCGCGTCGCAGCAGGTGTCGGCGCTTGGTACGAGTTCTTTCCCCGCTCCGAAGGTGCCAGACGCCTGAAAGACGGCACGGTGAAGAGCGGCACTTTCCGCACGGCGACGAAGCGCCTGCCCGAGGTCGCCGCCATGGGATTCGATGTGGTGTACCTGGTGCCGATCCATCCGATCGGCGCCACGAACCGCAAAGGGCGCAACAACACCCTGACCACCGAGGTCGGCGACCCGGGATCTCCTTACGCGATCGGCGCGGCAGAGGGCGGACACGACTCGATCCACCCCGAGCTGGGCACTGCGCAGGACTTCCGTGCCTTCGTGCGCGCCGCACGGAAGGAGGGGCTCGAGATCGCGCTCGATCTCGCTCTCCAGGCCTCCCCCGACCACCCCTGGGTGAGTGCGCATCCGGAATGGTTCACGACTCTCCCTGACGGCACGATCGCCTACGCCGAGAACCCGCCGAAGAAGTACCAGGACATCTATCCCCTGAACTTCGACAACGATCCCGCCGGCATCTACGCCGAGATGCTGCGGGTCGTGCTGCACTGGGTGGCGCAGGGGGTGAAGATCTTCCGCGTCGACAACCCGCACACCAAACCGCTGCAGTTCTGGGAGTGGCTCATCGCCGAGGTGAACGCGGTCGACCCCGATGTGATCTTCCTCGCCGAGGCGTTCACCCGACCGGCAGTCATGCGCGCGCTCGCCGCCGTGGGCTTCCAACAGAGCTACAGCTACTTCACGTGGCGAAACACCAAGGCCGAGCTCGAGGAGTTCCTCACCTCGGTGTCTCACGAGACCTCCGACTACATGCGGCCCAACCTCTTCGTGAACACACACGACATCCTCACCGAGTATCTGCAGTTCGGGGGTAGAGCCGCTTATCGCATCCGCGCGTGCATCGCGGCGACGGCCGGTCCCGTCTACGGCGTGTACGCCGGATACGAGCTGTTCGAGAACGTCGCTCGTCCCGGCTCCGAGGAGAACATCGACAACGAGAAGTACGAGTACAAGTTCCGGGACTGGGCGGGTGCAGAGGCCCGTGGAGAGTCCCTTGCTCCCCTGCTGCGGCGGCTCAACGAGATCCGCGCCGCACACCCCGCACTGCAGCAGCTCCGTAACTTCCGGGCGCACTGGAGCGACGACGACGCGGTACTCGTCTACAGCAAACATCTGGCCTCGCCCTTCACAGCCACGGGACAGGCGGACACGATCATCGTGGTGGCCAACGTCGACCCGCACTCGGTTCGCGAGACGACGGTGCACCTCGACACCACCGTGTGGGGCGTGCCTCTCGGGGAGCCGTTCGAAGTCGAAGATCTCCTCACCGGTGAGGTATGGACTTGGAGCGACCACAACTACGTGCGGCTCGACGCCTTCGCCGAGCCGGTACACATCCTGAAGGTGAGGGAGCGATCATGAGCTACACAGAAGACGTCGCCGCATCCACCGAGTGGGAGGCGATCTCCTCAGCCACGCATCACGATCCGCACTCCGTGCTCGGAGCGCACGCACGCAAAGACGCCGCAGATCGCACCGTCACCGTGATCAGAGTCCGACGTCCGCTGGCCGCGGCCGTCGCGGCTGTCTTCGGCGACGGGACCAGGCTGGAGCTCACCCATGTGGCGCACGGCATCTGGGAAGGTCAGCACAGCGGTCCCCCAGTCCCCTACCGCATCGCGACGCGATACGCGGACGACGACGAGACGGTGTCCGGCGATCCCTACCGCCACCCGCCGACCCTCGGCGATCTCGATCTGCATCTGATCGCGGAGGGACGTCACGAACGCCTCTGGGACGCGTTGGGGGCGCATCTGCGCACGTTCGATGGGGAGATCGGCGTCTCGTTCGCCGTGTGGGCGCCGAACGCCACAGCCGTCCGTGTGGTCGGTGACCACAACGACTGGAGCGGCGAGGCCCACGCCATGCGCTCGATGGGCGTCAGCGGCGTCTGGGAGCTCTTCATCCCCGGCCTCCCGATCGGAACCCGCTACAAGTATCAGATCCGCACACGAGACGGCGCATGGATCCTCAAGGCCGACCCGATGGCCCTCGCCGCAGAAGTACCACCCGACACGGCGTCGATCGTGGCAACCTCCGCGCACTCCTGGTCGGACGGCGCGTGGATGACCAGACGGGCTGCCACGCATGCGGTCGCCCAGCCGCTGTCGATCTACGAGATCCACGTCGGCTCCTGGCGCGAGGGGCTCGGCTATCGCGAGATCGCGGATCCGCTGATCCAGCACGTGACCGACGCGGGGTTCACCCACGTCGAGTTCATGCCTTTGGCCGAGCATCCGTTCGGCGGATCGTGGGGCTACCAGGTCAGCGGCTACTACGCACCCACGAGTCGATTCGGCAGCCCCGACGACCTGCGGTACCTGATCGACCGACTGCATCAGGCCGGTATCGGGGTGATCATGGACTGGGTCCCCGGCCACTTCCCCAAGGATGCCTTCGCGCTCGCGCGCTTCGACGGCCAGCCTCTCTACGAGCACCCGGATCCTCGCCGCGGGGAGCACCAGGATTGGGGAACGCTCATCTTCGACTACGGGCGTCCCGAGGTTCGCGGGTTCCTGGTCGCCAACGCCCTGTACTGGCTCAAGGAGTTCCATGTCGACGGGCTCCGCGTCGACGCCGTCGCCTCGATGCTCTATCTCGACTACTCGCGCGAACCCGGCGAATGGGAGCCGAACATCCATGGTGGTCGCGAGAACCTCGAAGCGATCCGCTTCCTGCAAGAGGTCAACGCCACCGCTTACCGACTCCACCCGGGAATCATGATGATCGCCGAGGAGTCGACGAGTTTCCCCGGAGTCACCGCACCGACCGATCACGCCGGTCTCGGCTTCGGCTTCAAGTGGAACATGGGCTGGATGAACGACTCGCTCCAGTACATCTCGCGCGACCCGATGTACCGAGGTCACCACGAGGGCGAGATGACCTTCTCCTTCGTCTATGCCTTCGGTGAGAACTACCTGCTGCCGATCAGCCACGACGAAGTCGTGCACGGCAAAGGCAGTCTGCTCACGAAGATGCCCGGTGATCACTGGCACAAGCTCGCCAATGTGCGCGCGTACCTCGCCTACATGTGGGGCCACCCCGGCAAGAAGCTCCTGTTCATGGGCCAGGAATTCGGTCAGCTCGCCGAATGGTCAGAAGGCCGCGAGCTGGACTGGTGGCTCCTCGATCAGCCATCGCACGCGCAGCTGCAGGATTTCGTAGGGGTGATGAACCGCACCTACCGCGCCCAAGCACCACTCTGGGAGCGCGACAACGATGGCTCATCGTTCAGTCGGCTCGGTGCGCCGAGCTGGGATCCGACGGTGATCGCATTCGAGCGACGCGACGCGCACGGTGGACGGCTGGTCGTCATCAGCAACTTCGCCGGCGTGGAGCGCACCGGGCACCAGCTCGCGCTGCCACGGGAAGGTGTCTGGGAAGAGGTGCTCAACACCGATGCCTCAGACTATGGCGGACGAGGGTCCGGAAACCTCGGCATGGTGTTCGCGCGTCCTGCGGAGAGTGGGTCCGCGATCGCGACCGTGACTCTGCCTGCGCTCTCGACGCTCTGGCTGCGCCATCAGCCCGACCCACACGTGCCCACCGTCAACCACGGGTGATCCGACGATTCGTCAGGTCGCTCCAGAAGCGCTTGCGCGCGCCAGAACAGCTTGCGAGGTCTAGAACGGCTTGTAAGGTCTAGAACAGCAGAGACGACAGACGGTTCCGCGCTGAGACTACCCGCGGGTCGTCCGCACCGATGAGACCGAACAGCTCGACCAGACGCTCTCTGACGGGCGTGCGCTGGTCGGAGGGCAGCTGTCCGAACAGGTCGAGCAGTCGCCCGAACGCGTCGTCGACGTGTCCGCCGGCAAGGTCGAGATCTGCCACGTCGAACTGCGCCTGGACGTCGAGGGGATCTGCTGCGGCAGCCGCTCTGGCTGTCTGCAGATCAAGTCCCTGAACACGGTCGAGGAGACGCACCTGGCCCAAGCCCGCACGAGCTTCCTCATCGCGCGGGTTCTCTGCCAGGGCTTTCTCGTAGGCCGAGATGGCGGCGACATAATCGCCGACCTCGATGGCTGCGAATGCTTCGGCATGCAGAGGGGGGAGTTCGGGCTCGGCGGGCGGCTCGGGCGCTTCCCCCTCCTGCGCGACCGAGAGCGATCCGGTGACGCCGTTCTGCGAGGCCACCTGGAGAAGCTGAGCGAAGACATCGCGCACCTGCTGCTCCGGGACGACACCGGTGAACATCGGAACGGGCTGCCCAGCGATAAGCGCCACGACCATCGGGATGGACTGCGCGCGGAAGCTCTGGGCCAGTTGCGGATTGGCGTCGACGTCGACCTTCGCGAGCAGCACACGTCCGCCGAGCTCGCGGGTCACCTTCTCGATGATCGGGCTCAGCTGTTTGCACGGCCCGCACCACTCCGCCCACAGGTCGATGACGACCGGGACGGTGCGCGAGAGCTCGAGGATCTGCCCGAACGTCTCATCGGTCGCGTCGACCACGACATCGACGACGCTCGGAGCCGGCGCGCCCTCGTCCGGTGTCGCCGGGCGGTTGCGGAGGCTCGACAGGTCTACCGCGCCGCGCAATGCGGCCGGAGAGATCTCACTCATTTGATCACCTTCACGGACAAGAGATCCTGGGCAGCTGCCAGGAGTCTGATCTGCTCCGTCGATCCCTTGGCTGGGACCGAGAAGAACAGTTGGAACTCGTAGGTCGTCTCGACGCCCTTCGCGGACTCAGTCGCATCGGTGAGTGCCTTGGCCTGGGCGTTGTCACCGAACCGGATGGACACATCTTCTCCGGTCGGCGTCACGGTCTCGGTGTCGGTGAGCGTGACCGCCACGATCGCACCACTGTCGAGAGTCGTCATCGAGATGGGGGCATCAGTCGTCGGCGCCATATCGAACGCAGCCTTCGAGGTGTCGGCGGCGCCCTTGTCCGCGAGCCCCTGGACCACGAGCTGACGGCTGTCGGTGATCGTCTTCGCGTACTTCAGAGCCAGATCATCGAACATCGCGTAAGACGCGCTCTGCTCCCCTTGGTCAACGACATCGGCGAACGTCGCAGCGAGGTCGGCCGGCGGAATCGTGAGGAACGCGGAGTCGGATGGAACGAGAGACGTCCCGAGCCAGGAGGCCGCGACCTCGGGGAAGACGGCATCAGCGGACATCTCGGCGATGTTGGAGACCTTGTAGTTCGACCACGGGTCGGCCTGAGTCATCGTGAGGACGACCGGCGGCACGGTGTCGTCGCCGGTCTTCGACAGCATGAGCACGGTTCGAGGCCACTGGTCGGTCGCCTCGGGGAGCACGACCTCGACCTCATCGGTCGGGATCGCTTTGGGAGGCACCGTATCCGGGAGCTTCGTACGAAGGGCGTATTCCGTGGTCCTGGCAGCAAGCGCCGGGCCTTCGAAGCGAGTCGACAGAAGGTCGAGATCGAGTGCCGCGTCAGCCTCGCTAACGGTTCCGGCGAGCGTCTTGAGAATGCGCTTGGCCTGAGCCTCGGTCACAGCCGGCGGCTTCTGATTCTCGGGCGCGATCACCGTCGGGCTCGGAGACGGCGTGGGCGAGGCAGAACCCAGCTGCGGCCAGGAGTCAGACGAGCACCCGGCGGCGAGAATCGCGGTGAGTCCGAGAACCGGAAGCACCAGCATGCGCCGACGGCGTCGCGACGGAACAGCACGCATGGAGCGCTTCGAGTCGGGGTCTTTGCTCTCGTCCACGATCTCTGCCTCCTCGACGTCTCCTTCTGACGGAGCGGCAGAATCGTTGGGAGGCTCTGTGGCAGCAGCCCCGGACTCTTCGATGGCGGCGCGCTCCCCCGGAGGAAGCGCGGCGACATCGATCGGCTCCGTAGCCGGAAGCGGGCCCGGCCCCTTGCGACGGGGGCCGCGTCCACGGCGCTGGTGACGGATCGCGAGCACGTACAGGATGAGCCCGAACAGCAGCACGATGCCGCCTGCGACCATCAGAGGTCCGGCCCACGGCGTCGAGTTGTCCAAGGGCCAGGAGACCACGATGTCGTCCGGCGCATCGGCGGTGCCGTCGTAGGCGATCAGCAGGCTGGTGCCCTCGGGGAGCTGCATGTTCTCGGCGGTGAGCCGATTCTCTTCGGCGAACGAATCGAGCCAGAGGTCTGAGCCGCGCGGGTCGCGCCCTGCGGACTCCGAATCGGATGCGTCCCCCTCACCACCGTCGCTCGGAGCTTCGGTGGCATCAGCGTCGGCGGACGCCGTGACGTGCTCGACGTCCAGATCGCCGTTCTTGCCCATCGTGACGTGGTTGTAATCGGAGTCGGCGAGCCAGGCCTCCGTGTCAGCGGTGCGACCGTAGCTGCCGAAGATCTCGCCCTCGCCCCGAACGATCAGGGTCTGCGCACCAGGGTTCGCCCGAAGGACGTCGCCGTCCATGAGCACGAACGGCGCAGGTTCGTCGATCTCGACCTGGGTCTGCTGGGACGCGGGCCCCATGAAAATGGTGCGCTGGGCGATCCCCGCCCCGATCAGCACCGCAGCAAGCACGAAGGCCACCACGGCCCATACGAAACGCACGAATAGTCTCCTCACGCATCACCGGCATCTGCCTGCGACACAACACTCGACATTTCAGACTAGCGAAATCAGCTGTGTGTTGCCCACGAGCAGATGCAGTGCGCTCGGGCTCGGCACGTCGCCGGTGCCATTTCGGGCCGTCTCGATAGCCTTGCTGCATCCGTCTCGAGGAGTCGATTCATGAAGATCCACAATCCCTTCCGCACCGCCCTGGTGGCGACGCTCGGCGTGGGGTTGGGAATCCTGCTGATCAACAGCGTGCAGAATCTCTCCACGGTGCTGCTGTATCTCGGCACGGCTCTGTTTCTGAGCCTCGGCCTAGACCCGCTCGTGTCTTTCCTAGAGCGGCGACGCCTCCCCCGCTGGGCGGCGGTCCTCGTGACGATCGTCGCAGTGCTCGGAATCTTCTCGGGCATCGTTCTCATCGTGCTCCCGGTGCTGGTCGACCAGATCTCCCAACTGATCGCCCAGATCACGGCGATCGTTCAGCGCGGCACCGCGATCGACGACCTCAAGCAGTGGATGACGGATGCGTTCCCCAACCTCAGAGTCGACGACGTCTTCAGCTACGTCGAGAACTGGCTCACCACCAATCTCACCGAGATCGGCGGCTCGATCGGTCAGGGCTTCCTCGTGGCGAGCGGTGCCGTGCTCAGCGGACTGTTCGGCGCATTCATCGTGCTCATCCTGACCATCTATCTCACGGCTTCCACTCCCTCGCTCAAGCGCGCGGTCTACCAGCTGGCCCCGGCGTCGAAGCGTGACCGCTTCATCGATCTGTCGGAGCAGATCACGGATTCGGTCGGCTACTACGTGATGGGACAGGTGACGCAGGGTGTGATCAACGGCGTGCTCAGCGCGATCTACCTGTCGATCATCCAGGCGCCGTTCCCCGCAGTCCTCGCGGTCGTCGCGTTCTTCTTCTCGCTGATCCCACTCGTCGGCACCTTGACCGGCTCCACGATCATCGTGCTGGCATGCCTGATCCCGGGTCTCGGCTCCCCCGCGACGGCGATCGCAGCAGCGATCTACTATCTGATCTACATGCAGATCGAGGCGTACATCATCTCGCCGCGCATCATGAGCCGGGCCGTGTCGGTACCGGGAGCCGTCGTCGTAGTGGCCGCACTTGCCGGCGGCAGCCTGCTCGGGCTACTGGGGGCACTCATTGCGATCCCGGTCGCCGCCAGCATCCTCATCATCTACCGACAGGTACTCATCCCCCGGATGAACGAGCTCTGAGCCCGTCTCGCAGGCCGCTCAGTCCGCAGCCGGCCAATGAGTGGCAAGCGGCAGCGCAGACGGGTTTACCGCGGCGACGATCTCCGTGAGCACACGACGGGTCTGCGTCTCGCCTACCCACAGGTGCTTCCCGCCCTCGACCGCGATCAACTGCGCATGTGGGATGGCGGCGAATCGTTCACGGGCTTCATCCGGACGCAGGTAGTCATCCAACTCCGGCACCAGGACGATCACGGGGACGTCGGTGGTCGCCCAGGCAGCGACCTCGTCGGGCGTCGCACGGTGCAGAGGCGGTGAGAGCAGGATGATGCCCTCGATATCGTGCTCTCGTCCATACTTCAGGGCAAGCTCGGTACCGAACGACCAGCCCAGGAGCCAGGGACGCGGGAGCGCGCGCTCACTGACGAACTCCATTGCGGCAGCGACATCGAACAGCTCTGCGCCCCCGCCGTCGAAGGACCCCTCGCTCGTCCCGCGAGGAGACGTGGTTCCTCGTGTGTTGAAGCGCAGGACCGCCAGGTCGGCGAGAGCCGGGAGCCGGGCGGCTGCCTTACGGATGATGTGCGAGTCCATGAATCCGCCGGCGGTGGGAAGCGGGTGCAGGGTCACCAGCGTCGCGACCGGCTGAACCGTCTCAGGCTCGGACAGTTCGCCGACGAGCGTCAGGCCATCGGCCGTCGTCAGCTCGATGTCCTCACGCCGGGCCGGAAGTTCCAGCGGTCCTCGAATCTCGATACTCATGCCAGTCTCCAACAGTGTGTGTGCCAATGCCGGCGGGCGGCGAGGTCGGCGGCATCGCCCAAGACGCCGTCTGCGCGCCAAGCGACGAGATGAGCTGTGCCGGCCTCGATCGCCCGGCTGCAACCGGGGCAGATGTACTCCTTCTGCGCCTGGGCCGCGGAGACCGGCTGGACCGTCCACTCACTGCCTCGGCGGGTCTCAAAACGCTTCCACCCGGCTATGAGCCGATCCAGCGAGTCTTCGTCGTCAGGGCGCGCCGGAGGGCGTCTGCGGGAGCGTGGCATCGTGCCTGCTCACCACCAGTGGTTGTTGACCCAGAAGTTGTACGCGCCCGCCCAGCTGCCGTAACGACCTGTGGCGTAGCCTGTCGCCCAGCGCAGATTGTCGACGGGGTTGTAGCCGTTGCCAGGCACCTTGCTGCACGGCAGAGCCTGCACGAGACCGCAGGCACCGGAAGACTTGTTGGTGGCGTTCGGGTTCCAACCGCTCTCACGCGTGACCACGTAGTCGACGTACTGCCAATCGCTCTGCGCGATACCAGCCGCTGCCATCCACTCTGCGGGAGCGCCTCCGCCCGTGTACGGGGGAAGGGATCCGCCAGAGGAGCCGCTGCGCGGCGCTGCCGCGGCCGTGGGAACCGGCTCGGGCGGGGGCTTCGGCTTCACATACACATCGAAGTTTCCGCGGACCAGCGGCGTGATGTCTGCACCCTCGACGGTGACCGTGAGGTTCTGAGTGTCGGCGAGAGCCAGCGAGTATGCAGAGTCCGGAGCATCAGCCTGCGCGGGCGTCGCCAGCGCTACACCGGTCGGCGCCACCAGCGCTCCCGCGAATCCGACCACCGCGATGGCGCTGAAAACACCGACGACCCCGCGCCGGCGTGACCAGCGGCGAGTGCCCGTTCGCGCCGAACCAGCATTCGCTGCGGGCACCAGCGAAAGTTCGTTTCGTTCGAGATTCATGTCGTTTCGGGAGTTCACGATGAAGGACAGTCTACGCAAAGGTGCCTGAATCGACCATCAGGAATCTCAGCGAACGGCGAGAATCACATCGATGGTGGCGTCGAGGAGGGCATCGACCTGCTCTTCACGGTATCCGCCGCGCTGCATCCGGAACGCCGCTGAGCGCAGCTGCTCGACGGTCAGCGCGTCGCCATCGCGGAGGTATCGGACGATTCGCGTCGACACGTGATCGACCTCATCGATGCGGTAACCGAAGGTGAGGACGCCGGTGCGGGCGAAGCGATGACGACGTGGTCGCGCCAGGTGATCCAGGATGGTCTGCGCGTCGGATCTCGCCTGCTCGACCCACACGCCGGCGCCCTGTGCACGGACGACACGCTCGCGCTCCCGCGCGGCGAAGGCATCTTCGACTCGACCGAGCGCGGCATCGACATCTGCGACGACGTAGCCGCCCTTCACGAGAGGAAACGAAGCGGTGCGCACATCGTCGGCGCTGAGTTCATCTCCGCCAGCCTCGAAGGCGCGACGCGCTGACGCGAGAAAGGTGTCGACAGCAGCGCGGTGATATCCGCGGACACGTCCAGAGGTCAGCGCGAACGCGGCCGGCGCCTGAGCCGTCTGTTCGTCGAGCTGGTTTTCGGTCATCACAGAACCACCCAAGGAGAGAGGAGGAAGTACAGACAGAGCGCAGGGATCGTCGATGGCAGGATGCTGTCGAGCCGGTCGAGCAGCCCACCATGACCCGGCAGCCAGGAACTCATGTCCTTGATGCCGAGATCGCGCTTGAGCATGGATTCGCCGAGGTCGCCGAGTGTCGCGGACAACAGGATCGACGCTCCGAAGATCAGGCCGGTCCACCACGGCAGTTCGAGGAGGAAGATCGCCAACAGAACACCGGCTGCGAGCGATGCGGCCACGGCACCGCCGAACCCTTCCCAGGTCTTCTTCGGGCTGATCTTCGGTGCCATCGGATGACGTCCGAACGCCAAGCCCGCGGCATAGGCGCCCGTATCAGCGGCGACGGCGATCGCGATGAAGCTGAGCACCCACCACTCTCCGCCTTCCTGCTTGAGCAGGATGAGCGCGATGCCCGCGAGGAAAGGCACATAGACCTGCACGAAACCGCTGATCACGGCATCCGCCAGCACGTCGCCGTAGGTTCGCCCGTCTTTCACGACCATCTGCGCGATGAGACGCCAGACAATGACGAAAGCGACAGCAACGAACAGCATGACCCAGCAGAGCCATGGTTCTGCGAAATACGCCGAGAGCACCAGGAATGCGGCTGCGATCAGCTGCGGAACGACATCGATCCGTCGTCCGGAGCTCCGCAGAGCCCTGGAGAGTTCGTACACACCCAGTAGCGCGGCGGCGAGGGCGAACGGAACGAACAACACCTTGAAGAACAACAGCGATCCGAGCAGCGCCGCACCGAAGGCGAGACCGATCAGGATCGCCAGGACGAGGTCGCGGCCCGTGCGCTGCTTGATGCGTTCGTTGGCCTGATCCAGCTGGTCGCGGGCATGCGAGACGTGACTGCCGAGTTCATCTCTCGCAGCCCGCCACTGTTCACGGATCGCATTGTGATCCGCCGTGTCGAGTGGACTCGCACCGATCGGCGCCACGCCATCCGCAGACACCGGAAGATCTGGTCGCGGCGGAACCGCGGCAGCGTCGAAAGCGGGGAACGCCGCATCCACGAGCGGGACGCCGTCGGAAGACGTATCGTCGCGTGCGTCAGCACGCGGGAACGGCTTGTCTCCCTCGGCGTCTCGCGTTTCGTCGGACATCCTGACTACACCTCGAGGAGTTCGGCCTCTTTGCGCTTCAGCGCGTCATCGATGAGCTCGACGTGCTGACGTGTCAGCGCGTCGAGCTCCTTCTCCGCGCGAGCGATGTCATCCTCGCCGAGCTCGCTCTTGAGCGCATCCAGCTCGTCCTTCGCCTTGCGACGGATACCACGCAGGTGCACCTTCGCGTCTTCCGCCTTGGTCTTGACGAGCTTGACGTACTCCTTGCGACGCTCAGCGGTCAGCTCGGGCATCGTCACGCGAACGAGGTTGCCATCGTTCGTGGGGTTGGCGCCGAGGTTGGGCATGTCACGAAGAGCCTGCTCGATCGCCTTCAGCGCAGACTTGTCGTACGGCGTGATGATGAGTGTACGAGCCTCCTGGTTCGCCAGCGATGCGAGCTGGGCGATCGGAGTCGGCGTGCCGTAGTAGTCGACAAGCACCTTCTGGAACATCTGCGGGTTCGCACGACCGGTGCGCACCGTGGAGAAATCCTCCTTGGCAGCTTCGACCGCCCGGTTCATACGAGTGGTGGTTTCAGCGAGGACGTCCGCGATCACGGTGACTCCTATCGTCGGGGTGTTCAGCAAATTCTACCGGGCGAAGTCGTCTCCGCCGTGTCACACGCTCAGGCGGTGACGAGGGTTCCGATGGGCTCACCGAGCAGCGCACGCGTCACGTTGCCGGCCGGTTCCATGCCGAACACGCGCATGTCCATGCTGTTGTCCATGCAGAGGCTGAAGGCGGTCGAGTCGACGACCTTCAGACCACGCTGCAGAGCGTCGCGATAGGTGACGCGCTCGATGCGCTCCGCATCGGCGTGCTTGTTGGGGTCTGCGGTGTAGATGGCGTCCACGCCGTTCTTGGCGACGAGAACCTCATCTGCACCGATCTCGAGGGCACGCTGCGCTGCCACGGTGTCGGTGGAGAAGTACGGCAGACCGGCGCCAGCTCCGAAGATCACGACGCGCCCCTTCTCGAGGTGGCGCTCCGCGCGGCGCGGGATATAGGGCTCGGCGACCTGGGTCATCGAGATCGCCGACTGCACACGGGTCGCGGCGCCGGCCTGCTCGAGGAAGTCCTGCAGGGCGAGGGCGTTCATGACCGTCCCCAGCATGCCCATGTAGTCGGCACGTCCGCGGTCCATGCCGCGCTGGCTCAGTTCGGCACCGCGGAAGAAGTTGCCGCCACCGACGACGATCGCAACCTCGACCCGATCGACTGCTGCGGCGATGTCACGTGCGATCTGCGAGACCACATCGGGGCTGACACCCAGCTGCCCTGCGCCGAATGCCTCGCCGGAGAGTTTGAGAAGGACGCGGCGGCGTCCAGTGCGTTCAGTCATGGTGGGTGTCCTCTCGTCCCGATTCAAGATAGTGCCTTCTGGGCATGAAGAAGGGGTTCGGATCTTGGCGATCCGAACCCCTTCGACCTTGCTACGCGCCGACCTTGAAGCGCGCGAAGTCCGTCACGGTGATACCGGCGTCCTTCGCCACCTGGGCGACAGAGAGCTTGTTGTCCTTTGCGTAGTCCTGCTCGAGCAGGGCGACCTGCTTGATGAACGCGGACACGCGACCCTCGACGATCTTCGGGAGAGCCGCTTCCGGCTTTCCTTCGTTGCGGGAGATCTCGGTGACGATCTCGCGCTCCTTCTCGACGGCGTCCGCAGGGACATCCGCGCGAGAAAGGTACGACGGGTTCGCGAACGAGATGTGCTGGGCGATGCTGCGCGCAGTCTCCGCGTCATCACCCGAGTAGGCGACGACGACGCCGATCTGCGGCGGCAGGTCCTTGCTCGTGCGGTGCAGGTAGACCTCTACCTTGTCGCCGGCGATCGTGCGCACGCGGCGCAGCTCGACCTTCTCGCCGATGATCGCGGCCTCTTCGGAGATGACCTGCTCGACGCTCTTGTCACCGGCAGATGCGGCGAGAGCAGCGTCGACCGAGTCGGCCTTGACTGCTGCTGCAGCGTCGGCGACCTTGTCGGCCAGCGCGATGAAGCGCTCGTTCTTCGCGACGAAGTCGGTCTCGCAGGCGAGCTCGATGAGCGTCACAGCGCCGTCCTGCTCGCGAGCGACGATCAGTCCCTCGCTCGTGGAACGGTCAGCGCGCTTCGCGTTGCCCTTCGCACCCTTGAGACGCAGGATCTCGGTGGCCTTCGCGACGTCTCCGTCAGCCTCCTCGAGCGCCTTCTTGGTGTCGACCATTCCGGTACCGAGCTGCTCACGCAGCGCCTTGAGGTCAGCGATGGTGAAGTTGGCCATGTGTGGTGGCTCCTTGCTTCGTTATGTATGTGTGAACGAGGGGATTACTTGGCGTCGGCAGCCTCGGCGGCGGCGACCTCAGCGGTCTCCTCACCGGAAGCGGCGGCGATCGCCTCGTCGTGTGCCTCAGCACCGGCCTCGTCGGCAGCGGTCTCGTCGGCAGCGGGCGTCTCGACGACAGCGGCCTCGTCTTCAGCCGTCACGATCTCAGCAGCGTCAGCGGACTCCTGGACCTCCTGGGCCGGAGTCTCGAGGAGCTCCTTCTCCCAGTCGGCGAGAGGCTCGGCGTCGCCCGTCTCCGGGTTGTGCTTCTGCTGCAGGCCCTCGGCCGCAGCGTCGGCGATGATGCGAGTCAGCAGCGAGACGGAGCGGATCGCGTCGTCGTTGCCGGGGATCGGGTACTGGAAGTCGTCCGGGTCGGCGTTCGTGTCGAGGATGCCGATCACGGGGATACCGAGCTTCTTGGCCTCATCGATCGCGAGGTGCTCGCGCTTGGCGTCGACGACCCAGATGGCCGAAGGCGTCTTGGTGAGGTTGCGGATACCACCGAGCGACTTGTGCAGCTTGTCGAGCTCGCGCTTCTTGAGAAGCAGCTCCTTCTTCGTGAAGCCGCTGTTCGCCGGGGTCTCGTAGTCGAGCTCCTCGAGCTCCTTCATGCGTGCGAGACGCTTGGAGATCGTCTGGAAGTTGGTGAGGAGTCCACCGAGCCAGCGCTGGTTGACGAAGGGCTGGCCCACGCGGGTCGCCTGCTCGGCGAGGATCTCCTGCGCCTGCTTCTTCGTGCCGACGAAGAGGATCGTGCCACCGTGGGCGACGGTCTCCTTGACGAAGTCGTAGGCCTTGTCGATGTAGCCGAGCGACTGCTGAAGGTCGATGATGTGGATGCCGCTGCGCTCGGTGAGGATGAAGCGCTTGACCTTCGGGTTCCACCGACGGGTCTGGTGTCCGAAGTGCACGCCGCTGTCGAGCAGCTGGCGGATGGTGACCACAGCCATGGTCGTCTCCTGGTTCTGGCGCATATCTGCGCCGTTGAGGTTGCAAGCCGATCGGATGATCGGACTTCCTGGTGCCCGGCTCACACCCGCCCGCTCAGAGAGAAGGACCTGTGGGAGTGGATGCCGCGAGATGAATCGCTTTGGGCACGCGTAGTCACCTCGATTTCGAGGTGCTCCCCCAGCATACAGGATCGTGCACCCGCACTCGCCCTGCACCTCGTGGCGTCATCCTGACTTTCTCCCGGCGGGCAGGCATCCTCACGCCCCCTGTGCTCACGACCGAAAGCAGATGGGCAGACTTCCGGCATGCGCGTCTTCTCGCTCCCCACGGTCCGCACCCTCGCGACGATCGTTGTCGCCCTCGCCACGATCCTTCTTCACGCGGTCGCGGCTCCACCTGAATCAGTCGACTGGCCCCGCTGGCGCTGGCCGCTGACAGGTCAGCACAGCGTTGTGGCCCCGTACCGGGCTCCTGCGCACGAGTACGGCCCTGGCCATCGCGGAGCTGACCTCGCGGCGTCGCCCGATGCGGTGGTGCTCGCCCCGGCCGACGGGGTCGTCGCCTTCAGCGGAACAGTCGTGGATCGCCCACTCCTGACCATCGAGCATGCGGACGGTCTCGTGACGACCTTCGAGCCTGTTCGATCTGCGCTCCGTCCTGGCGACTCCGTGTCGGCTGGTCAGGAGATCGGGCTCGTCTCTGTCGGCGGCCATACCTCGGCGGGTGCACTGCACATCGGTGTCCGACATGACGGCGACTACGTCAATCCGATGCTGTTCTTCGGCGAGGTGCCGCGAGCGATCCTTCTCCCCTGTTGCGCCGGGTAGTGATCGACCGGATGTCTGCTGGGCGTCGGATCAGGCCCTCGGATGGGCAAGCCGGTAAGTGGCGGTCAACCGCTCAGTCGAGACGTGTGTGTAGATCTGAGTCGTGCCGAGGCTCGCGTGGCCGAGAATCTCCTGCACGGCTCGCAGATCGGCGCCTCCGTCGAGAAGGTGTGTGGCCGCGGTATGGCGTAACGCATGTGGTCCGATCGTCTCGGCGCCCACGATCGGAGCGAGGACCCGGGCGACGAGTTCGTACACCGTGCGCGGTCCGATCCGAGCGCCGCGGCTTCCCAGGATGACGGCCGAGGTATAGCTGCGCGATCTCTCCACGAGAGTGGTTCTGCCACGACGAAGGTACGCGCTCAAGGCATCCCGCGCGGGCGCGCCGAACGGCACGACGCGCTCCTTCGCCCCCTTGCCGAGCACACGCGCGGTGGCACGGTCGAGGTCGAGATCGTCGATGTCCAGTCCGCAGAGCTCGGAGACGCGAATCCCTGAGCCGTAGAGCAGTTCGAGGATCGCGTGGTCCCGCAGTGCAATCGGGTCGCCCTCCTCCGCGGCGTCGCGGTGGGCGTCGAGCAGGCCGGACATCGCCTCTCTCGAGGCGACGGTGGGCAGAGTCCGTCCCTTCTTCGGCGCGACGAGTCGGAGGCTCGGATCATGTTCGACGAGCGCTTGCTCGTGCGCCCAGCTGAAGAACGCGCGGGCTGTGGCGGAGCGGCGGGCCAGCGTGGATCTCGCATCACCGCGCTGCGTCGCCCGCCACAGCCAATCCCGCAGTACTTCAAGGTCCACCGCCTCAAGTGGGATACCACCTGCTGATGCGTCGAGGTCGCGCAGGTCGGAGCGATACGCCTTCACGGTCGCAGGCGAGAGCCGACGCACCCGCTCCAGGTGGTCGGCGAACGCCTCTGTCGCGGCCGCGAGATCCATGGTCTCAGCTTGCCCTCGCCTGAGAGGTCTTCCCGGACGCCTCGCCGTCACGACTCCCGGAGCTTCATCGCGGCCGTGTCTGCGGAGCCCGACGCCACCCCCGATCATCGTGCGCGACATCTCCCTCCAGATGCAGAAGCCCGAGCAGGGCACGTACTCGGTTCGGCGACAGGCCAGACCTTCGCGCAACCTCTTCGACCGACAAGCCTGACCTCGTACTCATCGCATCGAGGAGTCGAACGCGATTCGGGTCATGTTCGACATGTTCCGCCGGTGGCTCGACGATCTGCCCCCACAGCTCCCGCACCTCGCGAGCGGAGGTGACGCACTGCGCGTCATACTCGCGCAGGAGACGATGACAGCCGGCCGACGTTGTGGAGGTCACGGCGCCCGGAACCGCGCCGAGAGGACGCCCGAGGGTAGCCGCGTGGGCTGCAGTGTTCAACGAACCGCTGCGCCAGCCGGCCTCTACGACGACGGTGGCCTGACCCAGCGCCGCGATCAGGCGGTTCCTCGCGAGGAATCGCCACTTCGTCGGTGCCGCACCGCAGGGCGGCTCGCTCACCAACGCCCCCTCGTCGGCGATCTGTCGCAGGAGCGTCTGGTGTCCGGCCGGGTAGGGGCGGTCGACTCCCCCGGCCAAGAACGCGACCGTCGCGCCTTGAACGCCGAGCGCGGCACGATGTGCGACGCCGTCGATCCCGTAGGCACCGCCCGACACGATCACCGCCCCGCTCGCTGCGAGATCACCGGCGAACTCCGACGCGACGTGCTCGCCGTAACCGCTCGACGCCCGCGCACCGACGATCGACACCCGGGGTACACGGCTCAGCAGCTCGGCGCGACCGCGCACCCAAAGCGCCGTCGGAGCGCTGGGACCGAGATCTCCGAGGGACTCGGGCCAGAACTCGTCTCCGGGGATGATGAGCTGCGCACCGACATCGGCCGCTCCCCGCAGAGCGTCGTCTACAGCCTTGATGTGCAGCCGGGGACGCCACCGAGTTCGGGCCTCGACGAGTGCGCGCGTCGCGGAAGCGCTCCCGACGCCCGGCGAGAGCAACGAGGCCGAGTCACCCATCGCCAGCGACAGCGCATCTTCTGCACCGAGCGACTCGATCAGCGCGCCGGCAACCGCGTCGCCAGGCTCTGCGATCACTGTCCACGCGGCACGCGCGACGCAGTCGCGGATGTCATCGCCTGGGTGGATGCGCCGGATGACGGCGACGACTTCGGCATCGGCGAGCAGGGTATCGATCATCGCGGCAGCCCCCTCCGCAGATGAAGTGCGCGTCCGATCTCGTCGATGCCGGGGCGGTCGAGCTCAGCCAGGTCAGCCATCGTCCACGCGACGCGGAGCACACGGTCATAGCCTCGCAGTGTGAGCGCGCCACGCTCGAGTGCGCGGTCCAGCGGCGAGCGGGTGGTCGGCGGGAGGCGCAGAGACCCCTGACGCAGCCGGGTCCCCGGCACATCGGCGTTGCGTCGCCACCGAGTGCTCCTCCATCGATGACTCGCCCGCTCCCGAGCGGCCGCGACGCGGATACGCGCATGGGCCGTCGTCGTGTCTGCTCTCGCTTCACCCATCGCACGTGACGCGGCGACGCGACTGACCTGCAGATCGATGTCGATGCGGTCACGGAGCGGTCCCGACAGCCGCGAGGAGTAGCGCCTGATCGACATGGGCGGACAGATGCACTCCGCGCCACGGACCCCATGGTTTCCACAGGGGCAGGGATTCATCGCGAGCAACAGCTGGAACCGCGCGGGAAACGTGGCAGTGAACCCCGCGCGGTTCACCTCGATCACACCGGACTCGAGTGGTTGCCGAAGCGCATCGAGGGCGACCCGGGAGAACTCCGCTGCTTCGTCGAGGAACAGCACACCTCGATGGGCCCTGGCGATCGCTCCCGGCCTTGCGACGCGTGATCCTCCGCCCACGAGCGCTGCGACAGACGCACTGTGATGCGGCGCCTCGAGCGGTGGCAGCGTGTCCAGCACAGCGACAGACTCACCGCTGAGGGAACGCACGGACGCGACCTCGAGTGCCTCCTGCTCACTGAGCGGCGGCATGACGCCGGGCAGCCTGCGGGCGAGCATCGTCTTGCCTGCGCCCGGAGGCCCGCTCAGAAGCATGTGGTGCCCGCCCGCCGCAGCCACGATGAGCGCTTCCACCGCCTCTTCCTGCCCGACGACGTCGGCGAGATCGAGCAGTTCCCGATCGCGGTTCGTCGCTGCCTGCCCCTCGACGGCTTCGACGTCTGGTGCTTCGACATCGGCGCCGTGCCAGACGGCGACTTCCGCCAGCGACGATGCCGCTCGCACCTCGACACCCGGCACCAGCTTCGCTTCTGCTTCATTCCCCCGCGGTACGATCACCCGTTCGAATCCGGCGCTTACGGCCGCGAACACCGCGGGGAGGACTCCGGGAACAGGCCGGATTCGACCGTCGAGCCCGAGCTCGCCGACATGGACGGTAGCTGCGATCGAGCGCGGATCGATCAATCCGGCGGCGGCGAGGGAGGCGACTGCGACCCCGAGATCGAACCCGGCCCCGTGTTTGGGAAGACTCGCCGGAGACAGGTTGACGGTGAGCCGCCGCCGAGGCAGGTCAAGTCCGGCGTTCTTGCAGGCGTTGTGCACACGCTGCACTGCCTCCCCCAGCGACTTGTCCGGCAGCCCGATGATCCGGAACTCGGGAGTCTGATTCGACATGTCCGCCTCGACCTCGACGAGATGCCCGTCGACCCCGGTGAGTGCGACCGCCCAGGTGCGCGCGGTGCTCATGCGATGTCCACCAGATGCTCGAGCGCACCGACGAACGGGTCAGGTCCGACGATCCCGATCGCCTCCAGCCGAAGGACGCGACCACGAGCGGCATCCGGGTGCTCGGCGATCCAGGCCTGTGCGAGTTGCCACAGTCGACGGAGCTTGCGCCGGTCGATCGCCTCGAACGGGTGCCCATAGGCGGCCGTTCGTCGTGTCTTCACTTCGACCACCGCGAGATGACCGCCGCACGAGGCGACGATGTCGATCTCACCTTGCGCACAACGCCAGTTCCTGGTGAGCACTGTGTAGCCATTGCCCGTCAGGTGCTGCGCTGCGCGCTCTTCCCCTGCTCTGCCGAGTTCATCCTTCGCTGCCATCTGCCCAGCATCACGCGGGTTCCGAGCTGGCGGATCCGTTATCGCGGCCGTCGTGCGGGCGTTGGGGAGAAGTCAGCTCTTCGCCTTCATGTGGAGAGCCGTCACCGCGATCGCCTGGAGGGCGAGGCCATCACTCTCCGTCGAGCGAGAGCTCCTGCGGGAGCTCGAACTCCCGGCGCTGCAGCTCCTCGACGTTGACGTCTTTGAACGTCAGCACGCGCACAGCCTTCACGAAACGGTCGGCACGGTAGATGTCCCACACCCAGACATCGCTCATCGAGATCTCGAAGTAGAAGTCGTGCTCGGTGTCACGGCGGACGACATTGACCTCGTTCGCCAGGTAGAACCGGCGCTCGGTCTCCACGACGTACTGGAACTGCGACACCACATCCCGGTACTCCCGGAACAGTGCCAGCTCGAGCTCGCGGTCGTAGTCGTCGAAGGCTTCCTCATCCATGATCTCTCCATCCTAGAGTCGTGGGCGCTGCGGCGCGGCATCGCGCTCTTCCGACAGACCGACCGGTTCGTTCAGAAGAGCGTGGGAACGTCAGCGATCGCCCAGGACGCCCTATGGAACGGGGATAGTCCGATACTTCGGATGGCATCTCGGTGCTCGGGGCTCGCATAGCCCTTGTTCCGGTTCCATTGATAGGACGGATGGCTCTCGTGAAGCTCCGCCATGTGGGTGTCGCGCGCGACCTTGGCGATCACCGAAGCCGCAGACACCGACGCGCAGTCACGGTCCGCCTTGATCACCGGTCGAACTCGCAACGGCACGGGGTGCACCTTCGACACGTAGTCGTGGTTGCCGTCGAGCAGGATGAGCGCTCCCTCCAACGTGGCGCCCTGGTCGGCGATGGCCTGAACCGCGCGCGACGCGGCAAGCCCGAGTGCCCGCATGATGCCGTGCTCGTCGACCTCTGCAGCGCTCGCCCAGCCGACCGCAGAGGCCTGCACCCAGGCAGCCGCGCGGGCTGCGACGTCGGGGCGGCGCTTCTCGGTGACGAGCTTTGAGTCGCGGAGGCCCTCGGGCACCCGACGACGAGCGCCCGCAGCATCCATAGCCGCAGCCCCGACGGCGACCGGCCCGGCAAGAGCGCCCCGACCGACCTCATCAAGCGAGACGATCAAGTCGCACTCGCCGAGGAGCTGGCGCTCCAGGGTGAGACGCGGTGCGACGACGGTCATTCCGGCGCCGGTACGCCGTTGAAGATCTCGTGGTGACCGTCGATCGGCCCCATCCGATTCAGCGGCCATGTCGTGAGGAATGCCTTGCCCACGATGTTCTCCATCGGGACGAAGCCTCCGCTGGGAAGATCCTGGTGCGCACGCGCGTCGCGCGAACGGTCGCGATTGTCACCGAGCAACCAAACGGAGTCCTCGGGGACGACGACGTCGAACGGCTCGTTCGATGCGGCGGTGTCTCCCGGAGGGAGGTTGAGGTAGCTGAGCTCGTCGATGGGTGCCCCGTTGATGGTGATCTGACCCAGGGCGTTGCAGCACACCACATGGTCACCGGGAAGACCGATGACACGCTTGACGAGGTGGTCCTGCGAATCGGTCGCAGAGATGCCGACGAAGTTCAGGACCCAGTCGACTGCTTCGACCAGCGGCGGTTGGGCCGACGTCTGCGGCTGACCATCGAGCCAGCCACCCGGGTCCTTGAAGACGACGACATCTCCCCGTTCGTAGTCGGTCCACCGCGGTGTGAGCTCGTCGACGAGGATGCGGTCGTTGATCAGCAGCGTGCGTTCCATCGAGGCTGACGGGATGTAGAAAGAGCGCACGACGAAGCTCTTCACCACGAACGAGACCAGGGCGGCGATCACGACGATCACCAGCACGTCGCGGAGGAAGACCAGGAACCCGCGGCGACGTCTGGACGTGGGCGCGGACGAGGATTCAGTCATCAGGTTCCTTCACGATCATGCACCGGCTTGCGGCGACGGTATCTAGGTTCGCACACCGTGGGGAGAACAAAGCACCCCGGGACATCGTGTCCCGGGGTGCTGTGGAGATGCTGCGACTCAGCGGTCGCGCTTCTCCTTGATCTTCGCCTTCTTGCCACGGAGCTGGCGGAGGTAGTAGAGCTTCGCACGACGCACGTCACCGCGCGTGACGACCTCGATGTGGTCGATCACCGGGGAGTGCACCGGGAAGGTACGCTCGACGCCCACCTGGAAGCTGATCTTGCGGACGCAGAACGTCTCGCGCACACCATCGCCCTGGCGGCCGATGACGACGCCCTGGAAGACCTGGATACGAGAGCGGCTGCCCTCGGTGATGTTGACGTGCACCTTGACGGTGTCACCGGGGAAGAAGTCCGGGATGTCCGAACGAAGGGAAGCCGCGTCGACGGCGTCGAGGATCTGCATGATCGTCTCTCTCTGCACCCGCCACAGGTCGCATGCATGTTTTCAAAGGAATAAGAAAAGGATTGAACTGTACGGAGCTGACGCGTCCGCGGGCTCCCCTGTGGCAGAGCCGGTCACAGCACAAACACTCATTCTGCCATGGATGCCGCGCCCGTCCAAAACGCCGACGTCAGTCGCGGGTGTCAGTCTCCCGCACCACGATGACCTCGTGCGCCCGCGTCGGAGGCGCCGGTTCATCGACGGTCGGGATCGTGGACCACGTGATGGTCTCGCGCAGTCGGGACCCGCTGCCCTTCGCCTCGTTCCACAATTGCCACAGCTGCAGCCAGATGAGACCGATACCCGCGATGATCGCCCCGGTGAGCAGCCACGGGAACGCACCGTCGATGAAGAATCCGACAGCGATCGTGAGCCCGTGCCAGAGCGTGAACCCGGCGACGTCCCACCACGAGACGGCCCTTTCGATGCGGACGGATGGACGGGATCGAGTCAGCAGGGTGAGCAGAAGCTGGCCGACGAAGACCGACGGCATCGCGATGAGGAGCACCCAGAAGATCGACCAGCCGCCCTGGAAGATGCCCCACCCGATCAGCAGCCAGAGTGGCAGCAGGAAAGCCGCCGGAAGGAGCCACCGGAAGAAGGCCTGTCGCAACCACATGCTCAGATCGTACGACGCCGCTCACCCGCGCGCCCCGGTGTTCGCTGAGAGCGGTCGGGGATCCTGCCGCGCCGGATCAGGGAGAATGGACATGACGAGAGGACACCCGATGATCGAACTGCGCACCCCTGCCGAGATCGATGAGATGCGCACGGCAGGACGATTCGTCGCCGAGACGCTGGCGACGCTGCGCGATGAGACGAAGGTCGGGACGAATCTCCTCTCGATCGATCGCCGCGCGCACGACATGATCCGCAAAGCCGGAGCCGAATCCTGCTACATCGACTACCACCCTTCCTTCGGCGCGAGCCCCTTCGGCAAGGTCATCTGCACCTCGGTCAACGACGCGGTGCTGCATGGTCTCCCCCACGACTACACGCTGCGCGACGGCGACCTCGTGACCCTCGACTTCGCCGTCTCGGTGGATGGATGGGTCGCTGACTCCGCAGTCTCGTTCGTCGTCGGAACGGCGCGTGAAGAAGATCTCCGACTCATCGACACCACCGAGCGCGCCCTGACCGCCGCTATCGACACCGCCACGGTCGGGAACCGCATCGGAGACATCTCCGCCGCTGTCGCGGCAGTCGCGCACCGCGACGGCTACTCGATCAACACCGACTTCGGCGGACACGGTGTCGGGCGCACGATGCACGGAGACCCCCATGTCCCGAACGACGGCCGCGCCGGTCGGGGATTCCCCCTGCGCGCCGGGCTGGTCCTCGCACTGGAGCCGTGGTTCCTGGCGACGACAGACGAGCTGGTCACAGACCCGGACGGGTGGACTCTACGCAGCGCTGACGGCTCCCGCGGCGCGCACTCGGAGCACACCATCGCGATCACAGAAGACGGCCCGATCATCCTCACGGACCGGTCCTTCCTCGGCGTCGACTGAGGGTGTTCCGCGCCCCGACGGCGCGAGGCCGACTCGACGTCAGTGACGGGCGCCGAGCCTTTTGAAGACTCCACCTGCGGCGTATGCCATCCTGAGTCCATGATTCCGCAGGACCGTCACGTGCCGGAGCGTCTGCTCCTCGCTCGGCACGGGCAGACGACCTGGAACGTGCAGCATCGCCTGCAGGGCCAGCTCGACTCCCCTCTCACCGACGAAGGCATCCAGCAAGCTCAAGCGATCGCGGCGAGGGTCGTGGATGCCGGCGTGCACACCGTGTGCTCCAGCCCACTCGGCCGAGCGATGCAGACCTCGACCATCATCGCCGACAGGATCGGTGCCGACCTCGTCGAGGTTCCGGAACTCGCTGAGCTCGATCACGGAGAGCTGGCAGGCATGACCTGGGATGAGATCGATGATGCCTATCCGGCTGCGAGAGAAGAGCGCGCAGCGAACCGCTACGGCTGGGCCTTCCCCGGCGGCGAGAGCTATGCGCAGGCCAGGGCGCGGGCGCGAAAGGCTCTCAGCAGCTGCGGATGGGCGTCAGAAGGCACACCACTGCTCGTGAGCCACGAGATGATCGGACGCATGCTTCGCGCCGAGCTGCGAGGGCTCGACGCCTCGAGCGCCCTCGCACTGAGGCATCCGCACGGAGTCGTCTTCGAGATCGATGGGCGGTCGGAGCGCATGCTCTGACGAATACCCGGACCGGATTCGGCTCTCAGCCCCGATCAGGACTGAGAGGAGTCGTCGTCCGCGAGAAGATCGGGACGACGATTCTTCGTGCGTTCGAGCTGCTGTTCACGACGCCAGGCGGCGATCGCGGCGTGGTTGCCGCTCAGCAGCACCTCCGGCACGGAACGCTCGCGCCATGATGCGGGTTTCGTGTAGGAGGGGTACTCCAGCAGCCCGTCTTCGTGGGACTCCTCGACGAGGCTCTCAGGGTTGCCGACGACGCCGGGGATGAGTCGACCGATGGCTTCGATCATCGCCATCGTGGCGACCTCTCCCCCGTTGAGCACGTAGTCGCCGAGGCTGACCAGACGCACTTCTCCGAGGGAGGCGGCGTACTCGAACACGCGCTCGTCGATACCTTCGTAACGACCGCAGCCGAACACGAGATGCTCGCGCGTGGCCAACTGACGCGCCGTCTTCTGCGTGAAGACCTCGCCGGCAGGCGACGGGAAGATGATCGTCGGACGCTCGGAACCCGGGGCCTCGGAAGCACCGGCGACCTCATCGAGCGCGAGCCCCCAGGGCTCCGGCTTCATGACCATCCCGGCACCGCCGCCGTAGGGAGTGTCGTCCACCGTACGGTGACGATCGGAAGTCCAGTCCCTGAGGTCTCGTACCCGAAGGTCGATGATGCCCGCTTCCTGGGCCTTCCCGAGCAGGGAGAGCGTCAGAGCGTCGAAGTAGGACGGGAAGATGGAGACGACGTCGATACGCACGGGGGAACCGTATCAGCGCTCACTCGGCCGCTTCGGCGTCCGAGCCCGACTGCGGCTCGGCATCCGCGGCATCCGGCAGCTCCTCGAACAGACCTGCCGGCGGCGTCACGATCACTCGGCCGGCGGCGACATCGACGGTCGGGACGATTGCCGAGACGAACGGCACCATGACCTCGTTCTCGCCCGCCTTGACGATCAGGAGATCCTGTGCCGGGAAGTGCTCGACACGAACGACGCGGCCGACGATCGTGTCGTCGCGGACGACGTCGAGCCCGACGAGCTGGTGGTCGAACCAGGCGTCATTCTCGACCTCGTCGACATCGTGGTCGATCCAGAGGATCGCCTTGACGAGACTCTCTGCCGCCTCGCGGTCTTCGACGTCGTCGAAGAAGACGACGGGGTTGCCGTTCATCACCCGGTACTCGCGGACGGTGATGTCCTTGCCGTGCCACGGAGATGCCTCTGGCACCTGTACCGTGAACCCGGCACCCGGAGTGAAGCGGCCCTCGGGATTGTCGGTGTACAGCTCGAGCTTGAGCCCGCCCTTGAGGCCGTGAGCCTTGACGAGGCGTCCGACACGCAGCTGATTCTTGCCCTGGTTGCGGTCCTTCGGCACCACGTCAGTCGTCCGCGACATCGACGCGGACCCGACGCCCGTCAGCGAGTGCGCTGACGAGAGTGCGAAGGGCCTTCGCAGTGCGGCCGCCGCGCCCGATTACGCGTCCACGGTCATCGGGGTGCACACGCACCTCGAGGAGGTCGCCTCGCGGCGAAGTGGATTCGTTGATACGGACATCTTCCGGGTGATCGACGATCCCCTTGACGATGTGTTCGAGCGCGGCGGCGAGCACGACGGATTACTCTGCGTCTGCTGCGGGAGCCTCAGCGGCCTCCGCGTCGGCCGCGGCGGGAGCCTCCTCAGCGGGGGCCTCCACCTTCTTCTCGACCTTGGGCTTGACGACAGACTTCTTGGAGCCGTCGATCTCGAACGGAACCTTGGGCTCCTTGACCTTGAGCGTGGACTTCGCGTCAGCGTCGCCCTTGAACTTGCCCCAGTCGCCCGTGATCTTGAGGATGGCGGCGACCTGCTCGGTCGGCTGTGCGCCGACGGAGAGCCAGTACTGCGCACGCTCGGAGTTGACCTCGATGAAGGAGGGCTCCTCGGTGGGGTGGTACTTGCCGATCTCCTCGATCACGCGACCGTCGCGCTTGGTCTTCGAGTCGGCGACGACGATGCGGTAGTACGGCGCACGGATCTTGCCCAGGCGCTTGAGACGAATCTTGACAGCCACGATTCTCCTGAATTGTGTGGAAGGAAACGAACTGATCGCCTGGAGAGTGGGGTGCACACCCGGCGGAAGCTCAAATGAGTGTGGACACCTGCCGGATAGAGGGTCGAGCAGGTGGTCCGACCCTCTATTCTGCCAGATGCACGTCCCAGGCGCGAAACGTGGCGAAACCGGCGTTGCCGTGTCGCGCCGCACGCGTGCCAGACTGTGCGGGTGAAGCTCGAGTTCGCCTCATCTCCCCGATCCACCGTCGGCCTCGAATGGGAGATCATGCTCGCCGATCCCGCGAGCGGTGACCTCGTCGGACGCGCCCCCGAACTGCTCGCTGCACTCGAGGCCGAGAGCGCCGATGAGCGCCATACCGTCACAGGTGAACTACTCACGAACACGATAGAGGTCACGAGCGGCATCGGAGATTCGGTGGCACACGCCGTCGACGACATCGCCAACGCGATCACAGCCGTCCGCTCAGCTACCGACCCTGCGGGAATCGAGCTTCTGTCGGCGGGAAGTCATCCGTTCGCACAGTGGTTCGACCAGCAGGTGACCGACAAGTCGCGTTACCACACCCTGATCGAGCGCACTCAGTGGTGGGGGCGCAACATGATGATCTGGGGCATCCACGTGCACATCGGCGTGGAGGACCACCGCAAGGTGTTCCCCATCATCAACGCCCTCGCCGGATTCCTCCCTCATCTGCAGTCGCTGGCTGCGTCGAGCCCCTACTGGGCGGGCGAACGCACCGGTTACGCGTCGAACCGAGCTCTTGTATTCCAGCAGCTCCCCACCGCCGGACTCCCCTGGCCTCTGCATGACTGGTCGCAGTACGAGTCCTACCTCGACGACATGGTGCGCACGGGCGTGATGGCCGACGCGACGGAAGTGCGCTGGGACATTCGCCCGGCTCCACGCTGGGGAACCATCGAGGTGCGGGCGTGCGACGGCCTGTCGACCCTTCCCGAGCTGGCATCGGTCGCCTCCCTCGTCCAGGTGCTCGTGGAGCATTTCTCCCGCCAGCTCGACGAAGGGAAGACACTCCCGGAGCTTCCCGCCTGGTTCCACCGCGAGAACAAATGGCGTGCGGCACGATATGGCCTCGAGGCGCGGATCATCGTCGACGCCGAAGGCACCCAGCGCCCGGTGCGAGAGCATCTCGCCGAGACGCTCGACGAGCTGGCTCCGGTGGCCGTGGAGCTCGGTTGCATTCGAGAGTTCGGAGGTGTCGCGACGATCTTGGAGGGTGGCGCGAGCTACGCGCGTCAGCTCGCCGTGGCGGATGCCGCAGGAGGCGACCTCACAGCGGTGGTCAGGCATCTGATCCGCGAGTTCCGCTCCGGGCCGGAGGCTTCGACCGAGGAACCGTAGCCGTCGGTGAGGGCGATGCGTTCAATCCTCGACGAGTCGCCGAGCGAGCCCCTCATCGAGGACGACGTCAGTGATGAGCCCGGCAGCCAATGCGGCGCGAAGGCTCACCAGCTTGGGGATCCCCGAGACGACGCAGACCCGACGCGGAACGCGTCGGAGGCGATCCAGGCCAGGTCCGGTCGCCCTGGCATTGACCCTGATGTCACGCCACGAGCCGTCTGAGCGGAAGAAGACCGTCGCGACGTCGCCGATCGCGTGATCCTCCCGGAGACTGCGGTAGTCGTCGCGTCCGAGATAGCCGCCGACGTAGACGCGACTGGGCACTTCAGCTGCGGGAGAACCGAGGCTGAAGACGGCGACGTCCATCTTCGCCTGAAGATCGAGCACACGACGCGTACTCCGCTCGCGCCACATCGCCTCCCGTGTCGCCGGGTCATCGAAGAATGCGGGAACGGGGAACTGCTGCACCTGCGCGCCGAAGGCGCTGCCGAAGCGTTGCAGGATGTCGCTGGAGTACTCCACTCCCGTCGTCTGCGTGTTGCCGGCGCCGTTGAGTTGTACGAAGGTCGTGTTGTGGGTCTCCTTCTGTGTGAGACCACGACTCACAGCGCTGATGGTCGATCCCCACGCGACGCCGATCACCATGTTCGAATCGACGAACTGCGACAGCAGACGACCGGCGGTGAGCGCCACGCGCTCGAGACGCTCCACCTCGCTGAGGATCTCCGGCATCGGCACGACGTGCGCCGCCACACGATGCCGATCGCGGATCCGATGTTCGAGCATGCCGAGGCGCTCGAGGGGCGAGTTGATCCGGATGTCCACCAGACCGCTCTCCCGCGCGAAGCTCAGCAGACGCGAGACGGATGACCGGGAGGTGCCGAGCTCCTTCGCGATGACCTCCATGGTCTTGTCCTGCATGTAGTAGAGCTGCGCGGCGGTGAGCGCCGCGATCAGCTTGCTGTCGCGTGATTCCGGGCTTACACCGACCATGACATCCTCCTCATCCTCGATCCTTGCACATATGTGCAGTGGGCTTGCGCGGGATGCCACACAGGTCGATGCTGGTTGGCAAGTAAGGAAGAGAGGGTCGACGATGATCGATTCGACACACTCGTCAGCGGAGCGCGAAGAAGTTCGCGGCGTCCGTGAATCCGGACGCACGAGCGTCCTCGTCATCGGCGGCGGGATCAACGGCATCTCGACGTTCCGCGACCTGGCACTCCAAGGAGTCGACGTCGTGCTCGTCGAGCGCGGGGACTTCGCCTCGGGCGCGTCGTCAGCGTCCAGCCACATGATCCACGGTGGCATCCGCTATCTCGAGAACGGCGAGTTCCGACTCGTGCGCGAGTCCGTGGAAGAGCGCAACGGCCTTCTCAAGATCGCCCCGCACTATGTCAAGCCGCTGCAGACGACGATCCCGATCTATTCGACCTTCTCGGGCATCCTGTCCGCTCCCCTGCGCTTCCTGACGCACAAGAGCGGCAAGCCCCAGGAGCGCGGCGCCTTCCTGATCAAGGTCGGCCTGACGATCTACGACACGTTCTCCCGCGACGGCGGAATGGTTCCTCGGCACCGCTTCCTCGGACGTAAGAAGTCCCTCGCCGAGCTGCCTTCGCTCGACCCGAAGATCAAGTACACCGCGACGTACTACGACGCCTCGATGCACGACCCCGAGCGGCTCGCCCTCGACGTGCTGCAGGACGGCCTCACGGCGCACCCCGGCGCGCACGCCCTCAACTACGTCGAGGCGATCGCGCGCGACGGCGACAAGGTCGTGCTCCGCGACCGCGAGAGCGGCACCGAGTTCACGGTGCAGGCAGATGTGGTCGTGAACGCCTCCGGACCGTGGACCGATCTGACGAACGACGCGCTCGGCACCGACACTCGCTTCATGGGCGGCACCAAGGGGTCGCACATCGTGCTCGATCACCCCGAGCTCCTCGAGGCGACCCAGGGGCGCGAGATCTTCTTCGAGCACTCCGACGGCCGCATCGTGCTCATCTACCCGCTCAAGGGACGCGTCCTTGTCGGCACGACCGACATCGACGCCGACCCTCGTGAGATCCCGGTGTGCACGGAGGAGGAGGTCGACTACTTCTTCGACCTGATCCACCACGTGTTCCCGACCATCCCGGTCAAGCGCAACCAGATCGTGTACAAGTTCTCGGGCATCCGCCCGCTCCCGCGCCACGAGGACACCGCTCCCGGCTTCGTGTCCCGCGATTACCGCATCGAGGTCGACGAGAAGGGCGCTGTCCCGCTCGTCAGCCTCGTCGGCGGCAAGTGGACGACGTTCCGCGCGCTCGGCGAGTCCCTCTCCGACATCGTGCTCGGCCTCATCAACCGCACCAGGACGGTCTCGACGGCCGGACGCGCCATCGGCGGAGGGCGCGCGTTCCCACGCACGGAGAAGGCGAAGCGCATCTGGTTCGAAGAGAACCTTCCCGGTGCCGGCGCTCGGGCAGACCGTCTGCTCGCCCGCTACGGGACACGGGCCGCTCAGGTCTGGGAGTACGTCGAGCAGGGAGCGGACGCACCGCTCGCCGGCGGCGACCTTTCCACACGCGAGCTCGAATGGATGGTGCAGAACGAGATGGTGGCCCGGCTCGAGGACGTCGTCCTCCGCCGCACCAGCATCGCATTCACCGGTGGCGCGAATGCCGAGGTGCTCGATGAGATCGCTGATGCCCTGGCGCCGATGCTCGGCTGGGACCGCTCGCGCCACGACGCCGAGCTCGAACAGACCCGCGAACTGCTGAACGAACGACACGGACTCGACATCCCGTCCCGCACCCGCGGCTGACAGGATCTCGCACTGCCGCCCTCCTCGCGGTGCAACTCCCATAAAGTGTCGGGGCAGAGGGGCCTCGACACACAAGAAAGGTCAAAGAAGACATGGCTGATGTGAATCTCGGTCTCTACTTCCTCTCCGAACTGGTCGGCACGGCGATGCTGGTGCTGCTCGGATGCGGTGTCGTAGCGAACGTCGCTCTCGCGAAGAACAAGGGCTTCGGCGGCGGCTTCCTGATGGTCAACTGGGGATGGGGCCTCGCGGTCTTCGCCGGTGTGCTCGTCTCGGCGTACTCCGGTGCGATCCTCAACCCGGCCGTCGGAATCGGCCTGCTGATCTCGGGCACGATCGACTTCCCGATGTTCCTGGTCGCCACCGCGGCTGAGCTCGTCGGCGCGATCATCGGTGCGATCGTCGTGTGGCTCGCCTACAAGCAGCACTTCGACGAGGAGCCGGAGGCCGCCAACAAGCTCGGCGTCTTCTCGACCGGTCCCGCGATCCGCTCGTACGGCTGGAACCTCGTCACGGAGATCATCGGCACCTTCGTGCTGGTCTTCGTGATCCTCGCCTTCGCCGACTACGGCGACATCGAGGTCGGCACGCCCGGAGGCCTCGGACCGCTCACGGCCCTCCCCGTGGCACTGCTCGTGGTCGCCATCGGCGCCTCGCTCGGTGGACCGACCGGTTACGCGATCAACCCTGCCCGTGACCTCGGTCCGCGCATCGCTCACGCGATCCTGCCGATCAAGGGCAAGGGCTCCAGCGACTGGTCCTACTCGTGGGTCCCGGTGGTCGGTCCGCTCATCGGTGGTGCGATCGCCGCTGCTGCAGCTCCCGTCCTGCTGCACCTCGCCTGAACGACCTGAATTCAAAGGAGAACACAATGGCTGACTACATTCTCGCCATCGACCAGGGAACGACTTCGAGCCGCGCGATCATCTTCGACAAGAAGGGCAGCATCATCGCGACGGGCCAGAAGGAGCACGAGCAGATCCTGCCGAAGGCCGGCTGGGTCGAGCACGATGCCGCCGAGATCTGGCGCAACGTCCAGGAGGTCATCGGTCTGGCACTGAGCCGCGCCGACCTCACCCGCCACGACATCGCCGCAGTGGGCATCACCAACCAGCGCGAAACCGCGGTCGTCTGGGACAAGAAGACCGGCAAGCCCGCCTACAACGCCATCGTCTGGCAGGACACCCGCACCCAGGACATCGTCGATCGCCTCGCTGCTGATGGTGGCGTCGAGAGGTTCAAGCCGGTCGTCGGGCTCCCGCTCGCGACCTACTTCTCGGGCACCAAGATCGCCTGGATCCTGGAGAACGTCGACGGCGCCCGCGAGAAGGCGGAGGCCGGAGACCTCATCTTCGGCACCACCGACAGCTGGGTGCTCTGGAACCTGACGGGCGGCGCCGACGGCGGTGTACACGTGACCGACGTCACCAACGCCTCGCGCACGATGTTCATGGACCTCGAGACGCTCGAATGGCGCGACGACATTCTCGAGGCGTTCGGTGTGCCGCGCTCGATGATGCCGGAGATCCGTTCGTCCTCGGAGGTGTACGGCGCGGCCGAGGACTCTTCTCTGCTCCGTGAGACGCCGATCGCCGGAATCCTGGGCGATCAGCAGGCCGCGACGTTCGGGCAGGCAGCGTTCCAGACCGGTGAGAGCAAGAACACCTACGGAACCGGCTGCTTCCTGATCTTCAACACGGGCGAGGAGATCGTCCACTCGAAGAACGGGCTGCTGACCACCGTCGGGTACAAGCTCGGCGACGGCCCGACCCACTACGCGCTCGAGGGTTCGATCGCGGTCACCGGATCTCTGATCCAGTGGCTGCGTGACCAGCTCGGCATCATCTCCTCCGCACCCGAGGTCGAGGAGCTGGCGGACAAGGTCGACGACAACGGCGGCGTGTACATCGTCCCGGCGTTCTCCGGCCTGTTCGCGCCGTACTGGCGCCCGGACGCTCGCGGGGCGATCGTCGGTCTCACGCGCTACGCCAACAAGAACCACATCGCGCGCGCAGCTCTCGAAGCCGTGGCCTTCCAGACGCGCGACGTGCTCGATGCTGTCAACGCTGACGCCGGTGTGGACCTGACCGAGCTCAAGGTCGACGGCGGCATGGTCGCCAACGATGCGCTCATGCAGTTCCAGGCTGACGTCCTCGGCGTTCCGGTCGTGCGCCCGGTGGTCGCGGAGACCACCGCGCTCGGTGCGGCCTACGCTGCGGGACTCGCAGTCGGGTTCTGGAACGGCCTCGATGACCTTTCCGCCAACTGGCAGGAGGACAAGCGCTGGGAGCCGTCGATGGAAGCCGGAGAACGCGACCGTCAGCTGCGCCTGTGGCGCAAGGCCGTCACCAAGTCGATGGACTGGGTCGACGAAGACGTGAAGTGATCTGACATCAAGACGAAGCGGGTCCGGAGCTCTTGCTCCGGACCCGCTTCTCCGTCCCACCGGAAGAAGCGTCAGACCGTCAGAATCCGTTGATCGACGCGAAGAACGCGCCGGTGCCGTCGACGGCGATCCGTCCGCTCTCATCGCTCGACGTCACCTGCTCGTACCCGGCATCGCTCCAGTAGAAGACATCCGCCGAGATCTCTCCGACGCCTTGTCCGAACATCTGCTGAGCGAATCCATGCAAGTCCTGCACGACGTGGATCGCCTCCGGTCCGGTGATGACGTGGAACGCCACGTGATGGCGAGAGGGTACGGCGAAGAGCACGCCGTGGGGCGCAGAAGAGACGCCGGCAGCGGGCAGAAGGCCCGGGAAGTCGAGTACGCGACTCGCCGTGAACATCGAGTCCGAGACGATCGCCTGGAAAGCTCCGTTGCCCGTGTCGAGGGTGTGGATCTCGTCGATCGGCTCGGTCGACACCGCCGCGAGGGCGACCGCCCACAGTTGTTCGGCCTCGAACCGGCCGACGATCGAGTCAGGAACGGCACTCGTGAACTCGGGATGATCCAGCATGAGGATCACCTCGAGGCCGTCCACGATCGCACGGCGGTAAGCGAACGTTTCACGTTGGGCCGCCGGAAGGTACGCCGAAGGAATGAGACGCGCTTTGACCAGCGAGAGGATCTCGTCATCGGAGAGGTCCTCATCCCGAGGTGCGGACTGCCGGCTGAGCAGCCCCGCGATATGGCGTTCGACAACCTCGGGCCAGTTCGACTCCGGCTCGAGCTTCACAGCGCGGGAGAGGTTGTAGAGCCCGTACTGCGCCCCGGATGCTCCCTCGGCGTAGTCGCCGTGCATGGTGATCGCCCCCTCTGCCGCAGGCCACTTCGACGCGAACAGCGACCGCAGGAGCGCGGCCTCACGAACAGTGAGGTCTTCAAGGTCGGGATCGGGCTGTGAGTCGTTCGACTTCTTACCGAAATTCAGAAACCCCACGCAGTACTCTCCTCCGATGGCCACCGCCCGAAGAACCTCTTCGGCAGGGGCTCAAACGGATTCAGGCTAGCGCAGGCCTCAGGGTGATGACGTCACCACGTCGGTGGCTTCCATGATGGCGACGAACGCCCGAGCGACGTTCCGTGGCGCGGCGATATCCCAGGCGAGATACTCGACACGCACGGGACCACCGCGCACCTCCGCCGTGGCCACATCGAATCCGGAGCGCTCGACGGTTCCCGGCGCCAGCAACGTCACCGCCAGCCCCGCCTCCACCAGCCCGAGGATGAGCGTCGCGGAGTCGGCCTCGAAAGCGACATCCCGCGTCAACCCCGCAGCCGTGAACGCTGCGTCGCTCTGGGCCCGTCCTGAGGTCGCCGCGGGGAAGTCCGCGAAGGTCATCCCCGCGATGTCCTCCAGTTCGATGCTGCTCCTGAGCGCGAGCTCGTGCCCCCGGGGGAATACGGCGACGAGCCGCGCGCGAGAGAGGGCGTGCGATGCCACACCGACCGGATCCAGCCCATCGCGCAGGCCGAGCAGGGCGATATCGAGCTCATCCTGTCGGAGCCTGCGTATCAGGACGTCACTGTTGCCTACTTGGAGTTCCACTCTCACGCGTGGGTGCGCCGCACGATAGGCGACGAGCACCGCGGGGACGTCGATGGCAGTCACCGTCGGGATCACACCGATCCGAAGCGTACCCTCCACGACGCCGTCGACGGCGGCGGCGTCCTCCTTCGCCCGCTCCGCTGCGCGAAGGGCGATACGCGCATGCTCGACGAATGCCTGGCCGGCCTCGCTCAGACGGACGCTACGGCTCGACCGCACGAAGAGACGGCGCCCGATTTCGCGTTCGAGGGATGCGATCTGGTGGCTCAACGCCGACTGGGTGACGAAGCACCGTTCGGCTGCCCGGGTGAAGCTCAGGGTGTCGGCCACTTCCACCACGTAGCGGAGCTGCTGGAGTTCCATTCATCCATGATGCAGGGTCATGGCTTGCGTGACAAACATGCGTTGGACTCATGGACAGTCGCGACGCACGCTGGAAGGATGAACCGCCTGACACTGGTGCTGACGACCGCTCTTGCTCCCATCGCCTGGGGCACCACCTACCTCGTGACCACGGAGCTGCTCCCCGCCGGGCATCCGCTGTTCGCCGGCCTGCTCCGCTCGCTCCCAGCGGGTCTCCTCGCGGTCGCCATCAGTCGGCGACTCCCGCACGGCTCCTGGTGGTGGAAGTCGTTCGTCCTGGGCGCACTCAACATCGGCGCGTTCTTCCCCCTGCTGTTCCTCGCTGCCGAGCGGCTTCCGGGCGGCGTCGCCGCAGCCGTCGCCGGAGCGCAGCCGCTCATCGTCCTGGCGCTCGGAGCGCTCGTCCTCCACGAGCGGATCCGGCCGATCACAGCCACCGCGGCCGTGGTGGGCGCAGGCGGTGTCGCGCTGGTCGTCCTCGGTCCCGCTGCCGACCTCGATCTCTGGGGCATTCTCGCCGCCCTCGGCGGTGTCACGGCGACCGGCGTGGGGATGATCCTGACCAAGCGCTGGGGCCGACCGGTCGGCGTGGGTCCCGTCTCCTATGCAGGCTGGCAGCTCAGTGCGGGCGGTTTGCTGCTGCTGCCTCTCACCCTGATCGTCGAGGGCGTGCCGCAGACGATCGACGGCGGCGCCGCTCTCGGCTACCTGTGGCTCGCCACCGCCGGCGGGATCGTCGCCTACACGCTCTGGTTCCGCGGTATCCAGCAGCTGCCGGTCATCGCGCCGGGACTCCTCGCGCTCCTGTCCCCCATCGTCGCGACGGTCTTGGGGCTCGTGATCGCCGGTGAGCGGTTCACACCGCTCCAGGCTGTCGGATTCGTCCTCACGCTCGGCGCGCTCGTTCTGGGGCAGCTCGTCGCGCGCCCGAAGTCTCCATCAGACGCACGTACGGAGTCGACGGTTGCGCAAGCGCTCACGACGCCGCGCTGAGAGCGCTCAGCTCTTGCCGAAAAGCTTCTGGATCTCGGCGAGGTCAGCTTCGCTCGGAGCCTGAGCTGCGCCGCCGCCCAGGCCGAATCCGGAGCCGGTCGGGGTCGCGGTCGAGGTGACACCGGCGTTCTCGGCGGCCCGCTTCGCGGGGTTACCCGATCGAGAACCACCGGACGACTTGGCCTTCTTCCCGCGCTTCGAGGACGCGCCGGGGCGGCCCATCCCTGGCACGGCCCCCATGCCGGGGATGTTGGGGGTGCCACCACGAGCCACGGTCTTCATCATCTTGGCCGCCTGCTCGAACCGCTGCACCAGCTGGTTCACATCCGTGACGGTCATGCCGGAACCGCGTGCGATGCGCAGGCGACGCGAGCCGTTCAGAACCTTGGGGTTCCGACGCTCCCCCGGCGTCATCGACCGGATGATGGCCTCGGTGCGATCGATCTCACGCTCGTCGAAGTCGTCGAGCTGCTGCTTCATCTGCCCCATGCCCGGGAGCATCCCGAGCATCTTCTTCATCGAGCCCATCTTCTTCATCTGCTGAAGCTGGTCGAGGAAGTCCTCGAGCGTGAAGGCCTCGGTCGCGAGCTTCTCGGCCATCTTGATGGCTTCGTCCTCGTCGAAGGCCTGCTGGGCCTGCTCGATGAGGGTGAGGATGTCACCGAGGTCGAGAATGCGGCTCGCCATGCGGTCGGGATGGAACGGCTCGAGGTCTTCGAGGCGCTCACCGGTCGACGCGAAGATGATGGGGCGACCTGTGACGGAGGCCACCGACAGCGCCGCGCCACCTCGGGCATCACCGTCGAGCTTCGAGAGGACGACGCCGGTGAAATCGACGCCCTCCTGGAAGGCCTTGGCCGTGTTGACGGCGTCTTGACCGATCATCGCGTCGATGACGAACAGCACCTCGTCGGGGTCCACCGCCTTGCGAATGTCGGCTGCCTGCTTCATGAGCTCGGCGTCGACGCCGAGGCGACCGGCGGTGTCGATGATGACGACGTCGTGCTGCTGACGACGCGCGTACTCGACGCCGTCGCGTGAGACCTTCACCGGATCGCCGACGCCGTTTCCGGGCTCGGGAGCGAAGACCGTGGCACCGGCCTGCTCGGCGACGACCTGGAGCTGGTTGACGGCGTTCGGACGCTGCAGGTCGGCAGCGACCAGAAGCGGCGTGTGCCCTTCGCCCTCGAGCTGCTTGGCGAGCTTGCCCGCGAACGTCGTCTTGCCGGAGCCCTGAAGGCCGGCGAGCATGATCACGGTCGGCGCCGTCTTCGCGAACTGCAGACGACGCTGCTCGCCACCGAGAATATGGACGAGTTCCTCGTTGACGATCTGCACGACCTGCTGGGCCGGGTTGAGCGCCTTGTTGACCTCGTCACCGAGAGCGCGCTCGCGCACCTTCGCGGTGAACTCCTTGACCACGACGAGCGCCACATCGGCGTCGAGCAGGGCACGACGGATCTCGCGGACGGTGCCGTCGACATCGGCCGCGGTGAGCTTTCCCTTCGTGCGCAGATTGCGGAAGGTCTCGGTGAGCCGATCGGAGAGCGTGCCAAATGTAGCCATGGTGCTCTGATTCTACGCGAGCGGAAGCTACTTGCTCAGCGCAGCGCGGAGTCAGGACCAGGGCAGGTCGTGAATCGTCCCGAGCGCCTCCAGCAGGACGGTCTCCGGGGATCCTCGCCCGGCGCCCTGCTCCGCCCAGACTCGCAGGGAGGACAGGACCGCCGCCGCGTGCGCAGCTCCGAGGATGTCCGCACGGATGACATCGACACCGGATGCCGCCGCAGCCAGGGACACGGCCGCGGACAGCCGTGCGAGACGCAGCCCCGTATCACGGACGAGCTCCTCTTCCAGCCCCATCGCAGCGGCGTTCCGAAGGGCGAGGGCGAGCGGGTCCGGAGCGAAGTCGCGCACCACCAGCAGCAGGATGTCGCGCACCGACTCTCCCGTGGCGGCTCTGCCGAGCTGTTCGAGCGAGCCGGTGGCAGCGCCGATCCGCTCATCGACGCCGGACCACAGCACGTCGCTCTTCGAGGCGAAGTAGTTGAAGAAACTGGAGCGGCTGACTCCGGCACGCTGAGTGATGTCCGCCACGGATGTCGCGTCATACCCGCGCTCGAGGAAGAGCTCGCACGCCGCCTCGGCGAGAGTCTCCCGCGATGACGCCTTCGGGCGGCCAGCCCTGCCAGTGGAAGTCATATCCTCACGCTACCGCGACGCGTGGCGTGGCGACGCTCGACGCCGATCGAAGGAGTATTGTTGCCCTCGGTCCATTTATGCAACGAAGGTGGCTACGTGATGCTTGAGATCCTCACCCCCGGATTCGCTCCGACACCGGTGCCGTACATCGACGGGTGGGAGCTGCAGCGCCGCGTCCACGCCGACGTCGTCGACGGTACGCGTCCGGACACGCTGATCCTTCTCGAGCACGAGGCGGTGTACACGGCGGGCAAACGGACGGAGCCGCAGGAGCGGCCGCAGGACGGCACGCCCGTCATCGATGTCGACCGCGGTGGCAAGATCACCTGGCACGGGCCGGGACAGCTCGTGGGGTACCCGATCGTGCGCCTCATCGAGCCCATCGATGTCGTCGCGCACGTGCGGCGGCTGGAGCGTCTGCTGATCGAAGTCCTGCGTCCATTCGGCGTGGACGGCTATCAGGTCGAGGGGCGAAGCGGCGTGTGGGTGCGCCGACCGCTCTCGGAGGACAAGGTGGCCGCCATCGGCGTCCGTGTGCAGCAGGGCGTGACCATGCACGGATTCGCACTGAACTGCGACAACTCGCTGGCCGGATTCCGTGGCATCATCCCGTGCGGGATCACCGACGCCGGTGTGACGACCGTGAGCGAGGTCATCGGATCCGCCGTCTCCCCCATCGACCTCGTAGAGACGCTGACCGCGGCGTTCCTCGCCGAGTACGCCGGAACCGAACTGTCAGGAGCCACCGCATGACCGCCGCACCCGAGGGACGCAAGCTCCTTCGCCTCGAGATCCGAAACGCAGAGACGCCGATCGAGCGCAAGCCCGAATGGATCAAGACCAAGGCGAAGATGGGGCCGGAATACACGGCGTTGCATTCGCTCGTGAAGAGCGAGGACCTGCACACGGTGTGCCAGGAAGCCGGCTGCCCCAACATCTACGAGTGCTGGGAAGACCGAGAGGCGACCTTCCTCATCGGCGGCTCGCAGTGCACGCGCCGATGCGACTTCTGCCAGATCGACACCGGGAAGCCCGACGCCTACGACACCGACGAGCCTCGTCGCGTCGCCGAGAGCGTCGTGCGGATGAATCTCCGTTACGCCACGGTGACGAGCGTGGCCCGTGACGACCTGCCCGACACCGGTGCGTGGCTCAACGCCGAGACGGTGCGGAAGATCCACGAACTCAACCCGAACACCGGTGTCGAATTGCTCGCGAACGAGCACAACGCCGATCCGGCGTTCCTCGGGCAGATCTTCGACGCCCGCCCCGAGGTCTTCGCCCACAACGTCGAGACCGTGCCGCGCATCTTCAAGCGGATCAGACCGGCCTTCCGCTACGAACGCTCACTCGACGTCCTCACCCAGGCCCGGAACGCCGGACTGATCACGAAGTCGAACCTCATCCTCGGCATGGGCGAGGAGCCGGAAGAGGTCGTCCAGGCGCTGAACGACCTGCACGAGGCCGGATGCGACATCATCACGATCACGCAGTACCTGCGGCCGACGCCTCGCCATCTCCCGGTCGCCCGCTGGGTGAAGCCTGCAGAGTTCGTGGAGTTCAAGGAGGAGGCGGAGCGCATCGGCTTCCTCGGCGTCCTCGCGGGGCCTCTCGTGCGGTCATCGTACCGAGCAGGACGCCTATGGGCGCAGTCCATGGTTTCGAAGGGCCGGCAGATTCCCGATCACCTGGCGCACATCGCCGACAGCGCAGACCTCGGGTTCGCGCAGGCCGTCTGACCCGCGCCGTCCGGGGCCGAGCCCCGGGCGGCGGATCAGTCGGCGCTCATGACGGACTGCACGCTGCCGTCCGAGCCGAGGTTCACGAGCAGGACATCATCGGTCGAGCTGTCGTCGAGCGCGTACTCGAGCACCGCGAAGGGCTCGGAGCCGCCGTGCTCGTCGGCGAGGATGGTCATGCTCATCAGACGCAAGGAACGGATGATGTCGACGGCGGCATCGCCCGAGACATCGACGAGCACGTCGGGCAGCTCGTCCCCGTACGTCTCCTGCTGCTGAAGGATGTACTCGGTCACCTCGCTGGTGCGGTCGTCGACTTCGGCGAGCATTCCCCGGCGGGCGGTGTCGTCGACGCTCTCGAGACCGGCGATGAGGGACGCGGCGATGTCGAGTGCGTCAGAGGACACATCATCCTGGTCGGGCGCGGTCAGATCCACGGTGACGCTCTGGTCGCCGAGCTCGACGGTCTCCGACCAGAAGATCGAGCCGTCGGGACCCGAGGACAAGAGTCCGAAGTAGTCGTGTTCGATCGCCATAACGCTATGAAACCAGCCTCGTGCTCACTGCGGTAGTCCCGTCATCAACCGACCAACGACTGGACGAACACATGGGGGGTGAAACCGGTGAGATCGTCGATGCCCTCGCCCTGTCCGAGCAGCTTGACGGGGATGCCGGTGCGCTCCTGCACGGCGAGGACGAAGCCACCCTTGGCGGACCCGTCGAGCTTGGTGAGGACGAGTCCGGTGACACCGGCATGCTCGAGGAAGGCCTCTGCCTGCATCACGCCGTTCTGGCCGGTCGTGGCATCGAGGACGAGGAGAACCTCGCTGATCGGCGCCTGCTTCTCGATCACCCGCCTGATCTTCGACAGCTCGTCCATGAGACCGCCCTTGGTATGCAGGCGCCCAGCCGTGTCGATGATGGCGATCTCGATCCCCTCGCGCATGGCGTACTCCACGGTCTGGAAAGCCACGGAGGCGGGATCCTGTCCCTCCTGCTGCGGACGCACGATCGCCGCTCCCCCGCGCTGAGCCCAAGTAGCCAGCTGATCGACCGCAGCGGCGCGGAAGGTGTCAGCGGCGCCGACGACGACGCTGCGCTGATAGCCGCGGAGAAACTTCGTGAACTTGCCGATGGTGGTCGTCTTGCCGACGCCGTTGACACCGACCACGAGCACGACCGCCGGACGTTCGGTGAGCTTCAGCGTCGTGTCGAACTTGGCGAAATGCTCCTCGAGCGTTTCGCGCAGCATGCGCTGGAGATCCTTGGGGTCCGTCGTCCGATACCTGTCGACCTTCTCACGAAGCTCTTCGACGACGCGCTCGCTTATGTCGGGACCGAAGTCAGCGGTGATGAGCGCCGTCTCGAGATCCTCCCAGGTCGTCTCGTCGATGGTGGGCTTGACGAACATGCCGCGCAGTGCGCGACCAAGAGACCAGGACTTCTCCGCCATCCCTCCAGCCTACGGGTAGCGCCAGGGGAAGACCCCCGCATCGGAGGTCCGAGGCGCAGCAACCGCGTCAGACGGCCGCAGCCGCCCGATCGCCGACCCGCTGCCCCACGACCGCCGACACGCCGTCTTGGCGCATGGAGACGCCGTAGAGCGCATCCGCGATCTCCATGGTGCGCTTCTGATGGGTGATGACGAGGAGTTGCGAGCTCTCCCGCAGCTGTTCGAAGACGGTGAGCAGTCGACCGAGGTTGGCGTCGTCGAGGGCTGCTTCGACCTCGTCGAGAATGTAGAACGGGCTCGGCCTCGCCTTGAAGATCGCGACGAGCAGGGCCACGGCCGCCAGAGACCGCTCACCTCCGGAGAGCAGCGACAGGCGCTCGATCTTCTTCCCGACCGGACGCACCGACACCTCGATCCCGGTCGTGAGCATGTTGTCCGGGTCGGTGAGCGAGATGCTGCCGGTGCCACCGGGGAACAGCAACGGGAAGACCTGGCCGAACGCCTCCTTCGTGTCTTCGAAGGCGCTCGCGAAGATCACCTGCATCCGCTCGTCGAGGTCGGTGATGATCGTCAGAAGGTCCTGACGCGTCTGGGTGAGGTCCGCCAGCTGCTCGGTGAGGAAGGCATGCCGCTGCTCGAGCGCGGCGAACTCCTCGAGTGCGAGCGGGTTCACCCGCCCGAGCTGCGCGAGCTTGCGCTCCGCTTCCGCGAGTCGACGCTGCTGGATGCGGCGATCGAACGGGATGGCGGTGTCGTCGACCGGATCGTCGGCGGCAGCCTCCACGCCTGGATCCCGCGGAACGAGCTGATCAGGGCCATATTCCGCAACGAGAATATCTTCGTCCAGGGCGAGTTCGGAGGAGACACGTTCCAGCAAGCTGTTCAGGTGCAGCTTCTTCTCGTGGATCTGCAGCTCGAGTCCGTGCACGCTCTCGGTGAGGCCGGCGAGACGTTCGCGGAGGGAGGCTTCCCTGGCACGAAGTCCGACGAGTTCTTCATTCTGCGCCGACCGCGCCGCCTCTGCCTCGCCCAGAGCGACTCGCGCTTGCGTGACTGAGCGGTCGAGCGAGTCGAGGATGCGCGGGAGTTCGTCTGCGACTGCGGAGGCCGCCTCCCGCTGCCCTCGACGGATCACCGCTCGCCGTGCTGCCTCTGCTGCGGCATCACGCTCGTGCTCACGCTGGCGCTCGAGGCTCGTGACTCTGGCCTGCGCAGCGCGGACTCGCTCTCGCAACGTCTCGATCTCCATCCTCGCCCGCACTTCGCCCTCGCGGGCTACTTCGAGGGCCTCGAGCAGTCCGTCACGAGCTGAGGCGTCGAGGACGGGTCGCGGGGATGCGATGGCGTCATCAAGAGCAGCTTGGGCCGCCTGCGCCTTCGCCTCGGCATCGGATACCGCAGACTGGGCCTGCGCGAGTCCGATCTCGAGACGCTCGCATTCGGCAACGGCCGACTCGTGGCGCACCGTGATGCGGTTGACCTGCTCGGCATGCGTCGCGAGGGCGGCGTCATGCTCGCGGAGAGCACGCAGCGCCTCCTTGGTCTGGCGCCTCGTCGTCTCCACTGCCTCGCTCGCATCCTCGCGCGCCTCACGGAGCGAGTCGACCACGATCTGGATCTCGGCGAGGCGCTCAGCCGCGGCATCCCGCTCGGCCGCGAGTTCCAGACGCGAACGCTCACCTCCGGATCCGGTGCGCAGAGTCTGGGCGGTGATCACGTCGCCACCGAGGGTGACGATCGTGGTCGCGGTATCCGCCGCGACATCCAGTGCCGTCCGTGCCGCGCGCGCAGACTCCAGGTCGTCAGCGATGACCACGTGCGACAGCACGCCGAGCACGCCGTCGGGCGCTGTCACGGTCTCCACGGCGGGCGTGACGCCCTCGATCGCCGGGAGAACCGAATTCGGACGGCGGGTATCCGCGATGACGAAGTCGACGACTCCCCTACGCTGCTCAGCCGTTTCGGCCGCCAGGCGGAACGCGTCTGCTGCGGTATCGATGAGCACGCCCTCAGCGAGTGGGCCGAGGACCGCGGCGATCGCCGCCTCGAAGCCCGCACGCACCTGGACGGCATCTCCCACGAGGCCGCGCACACCCTTGCCGCCCGCCTTGACGATCTCGGCTGCACCGCCGGACAACGCCAGAGCACTGCTCAATGCGGAGGCCTTCGCCGTCAGGGAGTCGACTTCGCGCTCTGCCGCGTGCAACCGATCGCGGAGGGTGTCGCGCTCTGCTTCTGCAGCCGTGGACGCACGCTGCGCGCTCTCGTACGCTGCAGCGTGCTCGAGCGCCGTGCCTTCGGGCGCCTCGGCGTCATCGATCGACTCGAGGGCTTCTGTGGCTTCACGCCTGCGAACGTTCGCAGCCTCGAGTGCATTCTCCTGCCGAAGCACGGCCCCCCGCACGGCAGCGAGAGCCGAGGCTGCAGCTTCGGCCGTGCCACGCAACGCGGATACCCGCATGTCGTACTCGGAGACGAGCGCGCTCTGCTCGGCGATGTCGACGTCGAGAGTGTCAAGTTCCGCCCTGGCATGGATCACGTCACGGCTCGCCGACACCGCGGCATCCTGCGCATCGCCGAGCCCTGCGGAGATCAGATCGATCTCGTCCTTGGCTTCGTCGATCGTGCTCTGCGTCACGGTTACGGCGGTGACCGCTGCGTCGTCGTCGTCGGAACCGAGCAGTGCGAGGCGCTGGTTCGCGAGGGTGTACAGCCCCCGCATCCGCTCCTGCACCTGCTCCAGCCCGAACGCGACACCGCGTGCTTGATCGACGGCCACCGAGTTCTGATCCTGCTCGAGTCGCGCGATGCTCGCACGCACCGTCTCGGCCTGGTCCGACAGCACCAAGCGTTCGGTGTGGCGTTCATTCTCCGTGCGCGTGTGATCCGCGAGCGCAGCACGCAGGGCGACCACGTCATCGGCGAAGATGCGCGCCTTCGCGTCGCGGACGACCGCGGCGATCGTCTGCGCCTCTCGGGCGATCTCGGCCTGACGGCCGAGGGGCTTGAGCTGTCGGCGGATCTCTCCCGCAAGATCACTCAGACGGGTGAGATTGGTCTCCATCGCGTCGAGTTTGCGGAGGGTCTTCTCTTTGCGACGTCGATGCTTGAGGATTCCCGCGGCTTCCTCGATGAAGCCGCGACGGTCCTCAGGCGAAGCCTGGAGGACGGTGTCGAGGCGTCCTTGGCCGACGATCACGTGCATCTCGCGACCCAGCCCCGAGTCGCTCAGGAGCTCTTGGACGTCGAGGAGCCGGCATCCCTCACCATTGATCGCATACTCGCTGGAGCCGTTGCGGAACAGAGTGCGGCTGATCGTGACCTCGGCGTACTCGATCGGCAGAGCGCCGTCGGCATTGTCGATCGTGAGCTGCACCTCGGCGCGACCGAGCGGGCCGCGCGTCGAGGTACCGGCGAAGATGACGTCTTCCATCTTGCCGCCGCGCAGGGTCTTCGCACCCTGCTCCCCCATCACCCAGGCAAGGGCGTCGACGACGTTCGACTTGCCGGAGCCGTTCGGTCCGACGATGCAGGTGACACCGGGTTCGAACACGAAGCTCGTCGGCTGCGCGAACGATTTGAACCCTTTGAGCGTCAGGCTCTTCAGATGCATGCGGGCACCGCTCGTCCGGGGAGAATCACGCGGCTACGCTACCGGAATTCCGGGGCTGGAGCCTCATCCCGCGCGGGCGGCGGGAGAACTCGAGTACCGGGCGACACGCCGAGAAGAACCGCAGGTGCTTGACGTTCACCGAGTGGATTCGCTACCGTGGCCTCCGGATCGCCACACGAAAGGAGGTTACCGATGATTACGACTCAGCTCAACGCACAGGCCACTGGCCTCGACGCGCCAGCGCATTTTGCGCCGCGCCCTGCGTTCTCGGTAACCGCCGGCGTCCGCATCAGCGCTCTCTCGTAGAACCGCACCCCGAGATTCCGAGCCCGTAGTGGGCTCTGTCCGGTCGGCTCTTCCGCGCCCCGTCCGCTGATCTGCACGGCAGATCACGGCTCAGCCTCCGCGTTCGGCGGCCACTCTTCGTGGGCCCGCCGACCCGCTCTCCCGCATCGTTCCGACTGCTCTCGCGGTCCGCGTGCGGTGCTTCCGCATCCATCACCACCACCTCTTTCGAAGGAACCATCGTGAATACCACGTTGCATCGCAGCGACATCCACCCGCCCGATATCGAGGACCGCGAGGTCCTCCAGATCCCCCGCCCCGACGAACTGCGTCGTCTGTCGCTCGCGGATCGTCTCTCCCTCAGGATCGGCCTCTGGCTCTTCCAGAGGGCGCAGCGCCCTCGACGCCAACGCCGCAACCTGCACATCGATCCGGCAGACCTGTTTCTGCTCGGTGAGCAGCGTCATCGTTCGGCAGCGGAATCGTACGCGCTGCTGACATTCGACATGCAGCGCGGAATGCGCTGACGGTCGGCCGATCGTGACGCCCGACTCCGCTCCCATGGTTCCTCCGCATCCGCCCGCCTCATGGTGGGGGGATGCGGGGGCCTCATCGGGGCCGTAGCCGCGATTCGTTCCACATGCCCGCTTCGCCTGACGCGGACCCAATCCACCCGAAGTCCCCTACGAAGGAAACCCACATGACGACCGTTGAACCGACGATCACGCCGCTGATCGTTCCGGTCTCCCTTGACGCCGACGACGCCGCGGACTTCCGCGCATGCGCCGCACTCAACCGTCAGATCTGCGACGAACTGGTCGGGCTCCCCGACCTCGCCTCTGATGCCACGCAGATGCTGCCCCAATGGCAGGACGAGACGGACGCGATCCACCGCGGTTTCGTCGCCCGCATCGGCGAGAAGATCGTCGGCATGATCGTGATGTACATCGCCCAGGAGAAGGAAGCACACGCGATCGAGTTCGACCTGCTCGTGCCGCGCGCCCACTGGGGACGAGGCATCGAGGACGCGTTGCTCGCCCAGGCGGAAGTCGAAGCACGCGCCCGTGATCGGAACGTCTTGCAGACCTGGAGCCTGCACCGACCAGCCGAGGCCGAGCGCATGCTCGTCCCCCGTACAGGATGGGGCCGGATCCCGGCGACTCCACTCTCCGACCTCGTCGAGGCCGACGGGTATGTCCTCGAGCAGGTCGAGCGCAACAGCGAGTACGACCTGCTCAGTGATGACGCGCCGCTGCGCGAGGCGTTGACCGAGGCGAAGACCTTCGCCGGGCCGGACTACCGGATCCTCGAGTGGGACATGCCGACGCCACCGGAGCTGCGGGACGGTTTCGCGGCTGTGCTGGCTCGACTGTCCACGGATGCTCCCAGTGGTGACATGGATTTCCCCGAGGAGAGCTGGGATGCCGATCGCGTCGTCCGGCGTGAGTCGAGAATTCTGAGCGCCGGGCAGGCCGTGTCGGTGGTCGCCGTGCAGTACGTGCCAACGGGCGAGCTCGTCGCATACAACGAGCTGGTCATCGCCGCGGACCGTACCGGCGTCACGGACCAGTTCGGCACCCTGGTGAGCAAAGGCCACCGTGGCCACCGCCTCGGCATGATCGTGAAGTGCGCCAACCTGCTCCGCTGGCGCGAGAAGATGCCGCACTCGACCGTGGTCTCCACCTTCAATGCGGAGGAGAACCGGCCGATGCTGAACATCAACGAGGCGATCGGCTTCCGTCCGGTCTCCTACACCGGGGCCTGGCAGAAGAAGCTCTGATGCACGTGCGGATCCGATCTCATTCTTCGGGATGACGTCGGGTCCGCATCGTCATCCGCCGGGCCGACGACGCCGGACGCACGGGTGACGAGGCTGGAAACATGAATATCCCCGTGATCGAAGCCCATGCCCTCACCAAGAACTTCGGGACGACGCGCGCTCTCGCCGGCGTCGATCTCGCGATCCAACGCGGTGAGTCCGTCGCGATCATGGGTGCTTCCGGTTCGGGGAAGACGACGCTCCTGCACGTGCTGGCGGGTATCACCGCACCAGATTCGGGGAGCGTCGTCTTCCGCCCCGCCGAAGGTGCACCCATCGAGGTCACCGCACTAGGCGAATCCGCGCGTTCGCGTCTGCGCCGAGAGCGATTCGGCTTCGTCTTCCAGCAAGGGCTGCTCATTCCCGAACTCACCGCGGTGGAGAACGTCGCACTCGCCTCGATGATCAACGGCATCCGGCGCCAGGATGCGCTGCAGCATGCGGCGTCGTGGCTCGCCGCGCTCGGCCTCGCCGGAATGGAGGACCGACGAATCGGCGAGCTCTCAGGCGGGCAGGCGCAGCGTGTCGCGATCGCCCGCGCGCAAGCGACCGGTGCAGAGCTCGTCTTCGCCGACGAACCCACCGGCGCCCTCGACACCCACACATCATCCGAGGTGATGGACGCACTCCTGTGGTCGACGACAGGGCAGGCACGCACCCTCGTCGTCGTCACGCACGACCCAGATGTCGCCGCGCGCTGCACCCGAACGATCGCAGTGCGCGACGGGCGGATCATCTCCTCGGCGGTGGCCGCATGAACCGGAACGTCCTGGCACTGCTCCTGCGCCCGGCCCCGGGGCAGAACAGCGTTCTCGCCCTGCCCATCGTCGCGTTCGCGATAGTGACGACCTTGGTTCTCACCGTGATCGGGGGCGCCCAGTCGTTCTGGGGCTGGACCGATGAGTACGCGGCCCTCTATCAGGGCCTCGCCGCGATCGCACTCGTGCTCCTAGTCGTTCCGCTGATGTCTCTCGGCGGCGCAGCGGCGAGGCTCTCCGCCCGCCGACGCGACGAAAGACTCTCCACCCTCCGTCTGCTCGGCGTCTCCCCAACCGGAGTCACCGTCGCCACGGTCGCAGAATCGGTTCTCGTTGCCACCGTCGGTGCGGTCGCGGGAATCATCGGACATGTTGCGATCAGCCCGCTCATCGGACTGATCCCGTTTCGAGGGGCACCGCTCGGATTCTCTGCGGTCGTGCTCCCTCCCCTCCAGACGGGCATCGTCGTCATCGCGGTGCTCGTGCTCGCGGCGACCAGCGCCGTCATCGGCCTCCGCCGCGTCGTCATCTCGCCGCTCGGCGTGCGCACCCGCACCGAAGTGTCGAAGGTGCACTGGATCCGTGCTCTGTTCGGCGCGGGTGCGATCGCCATCTCGTTCGTCCTGGTCAAAGTCTTCCCCTCGATCGGCGGGGTCGTCATGACCATCGTCGTACTCGCTGCACTCTTCGGCGCGGCGCTGGGCGTCCTCAATCTCGTCGGCCCGTGGGCCCTCAAGGTGTCGGCATCCGGTCAACTTCGTCGCGCCGACAAGCCCGAGCGACTCCTCGCCGCCCGCATCGTGCTCGACTCCCCCAAAGCTGCATGGCGTCAGGTCGGTGGCATCGCGATGGCGAGCTTCATGGCCGTATTCGCCGGCACCGGGGTCGCGATGCTCAACATGATGAGCGCTTCTGACGCAGCGGCGTCGGACCTCGCCCTCGCAGACGACATCCGCACGGGTCTCATCATCACGCTCATCGGATCGTTCCTGATGGTTGCGGCGTCCGTCGGCGTCAACCAGGCGTCGGACATCCTCGACCAACGGGAGCTGCACCGCAGCCTTCACCACTTGGGCATGCCCCGGGAGACAGTGGACAGCGCCCGCCGGCGAGCCATCATGTCGCCACTGCTGATCACGGCTATCGGCTCAGCGCTGGTCGCCGGCGTCCTCGTGTTCCCGTTGGTCGGAATCGCGATCGTGACCGCACCGCTGTCGCTCCTCACGATCGCAGCTGTCGTCACGATCGGGATCGGGGTGGTGTGGGCGAGCACCTGGGCTACCAGCCCGTTGCTCCGTGGGGCATTCCAATCGGCGTGAAGACGTCCCGGATGCGGCACGGAACAGCGAGCCGCTGATCATCGTAAGCTGATTCCGTCGAGGCAATCGAGCAATCGTCGTGGGGGCTCGGAGCCTGGCGCCTGACACCCCGAAAAGGAGAGAACTCGTGGAACTCGGTCTGCATTTCCGCCTCGATGACGAACAGATCGCGCCCGTGCTCGAAGCTGTCGGCGACGACCAGCGGCTCCGGTCCGTGCTCTCCGCGTACGAGGAGGATGAAGCCGTCTACGCGCGAGCCTGCGAGACGGACAAGGCGTGGGACCCGATCGCATGCGCACTCGCACCGGCGGCGGAAGAAGGACCCTGGCCTGCGCGGGGTGTGATCGGAGGTGCTCGCGCTCTGCAGGTCGACGACGATGAGTCGTGGATCACGCATCTCGACCCCCTCGAGGTCGCCGATGTCGCCGGCTATCTCCGCGAACTCGACGACCTGCAGTTCTCGCGTCTGTACGCCCAGATGCCGGAGGAACTCCGCAATCCTGAGTACGGTCCCGATGAGGAACGCTATGCGCTGACCTGGTTGACCGCGCTGCGCCAGTTCTTCGCCGCTGCCGACGAAGAGCGAGCCCACGTCGTGTTCACTGTCAGCCTGTAGATGAAGCGCATCGAGAGCAGCGGCCGATCGGCCCACCGGCATACACCGGTCCGAGCCGTGCTCCTCGCCATCTATCGCGTCCGCGTCCCGGTCTACGGTATGGCGGCTCTGGTCCTGGTCGTGGTGGCCCTCACCAGCGGACTCGCCCTCTGGGACGGTTCCGGGCAGATGAGAGCCGTAGTCGCGTTCATCGCCATGGGTGTGCTGGTCGCATGCATGCTGCTCGTGTTCGTCGGCGCACGCCTGGTGCCGGAGCGGGAGACGTCGGTGGTCTCCTCTCCCGTCCACGGTCGATGGCTCGGAATGAACAGCCCCGCGACCAAGGTTCCCAGTCACGGAGTCCGAATGTACGGGCAGGCGTACGCCATCGACCTCGTACATGAGCCGATCGACGCAGAACGTCCTTCCTTCGGCGCCGGCCCTGCGATGCGAGAAGCCAGCGACTATCCCGCCTTCGGACAACCCGTCGTCGCGATGATCGACGGAACCGTCGTGCGTGCCACGGATCGCCAGAGGGACCACCGTGCGCGTTCGAGCGGGCTCAGCCTCGTCTACATGATGCTCGAGGGCGTCGTACGCGAGATCGGCGGCACTGCTTTCATCCTGGGCAACCACGTCACGATCCGCGGAGCCGCCGGGGAGTTCGCCACAGTCGCACACCTGCAGCAGGATTCGGTGATGGTTCAGGTCGGTGCGAGGGTTCGCGCCGGAGAGCAGATCGCACGCTGTGGCAACTCCGGCAACAGCAGCGAGCCTCATGTCCACGCGCAGCTCATGGATCGGGCCTCGCCATGGACCGCCCAGGGCCTTCCCCTGGCGTTCGACGCCATCTCCCTCGATGACAGGCCAGCGCGAATGGCCGCTCTTCCAGCGACCGGCCAGCACATGACTGCTCAGGCGGCGGACTCCCCGTCCGCATGAATCGTCCGATGCGGGCGTCTCAGCGTCGCCGCTGGCAGGTGGGACAGAAGTGCGACGAGCGATTCATGAACGAGACCCGACGGATCTCACCCCCGCAACGCGGGCATGGTTTCCCGCCCTGCCCATAGGCGTTCAGTGAATGGGCGAAGTACCCGGCCTGACCGTTGACATTGACGTACTGTGCGTCGAAACTGGTGCCGCCTTCGGCGAGAGCCTTCCCGAGCACGATCCGCACCTCCGCCAGAAGACGATGCACCGCCGCGGTCGAGAGGCGATTCGCCGGAGTCTCCGGGTGGATGCGCGCCGCCCAGAGCGACTCATCGGCGTAGATGTTGCCGATCCCGCTCACAACTCCCTGATCGAGGAGCACACGCTTGATCGCACTCGCACGTCGACCCAGAGCGTCGCGAAACGCCCCATCGTCGAAGTCATCGTCCATCGGATCGCGCGCGATATGCGCGACCTGGGTCGGAATCCTCGATGCGCCATCGTCGACCAGCGCGTCCACGGCGAGAGAGCCGAAGGTCCGCTGATCCGCGAACACGATCGCGAGCTCACCGTGAACGGGGTGCTCGATGCCGATCCGCACCCGCTCATGTCGCTCCGCGTCTGCGGTCGGAGCGCGAAGAAGCATCTGTCCGCTCATTCCCAGATGGGCGATGAGCGCTGATTGCGCATCGTCGAGAGGAAGCCAGAGGAACTTTCCGCGGCGCGCTGCCGCCGAGAAGGTCCGCCCCTCGAGCCTGCCGACGAAGTCAGCGGCGCCGGCCGAGTGCCGTGTCAGCGCCCGCTCGTCGAAGACGCTGACGGAGGTGATCAGCGAGCCGACGGCAGCCGGTTCGAGTCCGGCGCGAACGACCTCGACCTCGGGGAGCTCAGGCATGCTCGCTGAGAGTGCGCCAGGCGCTGAGAGCCGCCGCCATCTCCGCGGTCTTCTTGCTGCTGCCGGTGCCGGTCATGCTCACATCGCCGACAGCGACGGTGGCCAGGAAGCGACGGTCATGATCCGGACCGCTCGCCTCCACCGAGTACCGAGGAGGCGACGCGCCCAGACGGGCGGCGAGCTCCTGCAGGCTGGTCTTCGGGTCCATCGCAGCGCCGTAGCGTTCGGGGTCAGCCAACAACGGCTTCGTCAGACGAAGCACGAGTTCTGTGGCGGCGTCGGGCCCTACCGAGAGATACGTCGCACCGATGACGGCTTCCATCGTGTCGGCAAGAATCGAGTCCTTATCCCGACCGCCCGTCTGCTCCTCACCGCGACCGAGCAGCAGGTGACTGCCGAGATCGATCCCGCGTGCCACCTCCGCGAGTGCGACGGTCGACACGACGCTTGCGCGTCGCTTCGCCAGCTCGCCCTCATCGAGGTCAGGGTGCGTGGTGAAGAGCATCACGGTCACGGCTTGACCGAGGACCGAGTCTCCGAGGAACTCAAGCCGCTCATTGTGTGGGATGCCCCCGTGCTCATACGCGTACGAGCGATGGGTGAGGGCCAACTCCAGAAGCTCCGCGTCGATATCGACGCGGAGCTTTTCTGGGAGAGGCCTCGTCCCCCCGGGGACCTCCGTCACAGTACGCGACTCAGACGTCGGCGACCTTGCGGCCCTTGTACTCGAGGAAGAGTTCGGTGCCCTGCGAGTCGGTGACGACCTTCGCCTGGTGCGGACGGCTGTAGACGACCTGACCGTTCTCGATGGTCTTGACGAGCGCGATGGGCGCCGCCTTCCACTGCGCGCGACGCGAGCGGGTGTTCGAACGGGAAACCTTGCGCTTCGGGGGGTTACCAGCCATGACTAGCTCTCTTCTTTCTCGGCGGCGCGAGATTCTTCCGCACCGTCTTGGTCTGTGATGTTCTGGAGCGCACTCCATCGAGGATCGATGGGAGCAGCCTGCTCCGTTCCGATGCTCACGGCCAGTCGTTCACCCGTTTTCGGGTCAAGACCCGGGCAATCCGGCTGACACACCGGCTGAAAAGGAAGGGCCAATACGGCCGCATCCCTGACGAGAGTTTCAAGATCCACGTGGTTGTCTTGAACCTCGAAGTCAGTTTCTTCCTCACCAGGATACGCGAAAAGCTCCTGGAACTCGACTTCGACGGGCCGAGTGATGTCGATCAGGCATCTTCCGCACACACCGACATACTCTGCATCAGCCGTTCCGGACACCAGGATGCCCTCGTGAACGGACTCCAGACGCACGTCGAGGGCGAGAGTGGAGCCTGCCTCGTACGACACGATCCCCTCGCCCCACGCCTCAGCGAGAGCCACGGTCAACTCGTGTTCGCGCATCTCTCCCGGATGCCGGACGATGTCGCGGACGGGGAGGACGAAAGGGCCGTTCATTCGGGAGCGCACCCTGCCATGTTACCGGGCCGCGCTTCGGATCGGGCTGGCCGCACGTTCAGGGAGCAGGCTCAGACGCCGCGGCCGCCGGTGTCCAGGAACGCCGCCACCGCGGGCGGGACGAAGGGTGTCACATCTCCTCCGAGAGAGGCGACCTGTCGCACGAGAGAGCTGGAGACCATCGCGTGAGACGGGTCGGGAAGCAGGAAGACGGTCTCGATGCCGGCGAGGTGCCGGTTGACGATGGCCATCGGAGATTCGTAGGCGACGTCGATCTGAGACCGGATGCCCTTCACCAGGACTCCGGCATTCACGTCGCGGGCGTAGTCGACGAGAAGACCCATGCTCCACGAGCCGATCACGATCTCGCCCTGCATGCCGTCCTCAGCGATCGAGCGCTCCAGAAGGGAGAGTCGCTGCGCGATCGGCAACATCGCCTCTTTGCCCGGGTTGTGCACGACCAGCACATGCAGCTCGTCATACAGCGCGGCCGCACGCCGGATCACATCGAGATGACCCAGGGTCGGCGGATCGAAGGAACCCGGGACGACGGCGATCCGGCTGCTCATGGTTTCCAGCCTAGGGCACGTCGTGACGGCGTCAGTTTTTCGCCAGCGCTGCGCGGTCTTCGTCGCTCACTCGCCTGCCGATCGCCTCGCGCAACCCCGGATGACCGGTCAGATCGGGGTCTGCGGCGAGGATCCCTTCCGCCACCTCGCGTGCCCGGCTGATGAGTCCGGCGTCTTTCACGACCCGCAGGAGCTTGAGCGAAGAGCGTACGCCTGCCTGGGCGGCACCGAGCACGTCTCCCTCGCCTCGCAGCTCCAGATCGACCTCCGCCAGGGCGAAGCCATCGAGCGTTGCGGCGACCGCGTCGACACGGTCGCGTGCGAGCGAACCCGCTTCCGTTTCGGTGACGAGCAGGCAGAGACCCGGGACGCCCCCTCTGCCCACTCGACCACGGAGTTGGTGAAGTTGCGAGACCCCGAACCGATCGGCGTCGAGCACGATCATCGTGGAGGCATTGGGTACGTCGACACCGACTTCGATCACCGTGGTGGCCAGGAGCAGGTCGATGTCGCCGCGCGCGAACGCCTGCATGACGGCATCCTTCTCATCGGAAGGCATCCGCCCGTGCAGCACAGCTCTTCGCAGGCCCCCGAGCGTGGGGTGGGTCGCGAGTGCCTCGTCGAGCTGCACGACGCCCCACCGCGGTCCTGTCCCGCCCTCGGGCGCCAGCGCCGCAGGCTCCCCCGCCTCGGCCGTCTTCTTCGCGGTGTCGATCGCCGCGCACACCGCGAAGACCTGCCTGCCCTGAGCTATCTCTTCGGCCGCACGTTCCCAGACGCGGTTGAACCACCCCGGGTGCTCAGAGAGCGGGGCCACGAACGACTCGATGCCCGCGCGGCCGGCCGGCATCGTGCGGATGACCGAGGTGTCGAGGTCGCCGAACACGGTCATCGCCACCGTCCGCGGGATCGGAGTCGCCGTCAGGACCAGCGCGTGGGGGCTCGAGCCTTTCGCCCGCAGAGCCTCACGCTGCTCCACGCCGAATCGGTGCTGCTCGTCGACCACCACGAGACCGAGGTCGGCGAATGTCGTCTTCTCGCCCAGCAGCGCGTGGGTGCCCACGACTATGAGCGCCTGACCGGAGGCGACTCTCAGAGCGGCCTTCCGGCGCTCCGCCGCCGGCATCTGACCGGTCAAGAGGGTCGGCATCAGGATCGGGGAGAGCTCCGGGCCGAGCATCTTCGCGATGGAACGCAGATGCTGGCCGGCAAGAACCTCGGTGGGGGCGATCAGCGCCGCCTGGCCACCGCTCTCGGCCACCTGCAGCATCGCTCGGAGCGCGACCAGTGTCTTGCCCGATCCGACCTCGCCCTGCACCAGGCGGTTCATCGGCCACGCTCCGACGAGATCGGCGGAGATCTGCTGCCCGACCGTCTCCTGATCCGGAGTGAGCGTGTACGGGAGGCTCGCATCGAACCGCTCGAGCAACCCAGCGGGGAGTGCGGGCCGAGAAGTCGCGGAGAGGGCTCGGATGGCATCCCGCTGCTGCAGGAGCGCAGTCTGCAGGGTGAGTGCCTCGTGCATGCGCAGCGTGCGCACGGCAGGGTCGATGTCGTTGCGCGTGCGCGGTCGGTGCACGAGCTCCAATGCCTCGCGAGCGGTGAGCAGCTCTTCGCCTTCGCGGATGTCCGCACTGAGCGGGTCCGGTGCATCGGGCAGGTCATCCAGCACCCGGCCGATGAGTCTGGCGATCTGCCAGGTCTGAATCGCCGAGGTCGCGGGATAGATCGGGATCGGCACCGCGGCACGCGCGTCGGCGCTTCGCCGTGCGGAATCCTCGTCGTCGAACAGCTCGTATTCGGGGTGCGCGAACTGCGTCATGCCGTTGAACTTGCCGACCTTGCCGGAGAACACCCCTCGACGCCCCACCGCGAGATCGGTCGAGCGCCACTCCGCCGCGCCGACGTTCTTGGCGAAGAAGGTCAGCGACATCCGGCCGATGCCGTCGCCGATGACGACGTCGACCATGGCACCCGGGCGGTTGCGCATGCGACGGAAGCTCGAGGACAGCACCTCGGCGACGATCGTCACCGTCTCGCCCAGCGGAAGATCGCGGATCGGGGTGAGCTCACCCGGATCGGCATAGCGGCGCGGATAGTGAGCGAGCAGGTCTCCGACGCTCTTCATGCTGAAGGCGCGACCGAGCGTCTTGGCAGACGCCGCACCGAGCGCATCCTCCAGCGAGGAATCGAGCGTGAGCGACATGCTCCGAGTCTAGGGAACGCGACCGACACGGCTGTCACCCTGGCTGTCGTATCGTGATCAGGTGACGAGGATCATCGCAGGCAGCGCCAGAGGTGCCCGACTCGAGGTGCCGGGCGCCGGAACACGTCCAACGAGCGATCGGGTACGCGAATCGCTCTTCGGCGCCCTCGAGTCCCTCAGCGCCATCTCCGGCGCACGGGTCCTCGATCTGTACGCGGGATCGGGAGCGCTCGGTCTGGAGTCCCTCAGCCGAGGGGCCGCGAGTGCCGAGTTCGTCGAGCGAGGACGCCAAGCCGCTGCCATCGTCCGGCGCAACGCCGCGATCGTCGCGAAAGCCGGAGGCATGCCGAGCGGTCGGGTCCACGAGAGCGCGGTCCATGCCTTCCTCCAGCGGGCGAGCGGTCCGTTCGACCTCGTCTTCACGGATCCGCCGTACGATCTCGATGACACCGCGATGACGGCCGATCTCGTCGCACTCGCACCACTTCTTTCGTCCGACGCCGTGGTCGTCGTCGAACGAGCACGTCGCTCCACGCCTCCGGACTTCACTGCGGCCGGCCTGGAACTGTTCCGGGAGAAGTCCTACGGAGACACCACGCTGTGGTGGGCGGAACCGGCCTCGGACGACGAGAGCGCCGCACCGCTCGATCAGCCGCCGACCGAGTCCCAGTCCCGGTAGGGATCCCATCCGCTGACGTCGACCGGGCGATCGTCGCAGAGCAGTCCTTCTTCGCCGCGATGCTGAACCTTCCCGATGATCCGGAACCCCGGAGGCAGCACGCCCTCGGGGAACGTAGCGAGGAGCGCGTGGTCCTCTCCCCCGGCCATCGCTCGTTCCGGATCGTCGCCGAGCGCGGTCCTGTCGAGAGCGATCGTGACCTCTGATGCCGCGGCCATCCGTCGAGCGTCGAGAGCCAGCCCGTCGGAGATATCCATCATCGCTGTCGCACCGGCGGTCGCCGCCACAGCACCGAGACCGATGGGCGGAGATGGACGCAGCTGCGCGACCAGGGCAGCGCTCTCCCCCGAGGCCAGCTTCGCCACGTCGACCGCCACCGGCACACCGTCGTCGCGGAAACGGCCGAACAGCACGGCGAGACCGTGCGCTGCATGGCCGAGTTCGCCGGCGACCGCGACGACATCGCCCGGCCGCGCACCGCTGCGAGTGACGGCAACGCGTCCCTCGAGGTCGCCGAGAGCTGTCACAGCCACGGTCAGCACATCGGAGACGGTCAGGTCACCGCCGACGACGGCGCATCCCGGCGCGAGTGCCGCACACGCATCCTTGAAACCATCGGCGAGCCGCTCGACGAACGAGAGCCGGAGGTCGCGTGGCACGGCGAGAGCGACCAGCAGTGCGGTCGGACGCGCGCCCATCGCCGCGACATCCGCGAGGTTCACCGCTGCGGCCTTCCAGCCCAGGTCGTACCCGCTCGACCAGGCGAGACGGAAGTCCGGCCCGTGAACGAGAGTGTCGGTCGTCGCCACCACGGACCCGGAAGGAGTCGCGATCACTGCGGCGTCGTCGCCTGGCCCGATCAACGCGTGAGACGCAGCAGGAGTCCGGGTCAGGATCGCCTGGAGGATGCGGCCTTCGGACACATCGCCCAGGCGCGGATCGTCGGCTTCGGGTCGGGAGGGCATGCTGTCAAAGGTAGCCTGGAAGCATGCCCCGTTCCCGTCGCCTCGCTGTCCTCGCAGGCGCAGTGGCCCTCGCTGCGATGCTCACCGGCTGTTCGACCACCGTGCACCTCGAACCTGCTGCGGATGCGAACAACCCGGCATGCGCGAATGTCTCGGTATTGCTTCCTGACGCGGTCGGCGATCTCGACCGTTTGTGGACCGACGCTCAGGCCACCGGCGCGTGGGGCGACCCCACCGTCGTGCTGCGCTGCGGCGTCGAGCCGCCGGCCCCCTCGGCACTCGTGTGCACGACGCTCGGCGGAGTCGACTGGTTGGTCCTCGAACAGGAAGAGGAGCGGCAGCGTCTGGTCACCTACGGGCGCGAGCCCGCGATCGAGGTGAGCATCCGCCGTGGCGAGCAGGTCGACTTCCAGTCGATCGTCGACAAGATCTCCTCGAGCATCCAGGCAGGTCTCGCACCCGCGACGGCGCAGTGCACCGACCGCGTCGAGTTCCCCGCGAGCTGAAGCCCGCGAGGAACTCCGCTGTCAGCGGCGCAGGCCTGCTTCGACCAGCTCGGTGATCAGGTCGCCGTAGCTCAGCCCTGAAGCCACCCAGCACTTCGGGAACATCGAGATCGGGGTGAACCCCGGCATCGTGTTCAGCTCGTTCACCACGAGATCGCCGGACGATGTCAGGAACATGTCGACACGGGCGAGCCCTCGACCGTCGACGGCCTCGAACGCACGGATGGCCGCCGCCTGGATCGCTGCCAGCTCGGAGTCGGTCACCTCGGCAGGGCACACGACATCGACACCGTCGCCACCGAGGTACTTGCCCTCGAAGTCGTAGAAGCCGCGGGAGGTCAAGACGATCTCGCCGGGTAGCGAGGCCCGCACACCGTCTGCGCTCTCGAGCACCGCGACCTCGATCTCGCGACCGCTCACACCCGTCTCGATCAGCACCTTGTCGTCTTCGGCGAAAGCCACAGCCAGCGCAGCATCGAGCTCGTCCGGAGTGTCCACCTTGGACACGCCGACGCTGGATCCCGCACGCGCCGGCTTCACGAAAAGCGGCAGCCCGAGCTCGGCGGCGAGAGCGCGCACGGCGGCAGCGTCACGGTCCCAGTCCTTGCGGCGGACCGTCACCCAGGGCGCGACGGAGATGCCGGCAGCCTGGAGGGCGATCTTCATGAAGTGCTTGTCCATGCACAGCGCCGAGTCGAGAACGCCGCCACCCGCATAGGGAACCTCGAGCGTGTCGAAGTAACCCTGGATCGTGCCGTCTTCACCATGCGGACCATGCAGGATGGGCAGCACGACGTCGATCTCGCCGAGACCGTCCACCGTTCCGTCGACCTGCACGACACGCAACGTGCGGTCGCCCCCGGGCTCCGGCCACAACACGCGCGTGCCGTTGTCGACGACCTCGGGAAGGTGGGCGGCATCCAGCGGGAACTTCGCGGGGTCGTCGTCTTCCAGGACGAACGCGCCCTCGCGGGTGATCCCCACCGGGATCACGGCATAGCGGTCGCGATCAATTGCCCCCAGCACGCCCCCCGCCGTTGCGGAACTGATCGAATGCTCGCTGGAGCGCCCGCCGAAGAGCACCACCACCGTCTGCTTGTCCATGGTTGGTCCTCTCACCCTGCGGGGTGTCGTCGTCCGTCGTCAGGTGGGGTGCGATGTCCCGCGGATCCATCTTGCCGTCGAGCACCATCTTCACCTGCTCGACGATGGGCATGTCGACCTCGGCCTCGCGCGCGAGCTGCAGGATGGGCGCGACCGAGGCCAGACCCTCTGCGGTCTGCTGCATCTGCTTCACGACGTCCTGGAAGCTGTAGCCCTGGCCGAGCAGGCGTCCTGCGGTGTTGTTGCGGCTCAACGGCGACTGGCACGTGGCGATCAGGTCTCCGAGCCCTGCAAGGCCCTGGAGCGTCTCCGGATGTGCACCGTTCGCCACGGCGAAGTCCGTCATCTCGACGAGTCCGCGAGTGATGATCGACGCCTTCGTGTTCTCGCCGTATCCGACACCGTCGACGATGCCGATGGCGACCGCGATCAGGTTCTTGAGCACACCACCGAACTCGGTGCCGATCACATCTGTGTTCACGAACGTGCGGAAGTAGCTGTTCCGAGCCGCGCGTGCAACGATCTCGGCGGTCTCCTGGCTGCGCGAGGAGATCACAGCAGCCGTCGGCTGCTCCCGAGCGATCTCGAGTGCGAGGTTCGGACCGGATGCGACCGCGATGCGATCGGGGTCGCAGCGCAGTTCCTGCTGGATCACCTGGCTCATGCGCAGACCGGTACCGCGCTCGACACCCTTCATGAGGCTGATGACCTTCGCATCGCTGTCGGCGAGCAGCGGCCGCAGCGCCTTCAGATTCTCACGCAGCGACTGGCTCGGTACCGACAGGTAGACCTGGTCGACGCCCTCGAGTGAGGTCGCCAGTTCATGAGTCGCCGCCATCGTCCGCGGCAGGTTGATGCCGGGCAGATAGCGGGAGTTGCGCTTGGCCTCGTTGATCTCCTGCGCGAGTTCTGCACGACGAGCCCACATCGTCACCTGGGCGCCGCCGTCTGCGAGGATCTTGCCGAAGGTCGTTCCCCAGCTGCCGGAGCCGATGACCGTGGCCCGCGGACCTACCGGAACGGTTCTCTTAGGAGTCAAGGCGTCCGGTCTCCTTCTGGCCGTGGCTGGCCGGGTTCCATCGTTCCGCCGGAGCCTTCTCGTCGCGCAGCTCTTCGAGGAGCACGGTGATGGCGTTCATCAGCCTGGTCGTCGCCTCATTGAGCGCTGCGGGCTCGCCTGCACGTCCTCGGAGGTCGGCGACATCGACGGGATCGCCGATGAGTACCCGTACGGGCTTGCGGAGCGGCCAGAGGCTGAGGCCCTTCTGGTACCGCCCCATGATCTCCTGGGTGCCCCACTGCGCCATCGGGATCAGCGGGATCCCGTCGGCGAGGGCCAGTCGCACTGCGCCGGACTTGCCCCGCATGGGCCAGAGGTCAGGATCACGGGTGAGGGTGCCCTCGGGGTAGACGATCACGCCGCGACCGTGCTCGACGAGTTCTTTCGACTGCACCATCGTCTGTCGCGCCGACGCTGCCGAAGAGGTGCGCGCCACAGGGATCATGCCGGTGCGCCGCAGGAACCAGCCGAGCACCGGCACCTTGAACAGGCTCTCCTTGGCCATGAACCGCGGCGCACGGCCGATCCGCCAAACGGCGACGGCGACGATGAGCGGATCGAACTCCGAGTAGTGGTTCGGTGCGAGGATGAACGAGCCTTCACGCGGCAGCTTCTCCGCACCGCTGACACGGATCTTCGCGATCAGGGCGACCACGGGGATCACCAGCGCCGCGAGCGGCCAGAACACGCTCGGTCGCGTCGTCTCCGTGGATCGGGACGTCATCGGGCTCACCGAATGACGTCGAAGTCGGCACCGAGCGCGTCGAGCTTGGCGAGGAACTTCTCGTACCCTCGGCTGAGGATGTCGACACCGGACACCTTCGACTCACCCGTTGCCGTCAACGCCGCGATGACGTGGCTGTAACCGCCACGCAGGTCGGGCACCACGATGTCGGCACCGTGCAACGGCGTCGGACCGGTGATGACCGCAGCCTGCTCGAGGTCACGACGGGGAACGCGACGGGGTCCGTCCTGCAGGCCGCGCGGGTGCACGACGATGTCGGCGCCCATCTTGACCAGAGCATCAGTGAAACCCAACCGGTTCTCGTAGACGGTCTCGTGCACGACCGAGCGACCATGCGCCTGGGTCAGTGCGACCACCAGGGGCTGCTGCCAGTCGGTCATGAAGCCGGGGTGCACATCGGTCTCGATGACGACAGGCTTGATCTCTCCGTCACGGCGGAAGAGGATGCCGTCTTCCTGGATGTCGAACCAGCCGCCCGCCTTGCGGAAGACGTTGAGGAACGTCAGCATCTCCTGCTGCTTGGCTCCGCCGACGAAGATCTCGCCGTCGGTGGCCAGCGCGGCCGAAGCCCAGGATGCCGCCTCGTTGCGGTCGAAGATCGATCGGTGGTCGTAGCCGCGGAGCGTCTCGACACCTTCGATGACGATGACGCGGTTCGGCTCGTAGGAGATGATCGCGCCCATCTTCTGCAGGACGGCGATCAGGTCCATGATCTCGGGCTCGATGGCGGCGTTGCGCAGTTCGGTGACGCCCTCGGCGCGGACGGCGGTCAGGAGCACCTGCTCCGTCGCACCAACGCTCGGGTACGGGAGGTGGATGTTGGCACCGTGCAGGCGTCCACCGCCCGTCGAGAGGCGGATACCGCTGGGAAGCTTCTCGACGATGGCGCCGAACTTGCGCAGCGCGTCCAGGTGGAAGTCGATCGGGCGGTCGCCGATGCGGCATCCGCCGAGATCGGGGATGAACGCCTGACCGAGGCGGTGGAGCAGCGGACCGCAGAAGAGGATCGGGATGCGGGACGCACCGGCATGGGCGTCGATCTCCTCGAAGTGGGCGGATTCGACGTCGCTCGGGTCGAAGACCAGCGCACCGGGCTCGTCGCCCTCGGAGACGCGGACGCCGTGCACCTCGAGCAGCGAGCGCACGACGGCGACATCACTGATCGCCGGCACGTCGCGCAGAGTGCTCACGGTCTCACCGAGCAGTGAGGCGACCATGGCCTTGGTGGCCAGGTTCTTCGCACCCTTGACATCGACGCGACCTCGGAGCGCACGTCCGCCTCGAATGGCGAGGACGTCTCCGGTGAGGGCAGGGACTCCGTCCGGAAGAGCGTCGCGCACAGGTGTCGTCATTCGGAGCCTCACTTCATTAACGGATTTCGGGGGCGGGTTGCCCCCTGGCTTCCCGCCCCCGACCGTCTACTGAACGGGAAGGGTCCGGGGCCGCCACGACTCGCGACGGGCCTCGAACTGCGCGATCTTGTCTTCGTTGCGCAGTGTGAGCCCGATGTCATCGAGCCCTTCGAGGAGCCGCCATCTAGTGTAATCGTCGATCCCGATCTCGGCCTGGACGTCACCGATCGATGCCGTCCGAGCCTCGAGGTCAACCGTGATGTTCGCACCGGGGTTCGCGTCGATCTCGGCCCAGATCCGCTCCAGGTCCTCTTCTGAGATCGTCGCAGCCAACAGGCCCTGTTTCCCCGAGTTTCCGCGGAAGATGTCGGCGAATCGCGGGCTCAGGACGACGGCGAACCCGAAGTCGCGGAGCGCCCAGACAGCGTGCTCACGGCTGGATCCGGTGCCGAAGTCGGGACCGGCGACCAGGACCGACGCGCCGATGAACGGCTCCTGGTTGAGCACGAAATCCGGGTCCTGACGCCACCCGTGAAAGAGTGCATCCTCGAAGCCCGTCTTGGTGACCCGCTTCAGGAAGACCGCGGGGATGATCTGGTCGGTGTCGACGTTCGAGCGCTTCAGCGGTGCCGCGATGCCCGTGTGAGTGATGAACTTCTCCATGGTCAGACCCCTTCCTCGACGAGCAGATCGCTCGGACTCGACAATGTGCCGCGGATGGCCGTCGCTGCTGCGACGAGCGGAGAGACCAGATGCGTGCGCCCGCCCTTGCCCTGCCGGCCTTCGAAGTTGCGATTCGAGGTGGAGGCGCAGCGCTCACCCGGTGCGAGCTGGTCGGGGTTCATGCCGAGACACATCGAGCAGCCGGCGAATCGCCACTCCGCTCCGAAGTCCTTGATGATCTTGTCGAGGCCCTCGGCCTCGGCCTCCAGGCGCACTCGCGCGGAGCCGGGAACCACCATGACACGCACACCATCGGCCTTCTGCTTGCCCTGGATGATGGAGGCGAAGGCTCGCAGGTCTTCGATGCGGCTGTTCGTGCAGGAGCCCATGAAGACCGCATCCACCGGTACCTCCTTGAGAGGTGTGCCCGGAGTGAGGTCCATGTACTCGAGTGCGCGCTCTGCGGCTGCGCGTTCGTTCGGGTCTTCGATCTCGACCGGGTTCGGCACCGACGCAGACAACGAGCTGCCCTGACCGGGGTTCGTGCCCCACGTCACGAACGGCTCGAGCTCGTCCGCGTCGATGAACACCTCGGCGTCGAACTCCGCGCCGTCATCGGTCGGCAGCGTGCGCCAGTATGCGACCGCGTCGTCCCAGTCCTGTCCCTTGGGCGCATGCGGACGGCCCTTGAGGTACTCGAACGTGGTCTCGTCCGGTGCGACCATACCGGCACGAGCTCCGGCCTCGATCGACATGTTGCAGATCGTCATGCGACCTTCCATCGACAGCGCTCGGATCGCACTGCCACGGAACTCCAGCACATACCCCTGTCCTCCGCCGGTGGTGATCTTGGCGATCACGGCGAGGATGATGTCTTTCGCGGTCACTCCGGGGCGCAGGGTTCCGTCGACGTTGATCGCCATCGTCTTGAACGGCTTGAGCGGGAGCGTCTGCGTGGCCATGACGTGCTCGACCTCACTCGTTCCGATGCCGAACGCCATCGCTCCGAACGCACCGTGGGTCGAAGTGTGCGAATCGCCGCAGACGACCGTGATGCCGGGCATGGTCAGGCCGAGCTGAGGACCGACCACGTGCACGATCCCCTGCTCGGCATCGCCCAGCGAGTGCAGGCGCACACCGAACTCGGCGGCGTTGCGGCGCAGCGTCTCGATCTGCGTGCGGCTGGTGAGGTCTGCGATCGGCTTGTGGATCTCCAGCGTCGGGGTGTTGTGGTCCTCGGTCGCGATCGTGAGGTCGACGCGGCGGAGCGGCCGTCCTTCGCTGCGAAGACCATCGAAGGCCTGCGGGCTGGTGACCTCGTGCACGAGGTGCAGGTCGATGTAGATGAGGTCGGGTTCGCCGTTCTCACCCTTGACGACGAGGTGGTCGTCCCAGACCTTCTCGGCGAGGGTCCTGCGGCGTGCGGAATCGGCACCGTTTGCGGGGGTGTTCATTGCGTGTCTCCTGTGGCTGGCGGTTCGGCCCACGATGGACTCCGCGACGAGGAGGGGCTCAGAACGAGGTCTCGTCGCGGCGCCTAAGAAGAAGGTTCACGGTCCGCATGACGCCAGATTACCACCGCTCGGACATGCTCCGACCCGTCATGACACTCTGTTGAGCACCAGAACGACCGAGAGGCAACGCATGACCGTCGACACCGCCCGTTTCGCCACCCGTGCGGTCCATGCAGCGAGAAGCCGCGAGACGGCTGCCTCGCGCGCGACACCGATCTATCTGACGGCGGGCTTCGAGTTCGACGACTTCGACCACGCCGCCGATCACTTCAGCACCGGTGCCGGCTTCGGGTACACGCGCACCGGCAACCCCACCGTTCGAGCTGTGGAGCGCCAGCTCGCCGCCCTGGAATCCGGTGCGGATGCCGTCCTCGTCGCCAGCGGACAGGCGGCGGTCGCCACCGCACTGCTCACCGTCGCCGGCGCAGGCGATCACATCGTCTCCTCGACCCACATCTACGAAGGCACACGGGGACTCTTCCTCGACAACCTCGCCAGGCTCGACATCGAGGCGACGTTCGTCGACGACATCTCCGATCCGGATGCCTGGCGCGCGGCCATCCGCCCGAACACCCGCGCTCTGTTCGCCGAATCCCTCGCCAATGCACGAAACGATGTGCTGGACATCCGCGCCATCAGCGACATCGGCGACGAGTTCGCCATCCCGCTGATCATCGACAACACGCTCGCGACGCCGGCGTTGCTGCGTCCGATCGAGCACGGCGCGGCGATCGTCGTCCACTCCGCGTCGAAGTTCCTCGCCGGACACGGATCCGTGCTCGGCGGTGTGATCGTCGACGACGGTCGCTTCGACGCCGAGCACGCCGGACACAACGCGCCGCATCTCGTACTCCCCGGACGAGGGGACGCGCCCAGCGTGTTCGCCCGTCATGGAGGTCGGGCCCGGATCGCCTACGCCCGGGAGTCCGTGGCCCCTCGATTCGGCGCGTCTCCCTCACCGCTCAACGCCTTCCTCATCGGACAGGGTGTGGAGACGCTCAGCCTCCGCGTCGAGCGGCAGTCTCAGAACGCCCTCCGGATCGCCCAGTGGCTGGAGCAGCACGAGGAGGTCGAGGGCGTGGACTACGTCGGCCTCACCTCGCACCCCGACCACGAGCTCGGAAGGCGGTACCTCGGCGGCGGATTCGGCTCGATCTTCACCTTCACCCTTCGTGGTGGTCTCCCGGCCGCGCGCCGATTCGTCGAGCACGTGCAGGTCTTCACCCACATGACCCACATCGGCGATGTGCGTTCCCTCGTGCTGCATCCGGGGACGACGAGTCACGCGCAGCGGACCGAGGAGGAGCGCGAAGCCCTCGGCGTGCACCCCGGCACGCTGCGGCTCTCGATCGGCATCGAAGACGTCGATGACCTTCTCGCCGACCTCTCCCACGTGCTCGAGGCCGTGCGGGAGACGGTGGCATGAGCCGCCCCCAGCACTTCGGCTGGTTCCTCGCCCGCGGCTTCGGTCCGCAGGGATGGGGCTATCCAGCCCTCGACTGGGACTATGACTGGACACGCCCCGAGATCTATCGAGACGCCGCCCGCACGCTCGAGCAGGCCGGGTTCGACCTCGTGATCATCGAGGATGCGCCGTCGCTCGGGTCGCCGTCGACGATCGACCTGCGGGTCCGCCATGCGTTCGGCGGCCCGAAACACGATCCGCTTCTCCTCGCCCCCTATCTCTTCCAGGCGACCACGCATCTCGGCGTGGTGCCGACCGTCAATCCCGCCGCCTACCTCCCCTATACGGCCGCCCGCCAGTTCGCGACTCTGCAGCATCTCAGCGGACATCGACTGGGCCTCAACGTCGTCACCGACACCGGGAGCGCCCGCCACTTCTCCGCCGCGCCGCAGCTCGGACACGACGAGGCCTACGACCGCGCCGAGGAATGGCTCGCCGGCATCCGCGACCTCTGGCGCAGCTGGGACGACGGTGCGCTCCTTGCCGATCGGGCGACCGACGTCTTCGCGGACGGCACCCGACTGCGAGCGGTCGAGCACCGCGGCGAGTACTTCTCCTTCGACGGCCCGCTGAACGCCGTACCCTTCTCCGGCGGGGATCCCGCGATCGTCTCCCCCGGCGGCTCGGGACGCGGGCTCGGGTTCGCCGGTGCGAACTCGGATGTGCAGCTCGCGCTGGCCCCGTTGAACGAGAAGTCCGTGCGCGACTACCGCGCCAAGGTGCACGCTGCGGCGATCGCCGAGGGTCGGCGCCCTGAGGACATCAAGATCCTCTTCGCCATCCAGCCCGTCATCACCGCATCCAGCGAGGAGGCCGACCGGATCGTGGCGGCTTCCGCTCACCCCGACGATGCCGCGCTCGTGCAGATCGCTCGGAAGCAGTCCAGCGACCTCGAGACCGATCTGACCTCTCTCGATCTCGACAAGCCGCTCGATCTCTCGATCTTCGGCGCCCATGTCTCTCGCGGAAGCATCCAGCGCCTGATCGGCGACCGGGGCGACGGCGCTCCCCTGCGCGCACACCTGACGGCACTCGCCCGTGCGGGACGGATCACGGATCGCAGCGGCTTCGTCGGCACGGCCGAGGAGTTCGCGGACCTGATCGAAGAGCTCGGCGACTGGGGCAACGACGGGGTCCTGCTGTGGGGCGACTTCCACCCCGTGACGTTGCACCGGACGCTCGACGAGCTCGTACCGGTCCTGCGCCGCCGCGGAATCCTCCGTCGCGAGTACGCAGAGGGCGGCCTGCAGGCGAACCTGCGCCAGTTCTGATCCGGGCGCAGGTCCGCTGCACGACTATTCGCTGATCGCGGCCTTCGTCTTCGCGCGCTTCTCGCGCGAGGAGGCGATGAGGCTCGCCACCGTCGCGATGGTCATCGATGCCAGGATCACTCCGAGCGAGACCATGTTGCTGATGTCGGGCACCCACTCGACGTGCTCGCCGCCGTTGATGAACGGCAGCTCGTTGACGTGCAGGGCGTGCAGGATCAGCTTGATGCCGATGAAGCCGAGGATGACGGCGATGCCGTAGTGCAGGTAGCGCAGGCGGTCGAGCAGGTCGCCGAGCAGGAAGTACAGCTGGCGAAGACCCATCAGCGCGAAGATGTTGGCTGCGAAGACGAGGAAGCCGTTCGTGGTGATCTCGAAGATCGCGGGGATCGAGTCGATCGCGAAGATCAGGTCGGTCACACCGATCGTGATGAAGACGATCACCATGGGTGTCCACATGCGCTTGCCGTCGACCGTGGTGCGGATCTTCGATCCGTCGTAGGTCTCACTGATGTCGACCCGGCGACGCAGCAGCCGGACGATGAAGTTCTCGCGCTGCACCTCGCCCTCGTGATCGCCGTCCGGCATCGCCTGACGGATCGCCGTCCAGATGAGGAAGGCGCCGAAGATGTAGAAGATCGGCGAGAAGTTCTCGACGATCGCGACGCCGGCGAGGATGAACAGCCCGCGCAGGACGAGGGCGATGATGATGCCGACCATGAGCACCTGCTGCTGCAGACGACGTGGCACGGCGAACTGGGCCATGATCAGGACGAAAACGAACAGGTTGTCGATCGACAGGCTGTATTCCAGCGCCCAGCCGGTGACGAAGTCGCCCGCGTTCTGCCAGCCGCCGACGTTGCCGAGGAGTACCGCGAACAGCAGGGCGAGTCCGACGTAGAACACCACCCAGAGAGTGGACTCCTTGGTGGATGGGATGTGCGGCCGCAGCCGGATGAGGAGCAGATCACCGATCAGGATGATCGTGAGGACGACCATCGAGGTGATCTCGAACCAGACAGGAATTTCCAAGGGCGCACTGCACCTTTCGCGGAGGGGTCGGGAATGAGTCGAAAGTCTCTCCCCCGCACAGATGTGCGGCGCGCGCCCGGAGCAGCGATGACGGTGCTCGTGATGACGTTACGCGCGGATTCGGGATACTCCCTCTCGCCCGGGCAATGCTACCGGAGCCGTGACGACACAGGGAACAGTTGTTCCTTACGGATCTGAGACGATGGGGCATCCATCGACACTTTCCCTGTGAGAGACACCGAACGGAATCAGGATGCCCCTGCAGACAAGTGACCAGAAGTGGGCGGCGCAGGCCGCGGCCGGCGACGAGAACGCCTTCCGCGAACTGTACCGCGCACACGTGCGACCTGTGTACTGGATCGCGCAGGGCATCCTCGCATCGCCGGCAGATGCGGAAGACGTGACCCAGGAGACGTTCGTCGTCGCCTGGCGAAAGCTTCCCGCCCTCGAGCTCCAGGGTGAATCGATCCTGCCGTGGTTGGCCACGATCTGCCGATTCCAAGCCGCGAACCGGCTTCGCCAGCGTCGACGGGATCAGGCGCACACGGCCGAGGCCGTCGATGAGGCCCTGCTGCCGGACACGATCAGCGTCGAGGAACAGGTCATCACGGCGGAGCTGGCCGCGCGGATCGCTGCGGAGGTGGGCACCTTGAACGAACTCGACCGTGAGATCTTCCGTCTGTGCGCGTCGGAGGGCTACGCCTATCAGGCGGCAGCCGAAGAACTCGGCGTGACCCATGCGGTCGTCCGGAACCGTCTCTCTCGAGTGCGCACCCAGCTGCGCGACGCCGTGAAGGAAGAGAGAGACGCATGAACGACCAGACCAGCCCCGGCGACCTGCCCGAGCTTTCCGACGAGACCATCGCGCGCATCGAGGAATCGGTCTTCGCAGAGATCGCGACGGAACGAGCACCCGCGACCGCACCCCCGGCCGAGGCGAAGTCTCACACCCGCCGTCGACGCTGGCTGACCGGCGGCGGCATCGCTGCCGCTTTCGTTATCGGCGTACTCGTGACACCGCCGATCCTCGGAGCGGTTGGCGGTTCTTCCTCGGTGACGGCCGATGGCCTGAACACGCAGGGCGGATCCGTTGCGGATTCCGCGCCCTCGTCGCCCGAGAGAATCACGGGAGTGACCCCGGAATCGCTTCCGGACGGCGCTCTGAGCTCCGATGTGAGCGGCGAGATGCTGCCGGGCACAGCGGTGTCGGACAGCGATCGCGAGATCATCGCGACCGCGCAGGCGACGGTGCAGGTCACGAGCATCCCTGACGCGTCCGCAGCGATAGCAGCGCTCGCGGAGGAGCACGGCGGCTACGTCGAGAGCACCGAGATCGGGAAGACGGTCGCCGTCGACGGCACCTCCGAGCCCGTCCCCGGCGACTCGGCATACGGCTGGATCGGGGTCCGGGTGCCTTCCGCCGACCTGCCTGAGGTGATCGCCGCGCTCGGCGACACCGGAGAAGTGCTGTCCTCGTCTACCTCGAAGCAGGACGTGACCTCCGTCGCGATCGACCTGCAGGCCCGCGTCGACTCCACGAAGGCATCCGTGGAGCGGCTCACGCAGCTCATGGCGCAGTCGGGAAGCGTCTCCGAGCTCATCGAGGCGGAGGTGGCCCTCACCGACCGTCAGGCCCAGCTCGAGTCGTACGAGCAGCAGCTCGCAGCGCTCGACGATCAGGTCGCCATGTCGTCGCTGCAGGTGCAGCTGACGAAGGCGAGCACACCGACAACCGCCGACCCGGCGGGCTTCGGCGACGGCCTGCTGGCGGGATGGAACGGCCTGGTGGTGTCAATGAACGCTCTCGTCATCGCCCTCGGCTTCATCCTCCCCTGGCTCGCCATCGCGGGCGCCGTCGTCTTCATCATCTGGGTCATCCGCCGGACGCGTCGGAACCGACGCGTCGCCCGCGCATCGTCGGCGGAGAAGAGCCCAGACGAGAGCTGACCGCACCGCACACGAATCGGCTCGCCCGGAGCATGCCGGGTGAGCCTTTTCTTTGATTTCCCGGGGTATACAAGAAACCTTGTGCGCCTCGCATCGCGCGATTAGCGTCATCTTCCGTGGAAGACATCTCCGTGATCACCGCCGTGCACCATCCGCTGCGCCGACGCATCTACGACTACCTGCTCCTGTACGGCACCGCGCAGGTCACCGCGATCGCGCGCGCGCTCGACAGCCAGGTCGGCAGCATCAGCCATCATCTTCGGATGCTCGAGCGTGCCGGCGTCGTGGAGCGCGCCCCGGACCCGACGGGTGACAAGCGCACCAGCTGGTGGAAAGCGGCACGCCGCGGGCTGACGTGGTCGACCGACGACTATGCCGACTCCCCCGCCGACGCCCTGCTCGCGAGAGAGGCCCAGCGGCAGGGCATCCGGATGCAGATCGATAGGCTTCAACGCTGGCATCGCGGCAGGCATGACCCCGCATATGCCGACTACGACGGCTCGAACACCGAGACCACAGCATGGGCCTCGCCCGATGAACTGCGGGATCTCTCCGCGCGGATCCTTGGGACGATCCGCGAGTGGCAGGACGGCATCGACCTCGACGATGGCCAGGACCGCGCTCCCATCTTCGTGTTCGCACACGCCTTTCCCACGGTGCCATGATGGCCACCGTCAACGAACCCGTCGAGATCGTCGCACCTCCTTCATTCCGCCGTGACCGCCTGGTGCATGCCTGGATCGGCGTCAAAGCGCTCTCCGATGCCGGTGACGCATTGTGGACGATCGCCCTCGCCTGGACCGCCGTGCAGGTTGCATCCCCCGCCATCGCCGGACTGATCGTCGCGGCGGGAACGGTTCCCCGCGCGGTGATCCTGCTCTTCGGCGGCGTACTCGCCGACCGCGCGAATGCCCGCCGGATCATGCTGGTGTTCAACGTGCTCCGGGTCTGCGTGCTGGTCGCTGTCGCGGTGTGGGTACTCGCGACTCCGCCCTCGGTCGCAGTGCTGCTGTTCGCCGCGATCGCATTCGGCGTGTGCGACGCGTTCTACGAGCCCTCAGCCGGGACCATCGCCCGACAGCTGGTCAGGGCCGAAGACCTCCCCTCCTACGGCGCCGCGGCACAGACGGCCTCGCGCCTCGGCACGATGGGCGGCGCAGCGATCGGCGGGGTGATCGTGGCGCACGCCGGCCTCGTCGGCAGCGCCACGGTGAACGCGCTGACCTTCACGCTGGTGGTCGCCTTCATCGCGATCTGGCTGCGTCCACGATTCCGCCTCGCTCGTGCAGACAAGAAGACAGCGCTGCGAGGGATCGCGCAGGGCTTCGCCCACCTCTCATCGAACCCCACGACCCGCACGCTCGTGATCGCTCTGTCGGGGTTGAACCTCGCCGTCGGGCCCGCCGTCGGAATCGGGCTCGCACTCCGCGCCCATGCCGAGGGATGGGGCGCACAGGCTGTCGGCCTCTTCGAGGCGTTGCTCGGCCTCGGTGCGGCGCTGGGGGCCATCTCCGTGGCGAAGTGGCGGCCGCGTCACGAGGCGCGCGCCGGCTTCTGGGCTCTCGTGATCCAGGGCGCCGGGATCGTCGCGCTCGGCTTCGGACCGGCGTGGACCGTTGCTGCAGCGGCGTTCATCATCGGGGCGACGGCCGGATACGCGTCGGTGCTGCTGAGCGCGACCTTCTCAGCGACCGTCGACACCGCCTATCTCGGCCGCATGGGCTCCCTCACGCGCCTCGGCGATGACTGCTTGATGCCCCTCGCGATGGCGGGGTTCGGCGCACTCGCATCCGCCGCAGCCCTCTGGGTGCCGTTCGCACTGTTCGGCGGCGCGATGATGGCGCTGATGATCCTGCCGCTGAGCAACGCGACCTTCCGGGCGATGTCGCTGCGACCGGTCGACTGAGCCTGAAGCGCAAGAAATGGCCGGAAAAGCGAGAAAGCCCCCGGCGAACCGGAGGCTTTCTCGTGTTGTGTGACCCCAGCGGGATTCGAACCCGCGTTACCGCCGTGAGAGGGCAGCGTACTAGGCCGCTATACGATGGGGCCGTCTGGCGAAACGTTTCCGTCGCGCGACAACCGTTCAAGTATGCCATGACGATTCTCACTCCGCCAAATCGATGCCACCTCATCCTGACGCCCGGGCGTGGCGGGCGGAATCCGTTTGCCGTGGAGCACATGAAGGAGTTGACTCTCCTCATGCGCGTCACCAAGTTCGAACATGCCGCCCTCCGCCTCGATGCGAACGGGAAGACCCTTCTGATCGATCCGGGCTCCTTCACAACACCTCTGGACGACCTCGAAGACCTCGTCGGTGTGGTCATCACGCACGAGCATCCGGACCACTGGACGCCCGACCACCTCGATCGATTCCTGCGTGCCGCACCGGGAACGCCGATCTACGCTCCTTCGGGAGTGGCACGAGCCGCAGCCGAATATGACATCACCGTCGTCGCCCCCGGCGACACCGTCGAGGTCGGTGGATTCGCCCTGCGATTCTTCGGCGGCACTCACGAGGTCATCCACTCCTCTCTCCCGACGGTCGAGAACGTCGGAGTGCTCGTGAACGACGAGCTCTACTACCCCGGCGACTCCTACGCCGTCCCCGAGGGCGTAGAGGTCGGCACCCTCGCAGCGCCACTCGGCGCCCCGTGGCTGAAGATCGGCGAGGCGATGGATTACGTGCTCGCCGTCGCACCACGTCGCGCCTTCGGCACACACGACATGACGCTGTCGGTGATCGGCAGGAACATGCACCGTCAGCGCCTGCAGTGGGCGACCGAGCAGGGCGGCGGGGAATTCTTCACGCTGGAGCCCGGCGAGTCCCTCGACCTGTGAGCGGGGAACCGCATCGCCTCCTCCCGTCGCCGACCGAACGGTTGACGTTCCGGGAGATGACCGCCGACGACCTGGACCTGATGGCTGATCTGCTCGGCGACCCTCAGGTCATGGCCTTCTACCCGGCTCCGAAGACCCGCGAAGAGAGTGCGGAGTGGATCGCGCGCATGCAGGAGCGATACGAGCAGCACGGGCACGGACTCTGGATCATCGAGACGCATGACGGCGTCTTCGTCGGCGACTGCGGCCTGACCTGGCAGTCGGTGAACGACGTTCCGGTGATGGAGGTCGGCTATCACGTGCGGCGCGAGATGCAGCGCCGAGGATATGCGACCGAGGCCGCACGAGCCTGCGTCGACCTCGTCGCGCGGGAGTTCGCGCCGACGCTGCTCACGGCGATCATCCACCCCGACAACGACGCCTCGCGCGCCGTCGCCGAGAACCTCGGCATGACCCACATCGACGATGACCGCGCGCACCCGTGGATCGTGCGCACGGTCATGGGGATGCAGGTCGCGCCGGCCTAGCCCTGCGCGGCTCGAACCCGGAGCTCACGCTCGAGGTGATCCCGCTGCTCGATGACGAGCCTCCTCAGCGCGGCGGGAGCAGCCTGGTGGCCTGCCAGCCACGCGTCGACGGGCTCCAGGGAGTCAGTCGAAGGGAACAGCCCGATGACCAGCCGTCGCGCGATCTCGATGCTGCGCTCGTTCCAGGCCTGATCGATCCGCACGAAGTACTCGTCATCGAAGCCATCGATCAGATCCCGGCGTCCACCGGCACGGAACCCGCTGATCTCGGCGTCGAGATGGTCGTTGCTGAGCGACAGGTCATTCCACGCGGATTCCCACGCCTCACGCCGTACGTCCAGATCAGGACGCGATGAGCGCGCCCGTCTGGCGGCGGTGCGTCCGTCTCCGGTGTCATCCCGGTCCTGCTCGGCCGCGATCTCGACCATGCCGGCATGCCCGGTGGTGACGAGGGCCGTCAGGAGCTGCCAACGCAGATCGGGATCAACGATGAGCCCCTCGGGCGCAACGCCGTCGAGCAGAGCCTGCGCGTGCTCGTGGTGCGCATCATCGAACGCGGATGCCGTCGCGAACGCCCTTGCCCACGAAAGCTGAGCATCGCTGCCGGCATCGGCAGCCTGAAGTGCGACCCAGACGGCGTCGGTCCAGTTCCGCTGCTCCTCAGCACGGTCCGCATCGACGACGAAATGGCGGATCGTGTAGAGCGCGTTCGCGACGACTCCGGTCAGCAGCCCGATGTTGGATTCCGCCGGTGCGTGCGCCCGCACGATCGCGAGGTACCGTCTGGCGTCGAGCTCGCCGTCCCGCGTGGCGTTCCAGAGCGACGACCACACGAGTGCACGTGCCAGCGGATCATCGATGGAAGACAGCGACTGCTCGACCGTGGCCAGAGAGCGCTCATCGAGGCGCGCCTTCACGTAGGTGAGATCGTCGTCGTTGAGGAGCACCAGATCGGCCTCGGGCAGCTCGACCTCGGTCCGCTCCCCGACGACGTCGAGCTCCTGCTGATCACGCCGGACGATGCGGCCGTCCACCCGCTCGTACAGACCGATGCGAAGCCGGTGCGGACGAGGATCCGTCTGCACGAGGAAGAGGCGGCCGTCCGCATCGTTCTCGGTCCACAGCGTCGAAACGCCTGAGGTCTGCAGCCAGGCCGCGGACCAGTCGCTCATGTCGCGTCCCGACACAGCGCTCAACTGCACCAGGAAGTCGTCGAGCGTCGTGTTCCCGAACGCATTGGCGGTGAAGTACCGGCGGGCACCCTCGAAGAACGCCTCATCGCCGACGAACGCGACGAGCTGCTTCAGCACGGCTGCGCCCTTGGCGTAGGTGATCCCGTCGAAGTTCAGCTTCGCGGCCTCGAGGTCGGTGATGTCCGCCACGATCGGGTGGGTCGTCGGCAGCTGATCCTGCTGATAGGCCCAGGCCTTGCGGCTCGCGGCGAACTTCACCCACGCGTCCTGGAATCGGGTGGCGACGGCCGACGCATGCGCACCCATGTAGTCGGCGAACGACTCCTTGAGCCAGAGGCCATCCCACCAGGTCATCGTGACGAGGTCGCCGAACCACATGTGCGCCATCTCGTGCAGGATCGTGTTGGCACGTGCCGCGCGCTGGGCATCGGTCGCAGCCCCGCGGGACAGGTAGGCCTCGGTGAAGGTCACGAGGCCCGGGTTCTCCATCGCGCCGAGGTTGTACTCGGGCACGAAGATCTGGTCGTACTTGCCCCAGGGATACGGATACGCGAAGGCGTCCGTGAAGAAGTCGAGTCCCTGCCGGGTCACCTCGAGGATCTCGTCGGCCTCCAGGTGCGGTGCGAGCGATCGGCGGACGAACACTCCGAGGGCGATGCTCTGCTCGCCCCGCTGCCACTCTCCGTCCACGCGCGAGTACGGTCCTGCGGCGACAGCCGTGATGTAGCTCGAGATCGGCAGTGTCGGAGCGAACTCCACACGCTGCACCCCGACACCCAGATCGGTGTGCGCGGCCGTCTGGTTGGAGAGCACCTCCCACCCGGACGGTGCATCCACGACGAAGGTGTACTCGGCCTTCATATCAGGCTGCTCGAAACACGCCATGACCCGACGCGAGTCCGCCGGCTCGTACTGCGTGTAGAGGTACGTCTCTTCATCGACCGGGTCGTGGAAGCGGTGCAGACCCTCGCCCGACCGGCTGTAGGCCCCGACCCCCTCGACGCGGACGACGTTGGACGCAGCAAGACCGGAGAGGCTGATCCGCGCGCCGTCGTAGACGACATCCTGATCGACGCCGTTCACGACGACCCGCTGCACCTCTTCGCCAATGAAGTCGAGCCATGTCGCGTCGGCGGTGGCATCGAACTCGAGCGTCGTGACAGTCGGGAAGCCGGAGCGTGCGCGCTCGGGTGCGCCTGTCAGGTCGAGCTCGACGCGGATGCGGTGCACGGTGACCGCGGCGGATCGCGCTGCGGTCTCCTCGCGGGTGAGGTTGGCTGTGTCCATGTGTCCATCCTGGCATCCGGAGGCCGCACCGACTGCCCCACTCGCAACGGGTCACGCCATCTGGAGACGGTGACCGATCTCGGCGTAGACCTGCGCGGAAGCCACCGAGCGCCTGAGTGCCGCTTCCGCGTCGTCGCACGCTTCCGCGACGGCCGCCAGGATCGCATCGCTTCGTGCCACCTCGGCACGGTCGCCGGTCGCCTCCGCGATGCTCCGGGCCTCCTGCGCGTGCTGCTGAGCCTCCTGCAGGAACGCAGCCGCATCGTCTGCGTCCATAGCGGCTGCAGACACCAGGATCTCGGCCAGCGAATTCGCAGCCTCCGTCGCGATCAGCGGCGATCCCGCACGCTCCGCCTCCCGAAGGATTCGTTCGGCGCAGGCTCTCGCCCTCGCGAACTCCCCCGTCCTTCCGTCGATGCGTGCGTCGAGCAGCTCGAGGTCGGCGGACGTCGCGAACTCCCCTGCGATCTGCAGGGTCTGCATCGCGATCGCACACAGCTCACGAGCATGCACGTCGTCGCCCCGTGCTTCTGCGACGAGGGCGAGCGTGCGCCGAACGAAAGGCAGCGACTCGCCACCAGACTCCGCCAACAGCTCCTGCAGCTCCGCCTCCGCATCGTCGAGGCGCCCGACTGCGAGGAGTAGTAGCGGCCGGTTGCCCCGGATGACAGCCACGTTCAGCTCGTCGCCCTCTGCTCGCGCCATCGACAGGGCGATGGCGTAGCGCTCGAGCGCCTCCGGGTACCGGGCGAGGATGCGAAGGGTGTCAGCGTGGTTCCCGGTCGCGCGCCCCTCGATGACCCGGTCGCCCGCGGCTCGCGCGTGTGCGATCGCGCGCTCATACGATTCCAGGGCTTCATCCAGGTGACTCATCCAGCGCTGGACATTTCCGATCTGGTTCCAGGTGCGGGCCAGCGAGGCGCCTGTGGCTATCCGTCGCACACGATGCAGCGTGATCAGCGCCTCGTCCAGGCGCCCGAGCTTCTCTGCGCAATGCGCGACGCCGAGAGCGATGTCCGGCAGGAGGTCGAGGCCCTTCCCTCGCGCGGCGAGGTCGTGCAATCGCAGGGACTCGTTCCAGAGCGACCAGCGCGAGAGTGCGGAGTGAGCCTCGATCGCAAGCTGCTCCGCCGCGGAGTCGAGGCCGTGCTCGCGAGCTGCCGTCGCGACCGCGAGCACTGTCGACACCTCACGAGCAGCGTAGTCGGGGTCGTCGCCGATGCGGGCGAGCACCGCATCCGCAGACCTTCCCACGAATCCTCTGCGGGCAGACGAAGGTCGCAGCGACCGGGAGCGCTCCGCGGCGAACGCGAAGACGGTGTCGTGCATCCGCACGCGTCCGTCGCGCAGCTCGATCAGGTGGCGGGCGTTCAGCCGGCGCAGGTTCCGCGCGGCAGCCGATCCACCCGCGGCGACGAGCACGCTCTCGTCGACATCCCGATCGAGCAGCGCAGCATCCGCGAGCAGGTCCGCCTCACCGTTGGGCAGCGACCGCGTCGCCGCTTCGAGCACAGGACGGATACGCGCATCCCGAGGCTCGCGTTCGAAACGCGACGCGAGGTCCTGGAAGGACCAGCCCTCGTGCTCCTGCACGATTCCGGCCAGCATCACGAGGTCGAGAGGAAGACCCCCGCCGACGGCGACGATGCGTCGGAGCGCGTCCGTGCGCACGGCGAACTCTTCGGCGGTTTCGGAGGTGGAGGCTGTGCGGGGTGCGTGGGCTGTCTCGACGCTGCCGGACGAAGCGTCGCCGGCGGACAGGAGGCTGCGAAGGAGGCGCAGTGCATCATCACTCGCCATCGGAGGGACGACGATCCTCACCATGCGCGCATCCGCCGACGGTACTCGCTGCTCCAGGTCGGCGAGGTCCACGCGCGACGTGACGATGAAGCGCACACCGGGAACCAGCAGAGCGGCCAGACGCCGAGGATCCCCCGCGTCCTCGATGATCACGGTCATGCCATGTGCGACGTTCTGCAACCGCTCGCGCAGGCGGGGCAACTCGTACGGAAGCGAGCGAACGCCGAGCGCACCCAGCATTCGCCGCAGGATGTCGATCGGGTCGGCCTGCGGACGGTCCGGATCGGACTCGCGCAAGTGCACCGTGAGCACCGGCGCCGACCCCGACAGCGCCGATGCGAGGGTCGTCTTGCCCGCACCCGGCAGGCCGGTGAGGATGAGTACGTCGGCGTCAGGAACGGCGGCGAGCAGGTCTTCACGCCCGGTCTCCGCACCAGGAGTGTTCCGACGACCGAGAGTCACCTCGATATGCACTCCCGATCTCTCGCCGCTGAGCACGCGGGCGCTCTCGCGCCAACGGTCGGCCTCGGCCTCGTCGCCGCCGAGGACCCGCACGATGTCACCGATGAGACGATCGTCTACCCGTCGTCGACCGGGGCGGAAGCAATCGTAGACGGTCACCTTCGGCGGCTCTGCGCCGTCGCGCACGCGGCCTATCCGACGCGCGATCTCGGCGTACGACGGAGATCCCGCATTCGAGCGCATCCCTCCGAGCCCCAGGCAGAGCTCGTCGAGGGTGCGCGGGCCGGGCATGAGTCGAGCCTATGGCACCCGATCACAGCAATGAATGCGGGACCGTTCGGGCTCGTTCGGGCTCGGACGGGCTCACGCTGCAGGCACCTAGGCTCACTCGACGGAGAGGCCGCCCGACCTCCCGGACAAGGAGAGACACCCATGACGTCACGCGCCGAGATCGCCGCGAAACTCGACGACTTCTCATTCCAGAAGGTCAACTTCGGCGGGTTCCTGATGAACAAGCGCGCCAAGAACTCCCATGCCCTGTGGACCCGCGCCTCCGACAAGGGGGTCACCGAGCTGACGTTGCTCACCACGAGGGACTACGGCGAAGGCAACGTGTACGACGTCGCGGCCTTCACAATCGATGGGACCGTCCCCGCAGACATCCTCTCGGAACTCCGGGAGCAGGCGGACGCCCTCGCCGACCGCGTCAACCTGCGCGCGCATGGCTATGTGTACACCTGCCTCGAGCCCTGGGATGGAGGGGACGCCATCTGGATCTCGAAGAAGCCCGAGTTCCGAGCACTGAGCCGCCCCGAGCAGGGCATCTACGTCATCCCGATCCAGCGGCTGACCAGCACGGGCGTGCCGCGATGGCTCGCGTGGGTCCGGGACGCCGGCCAGCTGAACATCGCCATCGTGTACAAGCCCTGACCTGTGCCGATGCTGTCGGAGAACACGACCGCCCCGCATGCTGGGGAGCGCATGCGGGGCGGCGTGCTCCTCGTCGCCGCATCCGTGACGTTCCTCGGGATCGCGGGCCTCCTGGCCTTCTACCTGTTGCCGGTGGGATTCGGCCTGACAGGCCCCGCCCTCGGACTCGCCCAGGTGGGTGCGATACTCCTCGGAGCGGCGCTGGTCATCTCCTCGACGATCACCGTCCGCCGACATCTTCGGCGGCGCGCCGCTCTCATCTCCGTCGCCGAGGCACTCGGCTGGGCATACCGAGCGGACATCGGCGATCGCATATGGGGCGGCTCCATCGACGAGCAGATCGATCGCGGAAGCCGCACGGCCAGGGATCATCTCGATGCCTTGCAGTGCGATCTCCCCTTCGACAGCGTCGAGCGCACCTTCGTCGTCGGCGATCGCGAGGGCGCGACGATGCACACCGTGCGAGCAGTCCGGATACCGCTGCCTTCCGAGGCTCCGCGGATCACGCTCCGTTCCGGCGCGGCGGCGGAGCGCTCAGCGTGCTCCCCCGCCGTCCGAACGGCAGATCCCGGCTCCGGCTGGAGGGCGACTTCAGCGACGTCTTCGATGTCTCGGTGCCGACCGGCTACGAGACCGACGCGCTCTACGTGCTCACGCCCGACCTGATGGTCATTCTCCTCGACGAAAGCGCCGACCTCGATCTGGAGATCGTCGACAGCACCCTGCACGTGTACTTCTCAGCCGTCGACCTGACCGACGAGGCAGAGTTGCGCAGCTTCATCGCCGTGATCGCCGCGCTCTACGACCGCTTCGGTCGTCGCACCCTGTTGTACCGCGACGAGGCTGCTGAGCCTCTCGACCCTGCGACCTACCGCCGCGATGGCGACACGCTTGCCGATCGAGCGCGTCGGGTCGACACCCGCGTGCGGTGGTGGCCGGTGGTCGCCGCGGTGGCCACGCCACTCGTCCCGATGCTCATCGCCGTCGTCTGGCTGCAGCTCGCCGGCTGACCTTCCGCGAGATCTCCGGGCCACCGAGAAGCCGACGGATGGCCGTCTCCGGTGTGACGGTCAGATCGAGCGTGCGTCCGCGGGCATACTGGCCGAAGACACGCGGGTCTATGTAGCTACCGCGAGCGACCGCGGTCGTGTTGCCGAGCGCCGTCGCCGCCGCCTGCACGGCCAAGCGCTCGGCCTGGCTCCGGTGGTTGCGACTGTCGAGCTCGCCGATCCGAGCTAGAGCGTCGGCGGCGATGATCGTCCCGTGCAACGTTCGGAAGTCCTTCGCCGTGAACGATGCGCCCGTGACCTCTCCCAGATACGTGTTGACCTCCACCGGGGTGATGCGCACCCGCCGACGACCCCGGCGATAGGCGAGGAGGAATGCTCCGGACTTTCCTGCGGCGAAGTCTGCAAGTGCTTCGGCGAGTGCCGCGTCTGTGATCTCGATCGACGCCGTGCGGCCGCTCTTGGCGGGGAACGACAACGCCAGCTCATCGCCCTCCACCCGCACGTCCCGCCGTCGAAGGGTCGTGAGACCGCGACTGCCGTGCCGCACCAGATACCGCTCCGACCCGATGCGGAGCGCCGCGTCGTCGAGAAGGCGGAAGGCGATGGCGAGGGCGCGCTCCTTCGTCTGCCCCTCCTGGGCGAGTGCACGAGTGACCTGAGCCCTGGCGCGGGGAAGGGCCGCTGCGAGATCGAGTGCCCGCACGAACTTTCGACGATCACGGGACACCCGCCACAGTGGATGGTAAAGGTACTGCTTGCGCCCCGCACCGTCGATGCCCACGGCCTGGATGTGCGCGAGCGGATCCGCCGCGATCCACACATCGTGCCAGGCGGGAGGGATCACGAGGTCGTGGATCCGCTCCTGATCAGCCTCGGGTGCGGCGATCCCCTCCGGATCGACATAGCGGAAGCCCGACCCCGATCGCACGCGCCGGAAGCCCGGATCCTGCCCCGGAACTACCCGGATGAGTCTTGCCATCGTGCTGCCTCCCTCGACTGTCTTCGAAAGAGGATGCCCGGCCGCGAAGATCAGTGGAAGGGAGTGGCGCCACGGGGTACCGGCGTGCTATTCCCCGTCGGGCTCAGCGCGGGGCGCCGCGAAGGTGCTGCGCATGTGGTCGCTCGTCAGGAAGTCGGCGATGCCGATCATGATCAGGCTGAACACGATCTGCTCCGACACCATCCACAGCGGATAGAGGCCGGGGATCGCGGCCATGACGAGCGTGATGACGGGGAAGATCTGTGCGAAGAGCCGCAGACGCTGATAAGCCCACCGCCACCCGCGTTGCGCGCGCCAGGCGAAGTAGAACAGCGTGGCGGTCATCGCGAGCACGACCAGTGTGCGCATCCAGACGGCGAACGAGACCGACTCACCGTCGACCGCCAGCACCAGAGCGACGACGACGGCACCGACCCCGATGATCAGCTCGACCACGAGGAGCCAGAGGATCCAGGTGAATGCGCGGACGGTCTTGGGGTGCCTGCGGTCGGCCTCACTGATCGCGACACCCGCCTGCCGCCCGCCTGCGATCCGGTCGAGCCGTAAGAAGAGAGACTCCAATGCCATGCTCGGAGCCTATTGCGTGCGCACCGCGCCGTCCTCCCCCGTTCGATGGATGTCGGTCACACCGTTGGCGTGAGGGGTGACGACCCGCTCGAGCGCGATCGCGAGCACGCCGACGGCCAGACTGCCCGCGATCATGAGGCCGATGAACCAGGCGTCCAGTCCTCCGCCCAGCATGACACCCGCAACCAGTGGCCCCAGGATCGCACCGCCCTGGAAGGCCGCGGAGTTGATCGCGTTGTACCGGCCTCGCGTACGGTCCGAAGCGAGGTCGTTGTAGATCGCGGGGACAGTGGGCTGCAGCATCGTCTCGCCGAACGCGAAGACCCCCATATAGGCGATCACGCCGACGGCTGCGGCCAGGGTGCCCGGCAGGAAGCCCGTCGCCCCGAGCAGCACCCACGACAACGCCCAGATGAGAGCCATCACCTGCATGACTCTCGTTCGCCGCTTGCCGGAGATGAGCCTGAGGACGGCGAACTGCAAGAGCACGATCACGGCGGTGTTCACGGCGAACGAGAGGCCGACGACCTGCGTCGAGACCTCGGACACCTGCCGAGCGAAAGCCGGGAAGCCGGCCTCCATCTGCCCGTACCCGATGAACACCGACAAGAACGTGAGAAGGGTCAGCCACAACACGGCCGGGCGACGCAGGATCTCCCGGTAGCCGCCGACAGGAGGAGCATCGGCCTCGGCCTCGTGCTGGGTTCGCACGTGCCGAAGCGGGCCGAGCACCAGCGCCAACGGGATCAGACCGCTCGCGGCGTCGATCAGGAAGATCGTCGTGAAGGTCGTGGGATCCGTCACGTCGACGAAGAATCCGCCGATCACCCCGCCGACGCCGATGCCGAGGTTGACCAGAGCGAAGTTGACGCCGAAGTACTGCTGACGCACCTCACCCTCCACCACGGTGGCGATGAGGGCGTTGAACCCGGGCCAGGAGACACCGAAGTTGACGCCGATGAGCATGACGGCGACAGCGGCGACAGCGGGGTGTGTGGCGAAAGCGAGGAGCGTGCACCCGGCGATCATGGACAGCAGTCCGACGATGAGCACCCGCCGCGCGCCGAAGCGGTCGATGAGCGTTCCGCCCGGACCCGTCACGATCAGGCCGGTGATCGCGATGAGACTCATCAGCGCCCCCGAGACGCCGAGGTCGAAGCCGCGCACCTCGTGGAAGTAGATGATCGTGAAGGGCAGGGTCATGCCCCGCCCGAGCGTCTGGATCGCGACCGTCGACAGCAGCCAGCGCCCCTCGGTGGGCAGGGCGTTCCAGAAGCTCTTCATACCGATCACCTCGACATTCTTCCGGACGCCGCGGACATCGCAGGACCGGATACGGATTGTCCGACGACCCGGGTATCTGCCATCATCGCGAGCATGGCCCTGTCATTCGAAGAATTCCGTTCGTCGCTGCTCGACGCCGACTCCCGGCAGGGACTGGGCATCCAGCTCACGGATGCCGAAGCGCAGCAGGTCGCAGCCGACCAGCAGGCCACCCAGAGCTGGTACGAGTACTGGCTCGCAGTGACTGCGCAGCCAGCCCCTCCGACAGGCGTGTTCCCGGCTCCGGACGCCCTCGCAACCGCGGAGACGATGCCGCTCGGCGGACACGACTTCGCGCAGACGGCCGCCTTCGCCTCCGCTCCCCCGGCCTACGGCGGCACGCCACCAGGACCTGCACCGTACGCCGCCGCCGCCGGCGCCCCCGGCGCCCCGCAGAAGAAGAGTCGAGTCGGGCTCTGGGTGACTCTGTCGATCGTGGGAGCGCTGCTGCTGATCGCCGTCATCGTCGTGATCGTCGCGTTCACCACCGCCCGGCACTGGACGAAGGTCGATTCTCCGGAGAAGCCCGAGACGTTCCACAGCGAAGAATACGAGACCGGCCTCTACCTCGTGACGGACGACGGCGTGAGCCCGTGCGTCGTCGATCAGGACTGGGGCGACTGCATCGACGCGATGGAGGCCCAGTACGCGGGAGCCTGCGCCGGCGTCGAGCTCGTCCCTGCAGCGGCGACGCTCTGCGGTCAGCATCGCGCCGAGATCGACCGCATGCGCGCGGAGGACTCCGAAGGCTCGGTCGTCGCCTCACTCGGCGACTTCGGCCACCTCACACGCACGCCCGAGACCGCGACGCGACAGGTCTCGAACAACGACTACGAAGCCGCCGTCATGCACGAGGCCGTCTGCTACCTCGGGTTCCTCGGGGAGTGTGAGTAGCGGCGCGGAAGAGACCCCTCGACGCGAGCGGCCTCGCTTTCAGGCCGCCGTGTCGGGCAGGCCGACCTTCGCCTTCGCCCAGGAGCGCCCGCGGGTGTCCTTGAGGATGTCGTACTCGACGTCGACGTGCGGCTCGATCGCGCTGTACTTGTCGTTCGGCGCACCGATGACGAGCTGGAAGCCGAGCCCTCTCCAGGCGCCGATCGCGCGCTTGGTGAAGTGGGCATCCGCCTTGATCAGCGCCTCATCCATGAAGACCGGCGCATAGCGCGGGCGCGCGGCACCCGCATCCCCGAGCTGGTACCGAAGGGCTGCGCCCACGATGAACGCGACGAGCTCCTGCGACTCCCCTCCGGACTTCTCTCCGATGTGGTCGTAGAGCGCGACGTGCTCACGCGTCGCGGCGGTGACCCGCTCCGCGCTCACCCGCACGTGGTTGCGCACGTCGATGAGTTCGGCGAAGTCAGGGGCCGACCGCCGCATCCGTCCGATGAGGCGGCTCATCTTGCGGTAGACGGTTTCCCGTTCCGCATCGGTCGATGCCGCGTCGATCAGTCCCCGGACCTCGCGAAGCTCGCGGCGGAATCGCTTGCGTGCCTCGCTCTGGTTCTCGCGCGGGGTGATCTGGAGACGATGATCGTCGTCGTAGAACGGCAGCTCCTCCATGATCCGGTTGATGGGATCGATACGATCCTTGATCTCGCGCAGAGAACGGCTGAGCGTCGAATCGAGACTCGTCAGATCATTCCCTGACAGCTTGAGCAGGCTGTCGCGCCACTCGATCTCCAGCTCGTGCAGGCCGTTGGTCTGAAGCGCTGCCAGAATGCTCTCGAACTCCCCGACCGATGCGTCAGGATCCGGGAGGATCGTGAGGTTGTCCCAGCGCTCGAGGAACCCGGACATCAGTCGCCGCATGCTCTCGCGCTGCTGCTCGTGCGCCTCGGCGGCCTCGCGACGATCCTCGTGAAGACGCTGCGCCGCAGTCCGCAGAGCGGTGTCCAGATGTGCCAGTCGCTGAGACGCGAACGGGGTGTCCCCCGTCTCGGAGTGCAGGAACCGACCGTCCAGGAACGACGCATGCCCGTCCCCCAGCGCCACTCCGGATGCCGACGCTGAATCGATCACGGTCTGACACGTGTCGACGTCGTCGGTGACCTGTCCCCAGTGCTCCTGTGTCTGGGCGAGCTCATTGCTCAGACGCGCCTCCTCGTCGCGGAGCCTCCCTGCACGAGACCTCAGGTCTTCGGCTTGACGCTTGAGCTGAGCGATCTCGGGACTGGCCGTCGTGACCTCTGCCTCGACGGCGAGCCAGCGTTCTCGCTCGGCCTCCACCGCGGCGACATCGATCTGCTCCCAGGTGAGGTCTTCGACCTTCGCGAAGGCGGTCGACCGCGCCTCGATGCGGTCGAGGGCGGACTCGGCAGCCTGGGCGGAGGAGGCGCACTCCTCGTAGCGGTCGGCCAGCTGCAGCAGCTGATCGTCGATCTCACGCAGCCGACGGTCGTTCGTGAAGCCCAGCACATTGGCACGGCCCTGCCCGCCGTGGGCGCCTCGGCTCCCCTGAGACATCTGACCGCTGATGGTGAGGGCCTTCTGGTGCTCGCCCAGCTGCGATGACGAGTCCACGCAGACATAGCCGAAGCGATCCTGGAGCCGCTGCTGAAGCCAGCCGGTGAAGGGGGTCGGCAGATAATCGAGCCGAGCCGGGAGTGTCTTCGGGTCGGCGTTACGAGCTTCAGGGAGCCCCGTGTGCACGCCCTCGTAGTTCAACCGTTCCGGTGTGCGGATGGAGTTGATGGCGGTGCGGAACGACGAAAGGTGCTCGGCGTCGATCAGGAGCGTCCTGGCGAATCCCCCGAGCGCCAGGTTGAAGGCCTCGCGCCAGGGCTCGAACTCCGTCCGCAGCTCGATGAGCTCGCCGACGAACGGAAGATCCGACGGGTCGAGTCCGACTGCCCCCGCGAGCATGGAGCGCGATTCGTCGAGGTGCGCGGGGATGCTGCCGCGCACGCGGCTGGTCCGCTCGCGCTCGTCGCGCAGCCGCCGGATCTCGGCCTCGGCTGTCCTCCGCGCCGTCTCGGCATCGGCGAAGGCTGCACGCGCGTCACGGATGTCGGACTTCGGAGACGAGCCCCGAGCGCCGGACACGAAGGCCTCGAACTGCGCGGCAGTGTCAACGTTCTCCCCGAGATCCCGGACGATCGTGTCGAACTTCGCCCGTTCCCGAATGACATCCTCCACACGACGCTCGGCCACCCGGAGCTCACGCTGCGCCGTCTCGAGGCGGTCGCCGCCGGACTGCCGCAGCACATCGAGAAGCCCCTCGCGCTCGACATCGGCGGCATCGACGAGCGCACGCTTCTCGCGCACGGCGAGGCTCAGCGCACGGGAGCGTTCCCCCAGCTCCCCCTCGACGTCGCGCAGCAGATCCAGACGCCGCTGCGCGTTCCAGAGCGCGGCGAGCGAGGCGGGATCGGTGAACACCCCGACCTCGTCGATGACGCGCACGCGCTCGGCGGCCGACGCGATGCGGTCTTTGATACCTCGGATCGGCTCGAGTGCACTCACCTGCTGCTTCGCGGTGAGCATCCTCGTGCGCGTGCTCTCGAGCTCGTCGAAATGCGCCACGACGGCGTCAGCCGTCGCCATGGTCTCCGGCTCTTCCAGCACGAGCTTCTTGTACAGATCGTCGACCGTCGTGATCTGCTGCCCCGCCTGGATCCTGGCCAGAAGGCTAATCGCCTTGGCACCGGAACCTGCCGCCCCGATTCCGAGCACCGCCTGCAGCCGCGCCGAGAACTCACGGTCGGTGGCGAGGGTCTCAAGGCCCGTCGCCCGCACCGACGCATCGGAGAGCCGCTGCGTCGCCGCCTTCTCCAGCAGCCCCAGGTCGAAGGGCCCGCTCACGGTCGCCCGAACCCGAACCGTGTCTTCCAGGACGCGCGCATCCGCCGGGATGTACCACGCCCGCACCGCAGTGAACCGCGACCCGTCATGATCGAGCCACGTCGTCGCGATCGCACTCCAGGTGTCTTCGCCGTCTCCGCGGAGCACGCGCAGCTTCGTGCCCTCCTCTGTGCGGGACTCGTCGATCTTCCCGCGCCCGTAGGAGAGGATGTTCCGCTGCTCGTCGCCGCGAGGTCGTCCCGTCACCCCACCGTTGGATGCACCGTTGAACGGCGTCGTATGCGGCATCATCAGGGCGATGTATGCATCCATGAGGGTGGACTTGCCGGAACCCGAGCCACCGCAGAGCAGAGTCGCGTCGGGTGAGAAGCGCACGCGGTGGGGGCCTCCGTCATATCCGCCCCAGTTGATCAGCTGCAGTTCCTCCGCCACCCACTGCTGTCCCCGAGAACCCGCCGGGATGAGTCCGAAGAGCGTGTCGACCATCGTCATCGTTCCACCACTTCCTGCGACCGCAGCCAATCGCGGAGCTCTTTCAGGGTCTCCGCACTGAGGACGACCTCGACGAGCGCGCTGATCCGATAGCGCCCGCTGGTCTCCTCCTGGACGATGCCCTCGCGGTCCAACCGATCCATCGCGTTGCGGATCGCCTTCTGCTGCCGTGCTGTGCCGCCGTCGACGTCGGTGAAGTAGCTCAGCACGGTCTGCTCGAGATCTTCGATGTCGATGCGCACGGATGCCTCACCCGCCGCGGACTCGCGCTGATAGACGGTGCGCAAGTGCACGAGCACCAGGGTCTCGGCACGCGTGTACGGGGCGTCCTTGAGTAGAACCGGCATGTCGATCTCGTCGGAGCGGAGTTGCTGCTTGTAGGCGAACCCACGACCGTGGTCGACGACCAGGCGCAGGTACAGGTCGTTCAAGCGAGACTCGATCACCTGCTGATGGTCGAGCAGGAGGGTCCATTCCCGACGGTTGCGTTCCGCAGCGATGAAACGACGTTGGAGGATGTGCGCCAGCAGACGCCGGATCTCGGGGTCCAGCGTGCCGCGGTCACCCGCGAAGTGCTCCTCGATGTCGTCTTCCATCGGGACCGGGGCGATGAAGGCATCATCGGCCGGCGCTTCCGTCACGAGGCTCTCTTCAGGCATGTGCTTCTTCCTTCGGGTTGCGTGCCGTGACGGCTCCGAACGCGAAACGTCGCGTCGAGCCGTCCGGGCGCAGCGCTTCGACCACCGACACCGCATCGCTCTCGGTCATGCCGTTGCGGTGGGCGATCTCGAGCAGTCCGACGAGGTCGACGGGGCGACGGGTGTCGTCGGCACCCTCCGCGAACGCGGCGGCGAGGTCGAACTCCGGACCGAGACCTGCAACGTACTCCTCGAGCTCGGCGTAGCGCGGACCACCCCATGCGCGGGAATCGACGTCGGCGAACTCGACGTCGCCGGCATCTGCCAGAGGAGCGGGGACGGCAGGCGGGCGGATGCTGCTGACGGTCTGTCTGAGGTGACCCAGATCGACGAGCGGGAGGCTGCGCACCGGTGCAGCGCTCGCCCCCGCGCCGTCCCAGACGTGCAGCGCGGCGATGACGTCGCGAAGAAGGTCGTCGATCTGACGGTCCCGCAGCGGATCATGCGTCTTCACCTGGCCGGTGATGACGTGCGACGCCCGCCGTTGCGCGGCCAGGACCTCCTCCACGCCGAGTTCCACCCGACGCCCGATGGCGTCGAGCTCGGCGCGCTGAGTGCTGTCGAGCATGCGGGCGAACGGCTTGCGGAGCAGGCCGTGCAGCTGATCGGTGAGCGCGTCGATGCGATCCGGGTCGCCGATCAGCCGGAGGGCGCCGGCGAAGGCACGCCCTTCCGGAGTCGAGTTCATGACATCCTGCGCGCGCTGCAGATATTCGCGGAGCACCTCGCCGGTCGGCCGCTCGTCGCGCCGCAGATGGGCGACGACGTCGCGCTGCATGAGCTTGAGCGACTCGGCGACCCGGGTGAAGTCGGCCGGGAGCTCACGCGCCAGATGCAGCACGTTCTCGGCTTCTTCGAAGAGCTCCTCGTCGTCCAGCGGGTCGGCCCGCCCCGACTCCTCGATCCGGTCGATCTCGGCGTCGAGGACGGCGCGCTCCTCGCGGAGACGTGCGAGTCGCCGGACCGGATCGGCCTCGGCACTGTCCGCCAGGTGTTCCACGGCTTCGAGAAGCGTGCGCACCCGCGAGTTGGAGACACGCGTGCGACCGCCGCCGGTGCGACCCGCGATCTCCAGCGCCTCCACAGCATGCGCGGACAGCCGGTACACCTCGACGTCCTCGTCGATCTGCTGCACCAGCCAGCCCAGCCGGACCCAGTTCCTGGCGACGTCGCGGCCCGTGCCTGCCGGAACACGACGGTCGTCTTCGTCGTACCCCGCGCCGCGCAGCTCGTCGAGGATCTCGGAGAGCTCGGCCTGGGCATCGGCGATCGGGATGGATGCGCGGTCGGCCGTGAACAGGAGCGAAAGCGATGCGACGACGAAGGGCGCGAACCGACCGTGGAGCAGATCGAGGGTCGGAGTGCTGAATGCGGTGACAGCGCGGGAGAATGCCGCTTCAGCTCGTGTTCCTGTCACGTATTCACATTACTCGGCACCCTCGACTTCGTCGGACGCGACGCGGGCCGACGGCGCAGCCCGACCGAGCGCCTACCGCGAGAACTCGGTACGCGTGAGCGGAGAGCTCTCTCGCGATGCCGTGACCAGAAACGTCACGGTATCCGGCAGGTAGCGGTCCTCGCCGTACTCGATCGGCTCGCCCCCAGGGGCGTAACTCACCCGCCGCACCCGCAGCAGCGGGCTCGCACGACGGACTCCGAGCAGGTCGGCGTCGGCGCTGGAGACGGAGACGGCGTCGATGGCGTGCTCGGCGAACGCAGTCACCACCCCGAAGTCACGGGTCAGCGCGTCGACGACAGAGGCTTCGTCATCGGCGATCGCAGCGACCTGATCGGCGATCCAGTGGGGATAGCACGTGCGCTCCAGCATCACATCGCGCCCGTCGATACTGCGCGTCCTGGTCACGCGGAGTACCCGCGCCCTGGGGCTCACCCACAGTCGACGGGCCTCGGCCGCTGTCGCCTCGCCGAACTCCTTGCGACGCACTCGCCCGCCGGGCTTCATCCCTTTGGAGCGGGCCCACTGGGCGAACGACCGCAGCTCCTCGAACGACTGGCTCTGACGGCCCGAACGGACGATCCACCCCGTGCCTTGAACCGGGGACACCAGCCCTCGGTCCTCGAGCCCCGCGAGTGCGCGGCGCACGGTCCCGCGGGTAGATCCGTAGTGCAGACCCAGCTTCGTCTCGGAGGGGAGACTCGACCCGGGCACGAACTCCCCGTCGATGATCCTGGTCATCAGATCGCTCATGATCTCGCGGTGTGAGCGCGCGGTCGCCGGTGGCACGGTCTCACACTAGGCGAGCCGCACGGCCTCTGAACGCGCGAACAGGACAGCAGTTCACAGTTGTCCCGCGTGTCGCCTCCGGGAGCAGCGATCGTTCAGTGGTCGTTCATCTGCGCGCCGCACTCCGCACACCGAGGGGCGGGGTAATCGTCGAGTGAACCCCTCGATGACCTTCTCCCACCGCCACGTCGCAGAGTGGCCCTCCGCAGTGCTCTTCGACCTCGACGGCACGCTCGTCGACAGCGAAAGCGTGTGGCTCGACACGATTCGTTCCCGGCTGGAGCGCGTCGGTGCACCGGTCTCGCCGACCCAGCTCGCCGACTTCGAGGGGCTCTCGAGCATCGACGCCGCGCGCATTCTGATCGCGGCCGGGGGGCTGTCCGCTCACGCGACGGAGGTCGCCACCGAGCTCGAAGACCACACGATCGGCACCTTCGCCGGTCGCCTGCGCTGGATCCGGGGCGCAGAGGAGGCGCTCGGTGGCTTGCGTCGGGAGGGCGTCCCGCTCGCCCTGGTCACGAGCTCGTCCCGCCGCTGGGTCGCCGCGGTCGAGGAGAGCGTGCACCTCGGTGCCTTCGACGCAGTGGTCACCGCCGATGATGTCCGGCACACGAAGCCTCACCCGGAGCCCTACCAGCGGGCGGTCGGCCTACTCGGCGTCGACCCCAGCGACTGCCTCGTGTTCGAGGACTCGACGGTCGGGGCCCATGCCGCCCTCGCCGCCGGCTGCCGAGTGGTGCAGGTGCGACCTGACGAGCACGGTGTGACCGGTACGACCGACCGGATCCCCGACCTCGGTCGTGTGACGGCGCCGTGGATCGCCTCCCTGCTGACCCGCGAACCCGCACTCCCCTGACCTCTCCCGCAGCCCACCCCGTACGAACCCGACCACCCACGTGAGGAATCCCCATGTCGACCACTGAGCATCCGATGAAGACGCGCTCTCGTCCCGAGGCGACGCTGCGTCGTGCGCTGGGCGGAGGGGTGATCGCGGCGACGACCGCATTCGCCCTGCTCGTTCCCGCCCTCCCGGCAGCGGCTATCGTGCCGACGGCTCCACCCGCCGCAGAGCCGATGACCCAGCAGCGCATCGATGCAGCGAACGATGCGTACAACGGCGTGGACGCGAAACTCGAGTTCATCACGATGTCCGACACCGAGCTCGGCGGCGCCGCCACTGCCGACAAGACCTCGGAGCAGGTCGCCTATGAGGGAGCGAAGCCGCATTTCCAGGCGATCCGGTCCTGGGCGGCCGCGAAGGGCTTCGACCCCAGCGTCGTCGTCGACAACGGCGACGTCGTCGGCGCGAACGATCCCGAGTACTCCGCCCACCTGGCGGGCGACAGCGAGAAGGTCGCAGGCTGGTATCGCGCGGTCGAGCGGGTCATGCGCGAGAGCTTCCCCGAGTCGCAGGTGCTGCTCACCCAGGGCAACCACGACATCGCCGATCTGATGGGCAAGACGTTCGAGTCCGCGCGGGCGGATGCCCCCGCCGGTGCGCCGGAGTGGTTCTACCCGAACGCCGACACTGCATACGTGAGCAACTTCCACACGACGATCGAGGGCATCGACTTCATCGGCCTCGACTACAACGGCACGAGCACGTTCGGCTACGGCGGGCAGCGCACCGGATATCAGGCCTTCCTCACCAGCACGCTGCAGGGCATCGCCGCGAAGCCCGACTACGACCCCGCCAAGCCGATCTTCGTCTCGATCCACAGCGGCTATTCCGGCACCTCGCTCGGCGGACCGTTCCACGGCGACTACGACCTCGCCGGCCCCGATCTGCAGCGCATCCTCGCCTCCTATCCCCAGGTGTTGCTCGGCTCGGCGCACACGCACTTCTCATCGAACCCGGAGACGAGCATCTTCCAGAAAGACTTCACGGTCTACGAGAACGCATCGATGAACTACATCTACCAAGATGTTCCGAGCGACTTCATCGGCGGTGGGTACTTCGGTGGCAACCAGGGCGATGCCGCCGCCGGAGTACCGCAGAAGAGCGCGAACTTCGTCTCGGTGCTCGCCGACGGCAGCACCGTCATCCGCCGTTTCGATGTCACTCACCAGCGCTGGATCGGCATGCCCTGGGTGGTCGACACGGCCAAGGGCAAGAGCGGTTTCACATACACCGCCGCGCAGCGCAGTACGACCGCGCCGTGGTGGGGCGCGGCCGCTATCACTGCGACCGATGTCACCGAGGAGTCGCTCACGCTCCGCTTCGACCCGGCCAAAGACGACGAACTCGTGAACTACTACGAGGTCGAGGTTCGCGACCAAGCCGGCAATCCGGTCTCGTTCACCGCGAACCAGATGCCCGACTTCGGGAACAACCCGGCAAAGTCCGTCACCGGATCGTTCAAGGCGTACTCCCGGTTCTACATGACTCCGAACACGATGGGCTTCGACATCCGCGGCCTGAAGGCGGCCAAGAACTACACCGTCACGGTCACCGCGTACGACGACTTCCAGAACGCGTCGGAGCCGCTCACCGGCACGGTGCGCACCGCCGGTGAGCTCATCTTCCCCGACTTCCCCGAGGCGCCGGCGCCCGCTCCTGACGGCGAGTTCCTGCACCTCGCGTTCGAGGGCGATCTCGGCGACGCCGGCTCGCACGCGGGCACAGCACCCGTGGCGAAGCCGGTGGGTTCGGTCTCCTATGTCGCCTCCGACCGCCCCTGGTCTTCGGGAACGGCCGCGCGCATCGGCGGCGGCGCAGGCAGCTACATCGACCTCGGGTCGCGCCCCGAGTTCGACCTCGGCACCGACAAGGACCTGACGATCGGCTTCTGGACGAAGGTCACCGGCGTCAGCGGGTACGGCGCGATCATCAGCAACAAGAACTGGGCGAACTGGTACCGCTCCGGCATCAACCTCGCACCGGAGGGAACCAACACCGGCAAGCTCGAGTTCACGCTCGGCGACGGCACCAACGGCGTCTACGCCACCGGCGACGTCGGCGAGTACCGCGGCTCCTGGCACCACATGACGCTCACGGTCGACCGCACGCGCAACATCGCGAGCACTTACATGGACGGCGTGCTCGCGAAGGAGACGAGCATCGCGGGCATCGGCAGCATGACCAGCGGGCTGAACATGCTCGTGGGCGTCGACGGGAGCAAGAGCTACGGCATCGGTCTCGACATGGACGACCTGAAGATGTGGGACACGGCGCTGAATGCAAGCGAGGTCGCGGGGCTGTACGCCGCGGACGATTCCTCCGCCGAGACTGCCGCTCTCGCACAGGCGGTCGAGTACGCGACCGAGCTGATGAACGCGAACGATGTCGAGGCCGTGAACGGCCGGGTCTTCGATCAGACGCTCACCGATGCACTCGCCACGGCGACGGCGAACAGCTCCGCCCTACTGGCGGGGACTGCCGCCCCGGTCGACGGTGCGGTGGCCGCGGCTGCTGCCAGGGCCGCTGCCGCGACACCGACGAAGGAACAGCTGCGCACGAGCTTCGATGCGCTGAAGACCGCCGTCGACGCGGTGGAGGCGCAGCCCGTGCGATTCAGCTATCGAACCGAGGTCCGGGGCGGGGCCGTGTCGCCTGCGGAGGGCGTCGCCGATCGTGGTGGCCAGGTGCGCCTGACGCTCACCCCGGCCGCCGGCTTCCGTATCGCCGGCTCGACGGTTGCGGTCAGCGGCGTCACGAGCTTCGCCATCGAAGGCAGCGAGCTGGTGTTGACCGGCGTGGAGAGCAGGGTGCTCGCCTCGGTGGAGTTCGCCCAGGTCGATGACGGCGGCCCCGGGGAAGGCGAGAACGGCGGCCCCGGCAACGGCGGCAACGGGAACGACGGCACCGGCGGCACCGGCACGAAGCCCGGATCCGATGACGCGTCGAAGGCCCTGGCCACGACGGGTGCGGACGCAGCGATGGGCTGGGTCTGGGCGGGCCTCGCCGCGACGCTGATGGCTGCCGGCGCCTGGCTCCTCCGCCTGCGTCGACGCTCGGCCTAGCAACGCTCGATGCTGCCCCCTGCATCCGATCCCGTCCGCGGATGATCGGATGCAGGGGGCAGAATCATTCCCGGCGCGACGGGCCGCTCCCGCCGCGCGCCTGGCCTGCACCGACCGCTAAGACGGGGCACGTCTCAGCCCGCGACGGCGCCACCGTCGCCGGCCAGCCCGAGCGCTGCCAGAGCATCCCGCGCTTGTGCACCGGCGGTCGCACGATCCGGCGCAGGGCGCAGACCCAGTAGGCGCTGACGATGGGGCTCCCCGAGAAGCAGCGTGAAGAGCTCCTCGGCGCGGACGACGTCATCGTCCGGCAGCAGCGACTGCAATCTCGCGATGTACCCACGAGGGCCCTCCTCGTAGAACCGGCGAGCGAGCTCGGGGAACCGTCGAGCCTCGCCGATCATCAGTCCATGCAGGCCCACCGCCTCGTCCGACTGCAGCGTGAACACGATGTCTTCGGCGAGTTGCTCGAGACCTTCGTCCGGCTCGTGCTGCCGGAGCGTCCGCTCGCGGAGACGTTCCACCGCAGCGAGGAAGATCTCGGTGCGGTCGCCGATGTAGACGTAGATCGTCCGCTTCGTCACGTGCGCCTCGGCGACGATGTCGTCGAGCGTGACCTGTTCGAACCCGCCCTCGACGAAGAGCCGCACAGCGGCGTCGAGGATGTCGTCGCGGCGCTGAGCGCGCTCATCCGCGGTAGGCCGACCGCGCTTGCGTCGTGGCGGGCTGTCCTCGATCTCCGGCATTCGATCCTCCTCGTGCACAGAACAACTATCATCGATTCTAGAATGATCCGTAGTTAGTTTCATTACTGGCGCGACGATCGCACCGCTCACCCCAGGCGAGAAGGAGAACCCTCATGCCCCCAGCCCGCACCGCCCGAACGACGAAGACCACGGCCTCACGTCCGCGACAGTCCTCCCCCTCCGATGAACAGCTGCGCGCCCTCCATCGTCAGATGGTCCTGATCCGACGCTTCGAAGAACGAGCCGCACGCGCATACGCCGAAGCCAAGGTCGGCGGATACTGCCACCTCAACCTCGGAGAAGAAGCGACCGTCGTGGGGCTCATGGCCGCCCTCGAGAAGAGCGACTACGTCTACGCCAACTACCGGGAGCACGGCTACGCGCTCGCCAGAGGGATTTCGCCGGAACGGGCGATGGCCGAGCTCTACGGACGCACGGACGGGGTCTCGCGCGGGTGGGGCGGGTCCATGCACATGTTCGATCTCGACTCCCGATTCATGGGCGGCTACGGAATCGTCGGCGGACAGATTCCCCTCGCCACAGGCACCGCACTCGCGATCGACTATCGCGGCGGGACCGAGGCCGTCATGTGCCTCATGGGCGATGGCACGACGAACATCGGAGCCTTCCACGAATCGCTCAACATCGCGGCGCTCTGGGGACTGCCGATCGTGTACGTCGTCAACAACAACGGACTCGGGATGGGGACGACCGTGGAGCAGTCCTCGGCAGAACCTGAGCTGTACAAGCGCGCCTCCTCGTATCGCATGGCTTCCGCCCGCGTCGACGGTGGTGACCCGGTCGCCGTGCTCGATGCCGCACGTATCGCACTCGCCAGCGCCAGGGCAGGCCGGCCCTATCTCCTGGAGACGATGACCGGCCGGATGAAGGGGCACTCCGTCGTCGACCCCGCCCGCTACCGCTCCGAAGACGAGCGCGCCGCCGCCCGAGCCGCCGATCCGGTCGCGAATTTCGCCGCTTCCCTGCGCGAACGAGGCGTCCTCGGAGAGGGAGAGATCGAGAAGATCGATGCCGAGATCACAGCGGACGTCGCCGCCGCGGCGGCATTCGCCGATGCGAGCCCGGAACCCGACGTCTCCACGCTCTTCGACTACACGTACGCGACCCCCGTTCCGAATGACTCACGGCGCCTCCCCGGCCACGCTCTCTTCCCCGCACCGCCGAGACCGCACGACCTCGTATCCGCAGGGGGTGTCCGTTGAGCGTCATCAGCTACCGGCAGGCTCTGCACGATGCACTCCGCCTCGAGATGCTGCGAGACGACGACGTGTTCCTCATCGGAGAGGAGATCGGGCGCTTCGAAGGGTCTTACAAGATCACGGCCGGCCTGCTCGACGAATTCGGCCCGAAACGCGTCCGGGACACCCCCATCGCGGAAGAGGGCTTCACCGGTGCAGCGATCGGAGCGGCGATGGTGGGTCTCCGCCCGGTCGTCGAGATCATGACGATCAACTTCTCGCTGCTCGCCCTCGATCAGATCGTGAACCACGCCGCGAAGATCTACGGCATGTTCGGCGGCCAGGCCCATGTGCCCCTCGTCATCCGCACCCCCGGAGGCGGCGGGCAGCAGCTCGGCGCGACCCATTCGCAGAACATCGAGCTGTACTACGCGTTCGTCCCCGGGATGAAGGTCGTCGCCCCCGCCACTCCCGCCGACGCCAAGGCACTGATGATCGCCGCCATCCGCGATGAGGATCCCGTCCTCGTCCTCGAGAACCTGGCGCTGTACAACACCACCGGCGAGGTGCCGGACGAACTCGAGCCGGCCGAGATCGGCCGCGCCTCGGTCGCTCGTGAAGGCAGCGACATCACCGTGGTCGCCTACTCCCGGATGACGCTAGTCGCTCTGGAGGCCGCCGAGCGCCTGGCCGCCGAAGGCATCGACGTCGAGGTCGTCGACCTGCGCAGCCTGCGGCCTCTCGACCGCGAGACCATCGTCGCATCCGTGCGCAAGACGAACTGCGCCGTGACCCTGGAAGACGACTGGCTCACCTACGGCATCGGCGCGGAGATCGCCGCCACGATCAGCGACGGCGCCTTCGACTGGCTGGACGCCCCTGTCCGCCGGGTCGCCATGGCAGAGGTGCCGATGCCGTACGCCAAGTCCCTGGAAAGCGCCGCGCTGCCATCTGTCGACGACGCCGTCACCGCCATCCGTGAAACGCTCGACGCCGTCGCCCGGCGCCGATGAGAACGAAGAAGAGACCATGATCGACATCCTCATGCCCCGCCTCTCCGACACGATGACCGAGGGAGCGATCGCCGCCTGGCACAAGAAGCCGGGCGACGTCGTCGCCCCCGGCGATCTCCTGCTCGAGGTCGAGACCGACAAGGCCCTGATGGAACAGGAGGCCTATGACGCCGGCGTGCTCGCGGAGATCCTCGTGCCCGAGGGCGAGAACGTCGCCATCGGCACACCGATCGCACGGCTCGACGACGGCAGCGGCATCCCCGCCCCCTCGGCAGGAGGCGTCCCCGCCCCGAACAGCGCCATGCCTGCACCATCCGCTCCGGTGCCGACGAGCGTCGAAGACGCGACAGCGACGGCGGTTCCGGCAGCGGCGGCACGCGTGGCGGCGACGCCGCTCGTGCGCCGCATCGCCAGGGAGCACGGAATCGACCTCTCGGTGGTCACCGGCACGGGACCAGGAGGGCGCATCGTCAGGGCCGACCTCGACAGCCCGATCGTCGCGCCCGCTCCGGCGCCCGAAGACCGAGCACTCGCTGCGGACGTGGTCCCCTTCGACGCCACTCGCCGGATCATCGCCGCGCGGATGTCGGAGACCACGTCGATCCCGACCTTCACAGCGACATCCTCGGCACGGATCGACGAGCTCCTCGCGCTGCGCGCGCGTATCAACGAGACCACGGCGTCCGCGGCGCGCATCAGCATCAACGACCTCTTCGTCAAGGCGGTGGCCCTGGCCCTGCGGGCTCACCCCGGGATCAATGCCTCCTACTCCCCTGCCGGTGGCGGCGCCACGCTCCTGCACCGCGACGCCCATATCGGAGTGGCGATGGCGGCGCCCGCAGGACTGGTGGTCCCCGTGGTGCGTGCGGCGGACGCCGCGACGATGACGACCATCGCCGCTCGCACGCGGGATCTCGCGGAGCGGGCCGCTGAGCGCCGGCTCAGTGCGGCAGAGCTGAACGGTGGTACCTTCACCGTCAGCAACCTCGGCATGTTCGGGGTCGACCACTTCACGGCGATCATCAATCACCCGCAGGGAGCCATTCTCGCCGTCGGAGGAATCCGCGAGGAGCTGACACTCGTCGACGAGCGGGTGATCGCCCAGCGGCGGATCAGCTACACACTCACGGCCGATCACCGGATCATCGACGGCGCCCTGGGCGCTCAGTTCCTGGCGACGCTGACGCACCTGCTCGAAGAACCGCTGCAGCTGCTCCTGTGAGCCGGAGTGCGGGGGCTTCAGGGCTCCCGCACCTGGCGGTCGATCACTTCCACGCACGCCTCGGAAACGAAGAAACCCCCGCCTGAGCGGGGGTTTTCATCTTGCTGGGGTACCTGGACTCGAACCAAGAACAACGGAACCAGAAACCGCCGTGTTGCCAATTACACCATACCCCAAGGGCGAAACCTGAGCCTCGCACCGAGATTAAAGCTTACCCGAGCGACGGCAGAACGCCAAAACCACCGGCGTGTGCCGCCGCTCGGGCGCGTCGCGCCTCAGCTCCCAAGGAAAGCGGAGAGGGCACGTAGACGGCGCAGCGACTCGTCCTTGCCCAGCAGCTCCATCGACTCGAACAGCGGCGGCGAGATCCGCCGGCCCGTGATGGCCACGCGCGGCGGGCCGTAGGCGATGCGCGGCTTGAGCTCGAGCTTCTCGACCAGCTCTGCGGCCAGCGCCTCCTGGATCTTCTCGGGAGTGAACTCCTCCACCGGCTCGAGAGCCACGATGCACGCGTCGAGCACCTCGGCAGCGTTCGCCGGCAGGCCCTTGAGCGCATCCTCGGCGTACGACACCTCGTCGGTGAAGAGGAAGCCGACCATGCCGGGAACCTCACCCAGCAGCTGCACGCGCTCCTGGACGAGAGGTGCGACGCGGAACGCCATCACCAGCTGCTCGTGCGTGGGCTCGTCGAAGAGACCGGCTGCGGCGAGGTACGGGATCGTCCGCTCGGCGAAGTCCTTCTCCCCCAGCATCCGGATGTGGTCGCCGTTGATCGACTCGGCCTTCTTCTGGTCGAAGCGTGCCGGGTTCGGGTTGACGTTGACGATGTCGAACGCGGCGGTGAACTCGTCGAGCGAGAACACGTCGCGGTCGGGGCCGATCGACCAGCCGAGAAGCGCGAGGTAGTTGAGCAGCCCCTCGGGGATGAAACCGCGGTCGCGGTGCAGGAACAGGTCGGCCTGCGGGTCGCGCTTGGAGAGCTTCTTGTTGCCGGTCTCTCCCAGCACGAGCGGCATGTGCGCGAAGCGGGGCACGAACGTCGTGACGCCCGCGTCGATGAGGGCGGCATAGAGCGACAGCTGGCGCGCGGTCGACGGCATGAGGTCTTCGCCGCGCAGCACGTGGGTGATGCCCATGAGCGCGTCGTCGACCGGGTTCACGAACGTGTACAGCGGCACGCCGTTCGGGCGCACGACCACGAAGTCGGGGAACGAGCCGGCGGGGAACGTGACCTCGCCGCGGATGAGGTCGACGTAGGTGACGTCTTCGTCCGGCACGCGCAGGCGCAGGGCGGGCTGACGGCCCTCGTCGCGGAACGCCGCCTTCTGCTCGTCGGTCAGGTCGCGGTCGAAGTTGTCGTACCCGAGCTGCTTGGCACGACCGGCGGCCTCGTTGCGGGCGTCGATCTCCTCGGCCGTCGAGTAGCTCTCATAGAGCGCACCGGTGGCGATGAGCTTGTCGATCACCTCACGGTAGATGTCGTGGCGCTCCGACTGCCGGTACGGAGCGTGCGGTCCGCCGACCTCGACACCCTCATCCCAGTCGATCTTGAGCCACGTGAGAGCGTCGATGAGCTGACGGAAGCTCTCCTCGCTGTCGCGGGCGGCGTCGGTGTCCTCGATGCGGAACACCATCTTCCCGCCGTTGTGGCGGGCGTAGGCCCAGTTGTAGAGAGCCGTGCGGACCATGCCGACATGCGGCAGACCGGTCGGCGAGGGGCAGAAACGGACGCGGACGTCGGCACCACTGACAGTCGTGGTGAGGGGGTGAGGGGTAGCCATAGCCCTTCGATTCTACGGGGACGGCGCGTTCCGCCGTCGGCCTTCCGAACCGCTCAGTCGGGGGTGCTCACCGCCGCGGTGCAACCTCACCCTCCCGGGCAGTCACAGTCGCCTCCGCTGTGGCATTGGCAGACCGGTGGCGGGTAGTCCGCCACCGTGACCACCTCCCGTACCTGCAGGTCCCCGAAGGGTACGACTTGTTCGTAGCCGGCTGCATCCGCGTCGTCACCGCATGCGACACCCTCCACGCGGATCTCGGCGGCGGCCGTCGGGAAGACGAAATCGATGCAGGTCACGGCGTTCGACTGCTGGTACCACAGCCCTCCGCCTGTCTCCGCGCCGCCGTCCACGGCCAGGGTCAGGGTGACGCTGTCCTCGGACTCGTCCAAGGCCAACAGGGTGTACGAATGGTTGCCATCGTCAGCACCGACTCGCGCATCACCGATGAAGTCGAGTCCCGCGATGGTGGCTTCCGGGTCGCTGACGATCTGGTCGCGGTACTCCCACAACACGTCTTGGGCCCCTTCGACCGCGTCAGCGAGGCTGTCGCTGACCAGGCTCTCGATGCTCGGTGCGCAGCCTGTGGTCACGCCGATCGTCAGGGCGAGCACGACGCCCGCGGCGACTCGTCCGGCGAGGTGGGTCATGAGTATGACCGTAGCGCAGGGCCATGCCGCATCCGCGGACGCTCAGGGCAGCGCTCGCGGCCCCGCGCTCACGGCGACTGCCGCACGGTGCTCCAGGGGCAGCGAGTCACGCACACTCCGCTCCTCGACGACCACCTCGAACGCCGCGCGGAAGCGGTGCCGGTCAACAGGTTCGAGCCCCGCATAGAGGGCGCCTGCGCCGGCCACTCCCCCTTCGACCGAGCGCCACAGTGCGGCCGGATCCGCGTTCCAGATCCAGCCGACCTCTGTGACCGTGACGGACCGCAGCCCGGCTTCCTGCAGCATCCGCCCGAATCCGTCGGCCGTCCGCTCGAAATCCTCGGTGGTCGGGAGTCGATCGCCCGCTAACGGAACGATCCCGGCACGCTCGCTGATCTCGGCCCAGAGCCAGGAGGGCGAAAGCGTCCAGGTCGTCGCCACGACGGCACCCCGGCTGATCCGTCGCAGCTCCGCAGCGGACGAGCGTGGAGATGCGACATGATTCAACACGAAGTTCGCGACCGCGACGTCGAACGCTCCGTCCGCGAACGGAAGCTCAGGAAGTGCGCCGTCGATCGTCTCGATCAACGGGTGCAGCTGACGCGAGGCCGCGCGCATGGTGGGCTCGGGTTCACATGCGCTGACACCCCAGCCCTCCGCCGACCATGCCGCCGCGAGCGTGCCGTCTCCGGCGCCGACGTCGACCAGGCGGCGGCCGTTCGGTTCCCCCAGCGCATCGCGCATCGTGGGGAACGTGCCCGCGCACAGGTCGGCGTAGGACGCGGAGTAGGCCTCGCCGACACCGGCCCAGTGCTTCATCGTGCCCCGGAGCGCGCCAGTGGAGACAGCGCCACGATCGCGACGACCAGGACGAACGCGGCGATGCCGAGGCCCGAATACTGGAAGTTCGACAACACCACACCGGCCAGCACCGAGCCTGCCGCTGCCGAAAGACTCATCAGAGAGTCGCTGCGCCCCTGCCTGCGTGTGCGGAGCTCGGGTGCGGATGCCTCGGTGAGTAGAGCGGCACCAGCCACCGTCGCCGCGCTCCATCCCAGGCCCAGCAGAATGAGCGCGACCATCACCCCCCAGGCCTCCGTGCCCGTGAACACGGCGAATGCGAGGGCTCCGGCCAGCAGCACCTGTCCGAGCAGCACGACCCTGAGTCGGCCCCAGCGGTCGGCCAGCACGCCGAACACCGGCGACAGGGCGTACATCCCGCCGACATGCAGAGCGATGGTGATCCCCACCAGCGCCGACACATCAGCCGGAGTCGCGGCCATGCCACCGGCGCCGTGCGCCATGTGCGACAGGTGCACTGGCGTCATCGCCATGACCGAGGCCATGACGACGTGAGAACCGGCGATCGCGAAGATCGCATATCGCGCGACTCGCGGGCGGTCGGCCTGGGATACCCCTGTCGCGGCAGCCGCCGCCTTCGCCAGACGCTGTGCCGCGAGGAGCGGGTCCGGGCGCAGGGCGACGATGTACAGCACCAACGCCACGCACTGCGCGACGAAGGAGAACAGATAGGAGCCGGTCTGCGGCGGCATCCCGACCGCCTGCCCGACGATCTCGCCAGGACCGAGCAGAAGCGGCCCTGCGACTCCGCCGATAGTGGTCGACCAGACGACGATCGAGAGATCGCGGCCCCGATGCTGCGGCGCGGCGAGATCGGTCGCGGCGAATCGCGACTGCAGGTTCCCGGCGTTGCCCGCGCCGATCATCAGGATGCCGGCGAGCAGAAGGGGGAACACCCGCAACGAGGCGGCGAGAATCACGACGGCGATGCCCACCAACGCGAAGAGGTTGCCGAGCGTGAGAGCACGACGCCGTCCGACGCGGGCGGCGAGTCTGGCGAGCGGGATGGCACACGCCGCCGCACCCAGCGTGACGGAGGCCGTGGCGAGACCCGAGAGTGCGTCGTTCCCCGAGATGTCGGCCGCCAGGAGTGCGCCGAGCGAGACCGTGGCCCCGAAGGCGATCCCACCCAGCACCTGCCCGAACGACAGCACCAGCACGGTGCGCCGCTGGACCGCCGTCTGCTGCGCCGCCGTCAGGGCGACGTCGGTCATGGCGCGGGTACGGCGTCGCGCACGGTGTTGCGCAGGATTCCCAGCCCCGAGATCTCGACCTCGACGACGTCTCCGGCAACGAACGTGCCGACACCGGCCGGCGTACCCGTCATGATGACATCGCCGGGAAGCAGGGTGAACACCGCTGAGGCGTATTCGATGATCGCCGGCACCGAGTGGATCATGTCGGTGAGCGGCGCGTGCTGGCGCACCTCGCCGTTGACCCGTGTCTCGATCGTGGCCTTCGACGAATCGAAGTCGGTCTCGATCACGGGCCCGAGCGGACAGAACGTGTCGAAGCCCTTCGCACGCGCCCACTGGCCGTCCTTGCGCTGCAGGTCGCGCGCGGTCACGTCGTTGCCGATCGTGTAGCCGAGCACGTAGTCGAGCGCGTTCTCGGCCTTCACGTTCTTCGCGATCTTCCCGATGACCACGACGAGCTCGCCCTCGTACTCGGTGCGCTCGGACAGCGTCGGGCGCACGATCGTGTCGCCGGGGCCGATCACGGAGGTGTTCGGCTTGAGGAACAGCAGCGGCTCCTCGGGGGCCACTCCCCCCATCTCAGCTGCGTGGTCGTGGTAGTTCTTGCCGACACAGACCACCTTCGACCGCGGAATCACGGGCGCGAGCAGAGCCGCATCTGCCAAGGGCACACGTGCCCCGGTGGTCTCGTACCCGGCGAACATCGGGTCTCCGGCCAGCACCACGAGCTCACGCTCGTCGATGATCCCGTACATGATGGCTTCGTCGTGGCTGAACCGGGCGATCTTCATGGGATCCAGCCTACCGAGCGCAGTCCACCTCGCCGAGACCCACCGCAGACGCCGAGACCCACGCCCGCAAGTGGCAGCAGGCGTGGGTCTCGGTGGTGAGCGTGGGTCTCGACCGATCAGGCGTCGAGGCGCAGGAGCCAGCCGTGCTTGTCCTCGCGACGACCGTACTGGATGTCGGTGAGCTCCTCGCGCAGGGAGAGCGCGAGCTCGCCCAGCGGCTGCGGCTCGTCGAAGCCCTCGCCGACGAGCGCGCCGATCGGGGTGACGACCGCGGCCGTGCCGCACGCGAACACCTCGACGATGTCGCCGGAGGCCACGCCTTCGCGCCACTCGTCGATCGAGATCGGTCGCTTCTCGACCGTGTAGCCACGGTCCTCGGCAAGCTGCAGGAGAGAGTCGCGCGTGATGCCCTCGAGGATGCTGTCCGACTCGGGGGTGACGACACGGCCGTCCTTGAAGACGAAGACGACGTTCATGCCGCCGAGCTCTTCGACGTTGCGGTGCTCGTTCAGGAACACGACCTGGTCACAGCCCTTGGCACTCGCCTCGCTCTGTGCGAGCAGGCTCGATGCGTAGTTGCCGCCGGTCTTCGCCTTGCCCGTTCCGCCCTTGCCCGCGCGGGCGTACTCCTCGGAGAGCCAGATGCGCACCGGCTTCACACCGCCGGAGAAGTAGGCGCCTGCGGGGCTCGCGATCACGTAGTAGGCGACCTTCTGCGCGGCACGCACGCCGAGGAACGCCTCTTTGGCGAACATGAACGGGCGCAGGTACAGGCTCTGGTCGGCTCCGCCCGGCACCCAGCGTCCGTCGACGGCGACGAGCTCGCGCAGCGACTGGATGAAGTACTCGGTCGGCAGTTCAGGCAGCGCGAGGCGACGGGCACTGGCCTGCAGACGCGCGGCGTTACGGTCGGGCCGGAAGGTGTGGATCGAGCCGTCGGCGTGACGGTAGGCCTTGATGCCCTCGAAGATCTCCTGCGCATAGTGCAGGACGGAGGCCGCCGGGTCGAGCGGGATCGGACCGTAGGGCTGCACACGCGGACGGTGCCATCCGCCCTTGGCCGACCAGCAGATGTCGACCATGTGGTCGGTGAAGACCACACCGAACCCAGGATTCTCCAGCGCCTCGGCGAGCCGGGCGGGTGAGACCGCGTTCAGGTTCTTCATGACGAGGAACTCCAGTGGAGCCACGGTCGCCTCTGCATCGATGGTCGTCATCTCGTCTTCCATTCCTCGTGGGTGGGCGCATCTTCGCGCCCGTTCAGCCTACGCCTGCGGTCAGAGGCGTGCAGTGATCGCGGAGCCGATCTCCGCCGTCGTACGGGCCGCCGTGCGGGCGGCGATGTCGGCCTCGACCGCGGCGCTCACGCGTGCGGATTCCTCGGCGAGACCGAGGTGGTCGAGCAGCAGCGCGATCGAGAGGATCGCGGCGGTCGGGTCGGCCTTCTGCTGCCCCGCGATGTCGGGAGCGGAGCCGTGCACGGGCTCGAACATCGAGGGGAACGCGCCGTCGGGGTTGATGTTCCCCGATGCGGCGAGGCCGATGCCGCCGGTGACCGCGCCGGCGAGGTCGGTGAGGATGTCGCCGAACAGGTTGTCGGTCACGATCACGTCGAAGCGCGAGGGGTCTGTGACCAGGAAGATCGTGGCGGCATCGACGTGCAGGTAGTCGACGGCGACGTCGGGGTGCCCGGCTGCGACCTCGTTCACGATGCGCTGCCAGATCGCGCCGGCGTGCACGAGAACGTTGGTCTTGTGCACGAGCGTCACCTTCTTGCGACGACGCTCTGCGAGCTCGAACGCGTAGCGCACGACGCGCTCGACGCCGAATGCGGTGTTCACCGAGGTCTCGTTCGCGATCTCGTGCGGCGTGCCCTTGCGGATCGCGCCGCCGTTGCCGACGTAAGGTCCCTCCGTGCCTTCACGCACCACGACGAAGTCGATCTCGCCCGGGTCGGACAGGAGGCCGGGGGCACCGACGAAGAGCTTCGACGGACGCAGGTTCACGTAGTGGTCGAGAGTGAAGCGCAGCTTGAGCAGCAGCCCGCGCTCGATGTTGGCGTCTTTCAGGCGCGGGTCGCCGGGGGTGCCGCCGACCGCGCCGAGCAGGATCGCATCGTTCGATGCGATGGCTGCGAGGTCGTCATCCGTGAGCGTGTCGCCGGTCTCGAGGAAGCGACCGGCACCGAGCGAGAAACGTGACTTGTCGAAGACAACTCCGCTGTCGGCAGTGACGGCGTCGAGCACCTTCTCCGCCTCGGCGATGACCTCGGGTCCGATGCCGTCACCGGGGATGACGGCCAGCTTCACGACACGCGACATTGACACTCCTTGCGCACTGCACGGGGATGGACCGGCCCTGGCCCGACGAGTGTCGAGCGAGCCGGTCCTCCCAGCGTACTGGTCAGTGCGAGGGGGCCTTGCGCAGTGTGACGGCGGCGATGACGCCGGCGACGACCACAAGCCCTGCACCGATCAGCGAGGTGACCATCACACCGGAGCCGAACGCGGCAGCAGCCGCATCCCAGAGCGCCGTCCCGAGCTGCCCCGGAAGCGCCTGCGCCGCCGTGTACGCACCGGCGAGCGTCTCCCCCGCCGCATGTGCGACGTCGGCCGGCAGCCCTTCCGGGAGCACGAGCGCGCCACGGTAGAAGGCCGTGATGATGCCGCCGAGCACCGCAGTGCCGAGCACGGCGCCGAGCTCGTACGCCGTTTCGGAGACGGCACTGGCCGCGCCGGCCTTCGCCGCAGGAGCACTCGACAGGATCAGCTCATTGGAGATCGTCTCGGCCGCGCCGATTCCGATGCCGAGCACCACGAATGCGACCACGAGAGGCAGGACGCCGTGCTCATGGGTCGTGAACGCGACGATCAGGTATCCGGCGACCGAAAATGCGAGTCCGACGGGGATCACGATGTGCGGCGGCACCCGACGCGAGACCGGTACTACTGAGAGACCGGCGACGATCATCGCGAGCATTCCGGGGACGAGCGCGAAGCCGGCCATCATCGGCGACAGTCCGAGGACGAGCTGCAGATGCTGCGACACGAAGTACAGGAATCCGACCAGCGCCACCACACTGAGCAGGTTGACCAGGATCGCTCCGGAGAACGACCCACGCTTGAACAGAGCCATGTCGAGCATCGGACTCTTCACGCGCAACTGGCGACGCACGAACAGGTATCCCATGCCGAATCCGAGCAGTGCCCATGCGCCTGCCGTCAGGCTCGGCCCGTCGACGGCCAGCGACTTGATCGCGTAGACCACAGGGATCATCGTGGCCATCGACAGCGCGATGCTGACCAGGTCGATCCGGCCGGGGTTCGGGTCGCGGCTCTCCGGTACCAGCAGCGGCGCGGCGATGAGCAGCGGGATGAGCACCGGGACGGCGATCAGGAAGACGGATCCCCACGCGAAGTGCTCGAGGAGGATACCGCCCACGATCGGGCCGAGCGCGGAACCGGCGGAGAAGGCCGAGGCCCACACCGCGATGGCCATGCGGCGCTGGTCGCGGTTCTGGAAGATGGAGCGCAGGAGGGAGAGGGTCGACGGCATCAGCATGGCGCCGAAGAAGCCCAGGAGCGCACGGGCGGCGATGAGCAGTCCCGCTGTCGGTGCGAAAGCGGCGAGGGCCGAGACAGCCGCGAAGCCGGTCGCGCCGATCAGCAGCATCTTCCGGCGGCCGAAGCGGTCACCCAGCGTGCCCATGGTGACGAGGAGACCCGCGAGAACCAGCGGGTACACATCGATGATCCACAGCTGCTCAGCACCCGTCGGCGCGAGCGCGATGGAGATCTCGGGGAGCGCGAAGCTCAGCACCGTGTTGTCCACCGACACCAGCAGCACCGGCAGCATGAGGACGACGAGCGCCGCCCAGCCGCGGGCTCCGACGCGGGGAGCGTCCGTCTCTGTCGTCGGGATCGACGCAGTACGGGTCATGGAACACCTCTCAGGAATCGTGATGGCTCGGTTAGTGAACCGTCCGGATGGTATAGTAACAGAATTCCCGCCCGTCACCTGTGCAGAGGAGCCACGATGCCCCGACCTCCGCTCGCCCGCGAGAAGGTTCTCGACGCCTTCGAAGCGATCCTCATCGAAGACGGTGAGCGGGCAGCAACGCTCGACGCGACGGCCAAGGCCGCAGGCGTCTCCAAGGGTGGGCTCCTGTATCACTTCGGCTCGAAGGATGAGCTGGTGGCAGGACTCGTCGAGCGCCTCGACCGGCTCACGAACCTTGACCTCGAGCGGATGACGGCGGCCGAGGAAGGCCCCGTCGCCTACTACGTACGCACATCTGTGATGGAGGACGACGCCCTCGATCGGGTCCTGATCGCCGCGACACGGCTGGCGCAGGGCGGATCGGTCCCCGCAGCCGACATGCTCCGCGAGACGAGAGGCCGCTGGGCGGACACGATCCGCCCCCATGTGCGAGACGCCGCGAGCCTCGACCTCGTGATGCTGGTCAGCGACGGCCTCTACTTCAACAACTCGCTCGACGTGCACGGACCGGAGCGACTGGTCCCCCGCAGCCACGAACTCGCCGAGCTCATCGCTCTGGTGCTGAAGGCAACGGCCTGACCCCGGCTGCAACGAGAGAGGGCGGGAGCATCGCGCTCCCGCCCTCTCTCGTGAATCTGCCGATCAGATCTCGGTGATCTCGATCTGACGGAAGAGGTCGGCGTCGATCGCGTCGCGCACATCGTCGAGCAGCTCGTCGGAGACCGGCGAGTCCAGCGTCAGCACGCTGAGCGCCTGCGCACCGGCCGCCTGCCGAGCGATCTGCATGCCGGCGATGTTGATGCCCGCCTCACCGAACTTCTGGCCGTACACAGCCACGATGCCGGGACGGTCGGTGTACAGCATGACCACGTGGTGCTTCTCGATCGGCAGTTCGAGTGCGTGATCGTTGATCCCGATCAGCTTCTCGGCCTGCTTCGGACCGGTGAGCGTGCCCGACACGGACAGCTGCGTGCCGTCGGACAGCGCCCCGGCCAGCGTGATCACGTTGCGGTACTCGTCGCTCACGTCATCCTTGATGAGGCGCACAGCGATGCCGCGCTGGTCGGCCAGGAGCGGCGCGTTGACGTAGGACACCGTCTCGCTGACGATGTTCGTGAAGACGCCCTTGAGCGCTGCGAGCTTGAGCACGCTCACGTCATAGTCGTTGAGCTCACCGTGCACCTCGACATCGAGGCTCGTGAGCGGGGAGGTCGCCAGCGAGGCGAAGATCTGACCGAGCTTCTCGACCAGCGAGATACCAGGGCGTACGTAAGGGTCGATGACGCCACCGGCGACGTTCACCGCGTCAGGGACGAGGTCGCCACCCAGCGCCAGTCGCACGGAACGGGCGACCGAGACTCCGGCCTTCTCCTGCGCCTCTTCGGTGCTGGCGCCGAGGTGCGGTGTGACGACGACGTTCGGCAGGTCGAGGAGCGGGCGCGCGGTGCCGCCTTCCGCCGGGGGCTCCGTCGTGAAGACGTCGAGGCCCGCGCCAGCGATCTCACCGGCAACGAGCGCGGTGTGCAGCGCCTCCTCGTCGATCAGTCCGCCGCGGGCCACGTTCACGACGAAAGCGGTCGGCTTCATGGCCTTGAACTGCTCGGCGCCGATCATGCCCGTCGTCTCGGGCGTCTTCGGCATGTGGATCGTGAGGAAGTCCGACTCGGCGACGAGCTCGTCGAGCGAGAGCAGCTGCACGCCGAGCTGCTGTGCACGGGCGGAGGTGACATAGGGGTCATAGGCGACGACGCGCATGTCGAACGCCGCGAGACGCGCGGCGACGAGGGCGCCGATACGGCCGAGTCCGACGATGCCGACGGTCTTCTCGAACAGCTCGGCACCGGTGAAGGAGCTGCGCTTCCACGCACCGGCCGACAGCGAGGCGTGAGCGGCCGGGATGCGACGGGCGAGGCTCAGGATGTGGCCGACCGTGAGCTCGGCGGCCGAGACGATGTTCGAGGTCGGTGCGTTGACGACCATGACCCCGGCAGCAGTTGCCGCCTTGATGTCGACGTTGTCGAGGCCCACTCCGGCGCGGGCGACGACCTTCAGCTTCGGGGCATGCCCCAGAGCCTCTTCGTCGATGCGGGTCGCCGAGCGGACCAGCACGGCGTCGGCATCCGCGAGTGCCGCGAACAGCGCCTCGCGGTCGGTGCCATCGACGTCGAGGACGTCGAAGTCGGGACCGAGAGCGTCGATCGTGGCGGGAGAGAGTACTTCGGCGATAAGCACGACAGGCTTCGGCACAGTGGATCCTTCGGGGCAGCGCGGCAGGGGCCGATGCGCCGCACACCATGGGGGCGCGATCGCGTCAACTCTACCGGAGCAGTCACCACGCTCCGTGCCGTGTGACGCCGCGCGAACCGCGTCTCAGGCGCTCGGCATCGTGAGGCTCAGCGCGATCAGGCTCATCCAGAACACCGCGACGATGCCGAGGCCCGCAAGGAACACGAGGGCGAGCTCCCCCACTCGACGCCGCCTGCCGATGACGTACGCGAAGGCGAAGACGATGGCAGGGAAGACCACGCCGAACAGCAGCGTCGCCCACCCACCGCCGGTGAGCCCGGTCTGCGCCATCGTGATCAGATGCGCCACCGCGTTCCACACCGCATAGGCGTAGAACAATCCCGCCAATCCGATGACGAGTCCGACGAGCCAGCGCGGCGATCCTGCAGAAACCTGCTGTGCGGTCTGAGGGGTGCTCATGATCCGATCACCCCCACAGTGACGAAGGGCCAGGGAACGAGGAGGACCACTCCGGCGAGCAGCACGGCGACGCGGATCCAGGCCGCTCTCCCCCGCGTGAGCACCCAGCTCGCCAGGAACCACAGCGCGGGCGCCGCGACAGCGAGGAAGAACCACGGCAGGAACATCACGTCGGAGACGAGGAACGACGCCAGCGGCTGGAGCCGGAGTCCGCCGACGATCCAGCCGATCGTGTAGAGGAGGTAGACACCGCCCACGATGCCGACCAGCAGCAGCATCGGCGTGCTCAGCCCCGCGGGCTCGTCCGCCTGTGCGGGCGTGATCGTGCCGTCATCCTCGATGGTGCCCACGTCGTCACTGCCCTTGCCGACGGCGTTCCAGCCCTGCGGAAGCGCGCGATCCTGCGGCGGAACGGCCTCATCACCATCCCAGTTGAGGGCGTCGTCGGAATCGGAAGTCATGTCCCCAGCGTAGGACACCGATTCCACTAGGCTCGGGGTTGCCTTGAGCCGGATCGGCGGGCATCGGAGGGAAAAGGGAGCACCGTGGCTGCGAGCGACAAGGCCGAGAGCGACAAGACCAACGCCGGCGTCGAACCGTCGGTGAACGGCGCGAACTCCGAGCCGCCCGCCGGCTGGGTCCCGACCGCCACTGCAAAGGCGAAGGCCACCCGCTTCCGCTGGATCGCCGCGATCCTTTGGGCGGTGGCCATCATCGGAGAGGCCGTCGGCATCTTCTGGCTCCTGCGACAGCGTGTGTTCGTCGGAGAAGACGGCACCCTCGTGCGCAACCCCGACACCGGCCTCCTTGAGGAGCACGGCGTCACCGCGACTTTCCCTCAGTGGGCGTTCATCACCCTCCTCGTGCTGCTCGTCGTGATCGCCGCACTGTCGATCACCGGATCGGTGCTGTGGAAGAAGGCGAACCGCCTCGATCCCGCCCGCAAGGCCGACAAGACACGGTTCTTCGTACAGAACCAGCTCGGGGCGATCATCGCTATCGTCGCGTTCCTCCCCCTCGTCATCCTGATCTTCCTGAACAAGGACATGGACAAGGGGCAGAAGACCACGGCCGGCATCGTCGGCGTCGCGCTCGCCGCTCTCGCGGTCTTCATCGGCGTGGACTTCGCCCCGCCGTCGGTCGAGCAGTACACCGCCGATCAGTCCGCGGTGATCCAGCTCCTCGGCAAGGACGAGGTCGTCTGGGTCGACGGCGGCAAGGTCTACCACGTGTGCGACGAGGTCTCCGCGATCCAGACCGGCAGCGAGATCCGCACCGGCACGACCGCAGAAGCCGTCGAAGCCGGCAAGATCCGGCTGACGCTCCAGTTCGCCTCCGAACTGCGCGCCTGCGACCTTCCCGTCCCGACGAATGACGAGGAGATCGCCGAGGCGCTGCGCGAGATCCAGGCGGGCCAGGTCGACACCGTTCTTCCGCAGCCGGTCTGGGCCGACCCCTCCGAAGCGCCGATCGTGGTCGAGGAGGCCCCGGCCGAGTGACGGACCCTCGGCGCTAGTCCGCGTCGAGCGCCTCCACGAGCCTCTCCTCGGCCGAGGAGAGGTGAGCTTCGAGAAGATCGGCGGCGCGCTGCCCTTCCCCTGATGCGACGGCGTCGAGGATCTCGGCGTGCTGGGCGGCGATCACTGATGCGTCGAGCAGCCGTCGGCCCTGCACCTGCGCCATGCACAGTCGCACCTCGTCGAGGACGCTGAGATACATCCGGCCGGTGCGCTCGCTCTCGAGCGCGTCGATGAGTGCGGTATGGAAACGCAGGTCGGGGTCGACGGTCGCCGGGTCAGGCCCCGGAGGCATCCCGACGATCTCGGCGTTCGCGTCGACGGCCGCCTGCGGCACGGTCCTCGTCGTCGCGAGCTCACGCAGAGCGGCGCTCTCCAGACGTGCCCTCGTGCGATAGACGTCGCGCACGGTCTCGGGGTCGATCCCGACCACACGAGCACTCCGATGCGCAGTCCGCACCAGGAGTCCATTCGCGACGAGCTGTTCGATCGCAGCCTTCGCGCTGGGCCTCGCGACGCCGAAAGTCTGCGAGACCGCAGCTTCGGTGACGGGGGCGCCGGAACGGATCTCGCCGCTGAGGATGCGTCTGCGCAGCTGCGCGGTGACGGCATCCACGACACCGATGATCCCGAGCGGTGCCTCCGAGGTCGTGGTCATCCGGTCAGCCTATCGAAGGCATCGCGAGTCGGTACACTTGTCTGACAATCTTTCGACGGAGCAGAGGAGCACCGTGCCGACCACACTCGTCGAACCGCTCGATCCCGCCCTGCTGGGCTCGACGACGCAGGTTCACTCACGCTCCATCGACCGCTTCGCCAGGGCGCACGATGCTTCGCACTACCTCCTGATCCCCGACGCGGTCCTCTCCCCGGCAGACGCCGAGGGCGTCGCGAACGCGTTCGGAGCCGTCCGCGCCGCCGGGCGCACCATGACGTTCCGATCCGGAGGTACGAGCCTCTCCGGGCAGAGCGTGAGCGGCGACATCCTCGTCGACACCCGCAGCAACTTCCGCTCCATCCGTGTGGAGGACGACGGCGCCACGGTGTGCGTCGGCCCCGGCGCGACCGTGCGCCAGGTCAACACCAGACTCACCCGGTATCGCCGCAAGCTCGGCCCCGACCCCGCGAGCGAGATCGCCTGCACGATCGGCGGGGTCGTCGCGAACAACTCCAGCGGCATGGCGTGCGGAATCACCGAGAACTCCTACCAGACCATCGAGTCGATGACGATCGTGCTCCCGAGCGGCACGATACTCGATACCGGCCGACCGGATGCGAACGAGCTGCTGCGCGCGGCAGAACCCGCGATCGCCGACGGGCTCCTCTCCCTGCGGGCACGTCTGCTCGCCTCGCCCGAGCACGTCGCGTTCCTCCGCCAGCAGTTCTCGATGAAGAACACCATGGGGTACGGGCTCAACGCGCTGCTCGACTTCGACGACCCGGTACGTATCCTCGAGCACCTCATCATCGGCTCCGAGGGCACGCTCGCCTTCGTCGCAGAGGCTCGCTTCCGCACGATCGAGGTTCGTCCGTCGATCGCGACGGGGCTGCTCGTGTTCGAGACGCTGTCGGCCGCGATGACCGCGCTTCCCGACCTGGCTCGCCTCGGCCTCGCCACGATCGAGCTGATGGATGCGGCATCTCTGCGCGTCGCACAGGGGCTGAGCGACGTGCCGGGCGCCATCGCCGAGATCGAGGTCCGGGGTCATGCCGCGCTCCTGGTCGAGGTCCATGCCGCCGATGCGGATGCGCTCGAGGAGGCGCGTTCGGCCGCACAGACGCACTTCGAAGCCCTGCCGCTGGCCGTCGCCCCGCGCCTCACCACGGATGCAGGCGAACGTGCCGCGCTGTGGCACGTTCGCAAGGGCCTCTACACCGCGGTGGCCGGCGCCCGCCCGTCCGGCACAACCGCGCTTCTCGAAGACATCGTGGTCCCCGTGCCGCGACTGCTGCACACCTGCGAGCGTCTGATCGAGCTGTTCGCCGAGCACGGCTACGAGGGCTCCGTCATCTTCGGGCACGCCAAAGACGGCAACGTCCACTTCCTGCTCAACGAGCGCTTCGACGATGCCGACAGCGTCGCCCGCTACCGGCGCTTCACCGACGACCTGGTCGAGCTCGTGCTGTCGCAGCAGGGGTCCCTCAAGGCTGAGCACGGCACCGGACGCATCATGGCACCGTTCGTGCGTCGCCAGTACGGCGACGAGCTCACCGACATGATGTGGGAGATCAAGAGCCTCCTCGACCCCGACGGCATCCTGAACCCGGGAGTGGTCCTCTCCGACGACCCCGACTCGTACCTGCACGACCTCAAGCGGGTGCCGACGGTCGAGAAGGAGGTCGACCGCTGCGTCGAGTGCGGCTACTGCGAACCGACCTGCCCGAGCAAGAGCATCACGCTCACCCCTCGACAGCGCATCGTCATCCGCCGCGACATGGCGTGGGCCGAGGAACAGGGCGATACCGAGCTGCTGCGAGACCTGCAGAAGGACTACGACTACGACGGCGTGCAGACCTGCGCGGTCGACGGCATGTGTGGCGTGGCGTGCCCGGTCGACATCAACACCGGCGACCTCGTGCGCCGTCTTCGGGCGGAGCAGACGAATGCGGTCGAGGGCGCCGTGTGGGGCGCCGCCGCCAAGCACTGGGGCACGGTCACCCGCGCCGGAGGTGTCGCACTCACCGTCGCCGATGCCCTCCCCGCTGCGCTCGTGCGTGGGGTGACACACGTCGGCCGCGCCGTCCTGGGCGCCGACACCGTGCCTCTCTACGACGGCGGGCTCCCCCACGGCGGTTCGAAGCCGCCACGACCCGAATCGCCGCCCGATGCGCAGGCCGTCTTCTTCGGCGCCTGCATCGGCACCATGTTCGGCGCAGAAGCAGAGGGCCAGGGCTCGCGGGATGCACTGAGCGCTCTGCTGGACCGTGCAGGTATCCCGGTCGTGATCCCGGAGGAGAACGGCGGACTCTGCTGCGGCACGCCGTGGAAGTCGAAGGGCCATCTCGACGGCTATGCGCTCATGTCGGACCGGGTGCTCGACTCGCTCTGGGAGGCCAGCCGACACGGCGAGCTTCCCGTGGTGTGCGACGCCGCCTCGTGCACCGAGGGCCTCGACGTGATGCTCGCGCAGTCCGTCGCGAAGAATCCCCGCTACGCGGGCCTGCGGATCGAGGACGCGACGACCTTCGTGGCTCGCGAGGTGCTGCCGAAGCTGAGCGTGTCGGAGAAGCTCCCGACCGTCGCCGTGCACCCGACCTGCTCCACGACTGCGCTCGGGGCGACGGGAGCACTCACCGCTATCGCCGAGGCTGTCGCCGACGACGTGTTCGTCCCGGAAGGCTGGGGCTGCTGTGCGTTCGCCGGTGACCGCGGGATGCTGCATCCGGAGCTGACCGCCAGCGCGACCGCCCAGGAGTCCGCGGAGATCGCCGACGCCGAGAGCGAGCGCGGCGGTTTCGATGCGTTCGTCTCGGCCAACCGCACCTGCGAGATCGGTATGACGCGCGCCACCGGCCGGCCGTACCGCCACGTGATCGAAGTGCTCGAGGAACTCACCCGGCCCTGACGCCCCGCACACACAGTGATGGCCCTCCCGAATCCGCTCGGGAGGGCCATCACGTCGTCGCGATCCGATCCGTTTCAGCCTGCGGAAAGAACCGCGACAGCCTCGCCGCGGAGCCCTGCGGGGATCACCACGACCGTGCTGTCGTCGACAGACCGCTCCACGATGCTGCCGTCGACCCAGCGCAGGTCTGACGCCAGGAGCTCGTCGGGCAGTTCGAGCGTGCCGACGCTCGGGTCGAGAGCGTGCACGTGCACGGTCGACCCCGTGGTCGTGTAGCGACGCGGGGCGCCGTTGCGCTCCCCCATCCGGATCCACGGACGCGTGCCGTAGATCGCGCCGCCGTTCGTCTGCAACCACGCACCCAGCTCGCGCATCGCACGCCGCTGCAGCTCCGGGATCGAACCGTCGGCTGCGGGACCCACGTTGATCAGCAGATTGCCGTTCTTCGCCACGACATCGACGAGCAGCCGGATCAGCGCCGCACCGGACAGCGAGTGCCGCTCGTCCTCGGCCTGGTTGAAGCCGAACGAGTAGCCGAGGCCGCGCGTCGACTCCCACGGCTCCGGGATGATCTCGGGGATGTCCGTGTACTCCCGCGTCAGGAAGCCGTAGTAGGGCACACCCCAGCGGTCGTTGACCACACCATCGGGCACTGCGTCGAAGTATCGCTCCAGGAGTGCGGCGACCGCGAACTCGTCCCGGCCTTTGCCCCCGTCAGGCCACTCGATGTCGTTCCAGAGCACGTCCGGCGAGAATCGCGCCACGAGCTCGTCGAGCTGCGCGGCCGAGTACCGGGCGAAGTGGGCGTCGTTGCGGCGGAAGCGGAACAGATCGGTGTCGGACTCGATCGGTGGGAAATCGCTCACGTGCCAGTCGAGCGCTCCGGAGTAGTAGACGCCGAACTTCGCGCCCGCTCGACGGGTGGCGTCGTGGAACTCGGAGATCAGGTCACGGCGCGGGCCCCGAGCGGCCGCGTTGAAGCCGGTCGTTGCCGTGTCCCACAGGCAGAAGCCCTCGTGGTGCTTCGTGGTGGGGACGATGTACTTCGCGCCCGCGCCGACGAGCTCGCCGACGAACGCATCCGCGTCGAAGGACGTGGCATCCCACTGATCCGCCAGGTCCTCGTAAGAGGTGCCCGGTCCGAAGAGCTGCTGATGCCGCTCCCACGTCGGGCTGCCCGCGATCCGCACCGTGTTGCCGTACCACTCGGCGTACTGGTGCCAGGCATAGGCGTCTTCGGTGGGGATGTTCACGCCCTCACCGTGCTGCACCGCCCACGCCGGCACCGAGTAGAGCCCCCAGTGCACGAAGAAGCCGAGCTTCGCGTCGCGATACCAGTCGGGCACACCCTGCGTCGGATACACCGGAGCACTCGCCCCGAAGTCCGGGCCCGTGCGCTTCTCGAAATTCATCATGCGTTCTGCTCCTCGAAGGCTCCGCGGCGGACGACCACCGCTGTCAGGTCGGGATCCCCGTCCAGGTCGAAGGGATAGACACCGGACTGCAGGCTGTGATGCCCCAGACGCAGGAGGTCCTGGTCGACGCCGCCGGGTGTCAGGGCGAGGGTCCACCCCGCAGCGAGCTCGTACAGCTCGGGCTCGAGGTAGCCGATCTTCACCACGACGATGTCGGCGGTCGTGGGCTCGAGGCCCAGGATCCGGAAGTCCGAGAGGTGGTGGAACGGCTTGCGGCGCTCGGTGATGATGGCGCGCAGTCCGCCCACCTCGATCACGACCTGTGTTCCCGCGTCCGAATCGCCCTCGGTGATGGAGAACACGGTCCCGGTGATCGCCACAGGGCCATGCGGGCCCGCGTCGACCCCGGCGCCGGCATCGAGCGTGACGGCGGCACCGACGCCGGCGACGACCGCGTGCGCGACGGCCCTGCGATCGAAGATCGAAGCGACCAGGGTGGTGTGGCTACCGTCGGTGAGCTCCGGACGCTCGATCAGGTGCGCCAGAGTCCAGGTCACGTCGCCCGCTCCGCCGGCGGTCGGGTTGTCGCCGGAGTCCGAGATCAGATACGGGTGCGGGGCATCCGCGGCGAGGGCCTTCTCGAGCGCCTCGTCGAGCGAGCCGGTCTCGGCCACGAACACGAAGTCCTCACGAGCGTCCCAGAACATCCGCGCCACGCGCTCCGCCTCGCGCGCGATCAGGTCCTCGTCGTCTCCGGTCACCACGACGTACGCCTGGCACCGCGGTTCATCCGCCCACGCGTAGCCGATCCAGACCGAGGCGTCGACGACGCCGGGAAGCGCCTCGATGACCGGCAGCTCTGCGTAGATGCTGCGTGCGGGTTCGAGGCGGGTGCTTGTCTTCTCACCGGGCAGGAGCACCGGGACAGGCACCCACGCCGAGAACGGGCGGCGACGCAGCGGGTCGGTGCCGTACGGCCCTCGCAGCCGGGCGAGCAGATTCCACACCGCACGCTCCTTGGTGTTCATCCAGTCCTCGTGCGGCGCCATCCGGTAGCAGGTCAGCAGATCGACCGCGTCGCGCAGCACCTCGGAGACGTTGCCGTGCAAGTCCATCGAGGTCGACACCAGGGTGTCCGGGCCGAGCGCCGCACGTACCGCGAGCGCGAGGTCGCCCTCGGCGTCGTCCATCCCGACGACGCTCATCGCGCCGTGGATGTCGAAGAAGAACCCGTCGAAGGGGCCGTGCTCGCGGATGCCCGTGATGATCGCGTCCTTCATCCGCCGATAGGTGTCTGGCGCCACGGCGCCTCCGGGCAGTGAGCGACCGTGCGTGAGCGGTACCCACTCGGCAGCGGCGGCGAGCTCACGCCCGTCATCGAGGAAGGGGTAGTACGCCCGCAGCGTCTCTCCGGTGCGGACCGTGAAGGCCTCGTCCCCGGAGATGTGAGGGGAGAACGTGCTCGACTCGATCGAGATCCCTGCGATGCCGATACGGGGCCTCGAGAGCCCGCCGTCGGCGACGGTCGGAAGAGGACCCATCCAGATCTCGTGGGCTTCGGGACGTGTGGTCACGTGATGCGCTCCTTGTCAGTGCGAGGGTCGAGCTCAGTGTGCGCCGGCCGGCACGAGGGCGCGGCGGGCGGTTTCGATGGCGCCGAGTGCGACGGCATCGGAACCGAGGACAGCGGGGACGATGCGCAGCGGAATGCCCGACACCGGCGAATCCGTGCGCAGAGTGCGGGCGATCGCCGGCGCGAGGAGATCCCAGGCCGCGGTCACTCCACCGCCGACGATCGCACACGGCAGATCGAGGATCGTTGCCGCGCTGGCACAGGCGAGCGCGAGCGCGCGACCGGCGGCGTCGAACACCGCGATCGCATCTGCGTCACCACTTCGGGCACGGTCCGCGACCTCCCTGGCATCGAGCACCTGACCCGCCGTGCGCTCCTGATAGCGCAGCGCGATCGAGGTGCCGGATGCGAGGGTCTCCAGGTGTCCGGTCTGCCCGCAGGTGCACACCAGGTCGCTGTAGCCGGGCGTGTGACCGATCTCCCCCGCCGCGCCGTGCGGGCCGTGGTGCAGCTCGCCGTCGATGATGAGTGCCCCGCCGACGCCCGTGCCGAGCATGACGCCGAGCACGTCGCGGTCTGTCCTGCCATCGGCCGCCGCCTCACCGAGGAGGAAGGCGTTCACGTCGTTCTCGACGCGCACAGGAACCCCGAGGCGCGCTTCGAGCTCGTCCGCCAGCGGGAAGCCCGCCCACCCGACGAAGGTCGCCGATGCCGCCCGGATCGTTCCGGTCTCATGGTCGATGACCCCCGCGGCGCCGACCCCGGCTGCCACGAGCGTCACGTCGGCTTCAGCGACGAGGGCGCGGACAAGACCTGCCGCCGCGTCCGCCATCGCGCCTCCGCCGAGAGCGGCGGGAGCGGGAACACTCCCCCTTGCGAGCACCGCGCCCTCTTCGCTGACGAGGAGTGCGGCGATCTTGGTGCCGCCGATGTCGATCCCGACCAGTCCTGCTGCAGGCCCCGAGGAGACCGCGATGGGCATGGTGATCCCGTGTTCCTGACCGACCATGCTCAGCGTCCGCCCAGTCCTGCCATCGCGATGCCCTTGACGAGGTGCTTCTGCAGCACGATCACGAGAATCGTCGTCGGCACCATCGAGATGATCGCCGCGGCCATCTGCAGGTCCCACCGCGTGCCGGTGAGCCCGGCGAAGCTCGCCAGCCCCACCGGAAGCGTGCCGTGCGCGTTGTAGTCGACCGTCACGATCAATGGCCACAGGTAGCTGTTCCAGAAGGAGAGGAAGGTGAACACGGCCAGCACGGCCACCGCCGACTTCGACAGCGGCAGGATGATCTGCAGGAACGAGCGCACGGGGCCTGCACCGTCGACGCGGGCTGCCTCTTCGAGCTCGTACGGGATGCCTCGGAAGAACTGGCGCATCAGGAACGTTCCGAACGCGCCGAACGCGAACGGCAGGATCAGCGCTTGGTAGGTGTCGACCCAGCTGAACCACTGCATCACCTGGAACATCGGGATCACGAGCACCTCGGCCGGCACCATGAGCGTCGCGAGGAACAGCACGAAGACCGCGTCGCGGCCTTTCCATCGCAGACGCCCGAAGGCGTATCCGGCCGTGGTCGAGACGACCAGCACGACGAGCGTGCCGCCGATCGCGACGATGAAGGAGTTCATGATGTAGGTCAGGAACGGACCGTACGCGAAGACGTCGACGAAGTTGCTCCACCGCAGCTCCGACCCGATGAGGGTCGGCGGCATCGAGAACATCTCGGCGTTCGGCTTCAGCGCCGAGAAGAAGGCGTAGATCAACGGCGAGATGAAGATCAGCGCCGCGACATAGATGCCGACGTGCGCGAGGATCAGACGCACGCGGGCGGCCGGCGTCGTGGCGGCGCCGCGCGCGCGGTCGCGGTCGGAGCGGCCGGCACGACCCGTGGGGCGGACGAGGGTCTCAGTGCTCATAGTGCACCCACTTCTTCTGCGCGGCGAACTGGAGACCGGTGATCGCGATGATGATCGCGAACAGGATCCAGGCGGCTGCGGCGGCGAGGCCGAGATCACCGAAGGTGAATCCCTGCTCCCAGATGTACATGACGAGAGGCTTGGTCGCGTTGCCCGGTCCACCGCCGGTGAGCATCTGCGGCTGCACGAACACCTGCAGGGAGGTGATCATCGTCATGATGGTGGCGAAGAAGATCGAGGGCGAGATCATCGGGATGATGATGCTCCACACACGCCGGAATCCTCGGGCACCATCGATACTCGCAGCCTCGAGCACGCTCTCGGGCAGCTGCTCGAGAGCGGCGGAGAAGATCAGCATGTTGTAGCCGAGTCCCTGCCAGACACTCATCACGACGACCATGATCATGGCCCACGACGGGTCGGCGAGGAAGTTCGGCAGTTCGATCCCGAACCAGGTCTGCGAGAGACCGTTGAAGAGTCCCTGCGGCTGCAGCATCATCTTCCACACCAGTACGTTGGCGACCATCGGGGTCACGACGGGGATGAAGAAGAGCACGCGCAGGGCGCCTCGTCCGCGGATGCGCGAGCCGAGGCCGAGAGCGAGCACGAGCGAGAGAGCGACGCTCAACGGCACGTAGAGCAGTGTGTACACCGCCGAGTTGCGCAGCGCCGGCCAGAAGTCGGGGCTGCTGGTGAACAGCTTGAAGTAGTTGTCCACCCCGTTGAAGGTCCGCTCGCCGAAGGTCGGCCAGTCGAAGACGCTCATCACGATCGAGAGCCCGACGGGCACGATCGTGAACACGGCGAGCCCGATCAGGGCTGGGCTTGCGAATCCCAGCGCCTGACCGGCCTCCACCTTGGCGAGCGATCGTCGACTTCTCGTCGTGATCGTCATCTCAGTTCTTTCTCTGTTGCTGCGTTACTGCTGCGGTGGCCGGAGCCGGGTCACTCGCCGAACTGCGCCTGCGCGTTCGAGAGCAGCTCTTCCATCGTCATCTGGCCGTTGTAGACGCTGACGAGGTTGGGCTGGATGTAGCTGTCGAGCTTCTGCCAGTTCTTCGTCATGTACAGCGGGACGGTGTCGGCGAACGCCGCCTCGAAGACGGACTGCACCTGGTCGCGGTACTGCTCGTCGATCGACTCGAAGTACAGCGGCTGCGAAGACGTGCGCGCGGGGTACGAGCGGCCGGAGGAGGCGATGTAGTCCTGTGCGTCCTCACCCAGCAGCGAGCCCATGACCTTGAGTGCGGCCTCGGGGTTCTTGCAGTTCGCCGAGATGCCGTAGCCCGAGCCGAGGATCGGGCCGGGGTTGCCGTCGACACCCGCGGGCAGCGGGACCATGCCGGCGGCGAAGCCGGACTCGTTGTCGAGGTAGCTGACCGCGTTCCAGGTTCCGTCGACCGCCATGGCGGCGTTGGCGCCGGTGTACTGGTTCTCGCCCCAGCCGGTGTCGGAGGCGGATGCCACGGGGGCGGCGACCTTCTTCTCGGTGACGAGCTCGGCGTACCAGGTCGAAGCATCGACGAAGGCCTTCTCGTCGATGTGCAGCGTGCCGTCCTCGGAAGCCGGCTGCGTCGCGGAGTACGCGATCGGCATCGACATCCACTGGTAACCGCCCATGCCCATGCCGAAACCGAACTTGCCGTCCTTCGTCGCGTCGGCCGCGATGGTGTCGAAGTCGTCGAAGGTCCAACCGATCTCCGGGGTGGCAGCGCCGGTCGCGGTCAGCATGTCCTGGTTGTAGTAGACGAGCATGGTGGCCACGTCGAACGGCACTCCGTAGGTCTTGCCCTCGAAGCTGAGGATGCCGTCGGCACTGGGGTTGAACTCAGCCCAGTCGATGCCGGCCGTCTTCAGGTCGGCGTCGCTCAGCTCGCGGAATCCGCCCGTGTAGCCGCCGAGCTGCGCGCCGCTCATTCCGGTGACGCAGGCCATGTTGCCGCTGGCCATGTTCGTGGTCAGCTTCGTGAAGAAGTCGCTCCACGGCGACGTCTGCAGCTTGATCTTGATGTCGGGGTTCTGTTCCTGCGCCAGAGCGACTTGAGCCTCGAGGGCATCGACATCGGACTCACTCCCCGCCCACATGTCGACCACGATCGTGTCGCCGTCGGCGGAACCGCCCGTGCCGCTGCCGCTCGCGCAGCCGGTCATCGCGACTGCGACGCCTGCGACGGCGACCACAGCCCCTACACGCAACTTCTTCATTGAATGCCTCCTGGAAGGGAACTGGTTAGTTCGAGTCTCGAATTAACCTAGTAGGATTTCGTATGAAGTTACCGTTTCATACTTCGCAAGTGGCCGCAAGCTGAACATCCGATGTTTATCGGAGCTTGATAATTCGTAACTCCCGGGAAACACGACCATCCCCCGCTACGCTGACGATGCTCCGACCAGGAAAGTGCTCCCATGACCAACTCCGCTGACACCGCAGTCGACGATCCGCAGACGCGACGGATCCTCGACCTCGTCGCACGGGGCGAAGCCCGCTCCCGCTCAGAACTGGCCGCACTGCTCGGTGTGGCCGCATCGACGGTCGGACTCCGCGTTCAGGCGCTCCTCGATGCCGGCGTGCTCCGCGAAGCCGGAGACGGCACGTCACGCGGCGGGCGACGCCCACGGGTCCTCCAGATCGCCGCCGACGGCTTCGTGCTCACCGCCGACATCGGCGGCGGTCATGCCCGGATCGGCAGGCACTCGCTCAGCGGCGCGCTCCTGGACAGCGAGTCGATCGCCGTCGACGTGACAGAAGGCCCGGAAGCCACACTCGACCGTCTCGCCGGGGTGTTCGACCGCCTCACGACCACGGGCAAGGTGCACGCGATCGGAGTGAGCCTCCCGGGGCCCGTCGACATCGCGACAGGCTCCGTCGACCAGCCCTCACGGATGCCCGGGTGGCCCGGCTTCCGCGTCGGAGACCACCTCTCCGCGCGTTATGGCGTCCCCGTCGCGGTCGACAACGACGCCAACCTCGCTGCCCTCGGCGAGCACCGAGAACGGTTCGGGCACACAGGCCACAGCATCACGGTGAAGGCGGGAACCGCGATCGGCAGCGGAATCATCGTCGACGGCCGGGTGCATCGCGGGGCGACCTCTGCCGCCGGCGACATCACACACACCCGTATCGACGGGAGCGGAGACATCCCCTGCTCGTGCGGCAACACCGGCTGTCTCGAGACGGTGGCCAGCGGTGCGAGCCTCGTACGCCAGATGCGCGACCGCGGCATCGAGACCGTGCACACGACGACCGACGTGCTCAGCCTCGCCCGCGACGCGGACCCCCTGGCCACGACGCTGGTCCGCACTGCCGGGACTCACCTCGGACAAGCGCTCTCCGGCGTGGTCAACTTCTTCAACCCGCACGCGGTGTTCCTGACCGGCAGCATGAGCGCGTCAGAACCGTTCATCGCGGCCGTCCGCAGCCGCGTGTACGAGGCATGCCACCCGCTCGCGACCCAGCGCCTGCAGATCGAGGCAGCGACCACCGGAGCCGACGCGATCCTGCACGGCGCCGCGCGCCTCGCGCTCGAGGGCATGGACATCCCCGTGGCGACGGCCTGATCCGCCGCCACCACTCAGATCAGTCCTCGATCAGCGTCAGCTCGATCACGGGGACCAGCACGTCGGGGCGGCGCACCGGCAGATGCACGGTCAGCGTCCCCTCCGCCTCGCCGGCCGGTGTCATCAGATCCGCCTCACGGTCAGGGTCGGACACACTCGTCTTGAGCCAGGACCCGTCGTCGAGCAGCCGCGCGTAGGAGACCTTTCCGGCGAGCTCCGGCAAATGCACGAAGCCCATCGGCCAGCTGAAGAGACTCAGGTAGAGGCGATTCCCGCGTCGGGTGTACACGCCTTCACGCGGCGGCGTGAACGGAGTGTGCCCCGCGCCGACCACAGCACTGCGATGCAGGCGCATCCATTCGCCGATCTCCCCCAGCGTCTGCGCATCGCGCGGTGCGATCGCCCCGCGACCGTCCGGACCGATGTTCAGCAGCATGTTGCCGCCCATCGACACCGAGTCGACCAGCATCTGCACGAGCAGCGTGGGCGACTTCTGGTCGGTGTTGTCACGGTGGTAACCCCAGGAGCCGTTGAGGGTCTGGCAGGCTTCCCAGATCAGTGGCACGCCGTCACGCACGATCGGCGCGGTCGGCTGGTACTGCTCGGGCGTGACGAAGTCGGCCGGGATGCCGAGACGATCGTTCACGAGCATGTCCGGCTGCAGCTCACGGCACAGGGCAAGCAGTGCGGTCGCGTCCCAGTCCTCCGGCCCCTTGCCGGCCCAGCCGTCCTTCTCCTCGGGATACGTGAAGTCGAAGAACAGGTAGTCGATGTCGCCGTACTCCGTGAGGAGCTCCCGCACCTGACCATGCAGATAAGCACGATATGCAGCCATGTCGCGCCCGACGTTCAGCTCGTGCGCGCCCTCGTCATCACGACGAGGATGATTCCAATCCACCGTGAAGTCCGGGTGATGCCAGTCGATCACCGAGTGGTAGAGCCCGACCTTGATCCCCTCGGCCCGGAGCGCATCGACGTACTCGCGCACGAGGTCGCGTCCGGCGTTCGCGACGGACGTGAAGTCGGTCAGCTTCGAGTCCCACAGGCAGAAGCCGTCATGGTGCTTCGTCGTGAGCACCACGTATCCCATACCCGTCTCCTTCGCTGTGCGCGCGAGCGCTGCGGCGTCGAAGAGATCGGGGTCGAAGTGCTCGAAGTACTGCCGGTAGTCCTCGTCGGTGAGGCGCTCGTAGTTCTGCACCCATTCGTGCCGCGCGGCCCCGCTGTAGAGGCCGAAGTGGACGAACATGCCGAACCGGGCCTGATCAAACCATTCCTGTCGCATGGCTTCCATCCTGGCATAGACATCGGATGTTTAGGGCGCGCCAGAGCCCCGACAACGAAGAACGGGCGCCCCCGAGGGGACGCCCGTTGTTTCGAGAATCGAATCAGCGCGCTGCGCTGCCGTCGATGTAATCCTCGTCCTGCTGCTTCCAGGCGAAGAGCGAACGCAGCTCCTTGCCGGTGACCTCGATCGGGTGCTGCTCCTCCTTGGCGCGCAGCGCCAGGAACTCCTCCGCACCGTTGTCCTGGTCGTCGATGAAGCGCTTCGCGAAGGCGCCGGACTGGATGTCGGCGAGCACGCCCTGCATGCTCTCCTTGACGCGCTCGTCGATGACGCGGGGGCCGGAGACGTAGTCACCGAACTCAGCCGTGTCGGAGATCGACCAGCGCTGCTTGGCGATGCCGCCCTCCCACATCAGGTCGACGATGAGCTTGAGCTCGTGCAGCACCTCGAAGTAGGCGATCTGCGGCTGGTAGCCCGCCTCGGTCAGCGTCTCGAAGCCGGCCTGCACCAGGTGGCTCACGCCACCGCAGAGCACAGCCTGCTCGCCGAACAGGTCGGTCTCGGTCTCTTCGGTGAAGGTCGTCTTGATGACGCCGGCGCGGGTGCCGCCGATGGCCTTCGCGTACGAGAGCGCGAGGTCCCAGGCCTTGCCGGAAGCGTCCTGCTCGACGGCGATGATGTCCGGGATGCCGCGGCCTGCGACGAACTCGCGGCGGACCGTGTGACCCGGCGCCTTCGGGGCGACGAGGATGACGTCGACGCCCTCGGGAGCGTCGATGTAGCCGAAGCGGATGTTGAAGCCGTGTGCGAAGGCGAGCGTCTTGCCTGCCGTGAGGTTCGGCGCGATGGACTCGCTGTAGATGATGCGCTGGTGCTGGTCCGGCGCGAGGATCATGATCACGTCGGCCCACTCGGTGGCCTCGGCGACGGTCTTGACCGGGAAACCGGCCTCCTCGGCCTTGGCGGCGGACTTGGAGCCCTCCTTGAGGGCGATCGCGACCTCGACACCCGAGTCGCGCAGGTTCTGCGCGTGGGCGTGGCCCTGCGATCCGTAGCCGACGATCGCGACCTTCTTGCCCTGGATGAGGGACAGGTCTGCATCTGCGTCGTAGAAGATCTCGGTGCTCACTTTGTGTTTCTCCTTGTTCTTTGCGTTTCGTCTTGCTTCGCGTGCTCGGTGAGCGGCGAAAACTCGGTACTCAGGTTGGTCAGCCGCGCAGGACGCGTTCGGTGATGCTCTTGCCGCCGCGGCCGATCGCGAGAAGGCCGGACTGCGCGATCTCCTTGATGCCGAAGGGCTCGAGTGCGCGCAGCATCGCATCGACCTTGCCCTTGTCGCCGGTCACCTCGATCACGAGCGCATCGGAGGCGTAGTCGACCACGGATGCGCGGAAGAGGTTCACCACCTCGATCACGTTCGAGCGCGTGGCGTTGTCGGTGCGCACCTTCACGAGCATGTGCTCGCGCTGCACCGAGGTGGCGAAGTCGAGCTCGACGATCTTGATCACGTTGATCAGCTTGTTCAACTGCTTCGTGACCTGCTCGAGCGGGAGCTCATCCACGTCGACGACGACGGTGATACGGGAGATGCCCGGCACCTCCGTCACGCCGACGGCGAGGGAATCGATGTTGAAGCCGCGACGGGCGAAGAGCCCCGCGACGCGGGTGAGAAGGCCTGGGGTGTTCTCCACCAGCAGGCTCAGCACGTGGGTCGACATGGCTCAGACCTCCTCATCGAATTCGGGCGCGTGTTCGCGGGCGTACTGGACGTAGCTGTTGCTGACGCCCTGCGGCACCATCGGCCACACCATGGAGTCGGCACTCACGACGAAGTCGATCACGACGGGGCGGTCGTTCGTCTCGAGCGCGAGCTTGATGGCGGCGTCCACCTCCTCCTCCTTCTCCACGCGGATCGCGAGGCAGCCGTAGGCCTCGGCGAGCTTGACGAAGTCGGGGATGCGCACGGTGCCGTGCCCGGTGTTGAGATCGGTGTTCGAGTGGCGACCGTCGTAGAACAGCGTCTGCCACTGGCGCACCATGCCCAGCGACGAGTTGTTGATGATCGCGACCTTGATCGGGATGTTGTTGATCGTGCAGGTCGCGAGTTCCTGGTTGGTCATCTGGAAGCAGCCGTCGCCGTCGATCGCCCAGACAGGACGATCCGGTTCGGCGACCTTCGCGCCCATCGCCGCGGGGACCGAGTAGCCCATGGTGCCGGCACCACCGGAGTTCAGCCACGCGTTGGGTCGCTCGTACTTGATGAACTGCGCAGCCCACATCTGGTGCTGCCCGACGCCGGAGGCGTAGATCCCCTCGGGCCCGGTGAGCTCACCGATCCGCTGAATCACGTACTGAGGTGCGAGGAGGCCGTCGGTCGTCGGCGCGTAGCCGAGCGGGAACTCGGTGCGCAGCCCGTCGAGGTACGACCACCACTCCTCGATGTCCGGCTTGGTGTCGGCGGTCGCGCCGCGGAAGGCCGCGTCGAGATCGGTGAGCACGTCGCGCACGTCGCCGACGATCGGGACATCGGCGGTGCGGATCTTGGAGATCTCGGCAGGGTCGATGTCGACGTGAACGACCTTGGCGTTGGGGGCGAACAGCGCCGCCTTGCCGGTCACGCGGTCATCGAACCGGGCGCCGAGCGACACCAGGAGGTCGGCCTCCTGCAGCGCCAGCACGGCAGGGACCGTGCCGTGCATCCCCGGCATACCCAGGTGCTGCGGGTGCGAGTCGGGGAACGCGCCGCGGGCCATCAGCGTGGTGACCACCGGCGCACCCGTCGACTCAGCGAGCTCGAGGAGCTCGGCCGATGCCTTGCCGCGGATCACACCGCCGCCGACGTACAGAACCGGCTTCTTGGCTGTGGCCAGCAGCGCAGCGGCTGCCTGGATCTGCTTGCCGTGCGCCTTGGTCACCGGACGATAACCGGGAAGGTCGATCTTGGGCGGCCAGACGAAGGGCGCCATCGCCTGCTGAGCGTCCTTCGTGATGTCGACGAGAACAGGCCCGGGGCGACCCGTACCGGCGATCTCGTAGGCAGCAGCGATTGCGGCGGGGATGTCAGCGGCGTCCTTCACCAGGAACGAGTGCTTCGTGATCGGCATCGTGATGCCGACGATGTCGGCTTCCTGGAACGCGTCGGTTCCCATCAGCGTCGAGAACACCTGGCCGGTGATGGCCAGCATCGGCACCGAGTCCATGTATGCGTCGGCGATCGCGGTGACGAGGTTCGTGGCACCGGGGCCGGACGTCGCGATGCAGACACCCACCTTGCCGGATGCGGACGCGTAGCCCTCGGCCGCGTGGCCGGCGCCCTGCTCATGCCGCACGAGGATATGGCGCAGGTCCACGGCATCCATCAGCGGGTCATAGACCGGGAGGATCGCTCCACCCGGAAGCCCGAACACATCGGTCACGCCCAGGAGCTCGAGCGAGCGGACGACGGCTTCGGCACCCGAGATCTCCGGGGCAGAGGATTGACGGGCGGGTGGCCTCGGCACGGCCGGGGCGGAATCAGCAGTCATGAGTTTCCTTCTGATGATCTGTGGAGGACGCCGGATGCCGGAGCGTCCGGATCAGCCGGTGGTCGCTCCCTCGGCGGCGGACCGCACGAGGCGCGAATACTTGGCAAGAACGCCTCGGGTGTAGCGCGGGGGAAGTGGCTCCCAGCCAGAGCGGCGGGAGGCGAGCTCAGCTTCGTCGACGAGTAGGTCGAGAGAGCGAGCTGCGATATCGACCCGTATCAGATCACCATCGCGCACGAAGGCGATAGGACCTGCGTCCACCGCTTCGGGTGCTATGTGGCCGATGCACAGGCCGGTTGTGCCGCCTGAGAATCGTCCGTCAGTCAAGAGTAGTACATCTTTTCCGAGCCCCGCGCCCTTGATGGCCGCGGTGATGGCGAGCATCTCGCGCATGCCGGGTCCGCCCTTGGGGCCTTCGTAGCGGATGACGATGACGGTGCCGGGTTCGATCTCACCGTCTGCGACGGCATCCATCGCTGCGCGCTCGCGCTCGAACACGCGGGCCGGGCCCTCGAAGACGGCGGCATCGAAGCCGGCGGTCTTGACGACGGCGCCCTCGGGAGCGAGCGATCCGTGGAGGATCGTGAGCCCGCCGGTCGCGTGGATCGGGTTGTCGAACGTGTGGATGACCTCGCCGTCGATCGGCTGCGGGTCAAGGTCCGCGAGGTTCTCGGCGAGCGTCTTGCCCGTGACGGTGAGAGCATCGCCATGCAGCAGGCCTTCGTCCAGCATCGCCTTCATGATGACCGGGATACCACCGTGACGGTCGACGTCGTTCATGACGTACTTGCCGAAGGGCTTCATGTCGGCGACGTGCGGAACCTTGTCGCCGATGCGGTTGAAGTCGTGCAGGCTCAGCTCGACATCGGCCTCACGGGCGATCGCGAGCAGGTGCAGCACGACGTTCGTGGAGCCGCCGAGAGCCATCGCCAGCGCGATGGCGTTCTCGAACGCCTCCTTGGTGAGGATGTCGCGGGTCGTGATCCCCTGTCGCAGGAGGTTGACCACGGCCTCGCCCGAGCGGTGGGCGAAGTAGTCGCGGCGGCGATCAGCCGCGGGAGGTGCTGCCGAGCCCGGGAGGCTGAGCCCGAGGGCCTCGGCGACCGATGCCATCGTGTTGGCGGTGTACATGCCGCCGCAGGCGCCTTCGCCGGGGGCGATGGCACACTCGATGCGCTTGAGGTCTTCCTCGCTCATGAGACCCGCGCGACAGGCGCCGACGGCCTCGAACGAGTCGATGATCGTGACGTCCTTCTCAGTGCCGTCGGAGAGCTTGACCCAGCCGGGAGCGATCGATCCGGCGTACAGGAAGACGCTGGAGAGGTCGAGGCGGGCGCTGGCCATCAACATGCCGGGGATCGACTTGTCGCAGCCTGCGAGCAGGACGGAGCCGTCGAGTCGCTCGGCCATCATCACGGTCTCTACGGAGTCCGCGATGACCTCGCGCGACACGAGCGAGAAGTGCATCCCCTCGTGGCCCATGGAGATGCCGTCCGAGACGGAGATCGTGCCGAACTGCAGCGGGTATCCCCCACCCGAATGCACGCCCTCCTTCGCGCCCTGCGCGAGCCGGTCGAGGCTCAGGTTGCAGGGAGTGATCTCGTTCCAGCTGGAGGCGATGCCGATCTGCGGTTTGTCCCAGTCCGCGTCGCCCATGCCGACGGCACGGAGCATGCCTCGGGAGGTCGTAGCCTCGATGCCGTCGGTGACGACGCGGCTGCGGGGCTTGATGTCGATGGGCGCGCTGCTGGAGGGATCATGCGAGGACATGACGGAAGTCTATTGCCGCGCAGAGGTACGTTCGTCCGCCAGCGCCTCCAGAAGCGCGGCGATCTCTTGTGGAGTGTCCACACGCAGGGTCGCCACGCTCTCGCCCGGACCGACACGCACGCCGAGGTCGCCGGGCTGCAGCACCCGCATCGCATCCTCATCCGTCACGTCGTCGCCGGCGAACAGGATGCCGGTGGCGTCGAATCGCTCTCTGAGCGCCGACATCGCCGCGTCCTTGCCCTCGGTACGCGAGGAGAATTCCAGCACCCGATGCCCCGCACGCCGCCGCCAGTGCGGGAAGCGCTCGGCGACGAGTGCGTCGATCTCCGCGAAGACGCGCTCCTCGGTCTCTCGGTCGGCGCGTCGGGTGTGCACGCCCATCCCGAACGTCTTGGGCTCGAACTCGGCACCCTCGAAGCGCTCGATGATCGGCTTCGCAGCTGCCCAGAGCTCCTCGCGAGCGCCTTCCTCGGTGGCCTCGCCCGGGGCGTCGGCGTCGCCTTCTCCGGGGAACCAGTACTGAGCGCCGTGTGAGCCGGCGAGTGCGATCGCCGAGTCGTCGGTGTGCTCGGTGATCACCCTCAGGTCGTGCATGCTGCGTCCGGAGACGTAGGCGACGACCGTGTCGGGCAATGCCGCCAGGCGCTCGACCTGGGTGGCGACTTCCGGAAGTGCCCTCGCCGCCATCGGATCGGCGACCAGGGGTGAGGCGGTCCCATCGAAGTCGAGGGCCACCACCAACCGCGGCGTGGCGGCGAGCGTGGTCAGGTCGTCGTCGACTGTTCCGGGGGTCCAAGGGCGCGTCACAGATTTCTCCTATCGCAGGGGGTGGTTCTCAGTATCGCGGCCGCGCGAGCGCTCAGCGGCCACGGACCTCGGAGAGGGCGGCCAGGAAAGACGATGACCAGGCATCGACGTCGTTGTCCAGCACGCGTCGCCGAAGTGATCTCATTCGGCGCCCCTGCTCGGTCGGCGTCATCTCGACCGCCGTCATGATCGCGTCCTTGAGGCCCTCGATGTCGTGCGGGTTGACCCGCACCGCTTGCCGCAGTTCGTCGGCAGCTCCGGTGAACTCGCTGAGGACCAGTACACCGCGATCGTCGACGCGGGTCGCGACGTATTCCTTGGCGACGAGGTTCATGCCGTCGCGCAAGGCGGTCACGAGCATCACGTCGGCAGCCAGGTACAGCGCGACCATCTCCTCGCGCGGGAACCCCTGGTGCAGATAGCGGATCGCGGAGTGGCCCATCGTGTCGGTGTCGCCGTTGATGCGGCTGACGGCGAGCTCGATTTCGTCCCGCAGGTGCACGTAGGCGTCGACGCGCTCCCTGCTGGGACTTGCGACCTGGACCAGGGTGACGTCTTCGACCTTCAGACGCCCTTCCGCGAGCAGTTCGCCGTAGGCCTTGATCCGGTGGCGAATGCCCTTGGTGTAGTCGAGCCGGTCGACCCCGAGCAGGATGCGCTTGGGGTTGCCGAGGCTCGCACGGATCTCGGCTGCGCGCGCGCGGACGTCTTCCCTCGCGGCGAGCTCGAGATACGGCGTGGTGTCGATGGAGATCGGGAACGCCCGCGCCATCGCCGTGCGCACTCCATCGCCATCGGGGACGGAGACGTGAGCGCCCTTGACCTCGTAGCGCAGTCGCCGCCGCACGGCGGTGAGGAAGTACGTGGCGTCCTGCGCACGCTGGAAGCCGATGACGTCGGCACCGAGCAGTCCGCGCAGCACCTGATCACGCCAGGGCAGCTGCGCGTACAGGCCGTGGGCGGGGAACGGGATGTGGTGGAAATACCCGATCGTGACGTCCGGGCGCAGCTCCCGCACCATCTGCGGGACGAGCTGCAACTGGTAGTCATGCACCCAGACCGTGCCTTCGGGCGCTGCGGTGGCAGCCGCGGCCTCTGCGAAGCGGCGGTTCACCGTCACATACGCATCCCACCACTCTCGGTGGTACTGCGGCGGGGCGATGACATCGTGGTACAGGGGCCAGATCGTGTCATTGGCGAAGCCCTCGTAGTACTCCGCGACCTCCTCGGCGCTGAGAGCAACGGGGATCAGCCGGATCCCGCCAGCCTCGAACGGCTCGAGCTCGACGTCGGCTTGTCCTGCCCAGCCGACCCACGCACCGTTGACATTGCGCATCATCGGTTCGAGGGCAGCGACCAGTCCACCTGGCGATGTCCGCCAGATCTCCTCGCCGTCAGGCCCTTCCACCCGGTCGACGGGCAGCCGGTTGGCGACGACGACGAAATCTGCAGCTGTCAAGTGGGACTCCTCACACCAGCGGTTGTATCCAACCTACCCAGGATGGTGAGATTCCGCCCCGGCCGTCAGGCGGCGACCGGCGAACGCCGCCGACCGTCGCCGCTGAGCACCCAGTTCGCGACACCCGCCGCGAAGGCGATGAACGCTGCGACCATCGGCAGCAGAAGCGCAGCGGGCGTTCCGATGTTCTCGGCGATCTCACCGGCGACGGCGGCGCCGATCGACTGCCCGACCACGACGCCGGAGCCCAGCATCGTCATCACGGTCGCCGAGCGTCCGCGCGGACTGCGCGCCGCGCCGAAGCTGTACTGCGTCACCAGAGTGGGGCCGATGCCGATGCCCATGATCGCCAGCGCGACCATCATCGTGCCGGGCGAGTCGACGAAGCCGAGCAGGAGCGTCCCTGCCAGCAGGATGCCGGAGAACACGAGCCAACGCGCACGCATGGAGAATGCCGGGGGAAGCCAGGCGACGCCGAGCGCGAGGATGGCAGAACCGACGCCCATCACGCCGTAGAGCAGGCCTGCCTGTTCGGGAGCGCCACGGTCTGCCATGAACGAGGTCAGCGCGGTGAGCATCGTGCCGAAGAAGATCCCGACGCCCAGGATGCCGAGGACCACGATCAGCAGCTGCGGACGGAACAGTTCCGACACGGCAGAAGGAGCCTTGCCGTCGGCATCACGGTCCTGGGACACATGACGCCCGCTGGGGTGCAGCGCGAACGCGCCGACGAAGACGACCGTCAGCACCGCGGCACCCACCAGAGGCGCCCACGGGGCGAGCACGGATGCCAGGATGCCGACCAGGAAGGGACCGAAGACGAACACGGTCTCGTCGGCCGCGGACTCATACGCCATCGTGCCCGAGACGGTCTTGTCCCGCCGCTCCGTCGGCATCCGCTCGCTGATGATGGTGACCAGACGCGAGCGCGAGAGCGGGGCGACCTGTGGGGCGGTCGCGCCGATGCCGACCGCGGCGAGCAGTACGAAGCCGTCGGCAGCTGTCCCGTAGACCACGAAGGTGAAGAGCAGGAGCATCGCACCGTTCGCGAGCGCGAGCACGATGAGCACGCCTCGCTGACCGAAGCGGTCTGCTGCTGCCCCCAGCAGCGGTCCGAAACACGCGGTGCCCAGTCCGACGGCCGCCGAGGTGAGTCCGCCGAGCGACAGGGAACCTCTGGCCGAGACGACCACTGTGAGGACCCCGACGACCATCATCGCGAACGGAAGCCGAGCGATGAAGGCGATGAGGAAGTAGGGAAGGCCTGCGAGCTGGAGAAGGCTCCGCTGGGCGGGTTGCTGCGATGTCGTTGCGGGTGTCATGGCTCTCGCGCGTCGAAGACGCGATGTCGGGTGCCGCCGCTGTCCGTCGGAAAGCCGACGGCCGGTAGATACACGGTTGTGCGGCCGCGGCGAGCCGCGACACCGCCATGATAGCGCGCGCACCCGACCACTGGCAGGGAAACGAGCGGCCAGCGACGGGTCTAGTCTGGGCGGCACCCACTGCACGATGCGCTCCCGAGGAGGACCCGTTGCCCACCGCCCCGCAGGCCGCTGCCCCGTCCCTCGCCCTTCCCCCGCGGTCCCGGCGCGCGGGAAGCGCCAAGACCTCGCCGGTCCGCGACCTTCTCGCACTGACCGAGCGCCCCGAGGTCATCTCCTTCGCCGGCGGCCTTCCGGCGCCTGAGCTGTTCGACCTCGAGGGGATTCGCATGGCGTTCGACGCGGCGCTCGGCTCCCCCGGCGTGCTCCAGTACTCGACCTCGGAGGGGGACCCGATGCTGCGAGACGAGATCGCGAGGCGCTATTGCGCTGATGGGCTTCCCACGGAGCCGTCCGATCTGATCGTGACGACAGGATCGCAACAGGGCCTCGGGCTCCTCGCGACGACGCTGATCGATCCCGGCGACACGATCCTGGTCGAGGAACCCTGCTATCTGGCCGCTCTGCAGACTTTCGCCCTCGCCGGTGCCCGTGTGGTCGGTGTGCCCTACATCGGTGACGGCCTCGACCTCGAGGCGCTGGAACAGCTCGCGGCCGAGCATGCCCCGAAATTCTTCTACACCGTACCGACGTTCCAGAACCCGACGGGGCGCACCCACGGACTCGAAGCGCGCCGAGCGATCGCCACGATCGCCCAGCGTCGTGGGTTCCGCATCATCGAGGATGAGCCCTACCGTCAGCTGCGATACTCCGGTGACGCCCTGCCATCGCTGTCCGAGTTCGCGCCCGAGCATGTCATCAGCCTCGGCAGCTTCTCGAAGGTGATCGCGCCCGGCCTCCGCATCGGCTGGATCCGCACCACCGTCGACATCCGTTCCTCGGTCACGATCGCCAAGCAGGCCGCCGACCTGCACACCTCCACGATCGATCAGGCGGCGGCCGCCCACTACCTCGCCTCAGACCGAGGCGAGCCGGCGCTCGCACGCATCCGCGAGGCATACGCCGCACGTCGCGACGCGATGCTCGACGCCCTCTCCAGCGCCCTTCCCGAGGGGAGCGCGTGGAATCGACCTGACGGCGGAATGTTCATCTGGGCACGACTGCCGGAGGGGATGGACGCCGCCTCCTCGCTCACGCGGGCCCTCACGCGCGACGTCGCATACGTTCCCGGCACATCGTTCTTCTCCGGCCGGCCCGACGAGCGCACGCTCCGCCTGTCGTTCACGACCTACTCCCCTGCCAGGATCATGGAGGGCTTGTCAAGGCTCGGTACGACCTGGGGTGCGGGAAGGTAGCGTTAGGGAATGCGCTACCTCTTCAGCACCGGACTCATCGCGGCGATCACGGCGGGGGTCTCCCTGCTGCGCGGCACCCGCGAGCAGCCCATCACCTGGCGCGCCGTGTTGTCCTGGGCGAGCTGGGGCATCACCATGGCCCTGGCCGTCGGCGCCGTCATCGACATGAACCGCGAGCGCCGCGGCGTGCTGGTCGATGCGGATTCCCCCCAGTCGGTCAAGAAGGCGAAGAAGGCTCAGCGGCTCCAGTTCCGCTCTCAGAAGGCCCTCGCCGACACACAGGACCACGCGAAGGACCAGCGCTCCTGAACCCGGCGCGACTCACCGGGTGAGGATGAGCGCCTCGCCCTGACCGCCTCCGCCACACAGTCCGACGGCTGCCGTCCCGCCACCTCGGCGAACGAGCTCGTGCGCGACGTGCACGACCAGTCTGTTGCCGGACGCGCCGATCGGGTGGCCGATCGCGATGCCTCCGCCATGGATGTTCACGATGCTCTCATCCAGACCGAGCTCGACCTGAGAACGTGCCACGACAGCCCCGAAGGCCTCGTTGATCTCGACCAGGTCGAGGTCCGACGGGGTGATGCCCTGCTTCTCGCATGCGCGCTCGATCGCCCGAGCCGGCTGCGCCTGCAGGGAGTTGTCGGGTCCGGCCGTCTGGCCGCTCGCGCCGACCGTGACGAGCACAGGCCAGCCCTTGGCCTCAGCAGTGCGCCGCGTGGTGACGACCACTGCGGATGCCCCGTCGGAGATCGGCGAGGAGTTCCCGGCTGTGATCGAACCGCCCTCCACGAAGGCGGCACGAAGACCCGCGAGCGTATCGACCGTGGTGTCGGGGCGCACTCCCTCGTCTTTGGTCACGCGCACCGGCTCGCCACGACGCTGCGGAACATCGACGGCGATGATCTCTCCGTCGAACACTCCGGCCTCCTGCGCAGCTGCCGCACGCTGGTGCGACAGTGCGGCGACCTGGTCCTGCGCCCCTCTGGTCAGCTCAAAGCGAGCATTGTGCCGCTCGGTGGACGCCCCCATGCTCTCCCGGTCGTAGGCATCGGTGAGCCCGTCGTACGCCATGTGGTCGAGCACTTCGACACTCCCGTAGGTCCAGCCGTCGCGCGATCCCATAAGCAGGTGCGGTGCCCGTGTCATCGACTCCATCCCCGCGGCGACCACGACATCTGCATCGCCGGTGCGGATCATCCGTGCGGCGTCGATGATCGCTGTCAGGCCTGAGAGGCACACTTTGTTCACCGAGTGCGCGGGGACGTCCCAGCCGATGCCTGCGCCGATCGCCGCCTGGCGTGCCGCATTCTGCCCAGATCCCGCGGCGAGCACCTGACCGACGATGACGGCATCGACGTCCGCCGGGTCGATCGATGCCTGTTCCAGCGCGCCACGGATCGCGAAGGATCCGAGTTGAGGCGCGGTGAAGGAGGCCAGCTGTCCTTTGAGGCGCCCTTGCGGGGTGCGGGCAGCGGCGACGATGACGACGTCGTTCTCAGTCATGGTCATGGGTCCTTTCGGTGAGCAGGGCATCGGAGACGATGAGGGGCGGTCGGGTGGCGGCGATGATCTCCTCGACGGTGACCCCCGGTGCGGTCTCGACGAGCACGAGCCCATCGGGGGTGATGTCGATCACCGCCAGATCGGTGATGATCCGGTCGACCACGCCGCGCCCGGTCAGGGGCAGCGAGCACTCGTCGACGATCTTCGCCGATCCGTCCTTCGCCACGTGCTCCATGAGCACGATCACCCGGCCGGCGCCGTGCACGAGGTCCATGGCACCGCCTGGGCCCTTGACCATCTTGCCGGGGATCATCCAGTTCGCGAGGTCGCCCGTCGCGGAGACCTGCATGGCACCGAGGATCGCAGCATCGATCTTGCCGCCACGGATCATCCCGAAGCTCGTCGCCGAGTCGAAGAACGCAGCTCCTGGGAGCGTGGTGACCGTCTCCTTGCCCGCATTGATGAGGTCCGGGTCGACGGCATCCTCGCGGGGATAGGGACCGACGCCGAGGATTCCGTTCTCCGATTGCAGGACGACCGTGATGTCGCTCGCCACGTGGTTCGGAACGAGAGTCGGCAGGCCGATGCCGAGGTTGACGTACGCGCCGTCCGCGAGCTCCGCAGCTGCACGAGCCGCCATCTGGTCTCGGGTGAGTGCCATCTCAGGCTCCTTCCGCAGCGACGGTGCGCCGCTCGATGCGCTTCGGGGCGTCGGTGCCGACCTCGACGATGCGGTGCACGAAGACTCCGGGGAGGTGGACGCTGTCCGGGTCGAGTTCCCCCGGTTCGACGAGTTGCTCGACCTGGGCGATGCAGATGCGGCCGGCCATGGCGGCCAGCGGATTGAAGTTGCGGGCCGCTTTGTTGAAGACGAGGTTGCCGTGGCGGTCACCGCGGGCGGCATGGACGAGCGAGAAGTCGGTGGCGATCGCCTCCTCCAGTACGAACTCCCTGGGCTCACCGTTCACATCGAAGGTGCGCACGTCCTTGATCGGCGAGGCGACCGCGATCGTGCCGTCCGGGTTGTACCTGCGGGGTAGTCCGCCTTCCGCGACCTGGGTGCCCACACCCGTCTGCGTGAAGAACGCGGCGATCCCCGAGCCGCCGGCCCGCAGCTTCTCGGCCAGGGTTCCCTGCGGGGTGAGCTCGAGCTCGAGTTCGCCACTCAGGAACTGGCGTTCGAACTCCTTGTTCTCCCCCACGTACGACGACGTCATCTTGCGGATGCGCTGCGCGGCGAGAAGCACCCCGAGACCCCAGTCGTCGACGCCGCAGTTGTTGCTCACCACGCTCAGATCCTTCGTGCCCTGTGCGAGCAGGGCTTCGATCAGAGCGATCGGGTTTCCCGACAACCCGAACCCGCCGACCGCGAGCGACGATCCGTCCTCGATGTCGGCGACCGCGGCGCGCGCTGATTCCCATTGCTTGTCGATCACGTCGGCTCCTTCGATCACGTGCTCCCTCCAGCATCCGCCCACGACCCCCGCGTCCGGTAGTCAGGTCTTGCGATGTGGCCGATCGCGGAGGTAGCGTCCACATTATGGAACCGCTTGGACCCGCCGTCCCCGGAGCGCAGGCGATCGCGCGCGCGGCGCGCCTCTTGCGCCTGGTCACCGCTGCGGGGACCGACGGCGCCGCGCTGCACGACCTCGCCCGCGAAGCCGACCTGACGCGATCGACCGCCCACCGTCTGCTGAGCGCCCTCAAGCTCGAAGGACTCATCGATCGCGACGACGAGAGCGCTCGCTGGATGCCGGGACCGGAGCTCTACCTCATGGGTTCGGTGGCCGCGGCGCGATACGACGTGACCGCACTCGCTCGAGACATCGTGCGGTCACTGGCCGTCAAGACCGAGGAGAGCGCGTTCTTCTCGGTGCGGCGCGCGGATGAGACGGTGTGCCTCCTGCGCGAGGAAGGAGCGTTCCCCATCCGCTCCTTCGTCTTGAGCGAGGGCGTGCGTTTCCCCCTCGGCGTCGCCAGCGCCGGGCTCGCGATCCTCGCATTCCTTCCCGACCACGATGTGGACGCGTACTTGGAGCGACACCCCGAGCTCGAGACCGGGTGGGGTCGTCCGCACGGCCGTCGGGCACTGCTCACGCGCCTCGCCGAGACCAAGGAGCGAGGATACGCGGTGAACCCGGGCCTGATCGTGGAAGGCAGCTGGGGCATCGGCGCCGCGGTCTTCGATCGCTCGGGGCGCCCGGAGTGGGCTCTGAGCCTGACCGGGGTCGAGTTCCGCTTCGGCCCGGATCGGATGGCGGAACTCGGCCGCACGCTCCTCGCACACGCGCACCAGCTTTCCGCACGGATCGCGAGCACCCGACGATAGAACGGCAATACATACCAATGGGTATATACTTGCTGGTATGAATCGTTCGGACGTGATCCCCTCCCTGGTGCTCTCCGGGTACGCGCTGGGACGCATCGCAGCCCAGGATGCCGGCAACGACGCACCCGCCGCACAGTGGCGCGTGCTCAGCCTCCTGGAACAGGCGGGCTCTCGACGGGTGGGAGAGCTCGCAGCGGCCGCGCGCACCACGCAGCCGGGCATGACCCGTCTCCTGGGTGGGTTGGAGCGCGACGGACTTGTCCTCCGCTCCCCCGATCCCGACGATTCACGAGCCACCGTCGTGGACATCACCCCACACGGCACCGCAGCGCTCACGTCCTGGCGCGCGGAGTTCCGTGAGACGCTCGCGCCGCGATTCGCCGCTCTCAACGACGAAGAATGGTCCGCTCTCACCCGCGCCGCCGAGATCCTCGCCGCGCACACCGCCACTGAACGAAAAGGAGAATCTCGGTGAACACCAGCACCACCCCCTCGGTGTGGAAGCAGCCGGCGCAAGTATGGGCGGTCGCATTCGCGTGCGTCGTCGCCTTCATGGGCATCGGACTCGTCGACCCGATCCTTCCTGCGATCGCCGAATCGCTCCAGGCATCGCCGGTAGAGACCGAGCTGCTGTTCACCAGCTACCTCCTCGTGACCGGGCTGGCGATGCTCGTGACCAGTTGGATCTCCAGTCGCATCGGGGCGAAGGCCACGCTGCTCATCGGACTCGCACTCATCGTCGTCTTCGCACTCCTGTGCGCGCTGAGCGGCAGCGTCGACGCCGTCATCGGGTTCCGTGCCGGCTGGGGCCTCGGGAACGCCCTGTTCATCTCCACAGCCCTCGCGACGATCGTCGGCGCCGCCTCCGGCGGCAGCAGTGCGGCGATCATCCTCTACGAAGCGGCTCTGGGTCTCGGTATCGCCGTGGGTCCCCTCCTGGGCGGCCTTCTCGGCGAACAGAGCTGGCGCGGACCGTTCTTCGGCGTCGTCGTGCTGATGGCCATCGCGTTCGTCGCCGTGCTCGTACTGCTGCGCGGTCCCGGCGAGAAGCGCGTGCCGGTGCCGTTCTCGGCCCCGTTCACCGCTCTGCGGCGTCCGGCACTGGCGGTTCTCGCGATCGCGGCGCTCTTCTACAACATCGGCTTCTTCGTGCTGCTGGCGTTCTCGCCGTTCCCTCTCGGGTTCGGGGCGATGGGCATCGGGTTCACGTTCTTCGGCTGGGGCGTCGCCCTCGCTGTCACGAGCGTCTGGGTGGCACCGGTCCTCATGCGCCGGATGCCGCGAACCCGCATCATCCTCATCGTCCTGCCGCTGCTCGCACTCGATCTCGTCGCCGCGGGTTTCCTCGTGGGTAACGCCGCAGCCCTGGTCGCCTGCATCGTCGCGGGTGGGCTCTTGCTCGGTGTGATGAACACCGTGCTGACCGAGGCCGTCATGGAGGCGACCGACCTGCCCCGTTCGGTCGCATCGTCGGCCTACTCGGCCGTCCGGTTCCTCGGTGGTGCGATGGCGCCTCCGATCGCAGCGCTCCTGTGGCACGCGTTCAACGCGACGGTGCCCTACCTGTTCGCCGCCGCGTCCGTCTTGCTCGCCGCGCTCACCGTGTTCCTGGGTCGCCGGGTGCTCGCCCACATCGACGACCAGCCGGCGGACGCCGCCGTGGAGGATGCTGCCGCGATCCTCGTGGGCGACGCCGCCTGAGCAAGACTGCAGCGTCGGACCGGGCATCGGCGCCCGATCCGACGCTGCTGCATCCGGCCCTTGGATATCGTGGGGCGATGAAAGAACCCTCTCATCTCCCTGAACGCAGCAGGCTGGTGCATCGACACTTGACGCATGCCGGTGTCGAGACGGAGATCCGGGTGCTTCCCGACTCGGCCCGCACCGCCCAGGAGGCGGCATCCGCAATCGGGTGTGACGTAGCGGCGATCGCGAACAGCCTGATCTTCCTGGCCGACGGTGAGCCCGTACTCGTGATGACCAGCGGCGGACACAGGGCCGACCTCGAGGCTCTGAGACTGCACATCGGCGCTGCAGAGGTGGTGATGGCGCCCGCATCGGTAGTGCGCTCCGCCACCGGCCAGGCCATCGGCGGCGTCGCTCCCGTCGGACACCCCGCTCCGATCCGGACGTTCATCGACGAAGCATTGCAGGACCACGAGGAGCTCTGGGCAGCCGCAGGTCACCCGCACACCGTCATGCCGTTGACGTTCGATCAACTCTGTCGTGTCACCGACGGAGCGGTCATCGCCGTCGTCTGAGTCTCTCGGTCCCGACAGCACTCCGGCATCCTTGGACGGCGAGACGACGAAGCCGGCGCCGGGGAGCACGAAGCTTCCCGGCACCGGCCGTGTCCGATCGATCAGTCCTGGGTCAGGCGTGAACGCGCGCGCACGGCGCCGAGGACGGTGAGCGCGAGGCCGAGCACCACGGCGGCGCCACCGGCCCAGAGAATTCCGGCAGGCATGTCCGCGCCCGTGGTCGCGAGCGACGAGCCACCGGTCAGGGGCAGCTCGGTCGGCGGCGTGACGGCGGCGGGCGGCGTCGGGGGCGTGGTCGGCGGGATCACCGGAGGCTTCGATGCAGCGGTGTTGGTCAAGGTGACCGCCAACGTCGCCCCCTCGCCGACCGTGAGCTGCGCACCGCCATCGGCAAGAGCGCGCACGCCGGTGCCGGAGAACACGGGCGTGCCCCATTCGATGCCATCGACGGCTGGCGGGGTCAGCTCCCCCAGCGTGACGACGGTTCCAGCGGGAAGCTGGATGAGGGGCGACGTGGCTCCGGCCGTGACGGCGACGGTTCGCTCGACCGCCGGGTCGCCATAGCTGTAACGCACCGTGTACACCGCGTCCGTCGGCACGGCAGACGCACCCGAACCTGCGACGGCCTTGGTCACCGTGAAGGCACCCGAGGCATCGCCGTCACCGGTTCCACCGCCCGTGACGGTCCAGACGGCCTTCTCCTGGAGCTTGACCCCGTTGACGTCCGCGACATTGCCGTAGGTGGCTCCGTCGACCTGGGCGCTGGGCACCGTGAAGTACTTGACGAGATATGTCCGCGCCGGATCGATCGGGCCCGGGATCTCGAGGTGGAACGACGTTCCCTCCGCGTTCCAGGAGCCGGTCCAGTTCGTGATCGTCTGCGGGTCCTTGTCCTGTTTGTCGGTGCTCCAGACGACGAGCTGCCGGTCTTCGTTGTGGTGCTCGGCGACCCCGTCGCCCGCGCCCGTCAGAGTGTCGTCGATGATCATCGATTCCGCGCCGTCGAAGCTCGCGCCGGGCAGCACCAGCTGCCAGGCGATCCGTCCGTCGGCCGTCTGCCACGACCACTTCTGCGGTTCCGTCGGCAGCGGGGCGGACGGACCGATACCGCCACCGGGCACCTCGACCGGGGTGATCTTGCCATCGACCGTGAATCCCACCGTGGTCTCCGTGGTCTGCTCGTCGGCGCTCGCGACGAACCAGAGCGAGCCGGTGACTCCGGTGCGGCCGTTCACGTAGTCGGTGAGCGTGCACGTCACCACGGGTGCAGCGTCGCTGCTCACGGTGCACTCGGCGATCGACTTGCTCGGGTCTTCCGCCGACGGAACCGAGAACGTCGTACCGGCGCCGGCGAACTCCTTCGGGAGCGTGAACCCGAAGGTCTGACCGCCCACCGCGCCATCCGGAACCGCCCAGTCAGCGTCGACTCGCACGTGGTCCCACTGCGACACCGTGCCGCCGCCACCGACTGTCGTCACGGTGATCGACGAAGGGTCGATGGCTGCCGGATAGTCGTACTCGGCTGCCGAAGCGGCCCCCGCGCCGGCGAGCGTGATCCCGGCGGTGAGAGCTGCCACAGCGGCAGCGATGATCGTTGTTGTCGTCTTGCGGCGCGCGCGGGCGCGCCCGATGCTTCTGTACAAGGTGTTCCCCAGTTTCTTGATGAAGCCCCACCCCGTCGGTCATGCGTCGCTCAGCGACGCATCCGATCGAGGTGACGCGGATGTCCCCATATGAGAGACGTACTCAGGGGGATTCCATTACGTGATACATGGGGATTCAGTCAGAACAGGGAAAAGCACTGGGTGGTTCCGGGGGCGCTCCAACGCTCAGAAGGAGCGGTTCGCCGTGGCAGAATCTGGCGCCGGCACGTCCACCGCGCTCCCCCAAGGCGCAGAAAAGCCCTGTCGACACTGGCGAGAGTGTCTACAGGGCTGTTCCGTGCACCCCCTCGGACTTGAACCGAGAACCCACTGATTAAGAGTCAGTTGCTCTGCCGATTGAGCTAGAGGTGCGTGGCCCGGGATAACCCCGACCGAGGAATTACATTACCAGTCGACCGGGTCCATGTGAAATCGAGCTCGGACCCCGGGCGTGCCGCCCCCGCGAGGGCGCCGAAATGTGGCCTTTCGACACTCGGGCCCCGCCGATCCGGCCAGTATTCTTAGACCGTGACCACCTCCCCCGATAGCCTCCGCAGCGACCTCGAACTCGCGCTGCGCCTCGCCGACGCTGCAGATGCCCAGTCGCTCCCCCGGTTCGATGCCGACGACCTCGAGATCTCGACCAAGGCCGACAACTCGCACGTCACCGACGCCGATCTCGCAACCGAACGCGCGATCCGCAGCATCTTGGAGACCGAGCGTCCCGAAGACGGGATCTTCGGCGAGGAGTTCGGCGCTCAGGGCGGCACGCACCGTCAGTGGATCATCGACCCGATCGACGGGACGGCCAACTTCCTTCGCGGGGTGCCGTTGTGGGGAACGATGATCGCCCTCGCGATCGACGGCGTGCCACAGGTGGGCGTCGTCAGCATGCCTGCACTCGGACGACGCTGGTGGGCATCGGCCGGAGAAGGCGCCTGGACCGCCACCGAAGGCGAGCCGCGTCAGCTCCAGACCTCCTCGGTCTCGTCTCTCGACGATGCCAGCGTGAGTTTCCAGAGCATCGCGCAGTGGTCGGATGCAGGCCGCCTGAACACCCTGTTGAAGATGGCCGCGCGCGTCTGGCGCGACCGCGCCTACGGCGACGTCTACGCGTACATGCTCCTTGCAGAAGGTCGCATCGACATGGTCGCCGAGTTCGGAGTCAAGGAGTACGACATCGCGGCCGCCGTCCCGATCGTGCGCGAGGCCGGAGGACGGATGACGGCTGTCGACGGCGCGGAGACGATCTCCGCGCGCTCGACACTCGCTACCAACGGCACCCTGCACGAAGACTTCCTGACGCTGCTGCAAGACTGATCCGAAGGACGAGGGCCGCGATGACTCCCCGCATAATGTCTGCCACTGCGGGCGTCTTGCTGCTGCTCGCGGCCCTCACCGCATGCGCTGGGCCTTCGGAGCCTCGGTCCTCGCCGACCGCGGAGCCTGCCCCTCCCACACCCACCGCGAGCACAGCGCCCGTCGGCTCGCCCGCTCCGGAATCACCGGCCGCGGAAGTCACTTGCGAGTCGATGATCTCGGACGGCACGGTGGCAGCGCTGGCAGATGCCGGCTGGACGGCCGAGACGAAGGAGTTCGTGGTCGGCGGGGTCGAGTTCACCGATGGCCTGCTCTGCTTCTGGGCGGACTACACGGTCGGGTCCGACCACGGTCAGCTCTACGGCTGGGCAGCGGTGGACGAGGCAGACGCCGCAGCCGCGCAGGCAGGTCTTCTCGAGGAAGGCTGGAAGCGCGAGGACGGTCCGGACGGAATCTATTACACCGAGGACCCGCGTTACGCGATGGGCACCGATGAAGACGGCTACGGGATGACGTACCTCTTCGGCGACGGCTGGGTGCGGCTCGCCGACACCCGCCAGGGACTGATTCTGATCGAATGGCCGGCCTGACCGCCGAGGATCGATCACCCCTTTCGGGGCACGCCACCACCACCGGATTCATCAAAGCGTTCAGAGAAACTGTTCGGGGGCACCGCCGCCGCGTACGCCCGCGCAAGACGAGGGCATCGGCCCACGCACCCGACGTCGATCAGTACGCTGACGCCCGCCTTCGGAACTCAGGGCGGTACGGTGAGGAGAAGCGAACCCTCACGGTCCCGCCGCGCCCATCGAACTCTCGAGGATCCGGCCGAAACCACGCGCGACCGGCGGAGTCCACAGCAGCACGATGATGGCGGTGGCGATCGCAGCGGTGATGGCCGCTCCCCAGTCCCAGCGGTCGCCGAAGATGAGTACGACGGCGCTGAGCGCGATGGCGATCCCGAGGAAGATCGTGAGCATGAGCCGCGAGAGTCCGCTGCCACGGCGCACGCCGGCGGCGACGGCGAGTACCAGCAGCCCGAACAGGGCGATCGCCGCACCCGCGACCGAGAACACCGAGGTCGCCACATCCGCGTCGTACCGTCCGAGGAAGACCAGGATGCCGAAGCCCGTCGCGAGCACTCCGAAGGCGTAGGCGAGCACCGCCACCACCGTGGTGATGATCGAGGCCACGACGGGGGAATCAGACGGGGAGGGCGCAGTCGCCGCTGGCGCCCCACTCATCGCGCTGTCCGACGGCGCCGAGAGGACGAGACGACGGTGCAGCAGCCGCACCACCTCGATGGCGGCGACCATCACGATCGTGATCCCGGTGAGCGCGATCGCAAGGTCTTCGCCCGGGTCCACCAAGACGAAGAACTGCCGGGCCAGCGGGATCGTGAAGACGGCGATGAGCAGAATGAACATCGCACCGACGACCAGCACCTTGAAGCGGTTGAGGGGGCGGGCGAGCACAGCCAGCACCCAGATGCCGACGACCGCGAGGATCACGGTGGCGCCGGTGCGCAGCTGTTCTTCGTGGACCCCGAACCCTCGTGCGACGAACGTGTACCAGGTCAGACCGAGCGCGACGACGATCCCAGACGGAATCGCGAAGCTCAACGACCGCCGGAGGAACCCCGGCACATACCGTGCCGCGTTCGGCATGAGCGCGAGGAAGAACGCCGGGATGCCGATCGTGAGGCCGTCGGTGATGGACAGTTGGCGAGGCAGGAACGGGAACTCGAGCACGAAGACCCCGAAGATGATCGCGAGCAGAGTCGCGTAGACCGTCTTGTTCAGGAACAGCATCGACACCCGCTCGATGTTCGCGATGACCTGACGGCCTTCCGCGACGACATCCGGCAGGTGGGAGAATTGGCCGTCGAGCAGGACCAGACGCGCGACAGCCTTGGTGGCGGGTGAGCCGGAGTTCATCGCGATCCCGATGTCTGCAGCCTTGATCGCCAGCGCGTCGTTCACTCCGTCGCCCGTCATCGCGACGGTGTGCCCGTGACTCTGCAGCGCGGTGACCATGCGCTTCTTCTGCTCTGGCGTGACCCGCCCGAACACCGCATGCTGGTCGAGCACGTCTGCGAGTTCGGCATCGTCCTGCGGAAGTCGTCGCGCATCGAAGCCTTCGGAGACGTCGAGACCGACCTCACGAGCGATCGCGGCCACCGTTCGCGGGTTGTCTCCCGAGATGATGCGGATTCCGACCTGCTGGCGCGCGAAGTACGCGAGCGTCTGCGCCGCGTCCGGGCGCACCTGTTCGCGGAAGGTGAGGACCAGGATCGCGGCGAGGCCATCGGGGAGGCGCTCGGAATCGACGTCGTCTTCGGACAGTGTGGAGTCCGAGTATCCGATCACCAGCGTGCGGCGGCCGGTCTCGGCGTGTTCGGTGACCGTGCGGCCGAGTTCCGTCTCGGTCGATGTCGCGGCGTCGCCGAACACCATCTCCGGCGCTCCCATCACCCAGGTTCCGGTGCTCTCCGCGAACGAGACCGCGCTCCATTTGCGCGCTGACGAGAAGGGGATGTACCCCGCCACGACGAGCGGCGCAGCGACCGGATACGCCGTTCGCATCGACCGTGCCGTCGCATTCGCGTCCGGAGATGCGGCATACCAAGCAAGCGCCGCCGCCACGGCATCCTCCCGTTCGGGAGTGAGCCCGGTGAGACCGTGGGCTTGGTCGAATCCGATCTCGCCGACCGTGAGGGTGCCGGTCTTGTCGAGGCAGACGACGTCGACCCTCGCGAGTCCTTCGACTGCGGGTAGCTCATTGACCAGCACTTGTCTGCGCGCCAGCCTCGATGCACCGACGGCAAAAGCGATGCTCGTCATGAGCACGAGGCCGAGGGGTATCATCGCCGTCAGCGAGGCGATGGTGTTCACGACGGCCTGCACCCAGGCACCGTTCGAGAACACGTTGGCATACCCGCCGAGGACAACGATCTGAGCGTTCAGGACCAACAGGCCGACGGGCCCGATGATCCAACTCACCCACTTCAGGACCCGATTGACCGAGGTGCGAAGCTCGCTGGAGACGAGGGAGAAGCGCTTGGCCTCACCGGCGAAGTGGTTCGCATACGAGTCGGCACCCACCCTGGTCGTTCGGGCGGTGCCCTCCCCCGCGACGACGACCGCGCCGGAGAGAGCTTCGTCCCCCGGCTGCTTCTCCACCGGGTCGGACTCCCCGGTGAGCATCGACTCATCGATCTGCAGACCGCGCGCGGTCATGACGTCGGCGTCAGCAGGCACCTGTTCCCCGGCACGAAGCACGAGAACGTCATCGAGGACGACCTCGCCTGGCGCGATCTCCGCCTCGGTTCCGTCTCGCAGCACCAGTGCTCGCGGTGCATTCATCAGAGCGAGACGGTCGAGTGCGGACTTCGCACGGAACTCCTGAACGCACCCGATGATCGCGTTCGCGAACGCCGCGAGCCCGAAGAGCGCATCCTGCCAGCGCCCGACGAGGAACAGCACGAGGAAGCAGGCGAAGACGATGCCGTTGAAGAGCGTGAAGACGTTCGCCCGCACGATGCTCCACGCGCTCCGACTCGTATCGGCGACGAAGGCGTTCGTCTTCCCCGCAGCGACACGCTCGGAGACCTGAGCTCTCGTGAGACCGGTCGAGACGTCTGCGGGGGTCGTGTCCACAGACTTCAATATAGGTCCACGACGACGACATCCAGGCGTCTGATTTGACGGCGACCCGGTCGCGCAGGAGAGGAAATCGAACTGCTCACGCTGCGATGCGCAAATGGATTCTGTACGAGCAGGCTTTCCTCGTGCGCGAATGCGGCTTGTCGATCATCAATCCAGGAACAGGAATGTCTTCGATTTCAGTCGGGCACAAGCGGACGGCCCGCCCCGGTCTGAACACTAGTGCTGGCCTCGCGCCCGTATCAGTTCTAAGCGTGCGCGTATGTAGGCCAAACGGGGGACAGCGAGAAGGACAGCGCGGACGCTACTGTCTTTATATGCACCCGAATGAACCGGAACCTCCGTCAGCGCTGCCCGGTGTACGCCGGAGGACTTTCATGACGGCAGCGGCGATCACTGCTGCCGTCGCTGCTGCCGGCGTAGGTGCTCTAGCTCGCCCGCAGTCAGCAGCGGCGGCCATGACATGGGGTTACCCGTTCACATTTCGCTCCGGACGCTCACGCGGCTTCGTCGGGCCATACCCGAAACACGCCGGGATTGACTACACGCCGGGCCTCGGCACGCCGATCCACGCGGTTGCCGATGGAACCATCATCGTTAGCGGTATCAGCGGAAATGATGGCGCCTATGGAGAGAGCATCCATATTCAACACGCCGATGGATACCGGACGGTCTACGCGCACATGATCGAAGGCACGCGTGTTGGACTCGGCCCTGTGGTTCGGGGGCAGTTCATCGGAAGAGTCGGCAGCTCGGGCAAATCCACCGGACCGCATCTGCACATTGAAGTCCAGCGCAATGGCGTCGCGCTTGACCCCGACCCGTACATCAACGACGCACCGCTTGCAGGTAGCGCACCGGAAACACCCCAACAGGAGAGAAACATGGAAGCGATCGTAAAGGTTCCCAACGGAACCATCGTGCACTTGCGGCAGGGCGGCAAGACAGACTTCTCCAGCGTGGAGCAGTACAACATTTTCCGTCAGCAGGTAGATACTCTGCGCAGCCTTGGAGCGACGGACATCCTGCCGCTGCCCGAGCTTTCGAAAGTACCCGGCGTTGCGTGGGATACTTTCGCATTCCTCGCCGGGTATATCGGAGCGCCCACGGCGTAGGCAGGAAAAGGTTCAAAGACCCTCACCCGGCCCAGGCCAGATGGGGGTCTTTATGTTCAGTTGCCGGGGCGATCGTCGTGTTGGGAGGTCACGGTACGGTCATCCGTCATGTTCACGGCACCAGATGTGAGCAAAGTGTGAACAGGTTCACCGGCTGATGAGCTATCCGTAGTGAAAAGGCCCGCCTCCCCAGTTCTCACTGGGGAGGCGGGCCTCAATTCCTGTGACAGCGACCTGGTGGAGCTGGGGGGAATCGAACCCCCGTCCAACGCTGAGTCTCCACGCCTTCTCCGGGCGCAGTCTGTGAAGACGTTCTACTCGGCTCCGACCTTTGTCACAGACACCTAAGTCGACAAGCCCAGCCTGGGAAGAGTCCCACGTGACGTCCAGACGCCATCACGCAGCAAGATTCCTAAATAACGCCAGGATCCGTATCGGAATCACATACGGCCTGACGGACTATCGGGCTCGCTTATGCAGCGAGGGCGAAGTCGTTGCGCTTGGTTTCGGCAACTATTTTTTTGCAGAGAGCGTTTACGAGATAACTCTGCATCCTCGGCCCGCTTCTCGTGGATTCACAGGCGCTGTCGAAACCGATCAGCCCCGTGGTCCTTCTCTCGAAGGAGCCGCTGTCACACTGTGGAATTGCCAACTCGGGAGACAAGCACCCGAGCCCTAAAGTCTACAACGTTCGCGGCCGCTCCGCCATTCCGCTGACGTTCTGTCCCCTGGCGTAGAGTCGCCCCATGAGCGAAGTCACCGTCACCGTCCGCGGCGAGCATGAGGCGCGCATCGCGCCCGAACGCGCCACCATCCGCGTCGGAGTGCGCGCTGAAGGCCCCGAGCGCACCACGGTGGTCGAGCATGTGATGCGCCTCGCCGAGCCCGTCCGCAGCAGCATCACGGAACGGGTCGAGGCCGGCACTGTCGTCGACTGGACCAGCAAGCGGCTCTCCGTCCGGGCGGAACGACCCTGGAACAACGAGGGCAAACGCCTCGCACCGGTCTACTACGCGAGCATCGACTTCACGGCGACGTTCCCGGAGGCCTCAGAGCTCTCCATCTGGGTATCCGACATCTCCCCCTGGGACGGGGTCGAGGTGGGCTGGGTCGACTGGCACCTCACTCCGGTGACGCGGGCCCAGGTCGAACGCGATGTCGCGGCCGAGGCGGTGAGCGTCGCCGTCACCCGCGCCAAGGCATACGCCGGTGCCCTCGGCCTGGACGAGGTGACGCCGTCAGAGATCGCCGATGTCGGCCTGATGTCCAGCGGACAGCCGGCACCTGGAGCCCAGATGCTGAAGGCACGCGGTGGCGTCGCATTCGCCGCCGACACGGCTCCGCCAATGGAGTACGAGCCGGAGGAGATCATCATCTCCGCAACGGTCGAGGCACGCTTCCTCGCCCGCTGAGCGGGATCAGCCCCCGGTGATGAACGGGGCGAGTTCGGCCGCGAGGCGCTCAGAGACACGAGCGTGCACGGCGGTGCCGTTCTCGCCGTGCTCCACCGAGAGAAGCATCCCGGTCTCATGGATCGCCGCCACCAGATCGCCGCGATCGTAAGGAATCACGGCGTGGACCTCGACAGCAGGCTTCGGAAGCGCCGCTTCCACGACGGCCCGCAACTCGGCGATGCCCTCGCCCGACCTCGAAGACACGAAGTGCGCATGGGGCTGAAGGCCGCGGAGCACCAGCCTCTCGTCTTCAGAGATCAGATCGGCTTTGTTGAAGACGACGATCTCCGGCAGGTCACGAACACCGACATCACCCAGAACGTCGCGCACGGTCTGCAGCTGACCGGCAGGATCCGGGTGCGAGCCGTCGACGATGTGGAGCACGACGTCGGCTTCTCCCACCTCCTCCAGCGTCGAGCGGAAGGCCTCGACGAGCTGGGGCGGGAGGTTGCGGACGAATCCGACGGTGTCGGTCAGCGTGTAGACACGGCCGTCTTCCGTCTCAGCGCGACGAACAGTCGCATCCAACGTCGCGAAGAGTGCGTTCTCGACCAGGACCCCTGCGCTGGTGAGCGCATTGAGCAGACTGGACTTGCCGGCGTTCGTGTAACCGGCGATCGCGACCGAGGGGATCGTGTTGCGCTTGCGCTCGGCACGCTTCGCCTCTCGGGCAGGGCCGAAGTCACGAATCTGCCGACGCAACAGTGCCATCTTGGTGCGGATGCGACGACGATCGAGCTCGATCTTCGTCTCACCCGGACCGCGCGAACCCATACCCGCGCCACCGGCACCGACCTGGCCACCGGCCTGACGGCTCATCGAGTCGCCCCAGCCACGAAGACGAGGAAGCAGGTACTCGAGCTGAGCCAGCTCGACCTGAGCTTTGCCCTCCCGGCTCTTGGCATGCTGGCTGAAGATGTCGAGGATCACCGTGGTGCGGTCGATGACCTTGACCTTGACGACGTCTTCGAGTGCACGACGCTGGCTCGGCGCGAGTTCCGTATCGGCGATGACGGTGTCGGCACCGACGGCGGCGACGATGTCCTTGAGCTCCTGAGCCTTGCCTCGGCCGAGATAGGTCGCAGCATCAGGGTGCGGACGACGTTGCAAGACGCCGTCGAGCACGACGGCACCGGCGGTCTCGGCAAGTGCCGCGAGTTCCCGCAGAGAATTTTCCGCATCTTCCTGCGCACCCTGGGGGTAGACGCCGACGAGGACGACGTTCTCCAGGCGCAACTGACGGTACTCGACCTCGGTGACATCCTCGAGCTCTGTCGAGAGTCCCCCGACGCGGCGAAGCGCGTGCCGGTCCTCGAGATCCCACTGCGCGCCGTCCATGCTCGTATGCGATGCCGTCGAATCATCCTGCAGCGCCTGGGCGGCGCCGAAGACATGGACGTCCGAGCGCTTCTCTGCATTCGCGAGCACACGATCGACCGTGTGGTCGTCGGTGGAGGGGGTTGTGGTCTCCGTCATCCGTTCCTTGTCTCTGGGTTTTGTTGCGAGCCTTAACCTTAGCCCGCGCTGTCCGGTACGCTCACCGTATGGGGTCAGATCACTACTTCACTGCGGCCCCGGCAAGCCCCGAGAATCTGCGTAAGATCCGCGTATCGCTCGCAGGTCGAGAGCTGGAAGTCACCACCGCTGGTGGAGTCTTCAGCCCGGATCGTCTGGATGCCGGCACTGCAGTGCTCCTCGCCAACATGCCCCCGGTTCCCCCGGGTGGCGATCTTCTCGACCTCGGCAGCGGTTGGGGTCCTGTGACCCTGTCGATGGCCTTGGCTGCTCCCCACGCGACGGTGTGGGCCGTCGACGTGAACGAGCGTGCCCTCGATCTCGTGCGTCGGAACGCCGCAGCTCTCGGGCTCACTAACGTCAACGCATCACTGCCCGACGATGTTCCCGAGCACGTCTCGTTCCGCACGATTCGCTCGAATCCGCCCATCCGTGTCGGCAAGAACGAACTCCACGGACTGCTGGAGCGCTGGATCCCTCGCCTCGATGAGCGCAGCGACGCCTGGCTCGTGGTCCAGCGCAACCTCGGCGCCGATTCGCTCCAGCGATGGATCGGGTCGACGTTCCATCCCGGTTACAGCGTCTTCCGCACCGCTACGGGCAAGGGGTACCGGATCCTCAAGGTGCGCAAGCACGGAAATCCGCCGACCGAGCCGATCATCCTCGGCTGAGTCGCTCGCGGGTCACTCGCTCAAGCGAGATCGACCTCGCCCTGGAAGACGAGCTGCGCCGGACCGGAAAGAGCGACATGCTCGCCATCTTCCGCGGGGAACATGCGAACGCCGAGGGTCCCGCCCGGAACCTCCACCTGCCAGTTGTTCGGAGCCTTCTCGCCAGCCCAGTAGCGAACAGCGAGCGCGGTCGCCGCGACCCCCGTGCCGCAGCTGAGGGTCTCACCGACGCCCCGCTCATAGACACGCATGCTCACGTGTCCGACTCCATCGCGCACCAGGGGTTCTCCAGGAACCACGAACTCGATGTTCGCACCCGCCGGCAACGCGGGCTCCAAGTCGGGCGCGCGGTGCAACTCGAGCGATGCGAGCTCGGCCTCCGAAGCGAGAGCGACGACGACGTGGGGGTTTCCGACGTCGATGCCGACTCCGGGACGAGTGACGGAGAGGCCGTCTACACGTACGAGCGGATCGTCGCCCGGGAGCTTCCATCGGCCGAGATCGACCTGATATCCCGTGGCGCTCCGGGTCACATCACGAACGCCCGCCCTGGTGCCGATCGGCAGCGTCGATCCGGGGTCGATGGTCGCGAGGCCGGAACGGACGAGGTAATGAGCGAACACCCGGATGCCGTTGCCACACATCTCTGCGATGGATCCGTCGGCATTGCGGTAGTCCATGAACCACTCGGCGCCCGGCTCTTCTTCGAGCGATGCCGCGCCCTCCGCGATCGCGGAAGACCTGACGACACGAAGAATGCCGTCGGCACCGATCCCGAAGTGACGATCGCACAGCACCGCAACCTGCTCGACCGTCAGATCAAGCTCGCCATCGGGATCAGCGATGATGATGAAGTCGTTGCCCGTGCCGTGCCCCTTGGTGAATGCGACCATGAGATCAGTCTAGATATCGCGGAGGTGCGCTCAGACCCGCGTGACCCGGTAACGGCCGCAGAGGAAGTTCCGATTGCGCGCCACCTCGATGAGCTCCAGGTCGAGCCTTCGTGGAAGCAGTGGGGCGCCGGAGCCGAGTGTCACCGGTGCGTACTGCACCCACACCTCGTCAAGCAGCCCGGCATCTGCGAACTGGCCGGCGAGGTCTCCACCACCGACGACCCAAAGGTCTTTCCCGCCGGCTGCCGCCACCATCTCGGAGTGCACGGTGCTGATGTCGGCCTGTGTCAGCCGCACGTCTGCGTCTACCGGAAGGTCGAGCTGACGGTGCGAGAAGACCCAGGTGGGCTGGGTGTAGCCCCACCGCCCCTCTTCATGACGCATCACCCATTCGTACGTCGAAGCTCCCATGGCCAGTGCGCCGATGTTCCGCTCGAAGCCCGTGTACGCCATCGGGCCGTCTTGATCGATGTCCTGCGTGAGCAGCCAGTCCAGCGAGTGCTCCTCGGTCGCGATGAACCCGTCGAGGCTGGATGCGGTGTAGAAGTGGGTCGTCATGCGATCAGCCTTGCATGGGCCTCCGACACCGATCGGTTCAGGATTGGAGCAGTGCGTCGGCGTCCACCGGGGCGTCTCGCCACTCCAAGTCGGGATACCGCTTGAACCACGACACCTGGCGGCGGGCGTAGCGACGGGTGAGCGCCTGGGTCTGAGCGATGGCCTCGCGCTCGGTGAGAGTCCCGTCGAGCTGTGCGAGCGCTTGTGCGTAGCCGATGGCCCGCGGTGCAGTCGCTCCGTGTTCGAGCCCTCGGCCTCGGAGCTCGGCGACTTCGGCGAGGAGTCCGCCCTCCCACATCCGCTCGACTCTGGCGTCGAGTCGCTCGACAAGCGCGGCTCGGTCGACGTGGAGGCCCAACAGTCGGGTGCGCGGATGCCACAGGATCGGTTGATCAGGAAGCGCGGCACCGTGCGTGGCGCTCCCCTGCTCCCGGACTTCGAGTGCGCGGACGATGCGCCGTGGGTTGCGCGGATCGACGCGGGCTGCGGCCTCGGGATCGAGCACACGCAGCCTTTCGAGCAGTCGCGCGGGCCCTTCGGTCTCGAGTTCTCGTTCGAGTCGCTCGCGCAGCTCCGGGTCGCGCGGAGGGAACCTGAAGTCATACACGACGCTCGAGACGTAGAGACCCGAACCACCCACGAGGATCGCATCCCCGCCGCGACGATGGACCTCCTCCACTGCGGCACGAGCCCGTGGCTGATACCACGCGACCGCAGCGTCCTCGTCGACTGGGAGGACGTCGAAGAGGTGGTGCGGGATGCCACGGCGCTCCGAGATCGAGACCTTCGCCGTCCCGACGTCCATTCCGCGATAGAGCTGCATCGCGTCGGCGTTGACGATCTCGGCCGGGTTGCCGCGGGACCGCAGCCGTTCAGCCAGATCTATCGCGAGATCACTCTTGCCGGTGCCGGTTGCCCCGACGATCGCCCACAGGCGTGGTCCGGTCACACGCCGACACGCAGAGTGGGCAGCCCGAGCGAGACGGCCTTCGGCCCACTGTCGCTGCTGGGGGTGGGAACCGCGCACGATTCCGACTGCGAGCGGTCCCAGGCGTCTCCCCCGCGAGTGCGACGGATCTCGAGCGGTGCGCCTGTGGGGTCGTCGGCCAGCAGGTGGAACGGGGCCCCATGTGTGACCGTCACGGTGACGACATCGCCAGGGCGCGGGAGGTCGGATCCCGGCGTCACTTCGAAGTGCACCAGCCTGTTGTCTTCGGCCCGCCCGGTGAGCCGGTGGGTCGCGGTGTCCTTCTTGCCTTCGCCGGACGAGACGAGCACTTCGATCCGACGGCCGACCTGCTGTTGGTTCTCCTCCAGGGAGATGCGCTCCTGGAGCGCGAGCAGACGGTTGTACCTCGCCTGGACGATCTCCTTGGGGACCTGGTCCTGCATGGTCGCAGCGGGGGTTCCCTCGCGGATGGAGTACTGGAACGTGAAGGCGCTCGAGAAGCGGGCCTGTTCCACCACTCGCATCGTGTCTTCGAAGTCTTCCTCGGTCTCTCCGGGGAAGCCGACGATGATGTCGGTGGTGATCGCGGCGTTCGGGATGCGAGCACGAACACGGTCGAGGATGCCGAGGAACCGCTCGCTGCGGTACGAACGTCGCATCGCCTTGAGGATGCGATCGCTCCCCGACTGCAGCGGCATGTGCAGCTGCGGCATCACATTCGGTGTCTCGGCCATGGCGTCGATCACGTCGTCTGTGAAGGCCGCGGGGTGCGGGCTCGTGAACCGGATGCGCTCCAGTCCCTCGATCTCGCCGGCAGCACGCAGCAGCTTGCCGAACGCCTGACGGTCGCCGAACTCGACTCCGTAGGAGTTCACGTTCTGTCCGAGGAGGGTGACCTCGATCGCACCGTCTTCGACCAGGAGTCTGATCTCGTTCAGGATGTCGCCGGGACGACGGTCTTTCTCCTTGCCCCGCAGGCTCGGCACGATGCAGAACGTGCAGGTGTTGTTGCAGCCCACCGAGATCGACACCCACCCGCTGTGTGCGGAGTCACGCTTGGTCGGCAGCGTAGAGGGGAACACTTCGAGCGATTCGAGGATCTCGAGTTCGGCGTCGCCGTTGTGCCGCGCACGCTCCAGCAATCCCGGCAGCGAGCCCATGTTGTGGGTACCGAACACCACGTCGACCCAGGGGGCCTTGTCGAGGACAGCCTGCTTGTCCATCTGAGCCAGGCAGCCGCCGACCGCGATCTGCATGCCTTCTTTGCGGCGCTTGACCGATGCGAGATGCCCCAACGTGCCATACAGCTTGCCGGCAGCATTGTCTCGGACCGCGCAGGTGTTGATGATCACCACATCGGCTTCTGCGCCGTCGATCGCCCGCACGTAGCCGGCGCTCTCCAGCGAGCCGGAGAGCCGTTCGGAGTCGTGCACGTTCATCTGGCACCCGAAGGTGCGCACTTCGTACGATCGGTGTCGTCCGTCTTCGTCGACGGCTGCCGACGATGCGCTGATGATCGTCGGTTCGCTGCGCGGGATAGTCATGATGGATCCATTGTACGAGCCGTTACCTAGCCCGGTGCTGCGCCGAGATCTCAGTCCGATTCGACGAAATGAACTCCGGAGGTCGGGCCCCCGGATGCCTCTTCCCGCAACGCGGCCTTCGCCGCCTTCATCGAGACCGCTCCGTTGTACCCGCGCCTGGAAAGCTGACCCACCAGGCGTCGCAGGGCCGTGTCATGGTCGAGGCGACTCAATGATCGGGCCTTGTTGCGGGCGAAATCGAGCGCACGCTCATCGTCGTCATCCGGCAGCTCATCGAGTGCGCTGTCGATGACATCGCGCGGGATGCCTCGCTGTGCAAGCGCACGCGACAGCGCGACTCGTCCCTGGCCCTTCCGCTGCACGCCGGAGATCACGAGAACCCCGGCGAGGGCGGCATCGTCGAGATAGCCGCGGCGGCAGAAGTCGTCGATCACGTCGTCGACCGCACCGCCGTCGAGCCCGTTCCCTCTCAGGGCCTGTCGAGCCTCCGAGATCGACAACGACCGAGTCCGCAACTTGCGAACGAGGGATTCTTCGGCCGCGACGCGGATCTCGTCCGGCGTCGCGATCTCTTCCTCGCCGCTCTCGTCGCTCTGCACATTTCCGAGGGCTCGGAGACGAGGAGCAGACTTCGCAGGGTGTGATCCCCGCGAGCCCGAAGCGGACGCAGCCCCCCGGGCCGGATGATTACCGCTGGGAGTGCCCGCCTCGATCGGTTCGACGGCTGTTCTCGAGCCGGACGGTGCATCCCAGGTCGAACGCCAAAGCGCTCGCTCATCTGCGCTACTCGGCACGTCCTTTGGGGCTTGATCGCCTTCGCCACTTGCGAAGGCCGGTGCAGCCTGCGCCCTTTTGGGCGTGCCACCGAAGAGGGGGATGATGGGGGCGATCCGATCAGGATCGCCCCCACGAGTGTCGTTCATCAGGCCGGACGACGCTCAGCGAGCTCGTCTGCAGCGGCAGGCACAGCGGCCGGGCCGCCGATGCCGAGCTTCTGCTTGATCTGCGTCTCGATCGCCAAGGCGATATCGGGGTTGTTGAGCAGGAACGTCCGCGCGTTCTCTTTGCCCTGTCCCAGCTGATCGCCGTCGTAGGTGTACCACGACCCGGACTTCTTCACGATCGCGTGCTCGACGCCGAAGTCGATCAGGCTGCCTTCGCGAGAGATGCCGATGCCGTAGAGGATGTCGAACTCGGCCTGCTTGAAGGGCGGAGCCATCTTGTTCTTCACGACCTTCACTCTGGTGCGGTTTCCGACCGCATCGGTACCGTCCTTCAGAGTCTCGATACGACGGATGTCCATACGGACGGACGCATAGAACTTCAGTGCCTTTCCACCGGCGGTGGTCTCAGGCGAGCCGAAGAAGACGCCGATCTTCTCGCGAAGCTGGTTGATGAAGATCATCGTGGTGTTGGTCTGGCTCAGGCCACCGGTGAGCTTTCGCAGCGCCTGCGACATGAGTCGAGCCTGCAGACCCACGTGAGAATCGCCCATCTCGCCCTCGATCTCGGCACGCGGCACGAGCGCGGCGACGGAGTCGATGACGATGAGGTCGATGGCACCGGATCGGACGAGCATGTCGGCGATCTCGAGCGCCTGCTCACCGGTGTCGGGCTGCGACACCAGAAGCGCATCGATATCGACACCGAGCTTCGCCGCGTAGTCGGGGTCGAGCGCGTGCTCAGCATCGATGAACGCCGCGATACCACCGCCGCGCTGCGCATTCGCGATCGCATGCAGGGTCAGCGTGGTCTTACCCGAGGACTCCGGGCCGTAGATCTCGACGATTCGACCACGCGGGAGACCTCCGACGCCGAGAGCGACGTCGAGGGCGATGGAGCCGGTGGGAATGACGGCCACGGGGGCGCGCTCATCGCTGCCCAGCCGCATGACCGAGCCCTTTCCGAACTGGCGGTCGATCTGAGCGAGTGCGGTCTCGAGGGACTTCTCGCGGTCGGCGGGTGATGGCATGGTCTGCTCCTTCTGCGCGCGTGGTGCCGCCTGTAGGCTGTCGCGGCTCTCCCGGTTGGGAGGAACTCTCCGACAAGGCGTAATGGCTCTTCGGCTTGTTTTCCACCGTAGGAGAGACCACCGACATCGACTTGGCGAACGCATCCATCGTGGAGAACAGAATCCCTGAACCACTTGTGCAGAAGATTACGCCGGTTTCGAACAGATCTTCGACGACACGCCGAATATCGACAAGCGTGTCCCGTACGCTCCGGACATCGCCCGGGGACGATCAGCGCCCGCGAGGCTCCTGCCGACCGACGCCATGCCGTCGACTGTCCGGCACGTCCATCTCGGCGCACAAGGCGAGCCAGATCTGCCGCGGCGGCGTACCATCAGCCAACGCTTCGACCGCGGTACGCCCGTGAAGGGCCGTGAGCCCGAGGTCATTCACCAACGACGACGCCCTCGCGTCGAATTCGGTGTCGACGGCGCGGAGAAACTCGCTACGACGCATCGGTCACCTCGCCGCGGATCAGTGCAGCGAGAGCTGGGGCTCGATCGACGCCACGAGGTCGTCAGGGACGACATCAGGGAAGACCTGGATGCCCTCGAGTACGGAGATACGGTCTCCGACCTCGCGCATGATCGTCGAGATGGGAACGTCGAGAGCGTCTGCGACTGATGCGAGGATCTCGCTCGACGCTTCTTTCTGCCCGCGTTCGACCTCGCTGAGGTAGCCGAGCGCAACCGAAGCCTTGCTTGCGACCTGCCGGAGCGTGCGCCCCTTCTGCAGGCGGAAGTCCCTCAGCACATCGCCGATTTCCTGTCGTACAAGAATCATCGGAACCTCCTCCCCATGTGATCGTTCGAGGTTACCCCCGATGAGACAGCCAGTCTATTACTCCTGACCTCTTCAAAATCTACCCTTGCACTCTGTGGTTTGAATGTGAGCACATCTTCAATAACCAGCGCGCCGCCGTCACTATTCCGCGAGCATCTTGAGCAATGCGTCGAGCGCCGCAGCCACCGTCTGTTCCTGAATCGAGGCACGATCACCATGGAAACGGAATGACGTGGCACTCGAGGTGTCCGGTGTCACGATCCCCACGTGCACCGTTCCCACCGGCTGTCCATCAGGAGAATCCGGGCCGGCGATACCCGTTGTCGAGATGCCGACCTCGGCTGCCTTTCCGCCGACGCTCAGCACTTGCCGCACACCGTCGGCCATCTGCACGGCGACCTGCGGATGCACGGGACCATGCTCGGCGAGGAGATCGGCATCGACGCCGAGAACCGTCGTCTTGACCGGTGTCGCGTACGCGACCACTCCCCCACGCAGCACGGCAGACGCGCCGGCAACCGAGACGAGTTCTGCGCACAGCGCCCCTCCGGTGAGGGACTCGGCGACACCCAGAGTCCATCCCCTTCGACCCAACGCGGATAAGACCGCTGCAGCCGCCGCGCTCACTGCTTTCGCCGGGATCCTCGCACCTGGGCCACGATGTAGTCGATCCCGCTCGCCACCGTGAGCACCAAGACGATGAGAATCAGGACGAAGGTGATCAACGTCCAGGCATCGAGTCCGATGAGGTAGTGGAGGGGAAGCAACGCCCAGCCGAGTGCTACTCCTTGGAACGCGGTCTTGATCTTGCCCATCCACGCTGCGGCGACGACGTGCTCGCTGGCGACCATGAGCCGATGGATCGTGATCCCCCACTCGCGCACCAGGATGATCGCGACGATCCACCAATCGACCTCACCGAGGATGGCAAGTCCGACGAACCCGGCCCCGGTGAGCAGCTTGTCGGCGATCGGATCCCAGAGTTTGCCGAAGTCGCTGACGATGTCGTATTTACGGGCGAGATAGCCGTCGACCCAGTCCGTGGAGATCCCGACGATGAAGAGGATCGCCGCTGTCCAGCGGAGCGCCGGCTCAGGAAGGCCGTAGGTTCCGCCGAGCAGAAGCAGGACGAAGAAGATGACCGCGAGCGGGATACGCGCGACGGTGATGGCGTTGGGCAGTTGCCGAGGAATCGCCATCAGTCGCGCCCCGTCAGGCCCCAGGCGTCTTCGTCGCCCTCAGCTTCCACCTCGGGGAGTCCCTCGTACTGAGCGGCGATCGGGTCATGCGTCTGCGGCATCGGCGGGACCGGAGGCGCCACCGGAGCCGAAGCCGCCGGAGCATCGTCTCCGCGCAGTTTCGCCATCACCTGAGGAAGCTGTTCCGCCGTGGCCAACACGTCTCGGGCCTTGGAGCCCTCGGACGGCCCGACGATCTCGCGGGATTCCAACAGGTCCATGAGGCGGCCGGCCTTCGCGAAGCCGACGCGCAGCTTGCGCTGGAGCATCGATGTCGAACCGAACTGGGAAGACACGATGAGCTCTGCGGCGGCGAGCAGCAGCTCGAGATCGTCGCCGATGTCCTCGTCGACCTCTTTCTTCTTGGTCGGCTCCATCGCCTCCTGCACATCGGGACGATAGTCCGGTCGTGCCTGGCGGGTGACGTGCTTGACGACCGCGTCGATCTCCTTCTCGTCGACCCACGCTCCCTGCAGACGGAACGGCTTCGACGAGCCCATCGGCGAGAACAGCGCATCACCCTGACCGATGAGCTTGTCGGCGCCGGGGCTGTCGAGGATGACCCGGCTGTCGGTGACGCTCGTGACGGCGAAGGCGAGTCGAGAGGGGACGTTGGCCTTGATGAGACCGGTGACCACGTCGACGCTCGGACGTTGCGTCGCGAGCACGAGGTGGATGCCGGACGCTCGCGCCAGCTGCGTGATGCGAACGATCGAATCCTCGACATCACGAGGGGCGACCATCATCAGGTCGGCCAGCTCATCGACCACGACCAGAAGGTACGGGTAGGGCTTGAGCACCCGCTCGCTGCCCACGGGCAGTTCGACCTCGCCGGCACGCACCGCACGGTTGAAGTCGTCGATGTGGCGGAACCCGAAAGAGGCGAGGTCGTCGTACCGCATGTCCATCTCCTTCACGACCCACTGCAGCGCTTCGGCCGCCTTCTTCGGGTTCGTGATGATGGGCGTGATCAGGTGCGGGACGCCGGCGTAGCTGGTGAGCTCGACGCGCTTCGGGTCGATCAGGACCATCCGCACATCAGCGGGACGAGCCCGCATCAGCAGGCTCGTGATCATCGAGTTCACGAAGCTCGACTTACCGGAGCCTGTGGAACCCGCCACGAGCAGGTGAGGCATCTTGGCGAGGTTCGCGATCACGATGTTGCCGCCGACATCCTTGCCGACGCCGATCGTCATCGGGTGCGTGCTCTTCTGCGCCGCGGGCGACCGCAGCACGTCGCCGAGAGCGACCATCTCTTTGTCGGCGTTGGGGATCTCGATACCGATGGCGCTCTTGCCGGGGATCGGCGAGAGGATGCGCACGTCGTTCGACGCCACGGCGTAGGCGAAGTTGTTGCTCAGCTGCAGGATCTTCTCGACCTTGACGCCGTGTCCGACCTCGACCTCGTACTGGGTCACCGTCGGGCCGCGAGAGAAACCGGTGACCTTCGCGTCGACCTTGAACTGGGAAAGGACGCTCGTGATCTGCTCGATCACCTTGTCTGTCGCCTCGGAACGCAGGACCGGAGCGGGGCCCTCGACCAGGATGCCGGGAGAGGGCAGGATGTACGGCGTCACGGGAGCTTGCGGCCCACGGTCGCCCGGGCCCTCGGTGCCGAAACCGTCGAGACCGGGAAGCTCCGGCACCTCGCCGGTGTCGGAAGTGTCATCGAGGAGCGCGGTGGTCTGCTGCTCTGCGAGCGAATCGGCGACCGAGCGAACTTCTGACAACACTTCGGTGGCCGCGTCGTAGGGGTTCTCGACGACGACGGCCTGATCGTAGGCGGGCGTCGGGTCGGATGTCGTGAGCAGCGCAGTGATGTCGTCGGACCCGAGGGTGCCCTCATCGGGATCTTCTTCACGACCGGTCCTGTTGCGCCGCCACCACGGCAGGACGTCGGGGTCGTCGACCTTGTCGGCCTCGTCGATCGCGGCAGTGTCCTTCGCTGGCTTCTCAGTGCGCTCCGCGTCGAACATCCACGCGTACAGATCCCCGAGACGCGCGCCGATGCGATTCGGCGGGGTCTTCGTGAGGATCAGGAGGCTCAGCACCATCAGGAGCGACAGCACGATGTACGCGGGGATGTCGGTCAGATAGGTGAGAGGTTGCCCGACCAGCCAACCGAGCAGTCCGCCGGATTCGCTGAGCGCGGGCATCCCCTGATTCGGATGCGGACGCGGGCCGGCGACATGGAAGATACCCGCGAGCGCGAGCACGAACATGCCGAAGCCGATGCCGATGCGTCCGTTGTCATGGACGGAAGAGGGGTGGCGGAACAGCCAGCCGGCGAGCAGCAGAAGCAGTACCGGCATGATGAAGGCCACACGACCGACGAAGAGACCGACCGAGTACGCGCTGATGTTGGCCGCGACCTCGTTGCCGATGAAGAACCACTCGTTCACCGCGCCGAGCACGGCGAGCAGCACGAGGAAGAACGGGAAACCGTCGCGGCGGTCGTCCTTCTCGAGGGTCTCAGGTCCGAAGGCGCGGAAGAGTCCGCCGACGCCGTGCGCCAGCCCGACCCAGGCACGGACGGCCACTGGAGGCTTGTCGGCCTCGTCGATGTACTTCTTGGGAGCGGGCTGGGCCTTGGGAGCCGTCTGCCGCTTCGGGCGCGACGGTGCGCTGGTCGACGCGCGCTCTGTCTTCGTGGTACTCCTGGCCATGCTCTCACGTTACGACCAACAGCCGACATCTCCGCGTAATGACGCGGCTTTCTGCGGATCCGAGACTGTTCGACTACGTAGTGCGCCGCACCATCGTGTCGCGGGTCGCGCCCTCCCCCACGACGGCGAATCCCTCGGCGCGATACAGGTTGCGGGCGAAGTTGTCTCGTTCGACGCTCAAGCTGATGCGTGCGTGGCCCTGCGCGCCAGCGAGCCGCACGACGCCACGCAACAGCGATCGTCCGACCCCACGCGCCCGCCAGAGCGGATGCACGCCGATGATGAGCTCGGGAACCGCGACCCCGATGAAGCCGAACCCCGGATCATCCTGCGGGAGAACCCGATACCACGCGGCGCCGACCGGTAGATCATCCTCACCCGTCGCCACCAGCCCGTCATCGGACGAACGCTTCCACCCCGCGAGGTAGCGTCGATGATCGACGGACGTCAGCACCTCATGGCGCGGGCGTACGCCCCCGGCACGCCAGTTTGCCGCCTCGACGAGCATGTCGCCGAGGAACATCGCATCCGTCTGCGCCGCCCTGCGAAGGGAGAATCCCCTGTACATGACGCGAGCATAGGACGCGGGTGTTACGTCGGGATGACGGACAGCCGTGAACGAGCGGAGGTCGCCCTGCCGTCACGCCTCGATGACGAGAGGGACGATCATCGGACGGCGACGCAGACGCTGGTTCACCCAGCGACCGATCGTGCGCCGCACGACCTGGGAGAGCGAATGGGTGTCTCGCACTCCGTTGCCCGCCGCTTCCTTGAGGGCGGCCACGATCTTCGGTGCGACGTCGTCGAAGACCGAATCGTCCTCCGCGACGCCGCGTGCGTGGATCTCGGGGCCGGAGATGATCCGGCCGGTCGCTGCATCGACCACGACGATCACCGAGATGAAGCCCTCTTCTGCGAGGATGCGTCGATCCTTGAGGTCCGCGTCGGTGATCTCCCCGACCGTGGACCCGTCGACGTAGACGAAACCGAGATCCAGCTGTCCGACGACATTGGCGACGCCGCCCTTGAGGTCGATCACGGTGCCGTTGGAGGCGATGATCGTGTTCGACTCGGGGACACCGGTCTCCTGCGCGAGCTTCGCGTTCGCGATGAGGTGACGGTACTCGCCGTGCACCGGGAGCACGTTCTTCGGCTTCAGGATGTTGTAGCAGTAGATCAGCTCGCCGGCGGCGGCATGGCCGGAGACGTGCACCTTCGCGTTCGCCTTGTGCACGACGTGCGCGCCGAGCTTCGTCAGACCGTCGATCACGCGGTACACCGCGTTCTCGTTGCCCGGGATGAGGCTGGAGGCGAGGATGACCGTGTCCCCCTCGCTCACCTCGATGGCGTGGTCCATGTTCGCCATGCGGCTGAGCACGGCCATCGGCTCGCCCTGCGATCCGGTCGACATGTAGACGATCTGCTCGTCGGGGAGATCGCGGGCCTTCTTGAAGTCGATGAGGACCCCGTCCGGCACCTTCAGGTAGCCGAGCTGCTCGGCGATGGTCATGTTGCGCACCATGCTGCGACCGAGGAACGCGACGCGGCGTCCGTTGGCATACGCGGCGTCGATGACCTGCTGCACGCGGTGGACGTGGCTGGAGAAGCTCGCGACGATGACGCGACGCGGCGCCTTGGCGATCACTTGGTCGAGGACCGGCCCGATGGAGCGCTCAGTCGGCGTGAAGCCGGGAACGTCGGCGTTGGTCGAGTCGACGAGGAACAGGTCGACACCCTCTTCACCGAGGCGGGCGAACGCCCGCAGGTCGGTGATGCGGCCGTCCAGCGGCAGCTGGTCCATCTTGAAGTCGCCCGTCGCGAGCACCATGCCGGCTGGGGTGCGGATGGCGACGGCCAGCGCATCCGGGATCGAGTGGTTAACCGCGACGAATTCGAGGTCGAAGGGACCGACCTTCTCCTGCTGCCCCTCCTTCACCGTCAGGGTGAAGGCCTTGATGCGGTGCTCCTTGAGTTTCGCTTCGACCAACGCCAGGGTGAGCCCGGAGCCGATCAGTGGGATGTCGCTCTTCAGACGCAGCAGGTACGGGACCGCCCCGATGTGGTCTTCGTGGCCGTGCGTGAGCACAACGCCGACGATGTCGTCGAGACGATCGCGGATCGGCTCGAAGTCGGGGAGGATCAGATCGACGCCGGGCTGGTGCTCTTCGGGGAAGAGCACGCCGCAGTCGACGATCAGGATCTTGCCGTCGTACTCGAACATCGTCATGTTGCGACCGATCTCGCCGAGGCCGCCGATCGGGATGACCCGCAGCGTTCCTTGGTCGAGAGCGGACGGTTCTGCCAGGGGAATGGACATGCTGTCTCCTCAGTCGGACACTCCACGCGTCCGTTCGTTCATGGGGACGCGACTCAGCGCGTCGTGCCGTGCACCTTCGGCAGGGCACCGCCCGCAGCCGCATTGCGGTCGGGTCGGAAGTTCGAGAAGTCGGCGCCGGGGACGTTCTGGACGAGGTCGAGCTCATCTTCGATCAGCGCGGCCTCCCATTCCTCGGGGCCGACCAGGGGAAGACGCACACGCGGGCTCGAGATGCGGCCGAGCCCGTGCAGGATGTACTTCGCTGCAACGGTGCCGGGGACATGCGTCATCACCGCACGCACGAGTGGCTCGAGGCGCTTGTGTTCAGCGGTCGCCGTGGCGAGGTCGCCCGCGTTCACGGCGTCGATGATCGTGCGGTAGGGCGCAGCAGCGACGTTCGCCGTGACACCGATGAGTCCGGTGGCTCCGATCGCGAGGTGCGGCAGCACGTTCGCGTCGTCGCCGGAGAAGTACATCAGGTCGGTCTGATTGAGCACGCGGCTCACCTCGGAGAAGTCCCCCTTGGCGTCCTTCACGGCGAGGATGTTCGGGTGCTTCGCAAGGCGCAGGATCGTCTCGTACTTGATCGGCACACCGGTGCGGCCGGGGATGTCGTAGAGGATCACCGGCAGGTCGGTCGCATCTGCGACCAGACGGAAGTGCGTGAGGATGCCGGCCTGCGTCGGCTTGTTGTAGTACGGCGTGACGATCATGATGCCGTCGGCGCCGGCCTTCTCGCTGGCCTTGTACAGCTCGATCGCGTGGGCGGTCTCGTTGGAGCCACCGCCGGTGATGATCTTGGCGCGGCCGGCGGAGACGGACTTGCCGACCTCGACGAGCTTGAGCTTCTCGGGGTCGGTCAGCGTTGAGGTCTCGCCAGTCGTTCCCGTCACGACGATGCCGTCCGCGCCTGCGGTGATCACGTCATCGATGTGCTTCTCGACGGCGGGCCAATCGACTTCACCGTCGGCCGTCATCGGAGTGACGAGCGCGACGAGAACCTGTCCGAAAGGGTTGCCCGAGTGCGTCATGCACCCAGCGTATCGGTTCGAATGCCGCTCATGCTGACGCGGTGACGCGGATGAGGCCTGCGCTCGTGGGGCCGATCCCGCGGTTCCAATCCGCCCGGCCCCTACGCTCGACACATGGCATGGGTGACGCGAGGATCAGAGACGAAGTACGAGAACGCCTGGATCAGCGTGCGTGAAGACCGTGTCACAGGTCCCGGTGGGGGTGATGGCATCTACGGCGTGGTCGCGATGCGGCATCCCGCAGTGTTCATCGTCGCGCTCGACGACGAGGACCGGATATGCCTCGTCACGATCGACCGTTACACCGTCGGGGTCTCCACCGAGATTCCCGCCGGCGGCAGCGATGGTGAGGATCCGCTGCAGGCTGCGCAGCGGGAGCTCCGCGAGGAGACCGGGTTCGAGGCGGGCGACTGGACCTCCCTCGGCAGCATGAGCGCTCTGAACGGCGTGGCCGAGGCGATCGAATACGTCTTCCTCGCCCGGGATCTCCGGGCGGCCGTGACCGACGAGGATGCTGCCGAGACTCAGGCGGAAGAGGGCATCCAAGCCGTCTCCTGGGTCCCGTTCGACGAGGTGCTGGCGATGATCGCCCAAGGCACCATCACCGACGGAGAGACCATCGCCGCGATCGCAAAAGCCGCAATCCTTCTCGGCAGGTTCCGCTGAGCCCGAGGATCAGACGCGGCCGCGACGCGCGACGCCGGAGGTGAGCGAGCTCGGCAAGACGCGCGTCAGAGCCACGATCACCTTGTACCGCAACGACGGAACGGAGACTGACCTGCCGCGAGCGGCGTCACGCAGACCGGTACGCACGACATCGCGCGCATTCAGCCACATGATCCCTGGCACGCCCTCCTCGCCGACGGTGAGCCCCATGCGCTCGTGGAACGACGTATGCGTGAATCCGGGGCACAACGCCGTCACGGAAACGCCGTCCCTGGCATACTCCGCATTCGCCCAGCGGCTGAAGCCGATGAGCCAGGCCTTGCAGGCGGAGTATGTCGACCTCGAGATGAAGCCGGCGACGGACGCCACGTTGATGATGCGTCCTCCGCGTCCGCGCATGGACTGCAGGGCCGCGTGCATGAGACGCATCGAAGCTTCTACGTGCAGGCGCAGGTGACGCACCTCGTCGTCGATGTCGTTGTCGGCGAACTGCAGGGGAAGCCCGAACCCGGCGTTGTTCACCAGGAGATCGATGGGGTCCGCCTTGTCGCGCAGTCGCTCGGCGACCTTCTCGACTCCGGCTTCCACCGCCAGATCGGCGGAGATGATCTCGACCGCGACGCCGTACTCACTTCGCAGCTCCGCGCCCAGAGTCTCGAGCGCATCCTCGGAGCGCGAAACCAGGACGAGATCGGCGCGACGACGCGCGAGCTGGCGGGCGAATTCGGCGCCCAGTCCGGCGCTGGCTCCGGTGATGAGTGCGGTGGGCATCAGCGCTCGTATCCGAGGAAGCGGTAGCGGATGCCGGTGCGCGAGGTATGCCACTCCCCCTCGTCGACGAGGCGCCATCCGGTCTTGGCCGGAGCGTAGGCATCGCCGGCGACTTCGAGATCGAGCTCGGTGACCTCGAGCCGATCAGCATCCCCGATCACCTGTCGGAAGATCTCCGCACCGCCGATGATCCAGACCCTCTCGAGTCCGCGCACGGCTTCGGCGACGGTGGCCGCTCGGCGCGCGCCCTCCTCGGACCAGTCCTGCTGTCGGGTCACGACGATGTTGTCGCGGCCGGCGAGCGGCCGGAAGCGCTCCGGGAGGGAGTCCCAGGTCTTGCGCCCCATCACGACGGGAGCGCCGAGGGTGACCTCTTTGAAATGAGCCAGGTCTTCCGGCACGTGCCAGGGCATCCCGCCCTCGGCACCGATCACGCCACCGTCCGCCTCGGCCCAGATCAACCCGACCCAGGTCATACCGCCACCGCCGCCCTGATCGGCGCGTGATGCTGATAGTTCTCCACGACGAAGTCCTCGTAGCGGTAGTCGAGGATCGATTCCGGCTTCCGTGCGAAACGCAGCGTCGGGTACTCGTACGGCTCGCGGCTGAGCTGCTCACGCACCTGCTCGACGTGATTGTCGTACACGTGGCAGTCGCCGCCCGTCCAGACGAAGTCTCCGGGCTCGAGACCGACCTGTTGGGCGATCATCATCGTGAGCAGCGCATACGAGGCGATGTTGAACGGCACCCCGAGGAACATGTCGGCGCTTCGCTGGTAAAGCTGGCAGGAGAGCTTGCCGTCGGCGACGTAGAACTGGAACAGGGCATGACAAGGGGCGAGGGCCATGTCGGGGATATCGGCCGGATTCCAGGCCGAGACGATGAGCCGTCGGGAGTCGGGCGAGCGCCGGATCTGCTCGATCACCTCGGACAGCTGGTCGATGCTCCCGCCATCCGGCTTCGGCCACGACCGCCACTGCACCCCGTAGACGGGGCCGAGATCGCCGGACTCGTCTGCCCACTCGTCCCAGATCGTCACGCCGTTCTCGCGAAGCCAGCCCACGTTGGAGTCGCCCTGCAGGAACCAGAGGAGCTCGTACGCGATCGACTTGAAGTGCACGCGCTTCGTGGTGATGAGCGGGAATCCCTTCGACAGGTCGAAGCGGATCTGGCGCCCGAAGACACTCGTCGTGCCGGTCCCGGTGCGATCGGACTTGTGCGTGCCGGTCTCCAGCACGTCACGGAGCAGGTCTTCATAAGGAGTCGGGACGGCTGCGCTCATGACAGCCACGATACCTTCCCCACCCGCGCCAGGGGCGATGCCCCTCCCGCACGGACAGGTTCGTCATGGTCGGAAACATCGGCCCGCACGCCCCGTCGGGCGACGTACTCTCGACCCATGTCACCCGTGCTCGCCCTCGGGATCGCCGCAGCGCTCCTCGCGCTCGCCACGGTCGTCGGCGTCGTGCTGCGCCGCCGCGATGGACGCCGACGCTCCGGCGGAACACTCCGGTTCGATCCACTGGATGCCGCCACAGAACTCGGTTCGCATGCGACCCTGGTGCAGTTCAGCACCGAGATGTGCGCGCGGTGCCCGCAGGTGAGGCGCTTGCTCGGCGACTATGCGGCGGACCACGACGGGCTCCGACACGTGGAGGTGGATCTCACTCACCGTCCTGATCTCTCGACGCGCTACAAGGTGCTGCAGACTCCGACGACCTTCGTCGTCGACGGGGCGGGAGCCGTCCGCGCCCGATTCCACGGCGTTCCACACCGGCACGCCCTCACCGAAGCCATCGCCGCCATCTGAGGCGCGAGATCTGGAGCACGCATGAGCACTCCCGCAGGCATCGATCCGCGCGGCCCCCGCTTCGCGGCCACCATCACGGCAGTCCTGCTGCTGGTGGCGACATTCCTGGCGCTGACCGGCATCTCGACCGAGCGGGCCGGCACCGCCACCTTCGGCTGGTTCGCCTATCAACCTCTGGCGGATGCCTCCTTCACGCCCACCGGGTGGGCGATCTCATCGGCTTCTGTCGGTCAGCGGGCCCTCGACCCGGGCTTCCTGCTCACGGTCGTCATCGCTCTCCTGTTCCTGTGGGGCGTCGCCGCACCGCGGACAGCTCCCTGGGCCGTGGCCTTCCGCACGCTCGTGCGCCCGCGCCTCGCACCGCCGTCGGAGCTCGAGGACCCCCGTCCGCCACGGTTCTCCCAGGGCGTCGGGCTGTTCGTCGTCGGCATCGGACTCGTGCTGCACCTCCTGGGCGTGCCGTGGGCACTCCCGATCGCCACGGCTGCCGCGTTCATCGCCGCGTTCCTCAACGCCGCTTTCGCGTTCTGCCTGGGCTGCCAGCTCTACCTCCTGCTGCAGCGCGCCGGCGTCGTCGGTCGTGAGGCCACCGTGTCCTGAGCACTGTTCCCCCACCTGCGGGCGCTCGCTAGGCTGGCCGGGAGTCGCCGCTGCACCCGCAGAGCGAGAACCGGAGGAATCATGCCCGTCACCAGCGAAGCCGCCAGCACCTGGACCGGATCGCTCATGGAGGGATCCGGCACCGTCGCGTTCTCGTCGTCGAAACTCGGCACCTTCCCGATCAACTGGAAGGCTCGCAGCGAGGGCAGCGACACGACGACCACGCCGGAAGAGCTCATCGCAGCTGCGCACGCATCCTGCTTCAGCATGGCTCTCTCGCACGCGCTCGCCGAGAACGGGACCCCGCCGGAACGTGTGAACACGACGGCATCGGTCACTTTCAAGCCCGGCGTCGGCATCACCGGCAGTCACCTCAACGTCAACGCGACCATCCCGAACCTGACGCCCGAGGCGTTCCAGGAGATCGCGAACGGCGCCAAGACCGGTTGCCCGGTCTCGCAGGCGCTCGCCGGTATCGAGATCACCCTCGAGGCGACCCTCGCCTGAACACTCCTGTCAGGGTCAGCGGCGCGAGAGGCTGATGGCCTCGCGGATGCTGGCCCTGGCGTCTTTGCGGCGTCCGGCGGCGTCTTGGACGACGCCCAATCGATAGCGCGCGCGCCAGTCATCGCCCGCTGATTCAGCTTCAGCCGTGTACCGCGCGATGAGTGCATCCGCATCAGCGCGAGCGATGCGTCCGCTCGGCGTCAGCTCCGTCTCGACCGGGGGCATCCCGCCCTCCGCATCGAGCAGGCGTCCGAGACGATCCGCTCCGAAGCCGAACATCATCTCCCGTACCAGTGCCCAGGCCCCGATCGGAGCGAGCACGACGAGGGTGATCCCCATACCGATGGAGATGGGCGAGCCGACCGAGATGAACATCACCGCGAGCCAGATCGCGACGGCGAGATAGACGAGCAGAGCCGCGGCCATCAGGCCGACGCCGATACGCGACATCACGACCGGATGCCGATGTCGATCATGTGCTCGAGGCCGACGACCACGCCGGTGGCCTTCAATGCGAACGGCACGGAGAGCCGGATGCCCGGCGCATAGGCGAGCGCCGAGTCGGTCGTGTCGTGCGTGAACGTGAGCGACTCGCCGGGTCCCGAGAGGATGACCTCCTGCTTGGCAACGACCCCGGGACGACGCAGCGAGTGGATCGGAACGCTGCCGACCTGCTGGCCTCGGGCGCGCTGATCCGCGTGCGGTGCGCTGACCGGTCCCTGCTCCGCACGGGCCGCCGCGATCAGCTCCGCGGTGCGAACCGCCGTACCACTGGGAGAGTCGATCTTCGTCTCGCGGTGTGCTTCGACGATCTCGGCGGAGCCGAAGAACGGTGCCGCCGCCGCCGCCAGCGCAGAGCCGAGAACAGAGCCGAGCGAGAAGTTGGGGATGAAGACCGCTCCGGTACCCGCTGCTTCGACGAGAGGACGCACCAGGGCGATCCGCTCCGCTGACCACCCCGACGTCGCGACCAGCACATTGATGCCACGCTCCACGGCGGCGCGGACGACCTCGATGCTCACCTGAGGGGTCGAAGCATCGACCACGAGATCTGCGCCTTGAAGTTCGGAGAGGTCGCTTGACGAGGTCAGCACACGGGTCACCTCGAACCCCTCGAGCTCATCGATCACCGCACCGATGATCGTGCCGAGCTTCCCGGTTCCGCCGACGAGTGCTACCTGCGTAGTCATGCGTCCAGTCTATTTCGCGGGCAGCCGGGTCTGGCCCGGGGCGCGCGGGCCTGACGTAGTCCGGAACCTCCCTCGATCCTCGACGTCATGCGACGTGATACCGTTCCGAGGTCGCGATCCATCGTCTGGAGGTGAGTCCCATGAACGCAGTATCCCTGATGGGTGCTCCCTCTCTTCACACTCTCGCGCGACGCCGGTAGTCGAGATCGGGAGCCCCGCCACGCATTCGCGAAAGGCACTCCCATGAACAACACCTTCTCTCCCTCCTCTTCCACGAATGAGGGAAACACGACACAGCGCGCGCTCGTCCTCGGCGGAGGCGGCTCAGCGGGCAACGCCTGGCTGATCGGCGTGGTCGCCGGCCTCGCGGATGCCGGACTCGACGCGAACGCCGCCGATCTGATCGTCGGCACGTCTGCCGGAGCGACCGCAGCGGCCCAGATCACCGGTACTTCACCGGCTCAGTTGTTCGACGACGTCATCTCCAGCGCTGTGAGTCCACACGCGACCCCGAGCGGACGTGCGACGGCGCGCGGCCAGAGCGGTTCGGCCGCAGCTCATCTGGAGCGGACTCAACGAATCATCGACGCCTCACGAGACGTCGAGGATATGCGCCGCAGGATGGGGGCGGCGGCGATCGAGCTGGCCACCACGTCGGCAGGCGCCGGTCAGCGATGGCGGGAGACCGTCGCGGCGCGGCTGCCACGCCCCGAGTGGCCGGAGCAGCGGATACTCCTCACCGCGGTCGATGCGTCAACCGGTGAGCCCGTCGTGTTCGACCGGTTCAGCGGTGTCGCTCTCGTTGACGCCGTGGCCGCCAGTTGCGCCAGCGGTTTCGCCTACGACGTCGGTGCGTCACGGTACATCGACGGTGGCTACCGCGCCAATGCCGAGAATGCCGACCTCGCGCTCGGATACACGAAGGTCCTCATATTGGCACCCTTCGGAGGGGCGTCGAGGATGCCCGTCACGTGGGGCACCCATCTGTCCGCTCAGATCGACCGTCTGCGCTCGCAGGGCAGCAGTGTGCGGACCATCTTTCCGGACGACGAATCACGCGGCGCATTCGGTGAGAACGTGATGGATCCGTCGACGCGCGTGCCTGCCGCTCAAGCGGGCTTCCGCCAAGGTCGAGCCGCGGCGGTGGCACTCACCGACTTCTGGGAGTGACTCAGACCAGAAGCGCGTCGGGGATTCCGGTACGCAGCTCCACCGGAAGGTGACCGGTGTCATTGTGGGTGAGGAGCGTCCACGGACGCCCCTGCTTCTGAGCGATGACCGTCAGCCCGCAGTGCGACTGGTTCAGGGTCATCCACCGCCATTCCGGAGCAGCGAGCACCTCGCGGACGAACCAGGAGATCACGAAGTTGTGCGTGATCAGCACCTCGTGCACGTCGCCGGTCTTGCGCACGAGGAACTCGTTGACGGCGTCAGACATCTGCGCGCGTCCTGCTTCGATCTCGGCCTCGGTCACCGAACCGAAGAACGGCTCGAACACCGCGGGAGTCTCCTCTGTCATCCCGGTGGGCACGCAGTCGAAGAGGAGCGCGGTCGGCTCGGGGTCGACGGACGGCAGGCGTGCAGCGATCGCGCGGGCCGTCTCGTTGGCACGCAGCAACGGCGAATGCCAGACGGCGTCGAGCGGGAGCCCGGAGAGCCGGTCGGCGATCAGCTCGGCCTGACGCTGTCCTCGCGGCGAGAGGGGTCCGTCGGCGAGACCGTGCTCTGCATCCTGATGTTCACCATGTCTGACCAGATATATGTAGTGCGTCACAACTCGCTCGCTTCATCGCCAGCATCCGCCGGGCCTCCCTTCCACCCTATGTCACAGGTGGAAGGATGCTCAGTTGCCTGCCCGGGTCAGCTCAGCGACTTGGCTTCGCGAGAGCGAGACGCCCGCGCCCTGCATGAGCTCGTCGACATGATCGGTTGCGAAAGTGTTCACGATGGGCGCTGCGACCGTGCGCTGAGCGAGCAGCCAGGCCACGGATACGGCGGCCACGGGAACCGCGAGCTCTTCAGCAACCTGATCGAGTGCACGAAGGATCTTGATGCCGCGCCTGTTCAGGTGGCCGCGCAACTGCTCGCCACGAACGCCGCGGGATGTGAGCGCCTTGTTGCGGTGGCGACCGGACAGGAACCCGTGCTCGAGCGCGTGCGACGGCGTGACCGCCAAGTGCTGCGCACCGGCCACGAGACGAAGGTCACCTTCGAAGGGCTGGCGCCTGATGAGGTTGTACGGCGCGTCGATCACCTGGATGCGCGGATAACCGGCCGCGGCGAGGATCCGCGCCTCGACGAGACGCTCCGGCGCGAAACCGAATGCTCCCAGGGCGCCGATCTTGCCGGCGTCGGTGAGCCATTCTACAGTCGCCAGCGTGTCTTCGAGATTCGTGGTCGCGTCGAGGGTGGCGTCGAGGTACAGGACATCGATGCGGTCGACGCCGAGCCTCGTCAACGAGCCCTCCACGGCACGGACGAGGTTGACCGAGCCGAGGCCCGGATTGTCGGCATGAGCTCCGATGCGGACGCTCAGAAGCGCTCGATCGCGACGACCGCGGGAACGTAGCCACTGTCCGATGATGTGCTCGCTGCGCCCGCCGGAGAATCCGTCGGCCGTGTGGATCGCGTTGCCGCCGAACTCCACGTAGCGATCGAGGATGCCGTGACTCGTCTCGAGGTCGACGTTCCAGCCGAACTCCGCGGCACCCAGCATCAGCGGGAATGTCTCGAATCCGGTCTCGCCGAGCGAGACGCGGATGGTTTCTCCTATGCCGGGCCCGACGATCGGAATCGGCGCGGACGGATGCTCCGCACCCTCGTGCTGGGCGCGTTCTGCGGACGCCCCTGCGCCTACGCTGAACAACCGCATACTCTCTCACCCCCGCGTCGGTCGGTGCGTACCGACCTGCGTACCTGCTGGATCTTGCACCCCCCGGTGCGTACTTCGAGGGTAAGCGACATCTGAGAACCTCCCGACCATTCCAGGGAACGGCGCGGAAACGTCCGATAACGATTCGGTCACATCGAAGACGACAGAACCCGGGCCCGCCCTGTGCGGACGGACCCGGGTTCGGTTGGAGCGTCGCGCTTACTCGGCCGCAGCGTCTTCTGCGGGAGCTGCGTCAGCGGCAGCCGCGTCATCGAGCACAGGCTCGAGGGACAGCTTGCCGCGGTCGTCGATCTTCGTGATCTTCACGAGGATCTTCTGGCCGACCGAGAGAACGTCGTCGACGTTCTCGACACGCTTGCCACCGGCGAGCTTGCGCACCTCGGTGACGTGCAGCAGGCCGTCCTTGCCCGGAAGCAGCGAGACGAACGCACCGAAGGTGGCGATCTTCACGACGGTGCCGAGGAACTGCTCCCCGACCTCCGGGTTGGTGGGGTTGGCGATCGCGTTGACCTGGGCACGGGCGGCCTCAGCCGAAGGGCCGTCGGTCGCGCCGATGTAGACGGTGCCGTCCTCCTCGATGGAGATCTGTGCACCGGTCTCGTCCTGGATCGCGTTGATCGTCTTGCCCTTCGGGCCGATCAGCTCGCCGATCTTGTCGACCGGGATCTGCACGCTGATGACGCGAGGCGCGGTCGGCGCCATCTCGTCAGGAGCGTCGATCGCGGCGTTCAGCACGTTGAGGATCGTCAGACGAGCATCGCGGGCCTGGGTGAGCGCACCGGCGAGAACCGAGGTCGGGATGCCGTCGAGCTTCGTGTCGAGCTGGATGGCGGTGATGAACTCACCGGTTCCGGCGACCTTGAAGTCCATGTCGCCCAGTGCATCTTCTGCACCGAGGATGTCGGTGAGCGCCGCGTAGCGGGTCTCACCGTTGACCTCATCGGACACGAGTCCCATCGCGATACCGGCGACGGGAGCGCGCAGCGGCACACCCGCGTTCAGCAGCGACAGGGTCGACGCGCAGACGGAGCCCATCGACGTGGAGCCGTTGGAGCTCAGCGCCTCGGAGACCTGACGGATCGCGTACGGGAACTCCTCGCGGCTCGGCAGCACCGGCACGAGCGCGCGCTCGGCGAGGAAGCCGTGCCCGATCTCGCGACGCTTCGGCGAACCGACACGGCCGGTCTCACCGGTCGAGTAGGGCGGGAAGTTGTAGTGGTGCATGTAGCGCTTGCTCGTCGTGGGCGACAGCGAGTCGATCTGCTGCTCCATCTTGAGCATGTTCAGCGTGGTGATACCCAGGATCTGAGTCTCGCCGCGCTGGAAGATCGCGGAACCGTGCACGCGCGGGATGACCTGCACCTCGGCGTCGAGCGGACGGATGTCCGCAAGGCCACGACCGTCGATACGAGCGCCCTCGGTGAGGATGCGTCCGCGGACGATCCTCTTCGTGACGGACTTGTACGCGGCGGAGAACTCGAGCGGAGCCGCGGCCGGGAGCGAACCCGCCTCGGTGGCCTCGATGAGCTCCGCCTTGACACGGTCCTTGATCGCATCGTCAGCGGTCTGACGCTCGACCTTGTCGGCGATCTGGTAGACATCGCTGAGCTCGGCGAACGCGCGCTCGGAGACGAAGCTGTAGACCTCTTCCGAGTACGGCAGGAAGACCGGGTACACACCCGGCTCCTTCGACGACGTCGCTGCGAGCTCGGCCTGAGCCTTGACGAGCTGGGCGATGAACGGCTTCGAGGCCTCGAGGCCCTGGGCCACGATCTCCTCGTTCGGCTTGGTGGCGCCGGCCTTGATCAGGTTCCAGCTTCCCTCGGTGGCCTCGGCCTCGACCATCATGATCGCGACGTCTTCCGTGCCATCGGCCTTCGTGACGACGCGACCGGCGACGATCAGGTCGAACACGGCCTCTGCGACCTGCTCGGCCGTGGGGAACGCGACCCACTGGTCGGCGTGCTCGCCGTGACCCGGGATGAACGCGAGGCGCACACCGGCGACGGGGCCCGAGAACGGCAGACCCGAGATCTGGGTCGACGCGGACGCGGCGTTGATCGCGAGAGCGTCGTAGAACTCGCCCGGAGCGATCGAGAGGACCGTGATGACGATCTGGACCTCGTTGCGCAGGCCGTCGACGAACGACGGACGCAGCGGACGGTCGATCAGACGGCAGACGAGGATCGCCTCGGTGGAGGGGCGGCCCTCACGACGGAAGAACGAGCCGGGGATCTTGCCGGCAGCGTAGGAGCGCTCCTCGACGTCGACCGTCAGCGGGAAGAAGTCGAAGCCCTCGCGCGGGTGCTTGCCTGCGCTGGTGGCCGAGAGGAGCATGGTCTCGCCGTCGAGGTACGCGGCGACTGCGCCCTGAGCCTGCTGCGCGAGGCGGCCGGTCTCGAAGCGGATGGTGCGGGTGCCGAAGCGGCCGTTGTCGAGAACGGCCTCGGTGGCGGTGATTTCAGGACCTTCCAAGAGGTCTCTCCTTCTTTGTTTAGACTCGCGAATCCATGTGACGCGCGAGCGTGTTCAAAGGAGCTGATCGGAAGGGTTCGGGCGCGCGGGCACTCCCGCGAATCTCGCCTGCGCTGGCCACCAGTAGAAAGCCACCCGACATCCGCCGAGGAACCCACCACAGGGGACCAGCTTCTCCGCCGATCGCTCCATGAGTCGATATGAAGTTGTGCAGTTGACACACGTCAACCTCATCCACCCTACCAGCGCAGACCTCGAATCCTGCGTGTCCGCGCACTCCGCGGATCGGACATGCGCCGGTCACGGCCCGTTCACGCAACGGATGCCGCATGGTGAGGGGCATCCGCTGTCCTGAGTCCATGCGCATGTCTGTGATCGGCTGCGGGTACCTCGGTGCCGTGCACGCCGCAGCAATGGCCTCGATCGGACACGACGTCATCGGCATCGATGTTGATGAACAGAAGGTCGCGATGCTGGCAACAGGCACGGCGCCGTTCTTCGAGCCTCAGCTGTCGGAACTGCTCTCGGACGGTCTGAGAAAGGGACGACTGCAGTTCAGCAGCGTGATGGCGGATGCCGTCGGCTGTGACGTGCACTTCGTCGCGGTCGGCACGCCGCAGGTGCCCGGCGGTCACGCCGCAGATCTGAGATATGTCGACGCCGCGATCGACGCGCTGCTGCCTCACCTCCGCCCCGGTGATGTGATCGCCGGGAAGTCCACCGTGCCGGTCGGCACCGCTGCGCGAATCGCTGGGCGACTGGTCGACACCGGAGCGACGCTCGTCTGGAACCCCGAGTTCCTTCGCGAGGGATGGGCGGTGCACGACACTCTGACGCCGGATCGACTCGTGGTGGGCGCGGAATCCGACGCGGCGGGCGAGCGCGCCGTCGGCGTGCTCCGTCAGGTGTACGCGTCGGCCGTCGAGTCGGGAACACCTTTCCTGGTGACCGACCTCGCAACGGCTGAGCTCGTCAAGGGCGCAGCGAACGCATTCCTCGCCACCAAGATCTCGTTCATCAACGCGATGGCGGAGATCGCTGAGGCCTCGGGCGCGGATGTCGCACTTCTCGCCGATGCGCTCGGCCACGACACGCGGATCGGACGACGCTACCTCGGCGCGGGCATCGGTTTCGGCGGGGGCTGCCTTCCGAAGGACATCAGGGCGTTCGCCGCACGAGCAGAGGAGCTCGGGCGCGGTGAGGCGGTCGGCTTCCTCCGCGAGGTCGACACGATCAACCTCCGGCGCCGCGACCGCGCCGTCCAACTGGTGGTCGATGCACTGGGCGGCCTCGTGTTCGGACGCCGGATCGCGGTCCTGGGCGCGGCGTTCAAACCCTTCAGTGACGACATCAGAGACTCCCCCGCGCTAGATGTCGCCGTTCGCCTGCGCGGACTGGGGGCGGACGTCGTCGTCACCGATCCGGCCGCGATCGACAACGCCGCAGCCGCCCACCCGCAGCTCGGCTACGCGCGCGACCGTGACGACGCGCTGCGTGAGGCCGATGCGGTCGTCGTGGTCACGGAATGGGACGAGTACCGGCGCGACCTCTCCCCGGAACATGCCGGTGGTCTCGTGCGAGGACGCATCATCATCGACGGACGCAACTGCCTCGACTCCGCGGCATGGCGCGCGGCCGGCTGGCAGTACCACGGCATGGGTCGACGCTGACGGCTCCAACCCGAAGGCGTCAGCGGGCGAGCGCGCCCCTGGCCGCCGCCGAGCGACCGAGGTAGACGTAGTCGTCATGCTTCGCCGTGCGGCCATCCCCTGCTGCACGACCGTTCAGGCGACGCCAGACCCACGGCAGCGCGTGTCGGCGCCACCACACCCCTGCACCGATCGACTCGTGCTCGTGCATGGCGGCATCCAAGGCTCCGAGCGCGTCGGCGTCCGGCACCCCGAGCATCTCTCCCGCCCGATAGGCCAGGAACCGGTGGCCCCGGCTGCTCAGGTGCACGAGATCTTCTCCCCAGTTCGGCCGTTCGGCCAGGGACGGATGCAGATCCGTGTCGATCAGGAAGGCTCCGGTACGCGCGGCGATGCCCGTCAGCGCGGTGGCGAAAGCGGCGAACCGCCGCGTGTAGATGAAGGCAGCACGGCGCCCCGGGAGGAACGGCGTCACCAGGAGCACGTCGGCGCCGATCCCCCGCAACGTCCGCACCGTGCCTTCCAGCTCCGCGGCGAGCACCGCGACGTCGACCCGGCGTTTGACCAGGTCGTTGGCCCCGATCAGGATCGACACGAGGTCGGGACGCAGCTCGATGGCCCGCTCCAGCTGGACGCCCGACACGTCACGCACGCGCTTCGATCGGATCGCGAGGTTCGCATAGTGCAGCCCTCCCCGCGCGGCGAGAAGCAACGCGAGACGATCGGCCCAGCCACGCAGCGCCCCGTCCGGCGCCGGATCGCAGAGCCCTTCGGTGAGTGAGTCTCCCATCGCGACGTAGCGGTGCCACCGGCGGGCGGCGACCGGAGCGGACGGTTCCGGACGGACGACGCGGCGAGCGCGGGCACCGGAATCCGCCCGATGCAGGATCCGCGCCTCCTCGAAATGATCGAGGAGCTGGTCGCACACGCTCTCCCAGCTGCGGCCCTGGACTGCTTCGCGGCCGGCTTCGCCGAAAGCTCGCCGCTTGCGGGCATCGCCCGCGAGATCTGTGACCCGCATTCGCAGGTCTTCGAGGTCACCCGGCTTGTACAGCCATCCGTCGATCCCCATCCGTACGAGGTCGAGGGGGCCGCCCCGCCCGGTCGCGATCACAGGCACCCCGCTGGCGTGTGCTTCCTGAAGGGTCTGTCCGAAGGTCTCGCTCTCCCCCGGGTGCACGAACAGATCGAACGATGCCATCGCTGCGGCGAGCGCCGTGCCGTCGAGGTGACCGAGGAACAGGGCGTCTGGAAGCAGGCTCTCGAGTCTGGCCCTGCTGGGTCCGTCGCCGACGATGACCAGGCGTGTTCCCGGGACGTTCCGCAAGGCTGCGAGGTCTTCGACCTGCTTCTCGGGGGCGAGGCGTCCTACGTACCCGATCACGACGTCAGTACCCCACTCGGAGCGGAGCAGGGGATCGTGACGGGACGGTTGGAAGCGTTCGGCGTCGACACCTCTCCCCCAGCGTCGCACCCTGTCCACACCGAGCAGGGCCAGTTGCTGAGCCGCGTCGGCGGATGGGGCCAGCGTCATCGTGGCGCGCCGGTGAAGACGGGCGATATGGGTCTGGGCGATGCCGGTCGTCGCGGCGATCCGATAGCGCTCCGTATACGCGGCCACGTCGGTCTGGTAGGCGGCGACCGAGGGGAGGTCGAGCCGCTCGGCTGCCAGCACGCCCCGCCATCCCAACGCGAAGGGCGAGGCGAGATGCACGACGTCGGGCTGGAACCGACCGAGGGAGGCGGCGATGCGGTGGGCGCTCGACGTGCCCACTCGCACGTGCCGGTATCCCGGCAGCGCGAGACTCGGGATGGCCTCGATGCGTGCGCCGCTGATCTCTGCCGGGGCGCCGGTCGCGGCTGGGGCGATGACGTGCGCCTCGTGCCCCCGTCGTTCGAGGTGTCGCAGGATCTGCAGCACCGAACCGGTGACGCCGTTCATGTGCGGAAGGAAGGACTCGGTGACGATCGCTACTCTCACAGCCTCAGGATGACGGTGGCAGGAGTCTCTGTTCGCCGTAAACGGCCTCCGGCACCGGATGTTCACCTGATGCTGGATCGCGGGTCACCGGCTATCCGTTCGTTGGTTCCCGTTCATCCTCTGCAGGCACTGTGGAGGGTGTGCCGACCGATCTGCTGACCGAATCGCTCACGAGCCCGTGGAGCCTGGTACTGATGAGCGTGTTGGTGGTCGGCGACGCGTTCTTCGTCGTGGTGCCGGGCGAAGTCGCGGTGACCGCCCTCGGCGCTCTCTCGGTGACATCGGGCTCACCGCCGCTCTGGGCTGTCGTCGCCTGCGCAGCGGCAGCCGCGACTGTCGGAGACGCCTGCTGCTACCTGATCGGACGGCTGGTAGGCACCGAGCGCTGGCGGTGGATGCGTACCCCTCGGGTGCAGCAGGCTCTGGGGTGGGCGCGAAACCGGTTGGACGGCGGCATGGCCACCGTGCTGTTCACTGCCAGGTTCGTGCCGTTCGCGCGGCTCGCGATCAACCTGGTCGCCGGAGCCTCGCGCATCCACCCGCCGCGCTATCTCGCCCTGGTCGCCATCGCAGCTACCGGATGGGCGCTTTATCAGGCGGCCGTCGGCGCCACGGTCGCGGCGATCCTCCCGGGTGGCCCTCTCGTCGCCGTGCCGGTGTCGATCCTCCTCGCCGTCGGGCTCGGCGTGCTGATCGACCTGTGTGTACGCCGCACCAGAGGGTGACCCGCCCCACGACGTGCTCTAGGCTCGGGACATGAGCACCGAAGAAGGCGCCACCTCCTCCGAGGAGATGAAGCGCAAGTTCAAGGAAGCGCTCGAGAAGAAGAACGCGCACCACCGGCAGGGCGAGGCACACCTCGACGGCGACTCCGCCGTGCACAGTGCCAACGCCCCGCAGACCCGGCGCGAGTTCCGACGCAAGAGCGGTTGACCGCGTGGATGCGGGAGCCGGCTTCACCGGACTCCCGCATCCCTCTTTCGCCCTTCCTCGTCAGACGCGATCCGCGCGGGCTCGTGCCCGCTGCTCCTTGGCCGCCATCTCGGTGACGGCCGCCTCCCGAAGCTCCTGGACGTCGGCGGCCTGCGGAGCGTCTGCCGTTCCGTGCGCGTCGACCCCATCCAGCAGCGACTCGTCGAACGGCAGCTCCCCGCTGAGCACCCGGCGCACCCGATCCCTGTCGATCTGCTTCGTCCAGGTGCCGATCAGCAGAGTGGCCACGGCGTTTCCGGTGAAGTTGGTGAGGGCACGCCCCTCAGACATGAAGCGGTCGATCCCCACGATCACGCCGACGCCGTCGACCAGATCGGGGCGGTAGGCCTGGAGCCCGCCGGCCAGGGTGGCAAGGCCTGCACCCGTGACACCGGCCGCCCCCTTGCTCGCGATGATCATGAAGACCAGCAGACCGATCTGCTCGCCGATCGACATCGGCTGCCCCATTCCCGTGGCGATGAACAGCGACGCCATCGTCAGGTAGATCGCCGTGCCGTCGAGGTTGAACGAGTACCCGGTCGGAACGGTGATGCCGACGACAGGCTTGGAGACGCCGACGAACTCCATCTTCGCGATCAAGCGCGGGAGGGCGGATTCCGAGGAGGACGTGCCGACGATCAGCAGGTACTCCCGCGCCAGGTACTTCATGAGAGCGAAGATGTTCACCCTCGTCACCGTCCACAGCAGCACCCCCAGGATCACCACGATGAACAGGATGCAGGTGATGTAGAAGGCGACCATCAGAGTGCCGAGGCTCCAGATCGCCGCGATGCCCGTCTTCCCGACCACCGCTGCGATCGCACCGAACGCACCGATCGGCGCAAGCCACAGGATCATGCCGAGGATGCGGAACACCAGCTTCTGCAGCTGCTTGACCGCTTCCATGATCGGTGCGCCGCGCTCGCCGAGTCCCTGCAGCGCGAAGCCGACGAGGAGCGCGATGAACAGCACCTGCAGCACGCTCTCGCCGGTGAAGGCCGAGAAGAACGTGGTCGGGATGATGCCGAGGATGAACTCCTGTGTCGTCTTGGCCTCCGCCTCGACCGCGTCATACGTCGACGAGGCCATGTCCAGCCCCGCACCCGGGTGGATGATGTTGCCTACGACGAGGCCGATCGCGAGCGCGAAGGTCGACATCACCATGAAGTACAGCAGCGCGAGTCCGCCGATCTTGCCGACAGTGGCCGCTTTGGCGATCGATCCCACCCCCACCACGATCGTGCAGAAGATGATCGGCGCGATCATCATCTTGATCAGCGCGACGAAGCCCTTGCCCAGCGGCTCGAAGGCCTGGCCGACCTCCGGCCACACGAGCCCGACCACAGCGCCCAGCACGACCGCCAGCAACACCGACACATACAGCCAGGTGTGCCGGTCCCACGATTGCTTCCCTCGCCGCCAGTTGAACTTCGGCAGTGAGAATCCTGTTGTGAGCGCCATCGCGTCCTCCTCGATCATCGACGTCTTCGTCTTGGTGGGCGGCTCCCGTGCCGCCGATCGGATCTCACGTTCTCCGACTTCACGCATCGAGGCGAGTTGTGGTCGTATTGGTCACGACACCTCACCAATGACGATCGGAGGAGGCGATGGCGCACACCTCCCGCACCCGCAGTACCGCTTCTCGAGTCTTCGTGGTGCTGCTCGTCGCGGCCGTCGTGATCGGTGCCCTCGTGGCGGTCTTCCTCGTCGTCGAAGCGCAGCGATCGATCCGCGCGGAGGCGGAGCGGGTGACGGCGGCCACCGCGACCTCGTTCGCCTCCTCACCCCTCATCATCGACGGCCTGCGCTCGAGCGACCAGGATGCGGCCACGCAGGTCCTCGAGCCCTACTCCCTCGCGGTGATCACCGGCGCAGGGCTCGACTTCATCACGGTCATGACCACGGACGGCACACGGCTCACCCATCCCGACACCGACCAGATCGGCGGTATCTACCTGGGCACGATCCCCGCGTCACCCCAGGCCCTGACCGAGGAGTTCACCGGTACCCTCGGGCCCTCCGTGCGGACGATCGCGCCGGTCACCGCACCGGGCGGGGAGCTGATCGGCTGGGTCGCCGCCGGAGTGACGACCGAGTCCATCACCGACACCCTGGTCCGCCGCCTGCCACTCACGCTCGGCATCACGGTCGGCCTCGTCGCGATCGGTGCGGGCGGTGCCGTCATCGCCCGCCGGGTGACCCGCCGCATCGCGGGCGATCTGCCGCCCGGTCAGGTGCGCGATGCCGTGTCGTCGTACGAATCGATCCGTACGCTGGGTGAGGCCCTGCGCGCGCAGACCCACGAGCATGGGAATCGGATGCACGCCGCCGTCGCCCTGCTCGAGCTCGGACGCCCCGACGAGGCGATCGAGATCCTCACGGAGACGTCGCGACAGAGCCAGTCTCTGGTGGACCAGGTCACCGCGCGCCGTCACGGAGACCCGGCCGTCGGAGCACTGCTCCTGGGCAAGGCTTCACAGGCGAAGGAGCGCGGCATCGACTGGCGCGTGCACATCGAGCCCGACACACCCCGCACGCCGCTCTCCCCCGTGGACGCCGTCTCGGTGCTCGGAAATCTCGTGGACAACGCGATGGATGCCGCCGTCGATTCCGAGGATCGCTGGGTGCAGGTCTCGCTCCGTCCGAATGCGGACGCGGGGATCGTGCTCGAGGTGTCGGACAGTGGGCCCGGGATCCCCCCGGACCTCCGTGGGCGGATTTTCGATCAGGGCTTCTCCACGAAGCCCGCCGATGCGCACGGACGCGGTGTCGGACTCGCGCTCGTGCGCTCGGTCGTTACCGGAGCCGGCGGTTCCGTGACGGTGAGCGGGGAACCGACGACATTCCGCGTCGTTCTCCCGGCAGCAGGAACACGAAGGACACAGCGATGATCCGCACACTCATCGTCGACGACGACGCTCTGACGCTCGAGCTGCATCGCGACTACGTGGAGCGCCTCGACGGGTTCGTCGTCGGTGCCGAATGCGCAGGGGCGCGCGCGGCCATGACCGCCGTGCTCGATCACCCCGATGCTTTCGATCTCGTGCTGCTCGACATCACGATGCCGGACGGCTCCGGCATCGACGTGCTGCGAGCGCTCCGCTCACGCTCGGCATCGGTCGATGTGATCGCGATCACCAGTGTGCGCGACGCTGACACCGTGCGACAGATGGCGGCACTCGGCGTGTTCCAGTACCTCGTCAAGCCATTCCCCTTCGCGGTGTTCCGCGAGCGGATGGAGCAGTACCGGACGCATCGGGAGCAGGCACGGACCACCGACGGCGAAGCGACGCAGGCGGAGATCGACGCACTGCTCGGGCGCACCACTGGCACCATCGCCCTTCCCAAAGGGCTCTCTGCCGCATCTCTCGAGAGGGTCACGGCGGAGCTGCGGACCGATGGGCCTTTGTCGGCGAGCGAAGCCGCGGAGCGACTCGGTATGTCTCGGGTCGCCGTACGCCGGTACCTCGAGCACCTCGTGGTCGAGGGCGTAGTCACCCGGGCTGCGCGCTACGGCACCCGCGGACGGCCCGAGACCGAGTACGACTGGAAGCGACGAACCGAGCCTGAGGCCTGAGCGTCAGCGCGGGAGCCGAGCTTCGTGCAGCACGCCATCGGGATCGAACCGGGCCCGAAGCTCTCTAAGCCGCGCGACGTCGGCGGCGGAGCCGCAGCGATCCAGCGTCTGGTCCGGCTCGAGGAACGTCGTCACCGTCTGCGACGCTTCGTTCGGTGCCAACAGCTCCCGGAACGCCACGAGACTGGCTTCTCCTGGTGCGGCAGGCACTCCAGGGATCACCGGCACGAGCGCGTGGAGCAACCAGCCGACGGACTCCAACGACGCGAACCCGGAACGTCGCGGAGCGTCGAGTGCCCCACCGAGCATCCGGATATCGATGCCCATGATCGGCCACTGCTCCGGCAGCTCGCGGAACTCGAGGAGTGCGTCGATGGTCGCGTCGTCGAGAACGGTGAGCGCCATCGATGCTCCGCCGCCCGGTGTCGGGTCGGTCGGCTCGTTCGACGCGGCGGCGAGTGCACCCGGCGACGTCGGCCCGGTGATCTCCCTGCGCACGGTGCCCGCACGACGCACCGCGTCGATCGATTCCTCGTGGGGTCCGTCGGTGGACAACGCCTGCACGGTGAGGAAGCTGCGTCCCCTGATCTCTTCGGGGAGCTGCGGTGCATCCGGCATCCGCATCGAGTTCAGGAAGATGTTCAACGTCGAGGGAGCAGAGGCTCCGAGGTCACGGACGGCACGGACCACTGCCGGTGCATCCGCGACGTCGAACGTGAGGTTCGCACCCCATACCGAGGGGGCGGCGACCAGGTCGATCTCGAGTGCGGTGACGATGCCCACGAGGCCGCCCGCGCCTCGCAGCGCCCACATGAGGTCGGGATCGGTGTCGTCATCGACCCGTTCGTGGGTGCCGTCGGTGCGCAAAACCCAGGCGGCTCGCAGGTTGTCGGAGCCGAGACCGGCCGTCCGACTGAACCACGAATGGCCGCCGCCCAACGTGTACCCGGCGACGCTCACGACCGGGCTGGTACCGGCCGGAGCCACCCAACCGGTGCCTTCCAGCGCCTCTACGACCGCACCCCAGCGCACGCCGCTTCCGACCAGGACGGTGCCGCGATCGTGGTCGACCTCGAGGTCATCGAACGCGCTCATCCGCACCAGCACAGCACCGGCAAGGGAACTTGAGGCTCCATGACCGCTCGGCTGCACAGCCAGTCGTACACCGGACTGCCGCGCCGCTGCCAACAGAGCCCGGAGGTCATCGACGTCGGCAGGCACCGCGACAGCTTCTGGCCGCTGCTCGATCGCGAGATTCCATGGCTGTCGAGCCGCTTCGTAGCCGACATCGTGCGGAAAGAGGAAGGTGCCGGTCAACTGTTCCTGGAGCGCACTGAGCGCGGCGTGTGTGGGCATGACGCCACCGTACGATGCCCCTCGGACATTGTCGATGGCGTCATGCGCCACTCACTCTCCCGCGAGACCGCCCAGCATGTGACCGAAGGAGCGGCCCGCACCCAGGTAGGTCGCGGGGTCGTACGGGTCGGCGACCGCAGCCGCCTCTCGACGCGCGATCGCGTCTGCGAGCTCTTTCGCGCCCTTCTCCACGCGCTTGGCGAGCGGGGCGACGTCGTCGCCTGCTCCACCCCAGTCGCTCGACGCCGCGAACACGCCGGTCGAGACGGGCTCGGCATGCAGGTAGGCGAAGAGCGGACGGATCGCATAGTCGATCGCGAGCGAATGCCTCGCCGTGCCGGCGTTCGCACCGATCAGCACCGGCGTGCCGGTGAGCGCATCGGGGTCGAGCACATCGATGAACGACTTGAAAAGACCCGAATAGCTCGTCGAGAAGATCGGGGTCACCGCGATCAGCGCGTCGGCGGACACGACCGTGTTGATCGCGGTCTCGAGCGCCGGCGGCGCGAACCCCGTGAGCAGGTTGTTCGTGATGTCGTGCGCGTAGTCGCGCAGCTCGATCACGTCGACGCTCGCCTCGATGTCGTGCGTGGCGAGAGCCTTCACGGTCTCGGCCGCCAGACGATCCGCGAGCATCCTCGTGGACGACGGGTTCGACAGGCCGGCCGACACCACGGCGATACGACGCGTGGTCATCTCAGGCCTCCTTCCGGCCGAGCCCGAAAGCCGCACCGGCGGGAGCGGGGCTGTCCTGGTACGGCGAATCACCGGTCAGGTTGTCCCCGCGGTTCGCACCGGGGCGTGCCTGGCGGGTCGGGCCGTCGCCGAACTCGGCAGCGACGCGGGCTGCGTGGGTCGGAGCATCCGGCACGTTCGCCGGACGATCTTTCGCGAGCTCCTTGCGGAGCACGGGGACCACCTCGGCGCCCAGGATGTCGAGCTGCTCCAGCACCATCTTCAACGGCAGACCCGCGTGATCGATGAGGAACAGCTGACGCTGGTAGTCGCCGTAGTGCTCACGCATACCGGCGTAGCGGTCGATCACCTGCTGCGGTGAACCCACCGTGAGCGGCGTCATCTCCGTGAAGTCCTCCATGCTCGGACCGTGACCGTAGACCGGCGCGTTGTCGAAGTACGGACGGAACTGGTTCACCGCGTCCTGCGACTTCGCGGCCATGAAGACCTGTCCACCCAGACCCACGATCGCCTGCTCCGGCGTGCCGTGGCCGTAGTGCTCGAAGCGCTGGCGGTACAGCTCGATGAGGCGCTGATAGTGCTCCTTCGGCCAGAAGATGTTGTTCGCGAAGAAGCCGTCGCCGTAGTAGGCGGCCTGCTCGGCGATCTCGGGCGTGCGGATCGACCCGTGCCACACGAAGGGTGCGATGCCGTCGAGCGGACGCGGCGTGGACGTGAACCCCTGCAGCGGCGTGCGGAACTTCCCTTCCCAGTCGACGACGTCTTCGCGCCACAGCTTGTGCAGCAGCGCGTAGTTCTCGATCGCGAGCGGGAGCCCCTGGCGGATGTCCTGACCGAACCACGGATACACCGGGCCGGTGTTGCCGCGACCGAGCATGAGGTCCATGCGTCCGTCGGAGACGTGCTGGAGCATCGCGTACTCCTCGGCGATGCGCACCGGGTCGTTCGTGGTGATGAGCGTCGTCGAGGTGGAGACGATCAGGCGCTCGGTCTGGGCGGCAAGCGCCGCCAGGAAGGTTGTGGGGCTGGAGGACCAGAACGGCGGGTTGTGGTGCTCGCCGATCGCGAAGACGTCGAGACCGACCTCTTCGGCGTGCACGGCGATGGCCGTCGTCGCCTTGATGCGCTCCTGCTCGCTGGGGGTGATCCCGGTGGTGGGATCGCGCGTGATGTCGCTGACCGACATGATGCCGAACTGCATCGCCTGCGCGCCTGACTGCTCGCTCATGATTGCTCCGTGTCTCCGAATCGGATGACTCGCATCCGTTTCTATTCATTTGAATGTATATGTGTCAACGCGCTCAGAGCAACTTTATTCCCGGCCTTGTAGCCTCGAACGATGAGCAGTACCGGGGCGGACATCTCAGGGCCCACCACAGGATCGGTTCCCCGCAAGCGACGGCGCGTGCCGTTCTGGGACAACGCGCGTTACATCTGCATAGTCCTCGTCGTCCTCGGCCATGCGATCCAGCGACTCATCTACGACTCCGACATCGCATTCGCCTTCTACCTGGCGCTGTATGCGTTCCACATGCCTGCCTTCGCGATCATCTCCGGGTACTTCTCCAAATCCGGCTCCCCGACCAAGACGCAGATGGCTCGGGTGATCACCGACATCATCCTCCCGTACGTCATCTTCGAGACGCTCTGGACCCTCACCAAGTGGCTCGTCGAGGGCCAGGCCAACCCGAACATCACCCAGCCGAGCTGGACGCTGTGGTTCCTGCTCGCCCTCGGCATCTTCCGGCTCGTGCTCCCTTACCTCGCCCTGCTGCGCTGGCCGCTGCTGTGGACCGTCGTGATCTCGGTCGGCGTGGGCTACCTGCCGAACATCGACAGCACCTTCTCGCTCTCGCGCACGCTCGGACTGCTGCCGTTCTTCACCCTGGGCTGGTGGCTGCGTGAACACGACATCGTCGACCGTCTCCGACTCCTCGACTTCCGGCCGTGGTGGCTGCGCGCCGGAGCCGTGGCGATCTTCGCGGCCACCGGTTGGGCAGCCTGGAACTGGCTCCCCGTCTGGCAGGCCACCGATCTGCGTCACTGGCTCTTCTACGAGGATTCCTACGCCGATCTCGGCGGGGAGCAGTGGTGGGCCGGCGGCATCCGGATCGTCCTGATGCTGCTCGCGGTCGTTCTCAGCGCTGCCTTCTTCGCCCTCATCCCGCGCGGCGCGCATTGGTGGACGACCTTCGGCCAGTACACGATGTACGTGTTCCTGCTGCACTCGTTCGTGCTGTATCCGTTCCGCGAGAGCGGAGTCCTGCGCGACCTCGAACCCACCTGGATCTGGCTCCCGATCGTGACCGTGCTGTCGGTCGTGATCGCGCTCGTCCTGGCGACCAAGCCGGTCAGATGGGTGTTTCGCCCCCTGGTCGAGCCGCGGCCCGGCTGGCTGTTCGCCGATCCGGAACTCGCCTCCAAGGAAGGCCGCCGGAACGACCCGACCGGGTCTCGACGGCCTCGATAGAGGCAGGCGATAGCCTCGAGGTGTGACCCGAGCGCAGACCGTCCGAGACCGCATCGTCGATCAGGTGGAGGCGTCGGGGTTCGTCGCCCACGGCCTGCACGTCCGCCTGGGTGCGGACACTGCGGAGTATCGCTGGACCGCCGACGTCCGCGAAGACGTGCACTCGGTCGCGAAAGGGGTCTGCGTACTCGCCGCAGGAATCGCCGCGGATGAAGGGATGGTGTCGCTCGATGAGCCGGTGTCGACCTACCTGCCCGACCACGACCTGGGCCCCGGTGTCGACGAGGTCACTCTGCGCCACCTCCTGATGATGTCGAGCGGCGTCGACCTGCCGTGGTCCGACACCCTGATGACCGACTGGCCGGATCTGGCACGCGAGTTCCTGCGACGCCCCTCGAGCGGACGGACCTTCCAGTATTCGAACGCGAGCACGTATACCGCGATGGCCGCGCTGGCCGCACGTGTCGGCGACGTCGGCGACTATTTCGTCACCCGTCTGTTCGGCCCGCTCGGCATCGACGACGTGGAGTGGGAGCGCAGCCCCCAGGGGCGCATCGAGGCTGGAGGCGGGCTCTTCCTCCGCACCGAAGAGCTGTCCCGCCTCGGCCTCCTCATCCGCGATCGCGGGATGTGGCAGGGACGACCGCTCATCTCATCCGAGTGGATCGACTCGATGCATGCGAATTGGGTCGTCGCCGGGGAGAGCCCTGCCTATGACCGCTACGCGCTTGCCGGTTGGGGCGGCCCCGGTCCGGCCTGGCGACTGCACGGCGCCCACGGTCAGCTGCTAATATTCCTCGACGATGCCGTGGTCACGATCACTGCAGACGACCATTCCGGCGCTGACGCCATCGCTGGCTTCGCCGTCGAGACGCTCATCGCCGCCAGCGAGTCCTGACGGGTCAGGCGAAAAGCGCGGCTCCCACATAGGAACCGGGCTTCACCCCGGCAGGCACCGCCCAGATGCCGGATCCGACGTGTTTGATGTACTCGTTCATGAGATCCGTCGACAGCCGCCGCTGGAGCGAGATGAACTGCGCGGGATCACGCTGGTACGAGAGGAAGAAGAGTCCGGCGTCGAGGCGACCGAGGGCGTTGTTCCCGTCGACGTAGTTGTACCCGCGTCGCAGGATGCGGATGCCGTCGTTCTGCTCGGGATGGGCGAGACTCACGTGGCTGTTCGCATCGATCGTCTTGCTGTGGAAATCCGGCGCCGTGAACTCGTCTCCACCGGAGAGCGGCGCCCCCTCCCCCTTGTCGCGGCCGATGATCGTGTCCTGCTCGGACAAGCGCACCCGATCCCAGGTCTCGATCAGCATCGCGATCTTGCGGGCCACGAGGTACGAGCCCCCGGCGAGCCACGCCGGCTCATCCTTCGCCGACACCCACACGTGATCGGTGAGCGCAGTCGTGTCGTCGGCCAGGATGTTCGCGGTGCCGTCCTTGAAACCGAAGAGGTTTCGCGGAGTGGCCTGCGTCGCCGTGGTGCGAGAGGTCTTACCGAAGCCCAGCTGCGACCAGCGCAGGCGCGCCCGCCCGAAGGCGATGCGACTGAGGTTGCGGATGGCATGCACCGCGACCTGCGGGTCATCGGCGCACGCCTGGATGCAGAGATCGCCGTGAGAGGTCTGCGGATCGAGATCGTCGCCGAGGAAGGCCGGCAGGCGTTCCAGCCCTGCGGGGCGCTGCGCGGCGATGCCGTAGCGGTCGCCGTCCTCATTCTCGAAGAGTCCCGGCCCGAAGCCGAACGTGATCGTGAGCCCGGCGGCGGGGAGTCCGAGCGCCTCCCCGGTGTCATCCGGCGGCGCTTCGGCCGGGCCACCGACCGCACCCGTCGCGCTGACCTCGAGGCCCTGCACCATGCGTGAGGACGCGTACGTCCAGTCCTGCAGAAGCGAGATGAGATCCTCGCGGTCGGTGCGCGGCATCATGTCGAAACTGGCGAAGTGCAGGTGATCCTGCACCGGCGTGGTGATGCCGCTCTGATGCGCTCCGAAGAACTCGTACGCGGAATGCGCGTCATCCGCAGCCCGCGCTCGCCCGATCGCCACGCCCCCGGTGAGGCCTGCCCCCGCACCGACGGCGAGTCCTGCCACTCCGCCGCCGATCGCGAGACCGAGCAGGCCGCGCCTGCTCAGACCGGCAGGAGCGGATGCCTCGCCCATCGATGACTCGTCGGGCGAGGCATCCGCTTCTGGTTCATTCACGTCCGTGATGGTACCGGTTCAGGTCAGCACGAAGCTGATCAGTCGAGGACCGTGCTGGTGAGCTGCGAGAGCGGCTCGGCGAGCGCGTTGATCAGGTCGGTGAACTCGCGCTTGTCGGCCTCGGTCAGCTCCGAGTACCCCACGAACCCGTCGGCCAGCGAACCGTGGGCGGCGAGAGAGTCCTCGAGCGCCGTGTAGCCCGGCTCGATCTCGGCGACGAGCGCCTTGCCGTCGTCACCCTGCGCGACGGCGAAGTCCTGCACGAGCGAGAACGCCATCTTCGAGCCTTCGACATTCGCCGCGAAGTCGTAGAGGTCGGTTCCCGACCACCAGTCCTCCTCGCCGGAGATCTTGCCGGTCGCGACCTCGTCGAGCAGCGCGATCGCGCCGTTCGAGATGCCGCCGATGCCCTGGTCGTCGAGGGCGGTGGTGAAGTCGTCGGAGTGCACGTAGTCGTACAGTTCCTGCACGTCGGCGAGCAGCAGGTCGCCGTAGTCGGCACGCTCCTCGGGGGTCGACGGCGCCCAGTCCTGCCAGGCGGGGGTCTCACCGTCGGCGTTCAGCGCATCCTGAGCCGGCACCCACAGGTCTTTCTCGATGCGATGGAATCCTGTCCAGTCCAGCCCCTCAGCCACGGCGTCGACCTCGCGGTAGTCGATGCGCGGGTCGAGGTCGCCCAGCGCCTCGGCGACGGGCTCGATGCGCTCGTAGAATGCGCGGGTCTGCGGGAAGAGCGTGCGTGCGGTCTCGTCGTCACCGGACTCGTAGGCGGCGACGAAGTCCTCGACAGCGGGGACGAGCTGGCCGACCTGGTCCTTGACGAACGCGGCGTAGAGGTCGACGGCCTTCTGCTTCTGCTCGGCGTCAGGACCGTCGACCGCGACGCGATCTCCGGTGACCGTGAACGCGGTCTTGCCGACGCCCTCGCCGATCATGCCCGGCTTGCAGAGCGTGAAGTAGTCGCCCGGCTGCGCGACCACGGTGAGCGTTCGAGATGCCGACGGGGCGATGTTCTCGACCTCGCCGACGATCCGCAGACCATCCTCGGCCAGCAGATAGAACTCGGAGACCTGCTCGGTGTCGTTCTTGACGTTGAAGGTCAGCGTCCCGCTCTTCGCTGTCACCGCGGAGACGGCGCAGTCGCCGGCAGTGGACGAGACGTCGAAGGCCGCGGTGGCCCCCGCATCGCTTTTCGCGACGCAGCCGCTCAAGACGAGGGCGGCGGCGCCGGTGGCGGCGAGCACCCCCAGGAACCGGTGCGTGGTGGTCATGCTGCTCCTTGTTGTGTGAGGGAGGGAGATTCAGAGGCGGGCGCGGCCGGAGCCTGCGGCTTCGACGGGCGCTTCATGCGGAGTCCGCGGATGTACAGCCATCCGACGAGCGAGATGTAGAGAGCCCAGGCGACGACCTGCAGCCAGGTCATGGCGGGCATGAACCCGACCGTCGCCTGCAGGATGGAGGCGAGCGGTCCGCCGGGGGCGATCGTCGCCGAGACGTCGAAAGCCCAGCCGAACGGGAAGGCAGCCCAGCCCACGGCCACGCCACCTGTCACGGCGTCGATCGGAGCCAGGGCGGTGAACGGGCCGGGGAGCAGGCCCGCCTCCTGCAGATCCATCAGCGCATAGGCGAGGACCCCTGCGGCGACGATCACGAGGAAACCGCCCGTCCAGGCGAAGAAGCGACGCAGGTCGAGCCGCACCGCACCGCGCGAGATCAGCCAGCCGATGATCACAGCCGCGATGAGACCCAACAATGCACCCAGCAGTGCAGAGGGCGCGTCGCCGAACGACTGCACCATCGACCACAGCAGCAGGGTCGTCTCTATGCCCTCGCGGGCGACCGATACGAAGCCGATGGCGATGAGCGCCCACAGCCCGCCCGCAGTGAGGGCACGGTCGATGCCGCCCTCGAGTGTCGCCTTCATGGTGCGCCCCGCGCGCTGCATCCAGAAGATCATCCACGTGACCATCGCCACGGCGAGGAGCGAGAGTCCCCCGCCGATCAGCTCCTGAGCCTGGAACGTGAGCTCGTAGGCGCCGAAGGTGAGCACGGCGCCGATGCCGAGCGCCAGGATGATCGCGAGACCGACGCCCGCCCACATCTTCGGAAGCGCGTCCTGACGATCGAGGCGACGGAGGTAGGCGACGAGGATGCCGACGACGAGTGCGGCTTCAAGCCCCTCGCGGAGCCCGATGAGATAGGTGGCGAGCACGGAAGAACACTCTCTGGCGTTGAATGAGGTAAGGCAGCCCTTACCGAAGGAGACTCTAGCACCGCGATCAACGCGCGCTGAACACGCGGACCGGAAGTAATGGAGCGCAACACAGGATCACGCCCCCGCGGCGCGACGTAGCCTCAGTCCATGGCTGAACTCTCGCTCCCCATCCTGGACCTGTCCCAGCTCGACGAAGGCCCCGAGGCCGCGGCACGATTCCGCGATGAACTCCGGGCGGCGACGCACGACGTCGGCTTCTTCTACCTCACCGGCACGGGGATCTCCCCAGAGCTCGAGGCCCGGCTCCATCAGGCGGCCCTCGGCTTCTTCGCCCTGCCCGAAGCGGACAAGCTCGCGATCGAGAACGTGAACAGCCCGCACTTCCGCGGGTACACCCGCGTCGGCGGCGAGCGGACGCAGGGGAAGGTCGACTGGCGCGAGCAGATCGACATCGGCCCCGAGCGCGAACCCGTCGACGGCGGCCCCGCCTTCAACCGTCTCACCGGCCCCAATCTCTGGCCTGCAGCACAACCGGAGCTGAAGGAAATCGTCACGGAGTGGCACGACACCCTGACAGAGATCGCCCGCAAGCTCCTGCGCGCCTGGGCTGTCACTCTCGGCGCCGACGAGACCTACTTCGACGAGCCGTTCCGCGATCCTTCGACCCTGATCAAGATCGTGCGATACCCGGGCACGGACGAGCCCGAACCGCAGCAGGGCGTCGGAGCGCACAAGGACTCCGGTGTGCTGACGCTGCTGTGGGTCGAGCCCGGCAAGGGCGGACTCCAGGTCGAGCGTGACGGAGAGTGGGTGTCGGCTCCCCCGGTGTCCGGCGCCTTCGTCGTCAACATCGGCGAGCTGCTGGAGTATGCCACCGGCGGATACCTCAAGGCCACGAACCACCGTGTGATCTCACCACGAGCACCGGAGGAGCGCATCTCGATCCCGTTCTTCTTCAACCCCGCGCTCGATCAGCAACTGCCGCTGATCGAGCTCCCCGCTGACCTCGCTGATCAAGCGACCGGAGTCACCGAGGACCCCGGCAATCCGATCCATGCGACCTACGGCGAGAACGCGCTCAAGTCTCGGCTTCGTGCGCACCCCGATGTCGCGGCGATCCACCACCCAGACCTCGTCAGCGCGACCGCCTGACGGGCATCACAATTGTGGCCCGGCGGTGAGGGCCACGATCTCCCGTAACGCCTGGAGATGGGCCGCGAAGGCATCGCGGCCCATCTTCGTCGAACGCACCCAGGTGCGCGAGCGACCGCCGACGACACCCTTGCGCGCGAGAACATACTCAGCCGCCTGCAGGTGCGTGATGGCCTTGCTCAGAGGAGAGTCACCGCACTGGAGGATCTCGCGGAGGGCCTGGAAGTCGAGTTCCATGCCGTCGCCCAGCGCCGCCATGAGCGAGAACCGGATGGGCGAGGCGAAGTTGTCGTCCAGCTGCGTGCGCGGGTGCGGCCGGAACGCCGCCTCAGCCACGGCGCTCCCGCCCTGGGACGAAGGACACCACTGCGAAGAGCACGATCACGACGGTGCCACCGAGGACGCCGGCGAGCCCCTGGCCGCCGAATGCCCCTCCCCCCACCGTGAGAGTGACGGGGATGCCGACCGCGAGGAAGAAGATCGCGACATGCGGCCACCGCCAGGAAGCGCCGATGGCGGGGAGCCCCACGGGAGTGTTGAAGGCGACGATCCAGGCGAGGAGCACCAGCATCACCAGCAGAGTGATCACGCTGCGCAATGCGTCATCCGGCGCTCCCGCGAGCATGGTCAGCACGCCGAGAGCGACTCCGACGAGCACGGTCCCCCACCGGATCGGGGCGGGCAGGGCGATCCGCGAAGGCTGCGGAGGTCGCGGATCGCCGGCAGCACGCAGAAGCTGGACCACGCCGTAGCCTCCGCTGCCCAGCAGGACCATGCCCGCCGGGATGAGCACCACGACAGCCGGGAGCCTGGTGTCCAATGCGACGAGTCCGAACACGATGACGGCCCCGACGAGCACGACTCCTCCGCCGAGCAGGAGCGGCCACCGCGCGGAGCTCCAGCGCCACTGCATCCCGCTCCGCTGCGCCATCCCGCTCGCCAGCTGTCCCCACACCAGGAGGGTGAACAGAACCACCTGGGAAGCGACGACGTCCCCCTGGCGCAGGATGAGCGCGAACGTGGCGAGGTATCCGGCCGTGACGGCCGCATTGACGATCTGGAGCCAGGCAAGCGCGCGCCTGTCGACAGTGCGGTCACGCCGCTCCATCACCGCATCCGCCGCAGCCAGGTACTGCCGAGCGACGTCGGCATCGGGCGGCACGAGAGCACTCTGACCGGGAATCGGCTTCTGCTTCACGACGAACCTCCTCCACTTTCCGAACGGAAAGCCTTCTACTTTCCTATCGGAAAGCGCGAGGAGGATCAACCCCGAGACATGACGAAGGCCGCCCCACACCGTGGGGCGGCCTTCTCAAGAATGTTCTGCGCGATTGTACGCAGGCCTGCAGTGCCTTAGCGGCGGAGTCCGAGACGCTCGATCAGCGAGCGGTAGCGCGCGATGTCGATGTCCTGGAGGTAGCCGAGCAGACGACGGCGCTGACCCACGAGCAGGAACAGCCCACGACGCGAGTGGTGGTCGTGCTTGTGCTCCTTGAGGTGCTCGGTGAGGTCCTTGATGCGCTGCGTCAGCATTGCGACCTGCACCTCGGGGGATCCGGTGTCACCGGGGTGCGTCGCGTACTCTTCGATGATCGCCTTCTTGACGTCTGCTTCCAGTGCCATAGATTCGATCCCCTTTCAGCTTGTTGCGCGGCGCCCGACGCCTGATGCGTGGGCTCTCTTTATCCGCGGCCGATCGAACGGCAACCTCGAAAGTCTACCAGCCGACGACTCCCCTGGGTGACACCGGCGGAGAGGGCCCTCCGCTGGCGTCAACTAGGCTCGGAAGGTGCAGAAGAAGTTCGACGAGTGAGCGCCCGGCGCGGTCATCTGATCGACCTCACCCCGCTGAAGACCAGCCCAGCATTCGCCCGAATGTGGATCGGCTCGACCCTCGCAGGCATCGGGGGTCAGCTCACCATCGTCACGGTGATGCTGCATGTGTTCGCACTGACGCAGAGCACCTTCGCCGTCTCGATGATCGCCGTCGCCGGCCTCGTGCCGATGATCCTCGCCGGCCTGTACGGCGGCATGCTCGCGGATGCCTTCGACCGACGTCGCGTCGCCCTGATCGCGGCGACGATCACGTTCGCCTCCACCGCTCTGCTCGCAGCCCTCACCTGGACCGGCATGGAGACCATCTGGTGGCTGTATGTGCTGAGCATCATCAACTCTGCGGCGAACTCGGTGGGCATGGCGACGCGCACAGCGATCGTGCCGCGCCTCATCCCACGGGCACAGCTGGCCGCCGCATCCGCCCTCAACGGCGTCGCCTTCGGGCTGACGGTGATGGCGGGACCTGCACTGGCAGGTCTCCTCGTCGCGCTCACCGGATACGGCTGGACCTACACGATCGACGTCGTGTTGATGCTGTCGATGTTCCTCGGACTGTGGACGCTGCCGTCGCTGCGGCCGGAGGGAGAGACGGTCCGCCCCGGTCTCGAGTCTCTCGTCGACGGCTGGCGATTCCTTCGCAAAGCGGGCAACATCCGGATGCAGTACATCATCGACATCATCGCGATGACCTTCGGGCAGCCCCTCGTCCTCTTCCCCGCCCTCGGCACCGTCCTCCTCGGCGGCGGAGCACTCACTACCGGCATCCTCACCGCCGCCGTCGCGGTCGGCACCTTCACGTCGAGCCTGTTCTCGGGCCGCGTGGTGCAGTACCGCTGGCACGGTCGTGGAATCGCACGGGCCGTCGAGGCCTATGGCGCATCGATCCTGCTGTTCAGCGTCGTGCTGCTCGTCGGCGCCTTCTCATCTCCGGCCAGCGAGACGGCTCCGCACATCGGACTGATCGTCGCCGCCTGCGTCGCGCTGGCTTTGTCCGGCGCCTCGGACAACGTCAGTTCGATCTACCGCAACACGATGATGCAGGCAGCAGTGCCCGATGCCATGCGGGGCCGTCTCCAGGGACTGTTCGTCGTGGTGGTGGCCGGAGGCCCGCGCGTCGGAGCACTGTACGCCGGCACCCTCGCGACCCTGACGACCCTGTGGTTCCCGCCGCTGCTGGGCGGAGTCCTGGTGATCGCCCTCGTGGCGATGCTCGCCCGCCGCAACCGCCGGTTCCACGACTACGACGCAGAGAACCCCGAGCCCTGACGGGCCCGGGGTTCATGGAAACTGCCTGACGGGATCAGTCCTGCTGCAGAGCGCCCTGCAGGTCGAGGTTGATCGTGATGTCCTTGCCGACGAGAACGCCACCGGTCTCGAGAGCTGCGTTCCACGTGAGACCGAAGTCCTCACGGTTGATGACGGCCTTGGCGGAGGCACCGGCCTTGTAGTTGCCGTACGGGTCGGTGCCGAAGCCGCCGAAGTCGAGCTCGAAGCTCACCGGCTTGGTGATGCCACGGATCGTGAGGTCGCCGTCGACGAACAGGTCATCGCCCTTGACGCGTGCGCCCGTCGACACGAACTCCATGGTGGGGAAGTTCTCGGTGTCGAAGAAGTCGGCCGAACGCAGGTGCGCGTCGCGGCCCTCGTCATTGGTGTCGACCGAAGTGACGTCGACGGTCGCCTCGACCTTGGTCTCGAGAGGGTTCTCGGGAGCGATCAGCGTCGCGTTCTTGACACCGAAGGTGCCGCGCACCTTGGAGATCATCATGTGGCGGACGCTGAAGGTGACCTCACTGTGGGCCGGGTCAAGTACCCAGGTGCCGGGACGGTAGCCGGGAATCTCGATGCTGGTCATAGTTTCTCCTCCGGAGACTTCAGCCGCTGCTGCGGCAAGGGACAAGGGCCGCGTTCACCGCGACCCCTGTGACAACTTACATTCACTCGCATATATTCCCCTGAATGAAGATTCTTTTCCGACACAGAACGAGGCGCCCCTCTTCGGAAGAAGAGGGGCGCCTCGTTGCAGGTCAGACGGGGGTCAGACCGCGATGAGATCGATGATGAAGATCAGCGTCTTACCGGAGAGGAAGTGCCCTCCTCCGGCCGGACCGTAGGCGAGGTGCGGCGGAACGATGAGCTCGCGGCGACCGCCGACCTTCATGCCGGGGATTCCTTCCTGCCACCCCTGAACCAGAGCGGCCAACGGGAACTGGATGGTCTCGCCGCGTCCCCACGAGGAGTCGAACTCCTCGCCGGACTCGAACTCGACGCCGGCGTAGTGGACGGTCACGGTGTCGCCCCGCTGGGCCTCCGCGCCGTCACCCACGATGATGTCGCGGATGACGAGCTCCGCGGGAGCGGGCCCGCTGGGGGCGTCGAACTCAGGCTTTGTGCGATCAGTCATGCTTCCATCAAACCCGAGCATCGCGGGCGCGGTCAACGCGAACGCACCTGCTCACAGCGAACACCTCGACACCGGGGTCGTGGTCGGCGGACAAGAAGCTCTTGACACTCACGACGGGTCGGGTGCACCCTGATTACAGATCAACTCAGCGCCCGGGAGACTCGCAGGCATCGCCGCAGCGTCGGGCGCTGAGTCTTGCCAGGGGCGAGTTCCTCGACTTCAGCCGACGTATCCGTCGAGCATCTCGGCGATCTCGGCCGGCCGGCTCAACATCGCGCAATGCCCGCCCGGCACTTCGTCCGCGCGCACTCCCAGACGCTCGAGGGCGAGGTCGCGGAGGAAGGCCGCAGGGAAGAAGCGATCGTCGCTGAACACGATGACCTTCGTCGGCACGGCAGGCCACTCCGACAGCGGCCACGGCCCCTCCATCGCCGCCTGCGACGGATGCGCCCGCTCTCGTCGCAGTGCCTCTTCGGCCAGGTCGCGCGGGACATCGTTGTAAAAGCTCACATACGGATCGTCGTTGCCCGTCAGCCCACCATCCAGAGCGGCCTGCGCCTGCGACGCTGCGAGGTATCCGGAGTTCGCCCACCACCGCTCCGGCGGCTCGCCCGGTGCCGGGATCATCCCCGCGATCAGGACGAGGAGATCGGCCGAGAGTCGCTCGGCGACCAGTGGCGCCGTGAAGGCTCCGAAGGAATGTCCGACCACGACCACCCCTGGCCGCGCACCGACGTGCGCCACGACCGCGTCGGCATAGTCGTCGAGAGTGAGCGCGTCGTCATCGGCGGGCAAGTCGGGAGTGAAGACCACGTGCCCGCGCGCTCTCAGCTCGGCAGCGACGAGATGCCAGGACCAGCCCACGTCTCCGCCACCATGAACCACGACGAATGTACTCATGCTCCACCGCCTTCCTCCCGAGCAGGGTACTCCGCCAGGATCTGCCTCAGTAGGCCAGCAGCGCCGCCCTGGTGGCGCGGGTGCGGATCAGCAGCGCACGCTCATCCTCCACCGCCATCGGATCGCGACCGGTGATGGCGCGCTGGCGGACTGCAGCGAGCTCGGTGGCGTCCTTGATGAACGCTCGCATCAGAGGACGACGATCTCCGCGAAGCCCGGCAGCCCATGCGAGGCCCACCTTGCGACCGCTGGGAGTCGCGAGCATCGTGACCTCCTCCGGCGTGAACCATCCTGCCGCCGCATAGTCCTCGAGTCGGGCTCTGGTGAGCCTGGCCTCTTCTCTGCGCAGCGCGATGATGCCGAGGATGAAGCCGATGAAGAGTGGCACCTGGAGGGTGAAGTAGAGCCCGAAGAAGTCCGCGAAGGTGGCGGAGCCGTTCCACAGGGCATGCAGCAGCACTGCTCCGACGAAGCCGAGCAGACCGACGCCGAGTGCCGACTGCGCCGACCCGTGACGGCGCGCGACGAGGCCGATCGCGAAGCCTGTCACAGCCGTGAACATCGCATGCGCGAACGGCGAGAGGATGGCACGGACCCCGAACGTGACCGTCAGCTGCTCACCCCCGCCCTCGATCAGGCTGAGCGCGAAGTACTGGATGTTCTCGGTGAAGGCGAAACCCGCGCCGACGAGCGCTCCGTATACGACGCCGTCGACCGGCCCATCGAATGCGCGTCGAGCGAGCAGGAAGATCAGGAAGACACCGAGACCCTTCCAGAACTCCTCGACGATCGGCGCCTGCACCACGGCGGAGAACGCATCGCTGGTCGGGCCGATCAAGACCTTCAGCCCGACATCGACGAGCAGTGAGAGCCCGGCTGCTGCCACCGCTCCCCAGGCGATCGCGAAGATCACCAGACGCTTCGGCTCGGGCTCCCAGCGGTCGATGATCCGCACACCGAGGAACACGACGGTGAGTGGAATGAGCGCCAGCACCAGACCGACGACGGAGGCGACGGCGCCGAGAGCCCATCCGAAGTAGCCGATCAGCGCGAGGAGCAGGAAGCCGAGGAATCCGAACAGCCAGAGCGAGACCGAGCGCCCTTTCCGCGTCGGCACCGGCAGTGCCGGCAGCGACTCGGCCGGCGACGGAGCGACGGGAGCCGGCGGCGTGTACGGCGTCGGCTGCGCCAACGAAGACGCGTACCCCTGCTGCGGCAGCGAGGGTGCCGGCGCCGCGTACCGCCCCTCGGGAGAGCCCTGTCGACCCACCGGCTGTGCTGGTGGCGGCGAATAGGGCGGTGGCTGCGACGGGGGTGGTCCTCCGAAACTCATAGCCAAAGCTTATGCGGCACAAGAGTAAGGGCCCGGGTATGGCCGAGTCCTCCACCCGCTCACGGCCCGCCACCCGGTAGCGTAGTAGCATGCGGTTCGCTCATCTGCGCCGTCCTGACTCCCCTGGTGCGGTTCTCGCCGTGGTGCAGGACTCGGACGCCATCCTCGTCTCTGATCTCCTGACCGACGCTCCAGCCACGCTGCAGCAGCTGATCGAGGGCGGCGAGGCAGCGCTCGAGCGGTTGCGCGACGCCCTGGCCGACGACACCGCCGCGCGGCATCCGCTCGGCGACTGGGAGTACGCGTCCGCAGTGCTCGCTCCCCCTGCGGTGCTGGCCGTCGGCCTCAACTACGCCGCACACTCGAGCGAGCTCGGGCTGAAGACCGATGCCGCCCCCACGGTGTTCACGCTGTGGCCGAACTCGCTCACGGGGCACGACCAGACCACCTCGTGGCCACGGAGCCTGAGCGAAGCCGTCGACTACGAGGCCGAGCTCGGTGTGCTCATCGGCTCCCCCGCGAAGGACGTCACCGAGTCGGATGCCCTCTCCCACGTGTGGGGCTACACCGTCGTCAACGACATCACCGCCAGGAACATCCAGTTCTCCGAGGCGCAGTGGTCCCGCTGCAAGTCTTTCGACGGCTTCACTCCCACCGGACCGTTCGCGGTGACGGCAGACGAGATCGCCGACCCGCAGGACCTGCACATCTGGACCGTCGTCGACGGCCACACGGTGCAGGACGCCAGCACCGATCAGATGGTGCGCTCGGTCGCGAAGCTGATCGCGCACCTCTCGCAGTCGCTCACACTGCTGCCCGGTACCCTCATCTCGACCGGCAGCCCCGGCGGCGCGGGTTACTCGCGCGACCCGCAGATCTTCCTTCGCGATCACTCGACCGTCACGGTCGGCATCGACGGCATCGGCGAACTCACGACCCACTGCCGCATCACCGACTGAGACTGCCAGACGCAGAACGAGGGGGATGGATGCCACGGCATCCATCCCCCTCGTTCTTTGGAGTCGATCAGATCTCGATGAGATCCTCCGGCGAGATCACGGGGATCGCGGCCGTGATGGTCTCGAGTCCCGACAGACGCGCGGGTGACAGCTGCTTGACGACCTCGTCGCGCGACATCAGGCCGGCCTCGACGACCAGGTCGGCCACGCTGCGGTTGGTCAGGAGTGCGGTCTTCGCGAGCGCCGCGGCCGCCGCGTAGCCGATGAACGGAGTCAGGGCCGTGATGACACCGACCGAGGCGCCGACCATCGCACCCAGACGATCGCGGTTGGCCGTGATGCCGTCGACGCAGTTGACGCGCAGGGTCCACATCGCCTGACGCATCCAGGTGATGGACTGGAAGATCGAGTGCGCGATGACAGGCTCGAAGGCGTTCAGCTGCAGCTGTCCGGCTTCCGCAGCCATCGTGACCGTCATGTCGGCACCGGCGACGGCGAACGCGACCTGGTTCACGACCTCGGGGATGACGGGGTTGACCTTGCCGGGCATGATGCTGGAGCCCGCCTGCATCGCGGGAAGGTTGATCTCGCCGAACCCGGCCTGCGGTCCGGAGGAGAGAAGACGCAGGTCGTTGCAGATCTTCGACAGCTTCATCGCGTTGCGCTTGAGCGTCGAGGAGAACGACATGAACGAGCCGGTGTCGCTGGTCGCCTCGACCAGGTCGCCGGCGGTGCGCAGATCGAGCTCGGTGATCTGACGCAGGTGCTTGAGCACAGCAGGCGCGTAGCCCGAGTGCGTCGTGATACCCGTGCCGATCGCGGTGGCGCCCATGTTGATCTCGAACATCAACGAGGCGTTCTCAGTGAGGCGCGTGTGGTCGTAGCCGAGCGTCGTGGCGAAGCCGTTGAACTCCTGACCGAGCGTCATGGGCACGGCATCCTGCAGCTGGGTGCGCCCGACCTTCAGGACATCATGGAACTCCCGCGACTTGCCCAGGAACGAGAGGCGCAGCAGGTCGAGCTCCTCGAGCAGCGAGCGCAGCGTCAGCGAGAGGCCGATCTTCACCGCGGTCGGGTAGACATCGTTCGTGGACTGGCTGCGGTTGGTGTGGTCGATCGGCGACAGGAAGGCGTAATCGCCCTTCTCGCGGCCGGCGAGCTCGAGCGCGATGTTGGTGATGACCTCGTTCGCGTTCATGTTGGTCGAGGTGCCAGCACCGCCCTGGATGACGCCGACTGTGAACTGCTCGTGGAACTCGCCGTCGATCACGCGCTGCGCTGCGCGGTCGATCAGGTCCGCCCGCTCGGGATCGAGCACACCGATCTCGCGGTTGGCACGGGCACTCGCCTGCTTGACCATCGCAAGCCCCACCACCAGGTCGGGATACACCGAGATGGGTCGCTTCGTGATCGGGAAGTTCGCGTCGGCGCGGGCGGTATGGATCCCCCAGTACGCGTCGACGGGAATCTCCATGCTCCCGAGCGAATCGGTCTCGGTACGGGTCAGGGTAGGCGCGGCAGAAGCCATGTCACATCCTCGTGGGTCGTGGCGGGTGAAAAGGGGTGGGGGATGCCCACCAGTCTACGCCGCTCAGCGTCCGGGTTTGCGGGAGAAGGCCTCGAGTCGCCCTTCCGGTGTGAGCTTCGACATGCGCTCCAGCCATGCTTCGGAGAAGTAGTCGCCGGTCGCCGCATCGGTCACCGGAACCACGGTGTGCGTGATCGTGTCGGGATATACATGGACCAACTGGAAGGCCTGCGCGGCTTCCATGCCGTTCACCTCGGCCGAGGGGCGCGCCACGTTCATCGTGTAGCAGGTCGCCGACGCCACGCTCACCGGGACCCCCGCGAACAGCCCGTGCGAGGAGTAGTGCAGGTGACCGGCGAGGATGCCCCGGACATCGCTGTCACGGATGACGGCGGCGAGCTCGTCCTGATGACGCAGCTCCAGGATGTCGAAGAGAGGCAGATGACTCGGTACCGGCGGGTGGTGCATCGCCAGCAGCGTGCCGTGAGGAGCGGGCTCGGCGAGCACGTCGGCGAGCCAGGACAGCTGCCCCCGGTCGAGATCTCCGTGATGCCAACCCGGAACGCTGGTGTCCAGCGCGATGAGGCGGAGTCCCTCGAGGTCCCAGACGCCGGTGACTGGCTCCTCCGTCGGGTCCAGCCCCAGCAGTCCCGCTCGCAGAGCAGGGCGCTCGTCATGGTTGCCTGCGACCCAGACGACCGGTGCGCTCAGCTCTTCCGCGACCGGTTCGACAGCCGCGCGAAGGCGCTGATAGGCGTCGGGCTCGCCCAGATCGGCCAGGTCACCCGTGATGACTATCGCGGCCGGATGCGGATGGACCGTTCGGATCGCTTCGAGAGTCCGCGCGAAATTCGCCGCGACGTCGTAGCGGCCGCCCAGATGCGCTCCCCCGGCGAGGAAGTGCGGATCGCTGACGTGGATGAGCACGTGCGACGCCGGTTCGTGCCGACCGAAGACATACGAAGCGCCGGTTCCTGCAGACATGGCATCAGCCTATGCGGCGGTGCCGACCTCGACGACCGGAACCTTCCGGCCTCGCGGCCTCAGTGGCCGACGACGAGGAACAGGATGCCACCGACCACCGCGGCGGCGCAGAGCGCGAAGCATCCATAGGCTCCGACGAGCGCGAGCGACTTCTGTCCTTCGGTCAACGGGCTCTTGCGCGCGGCCTTCGCCGCTTGCTTCTCAGCGCGCTTGAGCTCCTTCTCGGTGATCACCGTGATCGCATCGGTGAACTCCGCAGGACTCACCACCGGGGCACGGCCGCTTCGCACGAGCAGACGCAGACCGAGCGAGTAGAAGGTGACGATGGCGGTGGCGCCGACGAGCGCGGCCAGGAACACCTGCAGGAACGCGACCCAGTCGATGACGACGTTCATTTCGACTCCCCGTTCCGGTCAGAGTCCGACTTCTTCGACGACGCCGCGGACTTCGACGCTCCGGCACCGGCCTTCGCCTGAGCCTTCTTCTTCGCCTTGGCCTCGGCATCCTTCTTCGCCTGAGCCTTCGCCTTCTCGCGCGCTTCGGCGCGCGCCCTGGCCTCGGCCTTGGCGTGCTCGATTCGCTGCTGCCGGCGCGTCGGGGGCGGAGTGTCCGGATGCTCGATGGCCCGCCCCGACTCGGCGACGTCGCTCATCGCGTTCGCGGGGGTGACGGCGTTCCGGCGAGAACGCATGAACAGGCCGAGGATGATCAGGACGGCGATGACCGCATCGATTGCGACGCCCCAGTTGCCGAGCCAGACGACCAGCAGAGCGGCGAGTGCGCCGACTCCACCCGCCGCGGGAAGCGTGAGCAGCCAACCGATGCCGATGCGACCCGCGGTCCGCCAGCGCACCGTGGAGCCGCGGCGACCGAGTCCGGAGCCGATGACCGAACCCGAGGCGACCTGCGTCGTCGAGAGAGCGAAACCGAGGGCGCTGGAGGCGAGGATGGTCGCCGCCGTCGAGCTCTCGGCCGCGAAGCCCTGCGCGGGCTTGACGTCGGTCAGCCCCTTGCCGAGGGTGCGGATGATGCGCCAGCCGCCGAGGTAGGTGCCGAGCGCGATCGTGAACGCGCAGGCGATGATGACCCAGAGCTCGGGCTCGTGGTGCGCTCCGGACTGCCAGCCGATCGTGATCATCGCGAGCGTGATCACACCCATGGTCTTCTGCGCGTCATTGGTGCCGTGGGCGAGGGCGACCAGGGACGACGTGAAGATCTGCCCCCAGCGGAACCCATCGCGGCCGTCGGGCTTGCCGTCGTAGCGACGGGTGACTGAGTAGGCGATCTTGGTCGCTGCGAAGGCGATCAGACCCGCTGTGACGGGGGCGATCAGGGCAGGGAGCACGATCTTCGAGAGCACCATGCCGAAGTCGATGCCACCGAGGCCCGAGCCGACGAGCGTCGCGCCGATGAGTCCGCCGAAGAGCGCGTGCGAGGAACTCGAGGGGAGCCCCAGGAGCCAGGTCAGCATGTTCCAGGTGATCGCGCCGATCAGGCCGGCGAAGATCAATGAAAGGAAGAGATCGGCTCCAGCGGAGATGATCGCGTCTTCACGGATGATGCCGCCGGAGATGGTCTTTGAGACCTCGGTCGACAAGAACGCGCCGACGAGGTTTAGCACTGCGGCGAGCAGGACGGCCGTCTTGGGTTTCAGCGCGCCGGTGGCGATCGGCGTCGCCATGGCATTCGCCGTGTCGTGAAAGCCGTTGGTGAAGTCGAAGAAGAGTGCCAGCGCGATGACAAGCACGACGATGAGGGCTGCGGTTTCCACCGTTCGCTTTCGGTCGTTTGAGGAGGAAGGAGATGCCGACGTGATCGACGTGATGAACGAAGAGTTCACCGTGGGTTTGACTTCCGTTAACCGGCCCCGGTAGATCCTCCCACCCTCCCCCGTGCCGGTCAACTCGACCTGGGATAGCGTGAGACGGTGACTGACGCTCCTGCCGCCGACCGACGCTCGACACTCCGCACCCACCACGGTGACACGTTCGACGATCCCTACGAGTGGCTTCGAGCCAAGGAGTCGGACGAGGTCATCGCCCATCTCAAGGCGGAGAACGCCCACACCGATGCGGAGACCGCCCACCTCGCGGACCTGCGGGAGCGGCTGTTCGAGGAGATCAAGGGCCGTGTGCAGGAGACAGATCTCTCCGTCCCCACCCGCCGTGGCGACTGGTGGTACTACAGCCGCACCGAAGAAGGCGCGCAGTACGGCATTCACTGCCGCGCCGCCGCCGAGCCCGACGACTGGACTCCCCCGCGTCTCGAACCCGGCGTCCCGGTTCCCGGTGAGGTCGTCCTCCTCGACGGGAACATCGAATCGGAAGGACACGAGTTCTTCTCGCTCGGCGCATTCGACACCTCTGACGATGCGACGAAGCTGCTCTGGTCGACCGACTTCGAGGGCGACGAGCTGTACACCGTCCGTGTGCGCAACCTCGCCACGGGCACGACCCTCGAGGACGAGATCCCGAACACGGGCGGCTCCTTCTTCACCCCGGACGGCACCGGGGTGATCTACACGACCCGCGACGAGGCCTGGCGCCCCGACACCCTGTGGCTGCATCGCCTCGGCACTGCGGTGTCGGACGACATCAAGCTCTTCCACGAGCCTGACGAGAAGTTCTGGCTCGGCGCCGGGATCACCCGCAGCCGCCGATACCTGGTCATCGGCGTCGGCTCGAGCATCACGAGCGAGGAGTACCTCGTCGACCTGACGGGCGACCTCACAGCGGAACCCCGACTCGTCTGGCCACGCCGCGAGGGCATCGAGTACTCGATCGAACATGCCGTCGTGGACGGCGAAGACCGGCTGCTCGTGCTGCACAACGACGAGGCGCTCGATTTCGAGCTCGTCTCGGTGTCGGCATCCGACCCGCAGGGCGAACGGCACGTGGTGCTCGCCCACGAGCAGGGGAGGCGTCTGCTCGGCGTGGACGCGTTCCGCGACTTCGCGACCGTGGAGTACCGCAGTGAAGGGCTGGAGCGCGTGGGGCTGCTCGACTACGCCTCCGACGCCGTCGATGAGATCGCCTTCGCTGAGCCGCTGTACTCGGCCGGGGTGAGCGGGAACCCGGAGTGGCACTCCCCGTTCCTGCGTCTCGGCTACACCTCGTTCGTCACACCGGGGACCGTGTACGACCTCGACCTCGCCAGCCGCGAGCTGGTGCTGCGCAAGCAGGTTCCCGTCCTGGGCGGCTACGACCCGGCAGAGTACGACCAGCGACGCGAGTGGGCGACCGCGTCCGACGGCGTTCAGGTCCCGATCTCGCTGGTCTGGAAGCGCTCGTTCGGTGAGCCTGGTGCGGAAGCGCGCCCGGTGCACCTGTACGGATACGGCTCGTACGAGCACTCGATCGATCCGGGGTTCTCGGTCGCTCGCCTCTCCGAGTTGGACCGGGGCGTGATCTTCGCCGTCGCGCACGTGCGCGGAGGCGGCGAGATGGGCCGCCAGTGGTACGAGGACGGCAAGCTCCTCAACAAGCGCAACACCTTCACCGACTTCGTCTCCTGCGGCGAGCACCTGGTCGCCGCAGGCGTGACGACGCCGTCCCGGATGGTGGCCGAGGGCGGGAGCGCGGGTGGCCTGCTGATGGGGGCTGTGGCGAACCTCGCCCCCGAGCTCTTCGCGGGCATCCTCGCCGGCGTGCCGTTCGTGGATGCGCTGACGACGATCCTCGATCCGTCGCTGCCGTTGACGGTGATCGAGTGGGATGAGTGGGGCGATCCTCTCCACGACGCGGATGTCTACGCGTACATGAAGTCATACACCCCGTATGAGAATGTGCGAGACGGCGTCGAGTACCCGCGGATCCTCGCCGTGACGTCGCTCAACGACACTCGCGTCCTGTATGTCGAGCCGGCGAAGTGGGTCGCGCGCCTGCGCGAGGCCGGAGCATCTGACGTGCTCCTCAAGTGCGAGATGGTCGCGGGGCACGGCGGTGTGAGCGGACGTTACAACTCCTGGAAGGAGCGGGCTTTCGAGCTCGCCTGGCTGCTCGACACGCTCGGCCTCGCCGCGGAGTGATCGCGCGGCGTGAGCCGCGCGCCGGATCAGGCGGTCTCGCCATGAGATCGCCTGATCCTGCGTGATCGCCTGAACCCGGCGAGACGGCAGGCTCAGCCGAAGAGCGCAGCGGCCTCGTCGTAGCGGTAGCGCGGCACGGTGTTCAGCTCGCCGAGCGCGTCTGCGAACGGCACCCGGACGATATCGGTCCCCTGCATCGCCACCATCTGGCCCCACGCGCCGTCGACGATCGCGTCTGCCGCGTGCAGACCCAGTCGCGTCGCGAGAACCCGGTCGAACGCTGAGGGGGAGCCTCCGCGCTGAATGTGTCCGAGGATGGTCGCCCGCGTCTCGATGCCGGTGATGCGCTCGATCTCCGGAGCCAACAGGTCGCCGATCCCGCCGAGGCGAGGCCGGTTGAAGGCGTCGAGACCCTTGTCGCTGTATGCCTCGTCCATTCCGAGGAGCTTGAACCCCTCGGAGACGACGACCAGAGGCGCGCGGCCGCGGTCATGAGCGCTGGTGACGAGCTCTGTGATGTCACCGATCGACATCGGCACCTCGGGGATGCAGATGACATGCGCGCCGGCAGCCATTCCGGCATGCAGCGCGATCCAGCCGACGTGTCGGCCCATGACCTCGGCCACCATGCAACGCTGATGGGAGTCGCCGGTCGTGCGGAGTCGATCCATCGCGTCCGTTGCGATGTTCACTGCAGTGTCGAAGCCGAACGAGTAGTCCGTCGCCTGCAGGTCGTTGTCGATCGTCTTGGGGACGCCGATGACGTTGATGCCGTCCTTCGCGAGGCGGTCTGCCGCTGCGAGAGTGCCCTCGCCGCCGATCGCGATGATGCCGTCGATCTTGTGCCCGTAGAGGGTCTTGGCGATGTTCTCCGCTCCCCCGCGCGCACCCTCATACGGGTTCGTGCGGCTGGTGCCGAGGATCGTGCCGCCGACCTTCGACAGCCCCTTCACCTCGTGGCGGGTCAGCGGCATGAAGTCGCCGTCGACGAGGCCCCGCCATCCGTCGCGGATGCCGACGAACTCCAGGTCGTATGCCGTCGTGCCCTTGAGCACGATGCCGCGGATGACCGCGTTGAGGCCGGGGCAGTCGCCGCCGCTCGTCAGGATGCCGATCTTCATGCTGGTGCCTTCAGACGTTCGGGAGATGGGGGGAAAAGGCGACGCTGCCTTCGATCGACACTAGTGCCCCGGCGTACCCGGGCGCCATTCGAAGCAGACGAAAACCCTCGATCTTGACGACTCGGATCACCCATGTCGACGAACTTCCCGATCTCGCACGACACTGCGCCGATCTGGCCGTTAAGAACCTCGGTTCTTGACGGCTATGCCGCGCCCAGCGCCTGGCGCAGCAGATGCATGAGCGCCGCCAGCTGCACCGGCTCCGCTGCCGAATCCTCGACCGCTTCGCCGTCGAGAGCCCGCGCCGCGAGGCCCTGCTTCTGGTCGATCAGCTCCGCGATCTTGGTGTCGATCGTGTGCGCGGCGATGATGCGCCATGCGGTGACCGGCTCATCCTGACCGATACGGTGCACGCGGTCGATCGCCTGGGTCTGCTCGGCAGCGGTCCACGACAGCTCCGCGAGCACGACGTTCGAGGCGGCCTGCAGGTTGAGGCCGACACCTGCCGCTGTGAGCGAGCAGACGGCGATTCCGACCGAGGGATCGCTGTTGAAGTCGTCGATGGCCTGCTGGCGGGTCGTGGACGTCTGGTCGCCTCGGATCGACACCGAGCGGATGCCCGCGGCCGCGAAATGCGCCTCGGCCTGGTCCATGACGTCGATGTGCTTCGCGAAGAAGACGACCTTGCCGACCGAGCGCTGCAGCTGGGCGGCGTAGTCTGCGGCCAACGGCGCCTTGGCCTGACCGATGCGACGGACCATGGTGAAGACGTTGTCTCCCCCGGTGCCGGCGGCCTTCGACTCCTCGAGCTCATTCTGGGCGACGAGACGCACGATGTCCTCGTCGATCTCGCCCGAAGCGAGCCCGCGATCTCCGCGCGCCTCGATGATGCGACGGTAGCGCGCGGCGAGCCGCTCGCCCAGCTCGCGCTCGGCCTGACGGATGCTGCGCCCGAACTCGTCGTCGAGCTGCACCGGAAGATCGGCGATCAGCTTGTCGGGGAGGTCTGCGGCGACGTCCTTCTTCTTGCGTCGGACGATACCCATCGAGATCACGGCATCGCGCGCCTCAGGGTAGAACGCCTTGTCCGCAGGCGTGAAGCCGGTCGCGTCGAGCTTCTCCATGAGCTCGGGGCCCGGCTTCTCACCGGTCGTCCAGCCGAGGAACCGCCAGATCGCGTCGAAGTCCTCGACGTCGTTGATCAGAGGCGTACCGGTGAGAGCGAGCATCAGGGGATCGTGTCCCGGAGTGCGCTCTCGCACCTGTGCGGCGAGGGACAGCACGTTCTGCGAACGCTGCGACGAGAGGTTTTTGATGAAGTGCGCCTCGTCGACGACCATTCCGCGCAGTCCGATCGAGGCGAGCCACGACATGTGCCGGTCGAGGATCTCGTAGTTCACGATGAACACGTCGGCGAAAGCGTCGATGTCGGTGCCGTCGCCTTGGATGACGGTCGCGCGACGCTGCGGTGTCCAACGCTCGACCTCGCGCGCCCAGTTCATCTTCACGACGTTGGGCACGACGACGAGCAGCGGATAGGCCCCTGCGACGGAGGCGGCGAGCACGGACTGGGCCGTCTTGCCGAGGCCCGGCTCATCGGCGAGGAGGAAACTGCGGTGTCCCGCCTTCACTGCCTCGAGGAACCGAGACTGATGCACCATGACCTCGAGGCCCTTGGGCGAGAGGTGGTCGTACTCCGGTGCGGGCGGCAGGTCCATCGATGCGGCGGATCCGCCGGCCCCCGTCTCGAAGGCTTTGTAAAGGGGGCCCATGAGCTCCCAGCCGTCGAGGCGACGACGGGGGGTGACCGTCGAGCGCGGTGTCAGGTCTGGTGGGAGGAACGGGTTGGCCAGCTGCCGCGACTCGACGGACGGCGGAGTGACCTGCCGCTCGGCGATCGCGGCGGGAACCGTGGAGATCTGCACGGGAGCCGCGTCCGCGATGATGAGCTCTTCCGGGGCCAGTTCCGCACCGGATTCGAGCAGCCAGTCGCGGCGCATGCGCTTCGCCACAGGCGAAGTGGCCTGATCCGCCTCGAGCAGCTGGATGAGCGACGTGTCGCGCGCGGCCGTCTTCGCGAGGATCGTGGCCACGCCGTCGAGCCGCTTGAGCAGCTCGGCGCGGGCAGGATCGCCGATCTCGGCATCGGCCTTCACCCTGGCGCGCTCTTCGCGAACCAGGAAGGCGATCACCTGGAACTTCACCCTGTTCGTCGGGCCGAGCTTCCCCCGCTGCGACTTCGCCTCGATCTCACGCACCTTGCGAGCGAGGATCGGGATCAGGGGTGCCTCGTCGTCACGACGGGACGTCTTCTTGCGCCGCGTGGCGGCGGTTGCCGTAGTCGGCATGCTCCTCCTGAGCGTGAAGGCCGCGGGATCATCATGAAGCCGCCGGCCGTTCTCGTTGTTCGCGTGTGGCGTGAGCCAGGACCGTACGAACAGTGGATCTTCTTCCCACCGGAGCACGCGGGACGCGCGAGGACCGGCGGGAGCCGGTTTCCATTCTATGCCATTGCACGCGCCTCGAGGATATCGCCCACGCCGAGCCGCCGATCCGGATCGGGGAATCGTCTTCGTGCGAGGGAATCGCTAGGAGGGCAGCCCGAGCGCCCGGGCGGCATCCGTGACGTCTGCCCCCATCTGCACCATGAGCTTGTCGATGCCCTCGAAGGCGACCATGCCCCGCAGCCGCTCCACGAACTCGACCGTGACATCGTGCCCGTACAGATCGAGGCCGGTCTCCCCCAGCACATGTGCTTCGACCTGCCGCACGAGGACATCGTCGAAGGTGGGGTTCGTGCCGACCGAGATCGCCGACGGGTGTCGGATCCCGGTGTCGTGGTCGACGAGCCATCCCGCGTAGACGCCGTCTGCCGGGACGAAGGCATCGACGATGGTCGAGAGGTTCGCGGTGGGGAACCCCAGTTCCCGGCCGCGCTTCAGACCGTGCACGACCTCGCCACGCACGTCGGGGAGGCGACCGAGCGCCTTCGCCGCGGCCGCGACATCGCCCTCCATCAACAGCTCGCGAATCCAGCTCGACGACACGCGTCGCGTGGAGCCGGGGAGATAGACCTCGTCGACGACCTCGACCGAGAAGCCGTAGCGTGGGGCGAGTTCGCGTAGGAGCTCCGGAGTGCCCGCTCCTCTGTGGCCGAAGCGGAAGTCCTCGCCCACGAGGACCGTCGAGACCTGGAGCGCGCCGACGAGGATGTCGACCACGAAGTCTTCCGCGCTGCGGGCCGCGAGCTCCTCATCGAAGGTCAGTACCAGCGTCGCGTCGAGACCGAGCTCGCCGAGGAGCTCGAGCTTGCGGTCGACCGTGACGACGTTCTCTGGGCACCGGTCCGGGCGGATGACCGCCAGCGGGTTGCGGTCGAACGTGACGGCCACCGATCGGCTGCCGGTGGCCGTGGCGGCCTGCCGCAGTCGCTCGATGACGGCGCGGTGACCCGCGTGTACGCCGTCGAACTTGCCGATCGCGACCGCAGTAGGTCCGAAGTCGCCGGGCACCTCCTCCGGGCTGCGGAAGACGATCACGCGTCGACCCCGACCGGCTGCGCGACCTCAACCGGCCGATGCGTACGCAGCCACCAGATTCCGAACACCGGGAGGACCAGCGGGATGAACAGGTATCCGCGGCCGAACAGCGACCACACCGTCTCGTGCTGGAACAGATCGGGCATCACGATGCTCAGCAGTCCGACGACCAGTACTCCGGTGAGTTCGAAGACGATCGCGACCCAGGCGACCGTGTACCAACCACGACGACGAGCCAGCACGAGTGCGAGCGTGGCGAGGATGTAGACGACGGCCGCGAGTGCGGAGAGCGAGTACGCGAGTGGCGCCTCGTCGAACCGACGAACGATCTGCACGAAGCTGCGCCCCGTGGCGGCCAGCGCCATGACGGCGTAGACGATCACGAGGACGCGACCGATTCCGGTCATCCGAGTGGAGGGGGCGGTGGAGCTCATAGCGCATTCCATCCTAGAGCCGTGGGAGAGCGTCGGACTCCGCTCCGACCTCTCGCGTCACGCGATCTGGACGGACCAGATGACCTGCATCCGCCACAGCATGATCGCGATGGCGAGGGCAGCGACCCCGAGGATGACGGTGCTCCATCGACTGCGCTCCATGAGCGCCCACAGCACGGCGCCGACCGGCAGGAGCACGGCCGAGATCAGATAGACCCAGTACTCGAGCAGGTCGCCGGTCGGAGGGTTGCCTGCCAACGGCGCGATGATCGCGGCGATCACCTGAACCACGAGCAGAGCCTCGACCAGTGCGAGGGCGCCGACCGAGAAGTCGCTCGGCCGACGACCGATCAGACCTGCGATGAGGCAGAAGAGTCCGGCGGAGACGGCGATCGCGATCTGCGCGATCGAGAACCAGAGGATCATCGTTCGACCCCCGGCATGTTCATGGCGCTCTTGAGGTCGACGCCGCGCTTCTCGACGATGCCGATCAGGATTCCGTCGGGGTCGACCGCCGCAGCCATCGGACCTTCGAGACGGGCGGCCTGCCCACCCAGTCGCTTGCCGTGGCGGAGGTCGCGCGCGTCGTCACTCGACATGTCCAGCGCCGGAAGAATGCGTCCAGCCGCTTCGGCCGGGGTCAGTGTGGTCGCGCCTTCGAGCGCATCGAGGCCGACAGCATCCGCCACGTCGAACGGACCGACCCTGGTTCGCCGCAGCGCACTCAGGTGACCGCCGACGCCGAGAGCCGCCCCGAGGTCGCGGGCGAGCGAGCGGATGTAGGTTCCGGAAGAGCAGTCGACGATGACGTCGAGGTCGAGATATCCCGCAACCCTGCGGCTTTCGAGAAGGTCGAACCGGGAGATGACGACGTCCCGCGCGGCGAGCACGACCTCTTCTCCGGCTCGCACGCGGTCGTAGGCGCGGCGCCCATCGACCTTGATGGCGGAGACGGCGCTCGGCACCTGAGAGATCTCGCCCGTGAGCGCGGCGATCCCCGCCGACACCGCGTCATCGGTGACGGCATCCCATGCCTCGGGGGCGGCGGTTGTGAGGGTCTCGCCCTCAGCATCGTCGGTGCCCGTGGTCTGGCCGAGACGAATCGTCGCCTCGTAGGTCTTGTCCGCACCCACGATGTACGTCAGCAGCCTGGTCGCCCCCTCGATGCCGATGACCAGCAGGCCGGTCGCCATCGGATCGAGTGTTCCGGCATGGCCGACCTTGCGGGTGCCGAACGCGCGGCGCGTGCGGGCGACGACGTCGTGACTGGTCAGTCCTGAGGGCTTGTCGACGAGAAGGATGCCGGGCGAGACCATCCCCCCAGCCTACCGAGGACGACGCGTTCTGCCGGTCGCAAGCCTCACCCGCAGACTTCGTACGAGGGTTCGGTGCCCGTCGTCACGGTGACGTCCCAGGCTGTATCGCTGCCTTCCCGGAAAGCGAAGAAGACGTGCGCCGCGGCGTCGCCGGGAAGCATGATCCAGGTGTCGCTTCCGATCGTCGCCGCCCCCTCCTGCGCGTCGGGATACGCTGCGAGCACCTCGGTCTTGGTCGCTCCTACCCCCAGCCCGTCCTCGGTCAGCGGACCCGTGACCGCGGCCGGAACCTCGGCTGCGGAATATACGGAGATCTCACGAATGGGCGCCGTATCGCTTTCCGTTCCGCGAACGAACGAGATGGAGTAGCTCGAGTCGGCAGCCGTCCACCATGCCGACCACGAACAGTTCACGGTGTCGTTGTTCCATGCGCCGGTGAGGCCACCGAGTGTCGAGGCGAAATCGCCGCCGACGTCTATGGGACCAACGCCGGCCCCGTCGATGATCCATGTGCCGGGGTCCGCCGGGTCCTCGACGCGCGCCTCCGGCGCCGGGGTGGGAGTGCTCGTCGGTGTTGCGCTCGGCGAGAGCCCACTGCTCGGCGTCGACGTGGGCGACGATGGTCCTGCACAGCCGACCAGGCTGCCGACGGCGAAGAGCGTGATGAAGACAAGGGCGCTCGTGCGTGTGCTGTTCATGGATACGTGTCCCCGTCTCGAATGTGTGCTCGCGTAGGCTTGAGCGATGCCCGATTCGCAGGCCCTCTCCGACATCACGTCGCGCCTGTCGAAATGGTATCGGGCGACCGCCCGTGACCTGCCATGGCGCCGGTCTGCGTTTCATAACGAATTCGGCGCCTGGGGTGTTCTCGTGAGCGAGTTCATGCTGCAGCAGACGCCGGTCATGCGGGTCATTCCGCACCTGGATGCGTGGCTCGACCGGTGGCCGACACCTGCCGCGATGGCCACGGCGACCACGGCCGAGGTGGTGCAGCAGTGGGCCAACCTGGGGTACCCCCGACGCGCCCTCTGGCTGCACCGTGCCGCGGTGGAGATCACCGACCGGCATGGCGGGGTCGTTCCGCGTGATGTGGATGCCCTGCTCGCGCTCTCCGGCATCGGCGAATACACCGCACGCGCCGTCGCGGTGTTCGCCTACGGAGACCGGCACCCCGTCGTCGACACGAACACCAGGAGGGTGCTCGCGAGGGCGGTGACAGGCCGTTCCCAACCCGGGCCGCCTTCGCGCCGGGACCTCGATCTGATGGCCTCGCTGCTGCCGGATGACGAGGAAGAGGCGGCTGCGTTCAACGCGGCGGCCATGGAGCTCGGCGCCACGGTGTGCACCTCGCGCGCCCCGCGGTGCGAGGTGTGCCCTCTCGCCGGCAGTTGCGCGTGGCTGGGCGCCGGCAAGCCCGATACGGGTGACGAGCGCCGACGCCAGGCCACCTACGAGGGCTCGGATCGTCAGGCTCGCGGTGCGGTTCTGCGCCTGCTGCGCAGCGCGTCGCCGAGCGCAGTTCCCCTCGTCGCGGTGCTCCCCGACTGGCCGGACGCGCGGCAGCGAGATCGGGCGATCGACTCGCTCATCGCCGACGGGCTCGCCGAAGCGGACGGCGAAGCCCTCTCGCTGCCCCGCTGACCTCAGGTTCAGAGGTGCTGATTGGTCCGGTGGGCGAGCACCGTGAGCTCGACCCGGCTCCGCACATCGAGCTTGCCGAACACCCGTCCGAGGTGAACCTCCACTGTGCGGACCGAGACGTTCAGAGCCTCGCCGATGTCGCGGTTCGCCGCGCCGCCGACCGCCTGCATCGCCACCTCCAGCTCGCGCGCCGTGAGCTGGAGCGACCAGGCAGCACGGCACGCCGCCAGTGGATCGACCGTGGGGACGATGCTCCCCTCTCTCGCATCGAGTCGGTCGATGCGGCTGCGGATCGCCCGCGCCCACGCCGTCGCACCCGCGAGCTCGAACAACCGCTCCGCGTACTGGAAATGGATCCGCGCCGACGGGTGATCGTCGCGGATCGCATACTGGGTGCCGAGCATCGTCTCGACCCGAGCCCGCGCGAACGGTGAGTTCAGCGTCCGCGCAGCCTCACGGATGTCGTCGCGCTCCGAACGCCATCGTCCGTCGCCTGCCGTGGCGATCCGATCCCTCAGCTGCTGCGCGCGGGCTATGTCGGGAGGCTGGATGGAAGTCGTAGACGCCGACCTGTCGTTCGAAACGAGCGAGAGCTCATCGAGCCCCGGCACCGCCATCGCAGTCTGCGGCGATCCCAGATCGGACCACAGGCGAACGGTCGCCGCGGCATCGTCGAACGCACCGGCCAGGAACGACCGGATGCCACGGTCGACGAGGAGATCGATCTTCACTCCTGACGGGAGCGCGGCCGTGAGCGAGCGGGAGAACGGACCGAGTTCGCCGAGCACAGCGAGGTCGAGGCGTCGCGCGAGCACCACACCCAGTCCCGCGAAAGGCATCGTGACCGGCAGCGCGAGCGCAGCTTGGATCAGACGTTCCCGTGCCAGCCCGATATCGCCACGCCAGACGAGAAGCAGCACCTCGACGACGGCGCGGTACGCCTGGACGGCAGGACTGCTTTCGTATCCGGGAACGAATGGATCGGATTCGCCTGACATCGCGGACTCATCGTTCGCGAGCTGACGCAGCGCCTGATCGATGTCTCCGCGCATCGCAGCGCGCAACGTACGGAGCATTCCTCCGCTCACGGGGCCCGACGCGGTCACCTCATCGATGTCACGCTCCCCCGCGATGAGCCAGCTCAAGGCCACGACGGGATCTCTCAGCTCCCGCTCTGCGCCGATCCGGGCGGCACCATCACGGAGGGCGTCGAGCCAGGAGCGCATCCTGGGGCGGTCCCCGCGCTCGGCGCACATGACCGCGGCGAGGGCGGCGGCTCTGGTCCAGTTGCGCCAGTCTTCTTGGTCGTCCGTGGCGGGACGCAGCGTACACGGATCCACCTCCGGGACCGCGCCCTGCAGGCACGCCTGCGCGACCAGCAGAGCCCCGAGCCCCCGCAGTCGAAAGCTCTCCGCACCGTGTGGGTAGAGACCCCCCAACCACGTGGCCGCGTCGGCAGCGAATCCGGCTCCTACCGCCGAGGCTCCCGCGACCAGAAAGGCGTCATCCAGGTCTGCACCCGTCGCGTGCTCTGCGGCCTCACGCGCGAGCAGCAGCGCGCGATCCGGATATCCTGCCTCGGTCAGCTGCCGAGCGATGTGCGTGAGTTCGGGCGCAGCCTCCGGATCGCCCTCGAGCGACGCGCGCGCCCTGTGCCAGTCAGCGCTCACCCGATCACAACGGCGTCGGAAGATGGCGCTCAGCCGCTCGTGAACCGTCGACATGGCCGCGGCGCAGGTGGTCGCCCGCACCCAGATCGACAGCCGGGCATCGACGAAACGCACTCGACCGGCATGCAGTACGAGGCGGCTGCCGACCGCGGACGCGGCGATCTCGGCGGCTGATCGCCCGTCGAATTCGAGGATCGGATCGAGAGCGTCATCCAGGCACACCGAGAGGGCCAGGAGCAGCTCCCGATCGCGAGGGTCGAGTTGCACCCCCTCGAATCGCCGTGCGATCGCCGGCACGAAGGGCAACGGGACCGGCAGCGGACCCAGACCATGTCGCTGGGTCGGCGTCAACCGCGCGACGACCTCACGGATCGTCGTCGGGTCCGAGTTCAGATCGGCAGCGAGCCTGGCGACGACGTGCGGCGCACAGCCGAGATCAAGATCGAGGAGTTCATCGAGGATCAGACCGACGGCTGCGGGCGCTATGAACAAGGCCCCAGACGTACTCGTACCCTCGATGCCGATCCCCCTCAGCTTCGCGGGAGGCGCTCCCGCGAAGCCGAGCGTATCAAACGGCGCTCACTCCGAGTCGTCGTCCGTGCGGTACGGGTCCGCATCGCCGGCGTGCGACGCCGAGGATGCGAGCTTCGCCACGTCGGCATCACGCTGCTGCGCCTCGCGGAGCAGCGCGCCGATGTGGTCGGCGTTCTCCGGAAGAGCATCCGGGATGAACTCGAGCGTCGGCACCAACCTGGTGCTGAGCTGTCGTCCGACCTCACTCCGCAGCATGCCCGTAGCCGACGTGAGCGCGGCGCCGCTGGCGATGCGCTCCTCCTCCGTGCCCAGCACCGTGTAGAACACGGATGCATGCTGGAGGTCTCCGCTCACGCGGACGTCGGTGATGGTCACGAAGCCGAGGCGCGGGTCACGCAGCCCCTTCTCCAGTCGCTCGGCGAGGATCACGCGGATGCGATCCGCGAGACGAGCCTGTCGTTCGCCTGCCATTGTTCTCTCCCTGTCCAGGAAACCTCAGGGCGTCCTTCCTCTCCACGCTCCGAGGAGCGGGAGCGAAGGACGCCCGAAGGTGTTTCGAATTGATCAGCCGCGAGGCTTCTCGATGAGCTCGGTCGTCTCGATCTCATCACCGATCTGGATGTCGTTGTACTTTCCGAGACCGATACCGGCCTCGTAATCGGTACGGACCTCGGTGACATCGTCCTTGAAGCGACGCAGCGACTCGATGGCGAGACCATCGGCCAGTACGACGCCGTCGCGGATGACGCGAGCCTTGGCGTTGCGCGTGATCGTTCCCGATCGCACGATGACACCGGCGATGTTGCCGAACTTCGAGGAGCGGAACACCTCACGGATCTCGGCGACGCCCGACTGGACCTCTTCGTACTCCGGCTTGAGCATGCCCTTGAGCGAGCTCTCGACCTCATCGATGGCGTTGTAGATCACCGAGTAGAACCGGATGTCCACGCCTTCACGAGCAGCGCGCTCGCGCGCCTTCGTGTCGGGGCGGACGTTGAAGCCCACGATGATCGCGTTGTCGATCGTCGCCAGGTTCACATCGGACTCGGTGATCGCACCGACACCGCGGTGGATGATGCGCAGCTGCACCGAGTCGTCGACCTCGATCTTGAGGAGCGATTCCTCGAGCGCCTCGACGGCACCGGAGACGTCACCCTTGATGATGAGGTTGAGGGATTCGACCTTGCCCTCCTGGAGAGCACGGGTGAAGTCCTCGAGCGAGATGCGCTTGCGGGCCTTGGCCAGCTGGGCGTTGCGCTCGACGGCTTCGCGCTTCTCAGCGATCTGACGCGCCAGACGGTCTTCTTCTGTGACGAGGAAGACGTCGCCGGCTCGCGGCACCGAGTTGAGTCCCTGCACCTGGACCGGACGCGACGGGTAGGCCTCGAGAACAGCATCGCCGTTCTCGTCGACCATCGCACGCACGCGGCCGTAGGCCGTACCTGCAACGATCGGGTCACCGATCCGGAGCGTTCCGGACTGGATCAGCACCGTCGCGATCGAACCACGGCCCTTGTCGAGCTTCGCCTCGATGGCGACACCACGAGCGGCCTTGTTCGGGTTGGCGGTGAGGTCCAGACCTGCGTCGGCAGTGAGAAGCACGGCGTCCAGGAGTTCCTGGATACCCGTGTTCGCACGAGCGGAGACATCGACGAACATGACGTCGCCACCGAACTCCTCGGCGACCAGACCGTATTCGGTCAGCTGCTGACGAACCTTCGACGGGTTGGCGTCGGGCTTGTCGACCTTGTTCACCGCGACCACGATCGGCACGTTCGCCGCCTGGGCGTGGTTCAGCGCCTCGACCGTCTGCGGCATGATGCCGTCGTCGGCCGCGACCACGAGGATCGCAAGGTCGGTCACCTGCGCACCACGGGCACGCATGGCGGTGAACGCCTCGTGACCCGGGGTGTCGATGAACGTGATGGCGCGCTCGATGCCGTCGTGCTCGGTCCAGACCTGGTACGCACCGATGTGCTGGGTGATGCCACCGGCTTCACCCTCGATGACGTTGGTCTGACGGATCGCGTCGAGGAGACGGGTCTTACCGTGGTCGACGTGACCCATGACGGTGACGACCGGCGGACGGATCTCGAGGTCGTCCTCGTCCTCTTCCTCGAGCTCCTGCTCGAGGTTGAGACCGAAGCCCTCGAGGAGCTCCTTGTCCTCGTCCTCGGGCGAGACCATCTGGATCTTGTAGCCGAGCTCGGCACCGAGGACCTCGAAGGTCGCCTCATCCAGCGACTCGGTGGCCGTGGCCATCTCGCCGAGGTTGAAGAGGATGGTGACGAGGGTTCCCGGCTGGACCGTGTAACCGGTCAGCGTCTCGATCTTGTCGGCGAAGTCCGCGATAGATGCGCCACGGCGCATGCGGATGATCTCTCCGTTGCCGCGGGTGACGTTGACGCCACCGACGACCGGAGCACTCCGCATCTCGAACTCTTGCCGCTTCGCCCGCCGCGACTTGCGCTGCTTGCTCTTGCCGCCGCCCTTGCCGAAGGCACCTGCGGTACCACCGCCGGGACCACGGCCACGACCGCCACCGCCACCGGGACGACCGGCGAAACCGCCGCCACCACCGGGACGAGCACCGGGACCACCTGCACCACCGGGGCCGCCAGCACCACCGGGACGACCGGGGCCGCCTGGACGCTGCTGGAAGGGAGCGCCACCGGGACGACCACCCTGACCGCCGCGCGGGGCGCCGGGACGGGGGGAACCGGGACGGGGCGCACCCGGACGCGGGGCGCCGGGACGCGGCGCCTGCGGGCGCGGGATGTTTCCGGGAGTCGGGCTGGGACGCTGTCCCATGCCCTGCGCCGAGGCGAAGGGGTTGTTGCCCGGACGAGGACCTGCGGGACGCTGCCCCATGCCCTGTGCCGTCGAGAAAGGATTGTTGCCGGGGCGCGGAGCGCCCGGCTTGGGAGCTGAGCCGTCAGCCGGCTTCGCATCAGCCGAAGCCTCTGAGGCCTCTGCTGCGGGAGCCTTCTCGGCCGGTGCGGCCTCGACGGGTGCAGCCTCGACCGGTGCCGGTTCTGCGGGAGCCGGTGCAGGCTTCGGACCCGGCTTGGGTCCGGGAGTCGGTGCCGACGAGCCACCGGGCTTGGGAGCCGAGGTGGTCGACTTCGCAGCGGGCTTCGCTGCGGGCGCTGCCGGAGCCGCGGCCTTCAGTGAGCCGTCTGCTTCGATCGCCGCGCGCAGCTTGCGCGCAACCGGCGGTTCGATGGTGGAAGACGGGCTCTTGACGAACTCGCCGAGTTCCTTGAGCTTTGCAAGTGCGATCTTGCTGTCGACGCCGAGTTCGGCGGCGATCTCATGTACGCGTGGTTTACCAGCCACAATTCTCCTGTCTGAGTTGGTCTACCCAGACAGGGCAGACCACTAGTCGCGGACGGGTCTCATTTCGAGCCGTTCACTTTGTTTCCATAGCTGTTCAGCCTTTGTTTCTTGGTGGGTGCTGTTCGAAGGTCCGTGTGTCCAGCTGAGTGGTCACACGCAGTGCCCGTCCGAATGCGCGACGCCGCAGAGCAGCTTCCATGCATTCAGGTGTCGGATGCACCCACGCGCCACGCCCCGGCAGAACAGCGCGCTCATCGGGGATGAGGGTGTCGTTCTGGTTCACCACCCTGAGAAGAGTGGAGCGGGGAGCACGCGTGCGGCAACCGACGCACGTTCGTACGGGTTCCATCTTACACCTGCGTTTCACCACGCCTTGCCCGCACTCGGGCGCGGCGGAAGGCCGGAGCCGATCAGTCGAGGACGCTGTCCGGCTGGATGTCGATCTTGGCGCCCGTGAGCTTGGCGGCCAGACGCGCGTTCTGGCCCTCCTTGCCGATGGCGAGCGACAGCTGGTAGTCGGGGACCAGGGCGCGCACGGCCTTGGTGTTCGCATCGAGCACGAACGAACTCGTCACCTTCGCCGGCGAGAGCGCATGAGCGACGAACGTCGGGAGGTCGGCGTCGTAGTCCACGATGTCGATCTTCTCGCCCGCGAGCTCTTCGGTCACCGCACGCACACGACGTCCGAGTTCACCGATGCACGCACCCTTCGCATTGATCGACGGGTCGTTGGCCCGCACGGCGATCTTGGTGCGGTGTCCGGCTTCACGAGCAAGAGCGACGATCTCCACGAGTCCGGCTGCGATCTCCGGCACCTCGAGGGCGAAGAGTCGCCGGACGAGCCCTGGATGTGTGCGGGACACCGTGATCTGCGGACCCTTGAGCCCCTTGGCGACGCTGGTGACATACACGCGCAGACGCGCGCCGTGCGTGTACTCCTCACCGGGCACCTGCTCCTCGGGGGGCAGGATCGCCTCGACGACGCCGAGATCGACGTGGATCATGCGCGGGTTCGGACCCTGCTGGATCACACCGGCGACGATGTCGCCCTCTTTGTCCTTGAAATCGCCCAGCACCACGTCGTCCGCGATGTCGCGCAGACGCTGGCTGATGACCTGCTTGGCCGCGAAGGCCGCGATCCGACCGAAGTCGTCGGGTGTGGCATCCTCTTCGCCGATGATCGCGCCCTCGTCGTCCTTGACGACCTGGAGCACGGCGACGTGGCCGGTCTTGCGGTCGAGATCGACGCGGACGCCCTCGGGTGTGACCCCATCCGGGGAGACATGCTTGGAGTACGCGGTCAGGATCGCCTGCTCGATGATGGCGACGAGCTCATCGAAGGGAATCGCCTTCTCCTTCTCGATCCCTCGCAGCAGACTCAGTTCGATGTCCATGACGGCCTCTCTATTCAGCTCTCGTCGCGCCTGTTCGCACGCGCGACATCCGTACCACGATACCCTGTGCCAACCGGCTCCCGCGCGGCGGCAGCGGTGTCGGATCAGGGAGCCGCTCGAGGAGGAGCACGTGAGCACATTCGACACGATCGTGATCGGCGCGGGGATGTCGGGGCTCACGAGCGCCCGGATGCTCGTCGATGCGGGTCAGCGCGTCGTCGTCCTCGAGGGACGCGACCGTATCGGCGGTCGGATGCACACGGACCGGAGCGCCGGATTCCCCGTCGATCTCGGTGCGTCGTGGATCCACGGGATCGAAGGCTCGCCATTGTGGAACCTCGTCCACGCTCTCAGGATTCCCGCGATCGAGTACACGGTCGGCAGCTTCCAGGTCGGTGGCCGTCCGATCGAGAACTTCGACGGCGACGGCAACGCGATGGATACCGCGGCCACCGCTCAGTGGATCGCCGACGTCGACACCGCAGATCGGCTCCTCGTCGAAGAGATCGCCGCGTCCTCCCCCGGCGACACATACCTCGATGTCACCGAGCGGGCGCTGGACCGGTCCGGGATCGAGCCCGAGCGCATCGACGACATCCGTGAGTTCTTCCGCCACCGGGTCGAGGAGCAGTGCGGAGCGTGGATCGGCGATCTCGACGCGCACGGTCTCGACGAGGATGCGATCGACGGCGACGAGGTGATCTTCCCGCGCGGGTACGACGAGCTCCCCCGCCGAATCGGCGCCGAACTCGACATCCGCCTCGGGACAACCGTCACCCGCGTGGTCCGCTCATCCGACGGCGTCATGGTGCACGCGGGCGACACGGAGTACGAGGCAGACCGCGTGATCGTCACCGTGCCCCTCGGCATCCTCAAGGCCGACACGATCGCGTTCGAGCCGGCCCTGCCCGACGCGGTGGCCGGACCCATCTCGCGGCTCGGGATGGGCGTCTTCAACAAGGTGTTCGTGCAGTTCCCCGAGCGCTTCTGGGACGAGGAGAGCTACGTACTGCGCGCGCTCGGCGAAGCCGGTGAGCACTGGCACTCCTGGTACGACGTCTCCGCCGTGAGCGGCATCCCCACGCTGCTGACGTTCGCGGCCGGGCCGTTCGGTCGTCGGATGCAGGAGCTTTCGGACGAAGACATCGTCGCCGACGCCGTCAGCGCGCTGCGCCTGCTCTACCCAGACACCGTGGGCGACCCCATCGCCCACTGGATCACGCGCTGGGGCCACGACCAGTTCTCGAACGGCTCATACTCCCACCTGGCGGTGGGCTCGACCCATCACGACCACGACGCCCTCGCAGGGCCCGTAGACGGGGTGCTGCACTTCGCGGGTGAGGCCACCTGGGGCGATGAGCCCGCGACCGTCGGCGCCGCCTTCTACTCCGGGCGTCGGGCCGCCGAGCGCATCCTCGATCGTCCGGTCGACCTGGACGACTTCGCGTCGCGCATCATCGAGCGGGAGCGGACCCCAGCGCGTTGATCGCGCCGATCAGACGGAAGAGGTTCCCGACCTGACGCTGATCCAGGTGCAGGATCAGGCGTGGTAGATCCAGTACGTCGTCATCGGCGACCTCGGCCTGTCGCGGGGCGGTCCGCTCGATCCGCCCCGAAGAGAGCATCGGGGCGAACTGCTCGTTGAGCGCTTCGATCTCGGCATCCGTCGGCTCGGCCTTGAGTCGCAGCACCAGTGCGTCGCCGACCCACCGCAGCGAGTCGTAGTTGTGCCAGAATCCGGTGATCTCCGCCCTGGCGGCCTCGATGGAATCCGTGATCACCACGCGATCGAAGTCGCCCACCGAGATGACGCCGGTCGGGGCGAGGTGGTCGTCGATGAAGCTGCGGAGCCCCTGCCAGAAGGTTCCCCCCGGCTGATCGAGCAGAACGATCGGCGTCGGCTCCGCCTTTCCGGTCTGCTGCAGCGTGAGCAGCTCGAACATCTCGTCCAGGGTGCCGAATCCACCCGGCAGGCAGATGAAGCCGAGCGACTCCTTGATGAGCATCAGCTTGCGCGTGAAGAAGTACTTCATCGCCACGACGTGGTCTTGCCCTGCCACGAAACCGTTCGGCTTCTCCTCGAAGGGGAGCCGGATCGATACGCCGAGCGAGAGAGCGGGCCCTGCACCCTCCGAGGCCGCCTGCATGATCCCTGGACCCGCACCCGTCACGACCATCCAGCCGTCGCCGGCCAACGCTGCCGCGACGTCGCGGGCGGTGAGATAGAGCGGATCGTCCTGTCTGGTGCGCGCTGATCCGAAGACCGTCACCTTGGGAACCCCGCGGAACGGCGCGAACAGGCGGAACGCGTCACGCATCTCGGCCAGCGCCGCTGACGCGATCTTCAGGTCGAGACGATCGGCACCATCCTCGCCCAGCAGGATCGCGGTGCGCAGCATCCGCATCACCAGCCGCCGGTCGGTGTGCACTCCCGCATCGTCGAGGACGGCGTTGATCTCGGAGCTGAGGGACTCAGGCAGTGATTCGTCGATCATGAGACCAGCGTGTCATGCGCCGCAGCCACAACGCTCCGCAACGCCGAGCCTCTCGTCGACATGAGCACGGAGCAGCCGCAGTGTCAACGCCCGTGCTCTCGCTCGCGCTGCACGTCAGGCTGACATCATGACCGAGATCACAGGACCCGAATCCCTCGCCCGCGTCGCCGAGCTCGTGGAGGACATCGACATCGCGATGCTCACGACCACCGACGATGACGGCAACCTCGTGAGTCGACCGATGTCGACCAGGCAGATGGACGAAGCCGGAGACATCTGGTTCTTCACCGCCGAGGACACGGAGAAGGTCGAGGAGGCACAACGGCATCACGACGTCGGCCTGGCATACTGCGACGCCAAGGGGATGCGGTACGTATCCGTCGCCGGCACCGCAGTGCTCGTGCACGACCGAGCCAAGATGGAAGAGCTCTACTCGCCCTCGCTGGAGATCTGGTTCGCTGACGGCCTGGACACCCCCGGCATCGCCCTGCTCAAGGTGACGCCGAAGGTGACGGAGTTCTGGGAGCCGGCAAAGGGGAAGCTCGCGCTGGCGGCGGGCGCACTCAAGGCGCTGGTCACCCGCGACACTCCTGATGACGACACCATGAACCACGGCCGCATCGTCTGCTGACGACGCGGCCGTGGTTGCTCAGCGGCGCGAGAGCCGGCTCACGACCTCGTCGACCGACACGGTGTCACGCTCGCCTGTGGCACGATCCCACAGTTCGAGCTGTCCTTCGGCGGCACCGCGGCCGACGATGACGATCTTCGGCACGCCGACGAGCTCGGCGTCGCCGAACTTCACGCCGGGCGATACCTTGGGGCGGTCGTCGTAGAGCACGTCGAGACCAGCGGCTTCGAGCTGCGCGGACAGCGTCGTCGCGACGTCGAACGCCACCTGATCGCGACCGGCTGCGACGACCTGCACGTCGAACGGTGCGACGGATGCCGGCCAGATGAGACCCTTGTCGTCGTTGTTGAGCTCGGCGATGATCGCCAGGATGCGGGTCACGCCGATGCCATACGAGCCCATCGTGACGGTGACGAGCTTGCCGTTCTCGTTCAGCACCTTCAGCCCGAGGGCCTCGGCGTATTTGCGACCGAGCTGGAAGACGTGTCCGATCTCCATGCCGCGCGCGAGCTCGACAGGGCCCGAGCCGTCGGGGGCGGGGTCGCCCGCACGAACGTTCGCGATCTCCACGACGCCGTCGGCCTCGAAGTCGCGCCCGGCGACGACCGAGTGCGCGTGCTTCTGGTCGATGTTGGCGCCGGTGATCCAGCTCGTGCCCTCGCTGACACGCGGGTCGACCAGGTAGCGGATGCCGGTGGCGGACTCTTCACCCAGAACGGCTCCGGTGGGCGACCAGGGACCGATGTAGCCCTTGACCAGCAGCGGGTTGTTCTCGAAGTCGTCTGCCGTTGCGGTCTCGACCTCGGCGGGCGCGAAGGCGACCTCCGCGCGCTTCTCGTCGACCTCGCGGTCACCGGGAACACCCACGATGACCAGCTCGCGGGTTCCGTCGAGGTGGGTGAGCGCCAGAACGACGTTCTTGAGCGTGTCTGCCGCCGTGTACTCGCCGCCGAGCTCGCGGTTCGCATGCGCGACGAGAGTCTCGATGGTGGGAGTGTCCGGGGAGTCGAAGATCACGGGAGACGCGTCCGCGTCGAAGGCGATGGCATCGGGAACCGCCGTCGTGAACGCCTCGACGTTGGCCGCGTAGCCACCGGCACTGCGCACGAACGTGTCTTCGCCGACGGGTGTCGGGTGCAGGAACTCCTCACTGCGTGAGCCCCCCATCGCGCCGGCGTCCGCCTGGACGATGACGTACTCGAGGCCGAGACGCTGGAAGATCCGCTCATACGCGTCACGCTGCGCCTGGTAGCTCACATCGAGCCCCTCGTCGGAGGAGTCGAACGAGTAGGCATCCTTCATCGTGAACTCACGTCCGCGGAGCAGGCCAGCGCGCGGACGGGCCTCGTCGCGGTACTTGTCCTGGATCTGGTAGATCGTGAGAGGCAGGTCCTTGTACGACGAGTACAGGTCTTTCACGAGCAGCGTGAAGGCCTCTTCGTGCGTGGGGGCCAGGAGATAGTCGCCACCCTTGCGGTCCTGCAGACGGAACAGCAGATCGCCGTACTCGTCCCACCGACCGCTCGCTTCGTAGGCCTCGCGAGGCATGAGAGCCGGGAAGTGCACCTCTTGCGCGCCCGCTGCGGCCATCTCTTCGCGGACGGCGGTCTCGATCTTCGCCTTGACGCGCAGACCGAGTGGCAGCCACGCGAAGATGCCGGCGGCCTGCGGTCGGATGTACCCGGCCCGGATCAGCAGCTTGTGACTGGCGACCTCTGCACCTGCAGGGTCTTCACGGAGTGTGCGGAGGAAGAAGTTCGATAGACGAGTGACCACGGAGCAAGTCTAGTGAGCCGCGGTCACTCGTCTTCGCGGTCTCAGTTGAGCGCCGGAAGGTTGGCCGGCATGACGCCGCCGGCGTAGAGATCTGCCGCGAGCTCCTGCAGCGCTGTCAGGGCCGCACGCTGCGGAAGCGGGCCGTAGGAGATGCGGGCGACGCCGAGCTTCTCGTACTCGGAGGCGGCGAGTGCGCCGGGGAGTCCGATCACACTGACCTTGCGCTCACCGATTCCCTCGACGAGCTGACGGGTGACGTTCATATCGAGGATGCCTGGTACGAAGATCGCGGTCGCTCCGGCGTCGAGGTAGGCACGGCCGCGCTGGATGGCATCGGCGATGCTCTCGGCGACGGGGCGCGATCCGCCGCGCACGAAGGCGTCGGTGCGAGCGTTGAGGGCGAAGGGAACGCCCTCCGCCTCTGCGGCTTTCACGATCGCCTCGACGGCGGTGATGGATTCGTCGAGCGGCTTGAGCCGATCCTCGACGTTCGCACCGACGACACCTGCGGCGATGGCGAGGCGGGTGGTCTCCCCCGCGTCTCCGTATCCGTCGTCGAGGTCGGCGCTGACGGGCACCTGCACGGCCGCGGCGATGCGCCCGACCATGTCGATCATGATGTCGCGAGGGGTGGCGCCGTCGTCGTACCCGAACGATGCGGCGATGCCGTGTCCGGCCGTGGCGATCGCTTTCGTCTCGGGGAGGGCGGCGACCGCCCGTGCGGAGACGACGTCCCACACATTCACGACGCGGAGGATCTCCGGCGCGTCATAGAGTCCGACAAGGGTCTGTGCCTTGGCTGCAGTGGTCATGACTCCACGCTAACGCGGGATGACATGCGCTGGGCCGGTTCGGCATGCTCGGGGCGAGTTCTCCCGCCTAGTGTGGAGCCATGCCTCAGCGCCGATCTCACGTCGCCCCATCCGCCGCTCAGACCGAACTGGCCTCGGCGCTGGCTGCCCTGCGAGAGTCGTCGGAGGCGCCGATCGACTTCCCGGCCGACGTCATCGCCGAGGCGGAAGCGTCGGCTGCGACCGTGCCGGCGCTCGACCTTCGTGACCTCCCTTTCGCGACCCTGGACCCGGAGGGGTCCCGTGACCTCGATCAGGCGTTCCACCTGGAGCGCGCGGGGACCGGCTACACGGTGCGTTACGCGATCGCCGATGTTCCGGGTTTCGTCTTACCCGGCGGGGCGGTGGATACCGAAGCCCGACGCCGTGGGCAGACGCTGTACGCGGCTGACGGCACGATCCCCCTGCATCCGCGTGTCCTGAGCGAGGACCGCGCCTCGCTGCTCGCCGATGTCGACCGGCCAGCACTGGTGTGGACCTTCTCGCTCGACTCCGCCGGCGTCGTCGCGGAGTTCCGCCTGGAGCGCGCGCTCATCCGCTCGCGCGCGCAGCTCGACTACGAGACGACACAGCGATCGCTCGATCGCGGCGAGGACGGCCCCGCCGCGCTGCTGCCCGAGATCGGCGCCCTGCGCATGGAACAGGAGCGTCTACGCGGAGGGGCGAGCCTGAATCTCCCGGATGAGGAGGTCGTGCGCGCCGAGGACGGCACCTACGCGATCGAGCGCCGAAGCCCGCTTCCGGTCGAGGAGTGGAACGCCCAGCTCTCGCTCATGACGGGAATGGCGGCCGCATCTCTGATGCTCGATGCCGGAGTGGGAATCCTGCGAACGATGCCGGAGCCCGACGACGCCGCCTTCGCGGCGTTCCGGCATCAGACCGAGGCCCTCGGACGCCCCTGGACGACCGGGACGTACGGCGAGTACCTGCGCGGCCTCGACCGCGCCGATCCGATGTCGCTCCCCGTGCTCGAAGCCGCGGCAACCCTGTTCCGCGGGGCGGGTTATCTGGTGTTCGACGGCGAGGCTCCGCACGATGCCGTGCAGGCCGCCATCGCCGCGCCCTACGCTCACGCGACCGCTCCCCTGCGCCGATTGGTCGATCGCTGGGTCCTCGCCATCTGCCTCGCTGCGTCGAACGGCGATCCGGCACCTGAGTGGGCACGTGCGTCGCTCAGCGAGCTGCCGTCCCTCATGCAGGAGTCCGGTCAGCGCGCCTCCCGGTTGAACTCGGCGACGGTGAACTGCGTCGAAGCCGCGCTCCTCACGCCCTTGATCGGCACCACGATCGACGCGACCGTGATCGAGCTGCGCGGAGAGCGTGCGGCGGTGCAGATCGCCGATCCCGCGGTGACCGCGACCGCACCGATACCCGCGGGCGCGAAGCCAGGCGACGTCGTGCGCCTGCGCGTGATCCGGGCAGACATCGCCAAGGGCGAGGTCGAGTTCTCACTCTGAGCGGCTCGTCAGCTGGAGTCCCGAAGCCGGGTCGAACCCGTACGTCGCAGTCACCCCACAGGCGTCGCGACGGTCGTCATCACCAGGAGCTGAGGATCGCTCAGGTCCAGCGCCACCGTGATCGATGCGAACTCGGCGAGGGACTCGACGTGGGTTCCACCGCACAGGATCACGGCTTCCCCCTCCGGGAGTGCGCAATGCCAGCGTCGGCGATCCACGATCGTCGGCCCCTCCGTCTCGATGCTGCTGCGGGCACCGGAGGCGACCCAGGCCGCGAGCTGCTCGTTGACCTTTGCCTCACGATCGGCGAGTGTCGCAGCGAACGTCTCGGTGTCGAAGCCCGCCCTGCGCAGACTCTTGCCGAGCCGATACTCATCGACGGCGCCGTCCTCGTGGATACGGCTGGACTGATTCGCACGGGCTTCGAAGTCGGGGTTTCCGAGTGCGTCTTCGCCCGGCTCCTTGCGCCACAGATCGGCGAGAGCCAGATCGAGGGCAAGAGATGCGACGTGGCACGCGGTGTGGCCGCGGCTGAGACCAGCACGACGCGCGCCGTCGACCGAGAGAGTCACTCGTGCGCCCTCGGCGAGAGACGCCGGGGCGGCCCCCTCGATCCGGTGTCCGACGAGCCAGGTCCATCCCTCGGCTCCGCGCTTCACGGGGATGTCGCTCCCGACGGCTAATTCGCCCCCGTCCGAGACAGCGGCCATCACGGCCTCCGTCACCTGGACGGTGTCGTCCCCGACGCTGATGATCCCGCCGTCGCCCGGCTGATCGGGCCAGGTGTGGTCGACAGGGTGGAAGGGCGTGGAGTCGACGACGACCACGGTCCCTTCAGGACCGGTCTGCACGCGAGTCACGAGGGCGTCTCCGGTGACAGCCCCTCCCGCGAAGGTCACGATTGTGGGCGTCGACATAGGGCTCCTCGGATTCGACGGTGGCGCGGTCGGTCTGCTGGTGCGGAGGTCGGTCCGCTGCGTCAGTGCGACGGCGGGATGGTGAAGCTGGCGAGCTTGTCGCCCGCGACGACGAAGATGCCGTCTGATTCGCCGTTGAAGACGCGGCTCGACCACCCGAAACGGATGCGCGTGGTGTCTCCCTCGGTCGCGGCCGAGAGCACGGTCATCTGCGCACCGGCACCGATCGCGTCGCTGCCCGCCCAGCTGCGGATGCCTGTGGGACCCGCCTTGACCGTCCCCCAGTCACTGACGAACCCGTCATCGGTGAAGGCGGCGACGAATGCGTCGGTATCGGCCGCGTTGATCGCGTCGACCATCGCCTGGACGGGAGCGGGCACGGTGGTATCGGACATCTCGTTCTCCTCCGGTTCAGACCGTGACGACCTGTGCGGTGCCGAGCGGCGCTTCCGGCCCCATCTCAGCGGCGATCCTGTTGGCCTCTTCGATCAGGGTCGCGACGATGTCCGCCTCGGGCACGGTCTTGATGACCTCGCCCTTCACGAAGATCTGCCCCTTGCCGTTGCCGGACGCAACGCCGAGGTCGGCTTCGCGGGCTTCGCCTGGGCCGTTCACGACACAGCCCATGACGGCCACGCGCAGCGGCACCGTCATGTCCTTGAGACCCTCGGTGACGTCTTCAGCGAGCGTGTACACGTCGACCTGGGCGCGACCGCATGACGGGCACGAGACGATCTCGAGCTTGCGCTCGCGAAGGTTGAGCGACTGCAGGATCTGGTGGCCGACCTTGACCTCTTCGGCCGGCGGTGCGGAAAGCGAGACACGGATCGTGTCGCCGATGCCCTCGCCCAGCAGGATGCCGAAGGCCGTGGCGCTCTTGATCGTGCCCTGGAACGCGGGCCCCGCCTCGGTCACGCCGAGGTGCAGCGGCCAGTCGCCCCGCTCGGCGAGCTGGCGATAGGCCTTGACCATCACGATGGGGTCGTTGTGCTTGACGGAGATCTTGAAGTCGTGGAAGTCATGCTCCTCGAATAGCGACGCCTCCCAGACGGCGCTCTCGACCAGCGCCTCGGCCGTCGCCTTGCCGTACTTGGTGAGGATGCGACGATCCAGCGAGCCCGCGTTGACGCCGATGCGCAGGGAGACACCGGCGGCCTTGGCAGCTTCGGCGATCTTGCCGACGTTGCCGTCGAACTCACGGATATTGCCGGGGTTCACGCGAACCGCCCCACATCCCGCATCGATCGCGGTGTAGATGTAGCGCGGCTGGAAGTGGATGTCAGCGATGACCGGGATCTGGCTCTTCATCGCGATGATCTTGAGGGCATCGGCATCGTCCTGATGCGGCACCGCGACACGCACGATCTCGCAGCCCGACGCCGTGAGTTCGGCGATCTGCTGCAACGTGCCGTTGATGTCGGTCGTCTTCGTCGTCGTCATCGACTGCACGCTGACGGGAGCGTCTCCGCCCACGAGCACCTTGCCCACCTTGATCTGGCGAGTCTTGCGGCGCGGGGCGAGGACTTCCGGGATCTTCGGCATTCCGAGGTTCACTGCTGGCACCCTCCAAGCCTACGCCGCCAGGATGCATGAGGGCTGGATGGCCGCACCTACGCTGGGAGCATGGCGGTCATCCTTCTCACCGGATTCGAGCCGTTCGACGGCGCCGAGCGCAATCCTTCCGCGGAGGCGGTGGCTGCCGCAGCTGCTCGCCATACCGGCCCGCACGACCTTCGTGTCGCGACCCTGCCGGTGTCTTTCGCCGGTGCCGCGGATCGACTGCGGCTCGAGATCGCGCAGCATCGCCCCGACGCCGTGATCTGCGCCGGCCTTGCAGGAGGCAGCGATCGTGTCGCCATCGAGCGCATCGGAGTCAATCTGATGGATGCGCGCATTCCCGACAACGACGGAATGCAGCCCATAGACGAACCCAGTGAGCCGGGCGGGCCCGCAGCGCGGTTCGCGACCCTGCCCGTCAAGAGGCTCGTGCGCGTGCTGACCGACGCTGCGATCCCCGCGAGGTCTTCGCTCTCCGCGGGCTCCTACGTGTGCAACCACGTGCTCTACACCGCTCTCGCCGCTGTCGACTACGGAGTCCGCGCCGGGTTCGTGCACCTCCCCTGGTCTCGCAGCAGCGCTCCCGCGGGAGCAGCGCACCTCGACGACGACACCCTCACGCAGGCTCTCGCGCTCGTCGTAGATCACTGTCTCGATGATGAAGACCGCGAGACCGGCGGGAGCATCTGGTGATGTCACCGCGCTCAGCACCCCACCCTCGATGTGGTAGTTTCGGCCCCATGCTCGCGAACTTCACCTGGTGGCCCGCCTTCTAGGCGGTGTGTTCGCGTTCCCACGAATCCAGACCGCCGACCTCGGCGGTCTTTTCGTTGCGCCGAGCCGGAGCACTGCACAGGAGACATCGATGACCCTCTCACGACTCGCCGAGCTCAGCGCGGATCCGACCGCATCCTTCGTTCTGATCGCCCGCGACGGGGCAGACAGCGTCGAACTTCTCAGCGGCGAGGTCGTCGACGTGGACCTGCTCGCCGACATCCCGCTGACGATCGACGGCATCCCGCGCGAAGTCTTCGCCATGGTCCCCTATCGCCAGGTGCGTGAGCGCGGATTCGTCGCTCAGGATGACGGAGCGCCGCTGCGCTGCGTGATCGTCGAAGAGCATCTTCAACTCCCCACTGCAGAACTCCTCGACGCACTCCCGAGCGCCCCGGTTCCCCTGCACGACGACGGCTTCGACATCGCGGACGCCGAATACGCGGGGATCGTCGAGAAAGTCATCGCCGACGAGATCGGCCGCGGTGAAGGGGCGAACTTCGTCATCCGACGCGATTTCACCGCGAGCATCGACGTCGATGACCGCACGGCCGCCCTCACCTGGTTCCGTGCGCTGCTCACGCACGAACGTGGCGCCTATTGGACGTTCGCCGTCTTCACCCCCGGCCACATCGCCGTCGGAGCGAGCCCCGAAGCCCACGTGGTCGCCCGTGAAGGCGTCGTCACGATGAATCCGATCTCCGGAACCTTCCGCCACCCGGCCGGAGGGGCGACGAAGGAGACACTGGTCGACTTCCTCGCCTCCACCAAGGAGACCGAGGAACTGTTCATGGTCGTGGACGAAGAGCTCAAGATGATGAGTGCGGTCTGCTCAGACGGCGGTCGGATCACCGGACCGCACCTCAAGGAGATGTCGCGGCTGACACACACGGAGTACATGCTCCGCGGACGCAGCGCACTCGACCCGCGCGACATCCTGCGCGAGACGATGTTCGCGCCGACCGTCACCGGTTCGCCCATGCAGAATGCCTGCGCCGTGATCCGTCGCCACGAGCGGAAGCCCCGTGGCTATTACTCCGGGGTCGCCGCGCTGTTCACTCCGAACACCCATGGCGGCCACGACCTGGACGCACCCATCCTCATCCGCACCGTGTACCTCCAGGACGGAAGGCTGAGTGTTCCCGTCGGCGCCACGCTCGTACGACACTCCGACCCGCTGGGTGAGGTGTCGGAGACGCACGGAAAGGCCGCGGGTGTGCTCGGTGCCATCGGCGCGATCGACCGTGACAGTGTGGCCGAGGCTCGTAGCGACGCGGATGCTCCCGGCGACGCGCTCCCACTCGCCGAAGACCCCGCGATCGCAGCGCTGCTGTCTTCACGCAATGCCCGCCTGGCTGAGTTCTGGCTCAACCCGCAGGGCGAAGATTTCACCGGTCCGTTCGCCGGACGTACCGCTCTCGTCGTGGATGCAGAGGATCGGTTCACCACGATGCTCGCCCACCAACTCCGCCACCTCGGTCTCGCGGTGACCATCGCGCCGTGGAGCGAGGTGGATGACGCGGCGCTCGGTGCCGCAGACCTTGTCGTCGCTGGCCCAGGCCCCGGTGACCCTCGGGACACCTCGAACGCGCGCATCTCCCGGATGCGCGAAGTGGTCGCCCGCCGGCTCGAGGCCGAAGCCCCGTTGCTCGCCGTGTGCCTCAGCCATCAGATCCTCGCAGACCGACTCGGCATCGCACTGACGCCTCTCGATGCCCCCCATCAGGGCCTGCAGAAGTACGTTCCGGTGTTCGGAGAGGACGCCTCGATCGGTTTCTACAACACCTTCACGGCACGCGTCGCCCCTGGAACGACCGCGGCCGGAGCTGCAGAAGTCTCCGCGGACGGAGATTCCGGTGATGTGTACGCGCTCCGCGGCGCGCACTTCGCCTCGGTGCAGGGACACCTCGAGTCGATCCTGTCGCGTGACGGGATCCGCACGCTCGAACGTCTCGTCGGCGACGCCTTCGCGTGAGCTGACCTACTCAGCTCCTGGCGCGAAGTTCCCACGGGAGCGGAGCAGAAGTCGTTCGGCGTCGTTCAGCCGAGGAGATTCACCGGATTGAACAGGTCGGCGACCAGGAGCAGCGCCCCCATCCCGATCAGCAGCACGGCGACGACCACGGTCAACGGCACGAGCTTCGTAGCGTCGACGGGAGCAGGAGGGGGTCGGCGGAAGAGCTTGGCCCACGCTCGCTTGATGCCGTCCCACAGTGCGACCACGATGTGACCGCCGTCGAGCGGGAGCAGGGGGATGAGGTTGAAGACGAACAGGGCGATGTTCAGTGAGCCCAGGAGTCCGAGCAGGACCGCGAACCGGTTGAGGACCGGCGCATCGGTCGCGGCGACCTCTCCGGCGAGGCGTCCTACGCCGACCACGCTCAGCGGTCCGTTCGGGTCACGTTCGCCGCCGGTCACTAGGGAGACGCCCACGTCCCACAACCGCACCGGGAGGGTGACGATCAGAGATGCGACCCTCGCGACGTTGTCGGCAGCCATCTCCGGCCCTGCGGTGAGCGGCTGTTGCACGTACCCCATCTGGGCGCCCATGCCGACGTAGCCGACTTCCTTGACGACGGGTTCTCCGGCGTCATCGAGGACGGGCTGGCCGCTGGCATCGGTGATCGCCCGTTCTGCGGCGATCGGGGTGATGGTCAGCGCTTTCTCCGCGTCGTCCCGGAGCACGACCATGTCGAGCGTGTCACCGGGAGCGGCCTGCACGATCGCCGTCGCCTCGGCGAACGTGGAAACCGGCTGCCCGTCGATCGAGACGATGACGTCGCCCGGCTTGATCCCGGCTTCCGCCGCGGGCGACTCGGGATCGTCGGCGGTGCATTCGGTGGCCTCGGAACCCGCCGGCACGACGCACTGGGTGACAGAGGCGATCGTCGTGGTGCCCTGCTGCACGCCGATACCGGACACCAGCACCGTGAAGATGACGGTGGCGAGGATCAGGTTCATCAGCGGGCCGCCGAGCATCACGACGACGCGCTTCCACACCGGGAGCCGGTAGAAGACGCGGTCCTCTGCCCCTTCGGCGATCGTCTCGTCGTTGGCGCTGCGCGCATCCTGGATCAGCGAACGGAAGACGCCGGACGCTGGTCCGGTCTTCTTCGAGGGCGGGTACATCCCCGACATCGAGATGAAGCCGCCGAGCGGCAGGAGCTTGAATCCGTACTCCGTCTCGCCTATCCGCTTCGACCACAGTCGCGGCCCGAAACCGATCATGTACTGGCCGACGCGCACGCCGAAGAGCTTCGCAGGGAGGAGATGGCCGACCTCATGCAGGCCGATCGACAGCCCGAGGCCGATCAACATGAAGAGGATGCCAGCCAGATAGAGCAGGAATTCCACGTGCCAACGTTAGTGCCCCCAGCTAGGAATCCGCCCGGCCCTCTCGGCGCAGCTAGGCTGTGACCGTGAATGCCCGGCAGCTGCGACTCGTGCGTGCTGCCGCCGTCTCCTCCGTGGCGACACTGATCGCGGCTCTTTCTCACACGATCGGCGGTGGGGCCGCCCCGCATCCGCTGCTCATTCTCGCGGTCGCGACGCTGATCATGCCGCTGTCGGCGCTGCTGGTCGGGGTTCGACAGTCGAGAACTCGTGCGGCCGTCGCCGTGTTCCTCGGGCAAGCCGCCTTCCACCTCGTGTTCCAGGCGCTCGGGGCGCCTACCGGCGCCCAGGTCGGTGGCGGCGGACACTCTCACCACATCGACCTCGCTCTGCTCGGGTCAGCGTCGCCTTTGGCGGCCCCCAGCACGATGATGCTGTTCGCTCACGCCGTCGCAGCAGTTCTCACCACCCTCCTCGTATGGCACGGCGAGACTGTCGTGCGGGTCGTGGCCCTCTGGGTCGAGGCACTGTTCCGACGTGCTGACGCAGTTGTACCTGCCGCACATCGCCGACCGCCCCGTCTTCGTTCGATCCTCTTCCCGTCGTTCGACGCCGCGGTCTCGTCCGCGGTGCCACGCCGCGGCCCTCCTGCGCTCATCTGCGACTGATCCGTCGCACCGCAGTCCGCCGCCCGTCGTGGGCGGAAACAGCATTCGCGGAGCCGCGTCATAGTGGCGCGCCCGCATTTCGAGCACCAGGAGATCACTCATGTCCCGAATCACCCGTACCCGTACCCGCCGCAACGCCCTCGCCACCGCCGGCATCCTCGGCGGAGCAATCCTCGCCCTGGCCGTTCCCTCGATGGCCAGCGCCCATGTGGGTGTCAGCCCCGATGAGCTCGTCGCAGGCGATCACGGCGTCCTCACCTTCTCGTTCTCACACGGCTGCGAGAACTCCCCCACCACTGCACTGCGCATCACGATGCCGGAAGGACTCGCCTCCGTCGCACCGACGATGGACAGCGACTGGAACATCCAGGTGGAGCGCGGTGAGGACGGCCTCGTCAGCGCCGTCACGTACACCGCGGTCGCCCCGGTGCCGACCGACCTTCGTGGTGCGGTGAGCATGGGGGTCGGCCTGGACGAGAGCACACCGGACACCCTGGCCTTCCCCGTCGTGCAGCAGTGCGTGGAGGGGGCGACCGAGTGGACGCAGATCGCCGAGAACGGTGAGGACCCGCACAGCCTCGACGCGCCGGCTCCGGTCGTGTCGGTCACAGCAGCAGCCGCGGGTGGCCACGGCGAGCATGCAGCGACGGAGGCCGCGGCGGACGACTCGGCGGACGACTCAGCCCCGTCTTCCGCGACCGATCCGGTGGGGGTAGCCCTCGGCGCCGGAGGGCTCGTCGCCGGAATCGCGGCACTCGTCGTCGCGATCCTGGCCTACCGCCGCAAGGCCTGACGCCACGCACGACTCCTCGCGCGCTGCACCGCGGCGCGCGAGGAGTCGTGCCGCACGAGGTGTTCGCACCGCCGTCGTGAGATCATGGATCCGTCATGTCGATTGAACAACAACCGAGCCTGCCTCCCGTGCTCCGCCCCGCGAACCCGCCCCGGCGTGAGCTGTCCGAACTCGCTTCCCGATTCGCCCGCACGATCCGCGGCGATGTCGACGGGATCGCCCTTTCCGGCATCACCCTCGCCACTGCGGATCTCCGCCCCGGTGAGGCGTTCGTCGCGATCCAGGGCGTCAACCGGCACGGTGCCGACTTCGCCGTCACCGCCGCCGAGAAGGGCGCCGTCGCTGTCATCACCGATGAGGCCGGCGCAGCCATCGCTGAGCCGGCGGGACTGCCGATCATCGTGGTCGACGACCCTCGCGGCGTACTCGGCGATCTCAGCGCCTGGGTCTACGGGACGGGCGCCGAGGATCCTCTGCCCCTGCTGTTCGCGACGACCGGGACGAACGGGAAGACCAGCGTCTCCCATCTGCTGGAGGGGATCCTCGATCAGATCGGGGTCGTCACCGGTCTCTCCTCCACCGCAGAGCGCCACATCGCCGGCGACGTCATCGTCTCCCGCCTGACCACCCCCGAAGCCTCCGAGATGCACGCGCTTCTCGCCCTGATGCGTGAGCGCGACGTCGAGGCAGTGGCCGTCGAAGTCAGCGCACAAGCCCTTTCGCGCCACCGGGTCGACGGCATCCGCTTCGATGTCGCCGGGTTCACCAACCTGAGCCACGATCACCTCGACGACTACGCCGACATGGAGGAGTACTTCGAGGCGAAGCTTCCGCTCTTCCGTCCGGATCGGGCAAAGCGCGGTGTCATCTGCCTCGACTCTCCCTCAGGTGCGATCGTGGTCGAACGCTCCGAGATCCCGGTCGTCACGGTCGGAACCCCCTCGATCGCCGCTGACCCCGCAGCCGCAGCCGCAGCGGACTGGGTCGTCATCATCGATGAGGAGCGAGCAGCCGGCACGACCTTCACGATGACCGGCCCTGGCGGCTCACTCACCACCACGGTCCCGGTCATCGGCCCCCACATGGCCGCGAATGCCGCGCTGGCGATCGTGATGCTCCTCGAGGGCGGCTACACGTGGGAGCGCATCGTCGACGCGCTGAACCGCGACGGCGGCATCCGCGCCTACCTTCCCGGTCGCACCCAACTCGTATCCGGACAGCGTGGACCGGCGGTCTTCGTCGACTTCGGGCACTCCCCGGATGCGTTCGAGAAGACCCTTGCCGCTGTCCGCCGAGTGACTCCCGGGCGGGTGCTGATGCTGTTCGGCGCCGACGGCGATCGCGATGCGAGCAAACGTTTCGACATGGCCCGCACCGCCGTGGAGGGCAGCGACATCCTCGTCGTGACAGACCACCACCCACGTTTCGAGGATCCTGCTTCCATCCGTGCGACCTTGGTCGAGAGCGCCCGCAAGGTACGCCCGGACGCCGAGATCCACGAGGCTTCACCGCCCGAGAACGCGATCGTGACCGCGGTCGGACTCGTGGGCGACGGCGACGCGATCCTGTGGGCGGGACCTGGGCATCAGGATTACCGCGACATTCGCGGGATGCGCACGCCGTATTCGGCCCGTGAGCTCGCCCGCCGAGCGCTGCGTGCTGCCGGCTGGCCGGTACCGGACTCGCGCTGGCCGGTCCCTTACCCCGAAGAGCACTGACTCCGACGACCAGGGTGGAGACCCCACCCTGGTCCCGGCTCAGAGCGCCGCGATCATCCGATCGGCGGTCGTGCGAGCCCAGGACTCGGCTGCGGCGAGACTCTCGACCGTGAGCACGTCGGGCGCATCGTGCGCGTCGACGACACGCGCGATCGTGTCGACGATACCGAGGAACGAGAGCCGACCTTCGTGGAACGCATCGACCGCCTGCTCGTTCGCCGCGTTGTACACGGCGGGGAACGTACCCCCTGCGCGTCCGACCGCTTTCGCGAGCGCGACGGAGGGGAAAGCCTGGCTGTCCAGCGGCTCGAACGTCCAGGACGTTGCAGAAGACCAGTCAAGCGGTCGTCCGACGCCGCCGACGCGGTTCGGCCAGTCCAGGCCCAGCGAGATGGGCAGCCGCATGTCGGGCGGCGAAGCCTGTGCGATCGTCGAGCCGTCGATGAACTCAACCATGGAGTGCACGATCGACTGAGGATGCACGACCACCTCGATGTCGTCGTACGCGACGTCGAACAGCAGGTGCGCCTCGATGACTTCGAGCCCCTTGTTGACGAGCGTCGCCGAGTTGGTCGTGACCATCCGCCCCATGTCCCAGGTCGGGTGGGCGAGCGCCTCGGCGGGGGTGACCTCGGTCAGTTCCGTTCGGCTGCGACCGCGGAACGGGCCGCCGGATGCCGTCACCACCAGTCGTCTCACCTCGGCATGAGTGCCGGCGAGCAGTGCCTGCGCGAGCGCCGAGTGCTCGGAGTCGACCGGCACGATCTGACCGGGCGCTGCGGCGGCGAGCACCAGGTCTCCGCCGACGATCAAGGATTCCTTGTTCGCGAGTGCGAGCGTTCGGCCCGCCTTGAGCGCTGCCAGGGTCGAGCCGAGGCCGATCGAGCCGGTGATGGCGTTGAGCACCACGTCAGCTTCGACATCGCGGACGAGCTGCTCGGCCTCTACCGCTCCCAGAGCGGTGTCGTCGACCTGGAACTGCGCGGCCTGCTCCGCCAGCATCTCGGCATTCGAACCGGCGGCGAGACCGACCAGTTCGAATCGTCGAGGGTTGGCGCGGATGACATCCAGTGCCTGGGTGCCGATGGAGCCGGTGGAGCCGAGGACGATGACGCGACGCATACCGTCAGCCTAGGTCACGCCCTCGGCACCCAGCGGTTACTGCTGCGCCTGGACCGGAGTCGTCGCGAGGATGTCGACGACGAACACGAGGCTCTCCTTCTGGAGTTCGTGTCCCTCGCTCGCGCCGTATCCGTCTGACGGCGGCATCACCACGACGACCTGCGAGCCGACCTTCTGGCCCTCGAGGGCCTTCTGGAACCCTGCGACGACGCCGGTGGTCTGGAACTGCGTCGGAGCGGCGTCGCGGCTCCAGCTGGAGTCGAACTCCTTGCCGTCTGACCACTTGACGCCCAGGTACTGCACGACCACGAGGTCGCCCGACGCGACAGTCGCGCCATCGCCCTGCTTGAGGACGGCGACCTTGGTCTCGGTCGGCGCGTCGCCGTCCGGGATCGTCACGGTCGGAGCGCCCTTGTCGTCGAGCTTGACGGTCGGCATACCGGGAGTCGGGTCGACCGGCGTACCCGTCGCCACCTCAGGGAGCTGCTCGACGGCCTCGGCGTAGACGACCACGTTGTTGGCTCCCTCGCCGAGAACCTTGCCCGGGAGGGTGAGCACGATCCGCGAGCCGGCCGGCTTGCACTCGAGAGCCGCGACGAAGAGGGAAGACTGGTTCGTGTCGAGGAGCACCGGCAGCACGCCACCCTCACCGCGAGCGGAAGAGTCGAGAACCTGGTTGGTCGTCGCATCGACGATCTGGTAGTCGACCGACACCAGGTCGTTGACTACGACGTCTTCGCCATCGCCCTCGGAGATGACGGTCCTTTCAACACCGGCGAACGCGGCATCGGCCGGAACGGTCACCTTGGTGTCCGCTCCTTCACCCTCCACTACGACGGCATCGGACGTCGCACCGGCCTTGGCGTCGAGCTGGCACGCGCTCGAAGCGGTCGGCGAAGGCGTGCCGGAACTCGCCGGGGCACCGCCACCGGCGCAACCGGCGAGCAGGAGGGTCGCCGCGGCGACGGTGGACAGGACGATGAGCGGACGCTTGCGCACAGTGAGACCTCAGGATCGCGGGCGGGAACCTCCATCCTGCCTCATACCCCTTTGCCCTCGCTGGGAGGCGCGGCGCGAGTCTCCATTCCCACGGCGGCATGGATCCGGGAGTAACCTGCTCTGATGACCTCTGAGCAGTCCGTCGAGCCCGAATCCTCGTCAGAAGAGGAATCCTCGTCAGAAGAGACTGCCAAGCCTCGTCATGCCGGATTCGCCTATTCACTCGGTCGCGGCCTGATCACGCCCCTCGCCCGGTTCGTGTATCGGCCACGCATCGAGGGTCGCGAGAACGTCCCGCTGAGCGGCCCTGTGATCTTCGCCAGCAACCACCTCTCGTTCATCGACTCGATCGCCATCCCCGTCGCGGCTCCCCGTCCGGTTCACTTCCTCGCGAAGTCGACCTACTTCGAGGGCGCGGGTTTCAAGGGCTGGATGAGCAAGACGTTCTTCGAGTCGATCGGGGCGATCCCGGTGCGCCGCGGTGCCGGGCAAGCTGCCCTGGATGCCCTCGAGCTGCAGCGCCAGCTCCTCGACGACGGCCTCGCGGTCGCCCTCTACCCGGAAGGTACCCGTTCGACCGATGGACGGCTGTACAAAGGGCGGACGGGAGTCGCGTTCCTTGCGCTGCAGACGGGGGCACCTGTGGTGCCGGTCGGCATCATCGGCACGGACAAGGTGATGCCGGTGGGAGCGAAGGTGCCGACGCTCAAGGAGCGCATCACGGTGCGCTTCGGCGAACCTCTCGACCTGTCCCCGCACGGCCCGGCGACGAGCGGACGAGCACGTCGCCTCGCCACGGACCAGATCATGGCCGCTATTCACAGCCTTTCTGGCCAGGAGCTCGCGGGGACCTATAACGAAGCCCCCGCTCAGGGCACCATCGAGAAGATCAAGCAGGCGCTTCCTCACGAACGCCGCTGACGCGTCGACGGGGCCTAGGCGAGCGCGGAGACCGTCGCCAGGTGACGGACCGGGAAGTTCATCGAGTTCGCGATGAAGCACCATTCGTTGGCCTGCGCGTGCGCACGCTCTGCCGCTTCGATCATCGAGGCTTCGGCGACGACGACGACGGGACGCAGCATCACCTCGACGAACGAACCGCCCCCCGCACCGTCTTCGCGCATCATGCCGCTCGCCTCGTCACGGTAGGAGACGACGACCACGCCGGCTGTGACACATGCATGCAGGTAGGAGAGCAGGTGACATTCGGAGAGCGATGCCAGCAGGAGGTCTTCCGGGTTCCACCGCGACGGATCCCCGCGGAACGGCTTGTCCGCCGAGGCGAGCAGCTCGGGCTTTCCGCTGACCTCGATGGTCACGTCGCGGCGGTAGTCGCGGTAGCCGCTGGTGCCGGAGCCGGTGTTCCCCATCCAGGTGGACGTGAGTGCGTAGCGATGCTCGCCGAGGGCGCGGGTGGTCGACTCTGCCATGCCACCAGTCTGCCAGGCACCTCGGACACGGTGCGAGAGCTCTAACGCCCCGAGCTAGAGTTGACGGGTGCTGGAGACTCTCACCGTTCAGGATTCCGTGGAACTCGCCGTCGTCGAGCGGAGCGGATTCGTCGAATCCCGCCATGCCGGCGCGGCCGTCGTGCTCTCCCCCGACGGCGAGATCGTCGCCCGACACGGCAACGCCGACGCGCTGATCCTGCCGCGCTCCAGCCTCAAGCCTCTCCAGGCGATCGCCTGCATCACCGCAGGTGCGGTACTTGAAGGCGAGCAGCTGGCGCTCTCGACAGCGAGCCACGTCGGCACCGACCGACACGCATCGGTGGTGCGCGACATGCTCACCGAGGGAGGGCTCACGGAAGACGACCTGGGCTGCCCTGCCTCGTGGCCGAGCGACTCCGCGACACGCGACGATCTCGTCCGGGAGCACGGAGAGCCGACGCGCGTGCGCATGAACTGCTCCGGCAAGCACGCCGCCATGCTGCGTGCGTGCGTGGCCACCGGGTGGCCCACTGCGGGCTACCTCGATCCCGCTCACCCGCTGCAGCAGCACATCAGAGACGTCATCGAGCGGCTCACCGGCGAGAAGATCGCGCACACCGCGATCGACGGTTGCGGGGCCCCCGTCTACGCCATGACGCTGACCGGTCTCGCGCGCTCGGTCCATCGCATCGGCACCGCTTCTGACCGTTCGCCCTTCGCCCTCCACCGCGTCGCCGGCTCGCTGGTCCGCGCGGTGCGCGAGCACCCATGGACGATCGAGGGTCCCGGACGCCCCGACACGATTGCGATCGAGAAGCTCGGCGTGTTCACGAAGCACGGCGCAGAGGGTGTCATGGTGATGGTCGCCCCCAACGGCACGACCGTGGCCCTCAAGATGCTCGACGGGGCCACTCGCGCCTCGACGATCGTTGCAGCGACCCTGCTCGCTCGTGCCGGAGGGCTGAACGACGCCGATGTGGCGACGCTCGCAGATGCCCTTCCGCTCCGGGTGCTCGGGGGCGGAGTCGACGTCGGCGTCATCCGTCCCGGCATCGGAATCTGACGCGCCGAGAATCACGTACCGAGCGATGAGCTACTCATCGCGAAGAAAGCTCAGCGAGTACGACTCGCCGCGGTGATCCCGCACCGATCACCGACCATGCTCGTCCTGCATGCGGGCGAGCGTACGGAGGGAGCTCTCGGGCGCCGACGAGCTGTCGGAGGTCTGCAGGCCGCTCCGCTCGGATCAGAACTTCGCCCGCGGCCCTGATGCGTTGCCAAGACGACCAGTTGCGTTGCCACGTCTCCGCATCTGCGACCACGATGCAGGGTCTTCCGGGTGACACCGGCTCTGCCCCGGCGAGGATCACCTCGCAGTCCGGACGCGCTTCGCGCATCTGATCGACGATCGCGTCAGCCCCGGCTGTGACGACCGCCGTGATCGCGCAAGACGGTCTCCATGCTGCCGCTGGTGCCTGCGTAGAGCGCTTGAGCGCGTCTTCTGCGACCCAGGCGAGCTGAACCTCCCGGTCGCCGATGCGGGCGCGGCCGGGAACGCGATCGCGCACGTACCCCGCCGCCTCTCCCCCGGCAGCCAGATGCTCCAACCGCGTCGGCATCCGCAGCAGCGCTCGTCGTGGCAGCAGATCGAGCACCCGCCCCAGTGCGCCGTTCGCCCTCGCCGCCGTGAGAATGAAGGTCGTTCCGGGGCACGCACGAAGTATCTGCTCCCAGCGTTGGATGAATTGCTGAGCGTACTCCGGCGGCAGGCCGCTGAGGAGCGCGTCCACGTCGTCACACAGCACGACAGAAGGAGGATGTTGGCTGCCGTCCGCCCAGGCATCGAGCAGATCCCCCGCTTCCTCAGCTTCACTCGGCATCCAGAAGGCGTCAGACCTCTGGGCCGACACCGCTCGCAGCGCCGCGGTGCGGCCTGAGCCGGGCGCACCGAGAACCACGAGCCCTCGATCGTGTCCGCAGCGCAGCACCTCTGGCGGCTGGGACTGATGACGGGGGTCATCGGCGCGGCCGAGGGCGATCGTGTCAGGCTCGAGGACATGTTCTCCGAGAATCTCGGCGATCGGAACGCAACCGGAAAGTGCAGGCAGCCACGGGCTGCGCGGCGGTGCCTCTGCCGCCCAGCGCATCCCGACCGCTCGCAGATCCGCTGCTTCGGTCAAGGCGACGCGCAGCACCACCGGCTCGTGATCTGATGGCCTTCGCACCAGCGCGACGCCGCGTCCCCCCGCATCGCCCGGGAGCACAGACGCGCCATCCGTGCCGATCATGAACCTGCTGTCGGCCGCATCCCCGACGCGCAGGCTGATGCGGAGCGGGCAGTTGGCTGCCAGCGCATCTCGCACGACACCCGCGGCGCGCTGGGTGCCGAGGATGAGATGCATGCCCAGCGCCCGACCACGGGCTGCGACATCGGTGAAGACTGCGCCGAGATCGGGATGCTCGGCCAGCAGGGCAGCGAACTCGTCGACGACGATGATCAGCCTGGGCATCGACACCTCTCGCACGTCACGGACGCCCGCAGAGGCCAGCACCCCCTCCCGGCGCCGCAGCTCGGCCGTGAGGCTGGAGACTCCTCGGCGCGCGCCGTCTTCGTCGAGGTCGGTGATGACAGCGGCCACCTGGCGCAGCGCGCGCAGCGGTTCGAAGGCGGTGCCGCCTTTGAAGTCGGCCAATATGAATGTCACGCGGTCAGGGCCGTTGGTCGCGGCGATGGCGGTGACCCAGCTGACGAGCAACTCGCTCTTGCCTGTCCCCGTCGTTCCGGTGACGATGGCGTGCGGTCCGTCGCCGACGATATCGACGGTGACGTCTCCGCGCTCTCCCCTGCCGATCGTCGCCGACAGTCCGTCGTCTGCTCGTGGCTGTTCCAGTTCACGCAGGGACACCCCCTCGGGCAGCGCATCGGCGTCGTCGCCACGATGGACGAGTTCGCGTGCCATCGCGCTCGCCTGTTCGAAGGAGATGCATTCGACAGCGAGTTCGGACGTGCTGGTCGGCGTGCGCAACACCGCTTGGCAGGGTTCGACGATGTCGATGACCGTCGTGATCCCCTCCGGCACCTCCGAGCCGGTCGTGGTCTGCCAGATCGTGGCGTCCGCATCGACCCGACCGCCCGTCAGGGAACCTATCCCCACCTTGAATCCGCCGTTGCGCGCCCTCAGCACATGCGGAAGCGCGTCGAGACCGTAGTCACCGAGGTTCGCGCCGACAACCGACAGCTGCGCGGCTCCGAAGCGCAGACACATCTGCAGGACCAGAGCCCGCAGGACGGCGTCGGTCAACGGCCGCGCACCCCTGAGACAGATACCGCCTCCGATCGGCACGACGATCGGGGCATCGTCGACCACCCGGCAGCGCTCACGAAAGCTGCGGCCACGAGAATCATCTCCACCGCTGCACCGGATGTCGCTCACTGTGCCCCCGGCACCGATCACCACAGAGGTCGTCGCGTCGGGCGGCCGAGCATCCCGAAGAGGTGGCTGTGCAAGGCAAGTAGCGGTGTCGGGGCTACGCCGCCACAACGCCTCACGCTCCGCACGGTGCAGACGTACGAGCTCTGCCTCTGCCGCGGCCCACTCCCGTTCGGCCTGCGCCTGCGCCTGTCGACGCTCGCGACGCCGGGTACGGGCCGAATCCACCAGCGAGGCCACGATCATCAGAGGCCCGAGGGCCGCGAAACCGAGCGCGAGGATAGAACCCGAGACCAACCACAGCACCACACCCGCGGCGATCGGGACCACAGCCGCCATGAATGGCAATGGAGCCCGCCGAGAGGGAGACGGAGTCGTCGGGAGCACGATCGGGAGGGATTCCATGCACCCCAGTGGATCGCATCTGAGCCGTGGAATCAGCGCTGTCCACAGCCCCGGAACGGCTACTCCGTGGTGTTCTCGATTGGGGAGGACGAGTCGCTCTCATCCGCGACCTGGACGATGATGAGGGTCACATTGTCCCTGCCACCGTTCTCCAACGCCGCAGCGAGCATCGCATCGGCGGCCTCACCCGGGTCACCGTGCTCCCGCAGGAAGTGCTGGATGCCGTAGTCGGTGAGCTCCTTGGTCAGCCCGTCGGAGCAGATGACGAATCGGTCACCAGGGCGCACATCGATCGACACGTAGTCGGGCGCCGTGAGCTCGCTCGCCCCAACGGCCCGGGTGATGACGTTGCTGTAGGGGTGCCCTTCAGCCTCTTCTGGACTGAGCTTGCCTGCCGTGATCAGCTCCTGCACTACGGAGTGATCCGTCGTGATCTGAACCAGTCGATCGTCGCGGAGCAGGTACACGCGGGAGTCGCCGATGTTCAGAGCGGTCCAATGCGCCTCCTCACCGACGGTGTCGAAATAGACACCGGTGAGCGTCGTCCCCGTGCCCTCGTCGGTCGTCTCCGGATGGTCCGCGATGTCACCGACCGCCAGCTCGAGCGCATTCTCGATCACTGAGTGGTTGACCTCGCCCGCGGAGACCACGGCCTGGAGCCTCGCAACCGTGCTCTGGCTCGCGATCTCGCCACCGGCATGGCCGCCCATACCGTCTGCGACGATGAACAGAGGATACTCGGCAAGGAAAGCGTCCTGGTTCGTCTCTCTGCGGCGCCCTTGATCGGTGATACCCGACCAGGACAGCAACAGCGGGCGCTGCGCAACCGTGATGCGGTGCGTCTTCGTCTCAGCCACGTGCTGCCTCCGATGGACCTGCGACGGATCGGGCGGTTGCAGGATACTCACACATCGTAGTAGAAGTCGCTCCCACCGCGGTCACACTCGCGCGCCGGGATCGACAGGAAGCGGAAACAGATCGTCGATGATCGCGAGCTCGAGAGCATCCGGACGCCAGGCGTCGCCTGCCGCCGCGTTTGCTTCGACCTGTGCAGCCGAGGTCGCTCCAGCGATGACGCTCGAGACAGCCGAGTGAGACAGCAGCCAGCCGAAAGACGCCTCCACCATGCTGATGCCGCGCTCATCGCAGAAGCTGCGGAACGCGTCGAGAGCATCCCAGGGTGCGCTCTCCCAGACATGGCGACGCGCCGACATGATCCGGCTGGACTCCGGCCCTCCCTCACGACTGAACTTTCCTGTGAGCAGGCCATTGTGCAGAGGGAAGTAGGGGAAGAACCCGAGCTGGTACCGCTCCACCGCAGGCAGCACTTCCCGCTCAGCAGCTCGCGCGAGCAGGGAGTAGTGGTTCTGCGCGGAGATGAATCTGCCGGTCGAGCGCTCCCTCGTCGTGAACTCCGCCTCAGCAATCTGCCAACCCGTGAAATTGGAATGCCCGAAGTAGCGGATCTTGCCCTCGCGCACGAGGTCATCGAGCGCATCGGTGGTCTCTGCGATCGGCGTCTCCGGGTCGGGAAGATGCAGCTGATAGAGATCGATCCAGTCCGTGCGCAGCCGCCTCAAGGACTCATCGACGGCGCGCCGTACATATCGCCGCGAGCCGCGCGCCGCGGGGAACGCATAGCCCATGTCGCGTTCCTGACCGAACTTCGTCGCGAGCACCACACGCTCGCGACGTCCCTCGAGGGCTTCTCCCATCAAAGTCTCGCTCGCGCCGGGCACTGCCCCGTACATGTCGGCGGTGTCGAAGAAGGTGACACCGTTGGCGAGAGCCGCGTCGATCACCTCACGCGTGCCTGCCAGGGTCTCAGTCGCTGTTCCGGCCCGCCCGAAGTTGTTGCAGCCGAGGCCGGTGGATGAGACGAGAAGACCAGAGGCACCGACACGGCGCTGTGACAAGACCATGCATCCCACGTTAGTGGCCCCTGCCGATCCAAGGCCGTCCAGAACAGCACAGAGCCCCCGACCGAAGTCGAGGGCTCTGTTTCAGACGATCACGCCGGAGGCTGCGTGGGATCTGTCGGCGGTGCCGGCGGAGCTGCGGGCGGTGCCGGCGGAGCTGCAGGCGGCGCGGTGGGAGGTGCCGGCGGAGCCGTCGGCGGCGCTGCCGGAGGAGCCGGCGGTGTCGTCGGCGGCACCGGGGGCACGGGAGCACCTGTCGCGGGGGCCGCAGGACCAGCCGGCGGCGCGTATCCGGGCTGCGCGGGCGGTGCATAGCCCGGCTGCGCGGGAGGGGCGTAGCCCTGAGGCGCACCGTATCCGGGGGCCGCTGCAGGAGCGGGCTTGGGCTGGACCGGGATTCCCTGCCAGACCGTGTTGTCACCGAGGAAGCCATTGTTCGCCCACGGAGCGGGCGCGACATTCGGGTTCCAGCGCGACTTGTCGAAGGCGTTGATACCCAGCCAGATCAGCACGCCGACGCCGGGGATCAGACCGAACAGGATCCAGACGGCATCCTTCTGCAGCTTGAGGCCCACACGCCATCCGACGACGACGAGGACCGCGATGTAGGCGATCCACGAGATGTAGTTGAGAATCGGGATGACGTTGATGACGATGGCACCCAGCATCACCCACGGTGAGACGTCACCGAGCTTGGCGAGGACCATCGCGTTGTAGACGGGCACCCACGCCCGCCACTTGCCTTCGACTCCGGCCTTCTCGAAGATCTTCATGAGGAAGAGCGACGAGAGAATGTAACCCGCTGCCGCGAAGATGAGGCCGAGGACCATCAGGATGCCGAAAACGGCCAACGAGCCTGTGTCGTAATAGTCGTACATGATCCCCTCCGGATCCGGTGTGCGGCACAGATCGCGCCGCGTGACAACCATAGCGGGACATCACAAGCGGGCAAAGGGCCCACGCGGAGTGATTCACACGCGGACATCCGCGGTCACTCTTCGACGACCAGCTCCAGAACACCCGGCTGCTCGCCGTCGCGGAGGACGATCCCCTTCTTCGTCGCCCACGAGTGGAACCCGCGTAGGGAACCGACGCGCGGTCGGTCCTCGGCGATCGCACGCATGAGCAGACCTTTGGACTTCTTGTTGAAGTGGTTGAGGGCACGTCCGTGCGCGGTAACGACCCGGACATAGGCCGACGACACAGCCAGCGGCACAGGTCCGAGAGCCACATAGGCTTCGCTCCGCAGGTCGAGCACGAACGAAGGCGCCTCCTCCTCGATCGCCGCAGATGTGACTTCCGCCCAATGCCGACGCAGCGCAGGGATCCCCGGGAGCGAGATGCCGGCAGCGAGCCGATAGGTCGGCACCGCATCGAGCGCCCCGACGGGTCCCAGCGGAGCACTGTGGATCCAGACGTGCTCCCCCAACCACCGACGGGATGCGGTGGAGAGGGTACGGGCATCGAGAGCGTCGAAGAGCACGCCCGTGTAACGGTCGATCGCGGGCATGGTGGGCGCGGACTTCACCTCGCGATTGTGCACGACGTCGCCTCGCTGCCGCTCGCTCAGTTTGAGCACTCGACGCGCAGCAGCCTCATCTGCGGCGAGATCGATCAGGGCCTCGAGAACCGCGGAGCGATGTTCATTCAAAGACGGAAGTGCGAGCGCGTCGAGGTCGAGCGGTGAGCCGTCGCCGCCTTCGCGTTTCGTCTCCGACGGAGGGAGCAGGATCTTCATGACACCTCGGTGATGCAGACACGTCCGCCTCGGAACCCACGAAGGGTGCCGAGGCGGACGCGACGAAACGGTAGTTGCTAGGCGATGAGAGCCGCGTTGCCGGCAACGATCGTCAGGGTGTCGCCCTCCATGGAGAGGAACCCGTCCTGTGCGTTGGCCAGCACCTTGGTGCCATCCGACTGGGTGATGCGGACCTGGCCTTCGGCGAGGATGGCCAGCACCGGCTCATGGCCGGTCATGAAGCCGATCTCACCCTCGACGGTCTTGGCGACCACGAGGCTCGCCTCTCCCGTCCAGACCTCCGCGTCTGCGGAGACGAGGCTGACATGCAACGCCATGGTCAGCCGTTCTCCTTCTGGATCTTCGCCCACTGCTCTTCGACGTCGGAGATGCCACCGACGTTGAAGAAGGCCTGCTCGGCCACGTGGTCGAAGTCACCGCGGGTGATCGCGTCGAACGACTCGATGGTCTCCTTCAGCGGGACGGTCGAACCCTCGACGCCCGTGAACTTCTTGGCCATGTAGGTGTTCTGCGAGAGGAACTGCTGGATACGACGTGCACGCGACACGACGATCTTGTCTTCCTCGGAGAGCTCGTCGACACCGAGGATCGCGATGATCTCCTGCAGCTCCTTGTTCTTCTGGAGGATCTGCTTGACCGTCGTGGCGACGCGGTAGTGGTCCTCGCCCAAGTAGCGGGGGTCCATGATGCGCGACGTCGAGGTCAGCGGGTCGATGGCCGGGTACAGACCCTTCGATGCGATCTCACGAGAGAGCTCGGTCGTCGCGTCGAGGTGGGCGAACGTGGTCGCCGGAGCCGGGTCGGTGTAGTCATCGGCGGGAACGTAGATCGCCTGCAGCGAGGTGATCGAGTGACCGCGCGTCGAGGTGATGCGCTCCTGGAGCACACCCATCTCATCGGCCAGGTTCGGCTGGTAACCCACGGCGGAGGGCATGCGGCCCAGCAGCGTGGAGACCTCGGAACCGGCCTGCGTGAAGCGGAAGATGTTGTCGATGAAGAGCAGCACGTCCTGCTTCTGCACGTCACGGAAGTACTCCGCCATCGTCAGAGCCGAGAGGGCGACGCGCAGACGCGTTCCCGGCGGCTCGTCCATCTGGCCGAAGACGAGGGCCGTCTTGTCGAAGACACCCGCCTCTTCCATCTCGTGGATCAGGTCGTTGCCCTCACGGGTGCGCTCACCGACACCGGCGAACACCGACACACCACCGTGGTCCTGCGCGACGCGCTGGATCATCTCCTGGATGAGGACGGTCTTGCCGACACCAGCTCCACCGAACAGACCGATCTTTCCACCCAGCACGTACGGCGTCAGGAGGTCGATCGACTTGATGCCGGTCTCGAACATCTGAGTCTTGGACTCGAGCTGGTCGAAGTTCGGCGCCTTGCGGTGGATCGGCCAGCGCTCGGTGACCTCGATCGTCTCGCCGGGCTCGAGGTTGAGCACCTCGCCGATGACGTTGAAGACCTTGCCCTTGGTCACGTCGCCGACGGGGACCGAGATGGCCTCGCCGGTGTCGCGGACTTCCTGGCCACGGACGATGCCGTCGGTCGGGTTCAGTGCGATGGCGCGGACGAGGTCGTCGCCGAGGTGCTGAGCGACCTCGAGCGTGATCTCGGTGGACTCTTCGCCCATCGCGATCGTGGTCTTCAGCGCGTTGTAGATGTCGGGGATCGAGTCATGAGGGAACTCGATGTCGACAACCGGACCGTTGACGCGTGCGACGCGCCCGACGACCGCGGTCGCCGGCTGGTCAGCCGGAGCGGTGAGGGTCATTTTCGTCTCTTTCCTGATGGTCTATTTGCTCGAGAGGGCGTCGGCGCCGCCGACGATCTCGGCGATCTGCTGCGTGATCTCCGCCTGACGCGCGTTGTTGCGCAGGCGGGTGTAGTCGGTGATGAGCTTGTCGGCGTTGTCGCTGGCCGACTTCATCGCCTTCTGCGTCGCCGCCTGCTTTGCGGCAGACGACTGCAGGAGAGCGTTGAAGACACGGCTCTGGATGTACACCGGCAGGATGGCGTCGAGAACGGTCTCGGCATCCGGCTCGAACTCGTACAGCGGGTAAACGGTGTTACCGGCTTCCGACTCATCGGCTTCCGTGATCTCCAGCGGGAGCAGACGCACGGACTCGGGCGACTGCGTCATCATGCTGACGAAACGGTTGTACACGAGGTGGATCTCATCCACGCCGCCGTCCAGTCCCCCATGGGAGAATGCTTCGAGCAGCGTGGCCGAGATCTCCTCGGCGGTGTGGAACGTCGGGGTGTCGGTGTCACCTGTCCACTCCGCAGCGGCGGCGAGGCGACGGAACTGGAAGTATCCGACCGCCTTGCGACCGACGAGGTAAAAGACGGGCTCCTTGCCCTGCCCACGCAGGAGCTCAGCCACCTCGAGACCCTCACGGAGGATCTGCGAGTTGAAGGCTCCGGCGAGACCGCGGTCCGAGGAGAAGATCACGACCGCAGAGCGGGTGATGTTCTCGGACTCGCGGGTCAGCGGGTGATCCACGTTCGAGTGCGTCGCGACGGCCGACACGGCCCTCGTCACGGCTCGCGCGAAGGGTGTGGACGCTTTGACGCGTGCCATCGCCTTCTGGATGCGCGAAGCCGCGATGAGTTCCATCGCCTTCGTGATCTTCTTGGTCGTCTGAGCAGAAGAGATCTTCTGCTTGTAGACCCTGAGTTGAGCGCCCATATGTCAGTACCTCACGCGGTTACGCGCGACGACCCTTGACGATCTTCTCCTGGTTGACGTCCTCAGCCTCGGCTGCAGCGTGCTCCTCGTGGCCCGGAGCGCCGATGCCGGCGCCCTTGCCACCCTGGAACTCCAGGATGAACGCGTCGGTGTGCTTCTCGAGCTCTGCGACCGTGTCGTCGTCGAGGACGTTGGTCTCGCGCAGGGTGTCGAGCACCTTGGTGTTGCGACGCAGGTAGTCCAGCAGCTCGCGCTCGAAGCGCAGAACATCGGAGACCTCGAGCGAGTCGAGCTTGCCCTTGGTTCCGGCCCAGATCGAGACGACCTGCTCTTCGACGGGGTACGGCGAGTACTGCGGCTGCTTGAGCAGCTCGGTCAGGCGCGCACCGCGGGAGAGCTGACGACGCGAAGTCGCGTCGAGGTCGGATGCGAACATCGCGAAGGCTTCGAGGGAGCGGTACTGCGCGAGCTCCAGCTTCAACGTGCCCGAGACCTTCTTGATCGACTTGACCTGTGCGTCACCACCGACTCGCGAGACCGAGATACCCACGTCGACGGCCGGACGCTGGTTGGCGTTGAAGAGGTCGGACTGAAGGAAGATCTGGCCGTCGGTGATCGAGATCACGTTGGTCGGGATGTACGCCGAGACGTCGTTCGCCTTGGTCTCGATGATCGGAAGACCCGTCATGGAACCGGCGCCGAGCTCGTCGGACAGCTTCGCGCAACGCTCCAGCAGACGCGAGTGCAGGTAGAAGACGTCACCCGGGTAAGCCTCGCGGCCCGGCGGGCGGCGCAGGAGGAGGGAGACGGCACGGTAGGCCTCAGCCTGCTTCGACAGGTCGTCGAAGATGATGAGGACGTGCTTGCCGCCGTACATCCAGTGCTGACCGATGGCGGAACCCGTGTAGGGAGCCAGGTACTTGAAGCCGGCGGGGTCGGATGCCGGAGCTGCCACGATCGTGGTGTACTCCAGGGCACCGGCCTCTTCGAGCGCACCCTTCACCGAAGCGATGGTGGAGCCCTTCTGACCGATGGCGACGTAGATGCAGCGAACCTGCTTGTTGACGTCGCCCGACTCCCAGTTGGCCTTCTGGTTGATGATCGTGTCGATCGCGATCGCCGTCTTGCCGGTCTGGCGGTCGCCGATGATCAACTGACGCTGGCCACGACCGACCGGGATCATGGCGTCGATGGCCTTGATGCCGGTCTGCATCGGCTCGTGCACCGACTTGCGCTGCATGACGCCGGGCGCCTGCAGCTCGAGTGCGCGGACGCTCTCGGTCTCGATCGCGCCGAGTCCGTCGATCGGGTTGCCGAGCGGGTCGACCACGCGGCCGAGGTAGCCGTCGCCGACCGGAACCGAGAGGACCTCGCCGGTACGGGTGACTTCCTGACCTGCCTGGACACCGGTGAACTCGCCGAGGACGACGACACCGATCTCGTGCTCGTTGAGGCTCTGTGCGAGACCCTTGGTGCCGTCCGCGAAGATCACGAGCTCGTTCGCCATGACGCCCGGGAGTCCCTCGACGTGCGCGATGCCGTCGGCGGCGTCGATGACGGTGCCGACCTCGGTCGCCCCGGCCCCGGAGGGCTCGTATGCTGCGGCGAAGTCCTTCAGCGCGTCACGGATGACGTCGGGGCTGATCGATAGTTCTGCCATTGTCTTCCCTTTGTATCTGGGTGCGCGGTTCCCCGCGCGAAGTCGTGTTAGCCCGCGAGCTTCTGGCGAAGGTCTGCGAGTCGTGCGGAGATGCTGCCGTCGATGACGTCATCGGCGATCTGCACTCGCAGACCTCCGACGACAGCAGGGTCGATGACGACGTTGAGGGATACCTGACCGGCGTAGCGACGCGAGAGCGAGTCGCTGAGACGGGCGCGCTGCGCGTCGCTGAGGGCTGCCGCGGTGTGCACCGTGGCGACCACGCGGCCGCGCTGGGTCGAGACGATGCTCATCGCCCGATTCAGAAGTCGCCGAACACGGCGCCCGCGCGGCTGGCGCACGAGAGACGTGATGATCAACTTCGAGGCCGCACCGGTGGAGCCTGCGGCCAGCAGACGCTCTACGAGCGCGACCTTCGCTTCTTCTCCCCCGAGGCGGCTGCCCAGGGCGAGCTCGAGCTCGGGATTGGTCGCGATCACGCGAGAGAAGCTGAACAGCTCTCCCTCGATGTCCGTGCCCGGCTCCGCGATCGCTGCGGCGCTGATCGCGAGTTCCTCGATACCGTCCACCAGCTCACCGGCGTTCGACCAGTGCTCAGCGACAGCAGCCTTGAGAACACTCAGAGCGTCTGCAGAGAACCCGCCGAACACCGCGGCGACGACGGACTGTCGTGCCGCGGCGGGAGCGGAAGGATCAGCAAGCGCGCCGCTCAGCTGGGACGACCCGCTCACGGCACCGGCGGCAGCGAAGAGCTCCCGCGCGGTGTCGAGGGAGACGTCCTTCGCTGCGGCAAGCGTCTTGATGGATGCCGCGAGTGCCTGAGTGGTCGCGCTGCCCATTACTGAGCCGCCTTCTCGGATGCCTCGAGCTCGGCGAGGAAGCGGTCGACGACAGCCGTCGCACGTGCGTCGTCGGACAGCGTCTCACCGACCACGCCACCGGCGAGGTCGATCGCGAGCGTTCCGACCTCGCTGCGCAGCGACACCAGAGCGGTCTGACGCTCTGCCTCGATCTGCGTGTGCGCGGTGGCGGTGATGCGTGCAGCCTCGGTGGATGCGGCATCCTTCGCCTCGGCGACGATCTTCTTGCCGTCCTCGCGGGCGGCCTCACGGATCTCGCCGGCCTCGGTACGCGCCTCAGCGAGCTGACGCGTGTACTCCTCGAGTGCCGCCTCCGCCTGCTTCTGCGCCTCGTCGGCCTTGGCGATGTTGCCCTCGATGGCGGCGGACCGCTCATCGAGCATCTTCGTCAGCTTGGGAAGGGCGACCTTCCACACGACGAGGAGGATGACGATGAACCAGAGGCCCGACCAGATGATGTCGTACCACGCAGGGATGAGAGGGTTGTTCGGCTCACCCTCTGCTGCGAGGTTCGTGACAAGAGCGTTCAGCATCCTGTCTCCTTCAGAAGTCGGTGAGGATTACGGGAAGGGGATGAATGCGACGGCGATGCCGACGAACGCAAGCGCCTCGGTGAAGGCGATACCGATCCACATGAGGACCTGGAGACGGCCGGCCAGCTCGGGCTGACGGGCGACGCCCTCGATGGTCTTGCCGACGACGATGCCGACGCCGATGGCCGGGCCGATGGCTGCGAGACCGTAGCCGACAGTTCCGAGGTGACCGTTGATTTCAGCGAGAACCGTAGTAGCGTCCACGGGTTTTTCCTTTCGTTGGGTGGGAAGGCTGATGCCTACCCGCTCAGTGCTCTTCTGCGACCGCGAGCTGGATGTAGACCGCGGTGAGGACGGTGAAGACGTATGCCTGGAGAACGGCGACCAGAATCTCGAAGAGAGTGAAGGCGCCGCCGAAGGCGAGGGTTCCGACACCGAGTGCGGCCCAGCCGCCGCCTGCGGTGAAGAAGAAGAACTGGGTCGCGGAGAACGCGAGGACCAGGATCATGTGCCCGACGACCAGGTTCATGAGAAGACGCAGCGTCAATGTGACGGGGCGCAGGATGAACGTCGAGATGAGCTCGATGATCGCCACGATCGGCAGCGCTGCCGCAGGAACACCCTGGGGGAACAGCGAGTTCTTGAAGAACTTGAAACCGTGGCGCTTCATGCCGGCGTAGATGAAGGTCACGTAGCTGACGACTGCGAGCGTGAGCGGAACGGCGACGATGGCCGTTCCCGGCATGTTCAGGAACGGGATGATCCCCGTGATGTTCATGAACAGGACCATGAAGAAGATCGTGGTCAGGATCGGCAGGAAGCGGTCGCCGTCCTTGCGCCCGAGCATGTCGTGGGCGACATTGGTCCGGACGAAGCCGAGCCCCATCTCGGTCAGGCTCTGGAAACGCCCCGGCACCACCTTCATGCGGCGGGTGCCGAGCCAGAGGAACAGCACCACGGCGATCACCGCGAGCAGCTGCACCAGATGGATCCGGTTCACAGGGATGGGTCCGACGTGGAAGAGGATCTCAGGGAAGAAATCGTCGATCGAAGGGCCGTGGAACTCGCCGTCGGAGGCGAGTCGGGGGGTCAGGGTCGCAGCAAGATTGAACAGCGCGGGCTCCAGCTTCGGGGCACCGGTCTAAACCGGGGCGACGATGGTCGGTGTGCTACACAGCGCAAGCGCTCGCGGGCGAGCGGCGGGCACGTTTCAACAGTATCAGAATCTGAGGGTCCCCTAAGACCGCGGGCCGCCGTCGACGGGTCCTTCTTCGATGTGATTCGCCGCACCGGGTGCCCGGTCTTCGGGAACCTCGGTCGGGAGCGAGATGTCGCTGACGTTCGGCAGGCGCATGCTGGTGAGCACGATCACATCGATTGCGAGCGACATCAGCACGCCCGCGACGATCGAGAGGAAGAACACCATCGGCTGCAGCCACGGCTGCCCGGCGAGCAGGATCATCGCGACGACGAAAAGCCCGAGCTTGAGCAGCCAGCCTCCGAGGACGATGGCGAAGAACAGCTGCACGTAGATCGGATCGCCGTACCAGCGATTGGCGATCAAGATGCTGGCGCCTGTGATGGAGAGGAAGAGTGCAGCCAGCAGCACGCCGAGCAGCCCGCTCACGAGCCCCTCACCCTGAGCGACGAGGAAGCCGATGCCACCGGCGACGACCGCGAGCACCACGGTGGCGACTCCGGACCAGATGAGGGTGCGGCGGAGGATCGGTGTACTGGAAACGGGGCTCGGGCTCATCAGGACTCCACGGGTGTCGGATCGGGTTCGGCATCCGCTGCGCTCTTACTGCGGCGGGTGGGGCTCAGCGTGACGACGAGGCAGGCGGCGATGCCCACGACCCCGAAGCCGACTCCCGGCAGATACTGACCGGGCCAGTCCTCCCGAGCACCGACATACATGAGCAGGACGGCAAGCGAGACGACCGCAGTCCAGGCGTAGAAGATGAGCACGGCGTCACGGTCGCGGTGTCCGAGATCGAGCATCCGGTGATGCAGGTGCTTCCGGTCGGGCGAGAACGGGGATCGTCCGGCGCTCATCCGTCGCAGCACTGCGAGCCCGAAGTCGAGAAGGGGCAGCAAGACGACGAGCAGGGGAAGCAGGATCGGCAGGAACGCACCCACCAGCTGCGAACGCCCGAGACGCTCGGGATCGAGGGCAGACGGGTCCATCTGCCCGGTGATCGCGATCGCCGACGTCGCCATCAGCAGACCGATCACCAGTGCTCCGGAGTCGCCCATGAACAGCTTCGCCGGGCTCCAGTTCAACGGGAGGAAACCGAGGCATGCCCCGATGAGGACGGCCGCGATGAACGTGGAGAGATTGAAGTAGCTGGAGGCGCCCGAGTCGCGCGTGAAGATGTAGGAGTACGCGAAGAAGACGCCGTTCGAGATCAGGCACACCCCCGCGACGAGTCCGTCGAGGCCGTCGATGAAATTCACCGCGTTCATCACGATGACGATCGCGAACATGGTGATGGTGATGCTCAGCCAGCTCGAGACCACGATCAGGTCACCGAACGGCAGCGACAGGATCTGCAGTCCGCCGCCGACCGTGATGATCCCGGCGGCAAGGAACTGGGCGCCCAGCTTGATCATCCAGTCGATGTCCCAGAGATCGTCCACCACGCCGATGATCGCGATCAGCAGTGAGGCTCCGAGGATCGACCACATGGTCTGCGGCGGGATCCAGATGCTCTGGAAGAAAGGGTTCAGGGCGGAGAACCCGAATGCTGCGGCGATGCCGAGGAAGATCGCGACACCGCCGAGGCGAGGCTTGGGAGTGGTGTGCACATCACGATCACGGATCGCGGGGTACAGCTTGAACCGGAGGCTCAGCTTCCACACCGCCCAGGTCAGCGCGAACGTGATCGCAGCGGTGAGGAGGATCGTGAAGAGATACTGCTTCACGAATCCCCGTCCTGCTCCTGCGCATGCTCGTGATCCGAGTGCTGCTCCTCGGGCTCGAGCAGATCGCCGAGCACCTCCTGCAGCTGTTCACGGGTCACTGCGCCTTCTCGGAGAATGCGCACGACCCCGGGTTCGGAATCCGCGCCCCGACGTACCAGAGAGGTCGCGTCGACGATGGTGGAGGCGATGCCGTCCTTGCTCAGACCGTCGGCGAGGTAGACCGCGACGCTGTCGCCCAGCATCTTCTCGGCGTCCAGGGCCGAGATGGCGGCGGCCTGGCCGGTGAGGTTCGCACTGGAGACGGCGAGCGGACCGGTCTCGGCCAGCAGTTCGAGGGCGACGCGTCCTTCCGGCATCCGGACCGCCACGGTTCCGAGGGTCTCCCCGAGGTCCCACACCAGCGAGGGCTGCGCGGGAACCACGATCGTGAGTCCGCCCGGCCAGAACGCCTCTACGAGACGCTCCACCGGCTCGGGAACGGACTCGGCCAGGGCAGCGAGCGTCTCCTTCGTGCCGATCAGCACGGGCGGCGGCTGATCGCGACCTCGGCCCTTCGCGTCCAGCAGCCGCTGGACGGCGGTCGCGGAGAAGGCGTCGGCAGCGACGCCGTACACCGTGTCTGTGGGGATGACGATGAGGTCGCCACGGCCGATCGCCTGGCGCGCGTGGCGCATGCCGGCGAGCAGCTGCGACTCGTCGCTGCAGTCGAAGATGGTTGACATGACGGTTCGATTCTATGCGGCACGGATGATGCGGATGCTCTGAGTCAGCTGATCAGGGTCGGAGCGCGGTGGTGGTGCGATCCCGCGAGGTCAGGTCGCGATGCGTCGACGCCGCACGCCAGCCGTCTGCGGTGAGGATCTCCCTGATCGATTCCCCCTGCAGTTCGCCGTGCTCGATGACGAGCAGACCACCGGAGCGCAGCAAGCGCAGAGCCCGCGAACTGAGGACCCGCACGATGTCGAGGCCGTCCTCTCCCCCGTACAGCGCCATGGCCGGGTCGAAGAGCCGCACCTCGGGATCGCGCGGGATGGCGGCATCCGGCACGTACGGCGGATTCGAGATGACCACGGATGCCGTGCCGTCGAGCTCGGGGAATGCCTCGCCGAGGTCCGAAAGGATGAGCGTGAGGTTCTCGACCCCCTCGACGTTCCGGCTGGCCCAGGCATGAGCGTCTTCGGAGAGTTCAGCGGCGAAGATGCGCGCGTGCGGCACCTCGGTGGCCATCGCGAGGGCTATCGCGCCACTCCCGGTGCCGAGATCGACGCCGATCGGTGCGGGTTCGGCCGAGTTCAGCAGTTCGTCGATCGCGTACTGCACGACGGTCTCGGTCTCGGGCCGCGGCACGAAGACTCCGGGACCCACCGACAGCTCGAGATGCCGGAACGGTGCGGTGCCGGTGATGTGCTGCAACGGCTCTCGCGCCGCCCGCCTGTCCACCAGGGCGTCCAGTGTCGCAGCAGCCTCGTCGTCGATGCCGTCGCCGCGGATGATCGCCGCTTGAATCTCGCCCCGACGGTGGCCGAGCACGTGACCTGCGAGAAGTTCGGCGTCGACGAGTGGATCCGGGACTCCGGCGTCAGCCAGGCGCTGCGCCGTCGAGCGGACGACCGCGGCGAGGGAGTTGTCAGACATGGGTTCAAGCGTAGAGTGCGAGCAGCCGTCACAAAGCCTCCTCCATAGGTCCCCTCCCCTAGGCTGGTCCGGCAGCGACCCCCGCACAGGAAGGCTCCTCATGCCCGGTATCCACTCCGACATCACGACCGCTTTCGGCAACACGCCGCTCGTTCGCCTGAACCGGGTGACCGAGGGCCTCGGGGCCACCGTTCTCGCCAAGCTCGAGTACTACAACCCGGCCTCGAGCGTGAAGGACCGAATCGGCATCGCGATGATCAATGCCGCCGAGGCATCGGGCGAGCTCCTCCCCGGGGGAACGATCGTGGAGTCGACCAGCGGCAACACCGGAATCGCCCTCGCGATGGTCGGCGCCGCACGCGGCTACCGGGTCATCCTGACGATGCCCGCCTCGATGTCGAAGGAGCGTCGGATCCTGCTGAAGGCGTTCGGCGCGGAGATCGTGCTCACCGACCCCACCAAGGGCATGAGCGGGGCGATCGAGGAGACCAAGCGCATCGTCGCCGAGACTCCTGGTGCGATCTGGATCCGCCAGTTCGAGAACGCAGCGAACCCCCAGATCCACCGCGAGACCACGGCGCAGGAGATCCTCCGCGACACCGACGGCGCCGTCGACATCCTCGTGGCCGGCGTCGGCACCGGCGGAACCGTGACAGGCACCGGCCAGGCGCTCAAGGCCGCGAAGCCCGGCGTCCAGGTGATCGCCGTGGAGCCCAAGGACTCCCCCGTCCTCACCGAGGGACACCCCGGCCCGCACAAGATCCAGGGCATCGGCCCGAACTTCGTCCCCGACGTGCTCGACCGCGAGGTGCTCGACGAGATCCTCACCGCCGAGTTCGACGAGTCCATCCGTGTCGCGCGTGAGCTCGCAGCCAAGGAGGGCCTGCTCGTCGGCATGTCGTCCGGTGCGGCCGTCGCCGCCGCGCTGAAGGTCGCGGCCCGTCCCGAGAACGCCGGCAAGACGATCGTCGTCATCATCCCCGACACCGGTGAGCGCTACCTCTCCACCGCGCTGTTCGAGGACCTGCGCGAAAGCTGAGACCGTCGATGGGCATGATCGGGCGAATGCGCGAGGACATCGCGGCGGCTCGCCTCAGGGATCCGGCCGCGCGCAGCGGCGTCGAGGTCGCTCTGCTGTACCCCGGACTGCACGCCATCTGGGCGCACCGCATCTCGCACGCGCTCTGGCGCCGTCGCCTGCGCCTGCTCGCACGTGCGGGGTCGCAGGTCTCGCGCTGGCTGACCGGGATCGAGATCCACCCCGGCGCGCGGATCGGCCGACGCTTCTTCATCGACCACGGCATGGGCGTGGTTATCGGCGAGACCGCAGTGGTGGGTGACGACGTGATGCTCTACCACGGCGTCACGCTCGGCGGACGCACACGAACGTCGGGCAAACGGCATCCCACGCTCGGAAACGGGGTGGCCGTGGGCGCCGGCGCGAAGATCCTCGGCCCCATCACGATCGGGGCAGGCTCCGTGGTCGGTGCGAATGCGGTGGTCACTCGTGATGCCCCGGCCGACAGCATCCTCGTCGGAGTCCCGGCGAAGCCGCGTCATCGCACGGTCGGCGAGGACACCAGGGCCCTGCTCACCGCGCCGGACCACTACGCGATCTGAGCAGGCCGGAGCCAGAGGCCTACTTGCGTGCGGCCTTGACCGACTCGACCTTCTTGCGAAGGAAGATGAGCGGGAGAAGGACGCTGCCGAGGGCCGTGATCAGCCACACGATGACCGACCCGAGCAGCCAGCCGGTCAGGTCGGTGATCCGCAGTCCTCCGATGGGCAGCAGCACGACGATGATGAGGGAGATGAGCGTCGAGAAGATCCCGATGCCGCCCATCAGCACCGGTGCGTAGCGAGTGGCGATCTTGCCCACCCAGGGCGAGAGCACGCTCTGCAGGATCGCGAAGATCAGGATGCAGATGACGAAGCCCCACCACTTGTCCCACTCGATCTCGAAACCATCGAGCAGGAGGTCTGCGGCGATCAGGCCGAGACCGGCGGACACGACGTACATCAGGCCGCGGAACAGAAGTGTGATCACGGGCTGAGCATATCGCCCCGCATGCCGAGACTCACTGCGCCACGAAGAACGGGACGGCGCCGGTCAGGATGCCGACGGCGAGCATGACCAGCGACACGATCACCGCACGCCACAGCACCTTGCGGTGGTGGTCACCCAGGTTCACGCTCGCAAGCGAGACCAGGAGCAGGATCGCCGGGACGAGCGGACTCTGCAGATGCACCGGCTGACCGGTGATCGATGCCCTCGCCATCTCGACCGGGTCGATGCCGAAGCTCGCCGCACTCTGCGCGAGCACGGGGAGGATGCCGAAGTAGAACGCGTCGTTCGACATGAAGAAGGTGAACGGGATCGACAGGACACCCGTGATCGGGGCGAGGAACGGGCCGAGCGCCGGCGGGAGCACGTTCGTGATCCAGGTCGCCATCGCATCGACCATCCCCGTACCGGTGAGCACGCCGACGAGAACTCCGGCTGCGATGACCATGGAGACGACACCCACGATGCTCGGTGCGTGCGCAACGATCTCCGACGCCTGATCCTTGATGCCCCGGAAGTTGATGACCAGCGCGATGCCGGCACCCACCATGAACACGTAGGGCAGCGGGAGGATGTCGAGCACCAGGAGCACCATCACTGCGACCGTGAGCACCAGGTTGAACCAGATGAGCTTCGGGCGGAGGGTAGGGCGAGCAGGATCCAGCATCGTGTCTGCCATCGCGGTGTCGGCGGGATCGACGTTCGCCGCTGAGACCGGAGCGTGTCCACCGGCGACGACCACGAGGTTGCCCGTGCGCAGCGAGGCACGCGCGCCCGGCTTGGGCTCAGCGCCCCGGAAGATCTTCGGCACCGTCGACAGGGAGCCGCCGTCGGCACCCGCGAGCAGCCCATCGGATCCGAGGCGACCGAGTCGACGGCGCTCCTGGAGTCCCAGAATCCACGCGAAGCCGAGCGTCACGATGAGACCTGCCCCGAGTGCAGGCAGCATCGGCACGAAGATGTCGGTCGGCTGCAACCCGAGAGCGGTCGCTGCGCGCACGGTGGGACCGCCCCAGGGCACGATGTTCAACGTGCCGTTCATGAGGCCGGCCACACACGTGAGCACGACCGGGCTCATGCCCAGACGGAGGTAGATGGGCAGCATCGCCGAGGTGGTGATGATGAACGTCGTCGAACCGTCACCGTCGAGCGAGACGGCACCGGCGAGGATCGCCGTTCCGAGCACGACCTTCGCCGGATCGTCTCCGAGCAGACGGGTGATCAACCTGATGAGCGGGTCGAACAGCCCGACGTCGATCATGATGCCGAAGAACATGATCGCGAACATCAGCAACGCCGCGGTCGGCGCCATCGTGCCGATCGAGTCGAGGATCATGTCACCGAGGCCGAGGCCTGCCCCGGCGAAGAGTCCGAACGCGGTCGGAACGAGGATCAGGGCGACCATGGGCGTGAGGCGCTTCGTCATGATGAGCGTCATGAACGCGAGGACCATCGTGAACCCGAGGAGCACCAGCACCCACTCTGGCGGCACGAACGCCACATCGTACGTCGGCGCCTCTTCGGCGGCCGCGAACAGGCCTGTGAGTGCAGCGGGCATGCATTGACTCCTTCGTCATCGCTCCGTCGTCGACGACGGATCCCGATGAGACTAGGCAATCCACGAGCTCCGGGTGCGGTATCCCGCATTCACGGCGCTTGTGCGCGTAGCGTGAGTTCTGCGCATATTGCGCACGGAAGGAGCACGGTGTCAGAGATGACCACGACCAGGCCGCGGTTCGCCACGCGCGCGCTGCTGCTGCACCTCGCCACCGTCGCACTCGTCGTCGCGCTCTGCACCGGCGTCTATCTGCTGCTCACCGTCCAGCAGTTGCGGGCCGAGGCAGAATCCACCGCTCTGGGCATCGCCAGAACCGTGGCGGAGGACCCACAGGTGCGCGCCGAAGTCACCCGCATCTCCGCCTCGGACAGCGAGCCCGATGCCGATGCACTCCGCGACGGCAGCCTGCAACGCATCTCCACCGATGTCACCTCGCGCACGGGGGCGCTTTTCGTCGTGATCACCGACGACAACGGCATCCGCCTCTCCCATCCCACACCTTCACGCATCGGCGAGGAGGTGAGCACCCCGTACGAGGAGGTGCTCGCAGGCGCCGAGGTCGTCGACTGGCAGACCGGCACGCTCGGCGAGTCCGCACGGGCGAAGGTCCCGGTCCGCGACGACGCGGGGACTCCGGTCGGCGAGGTCAGTGTCGGGTTCGAACGGGCCGGAGTCTTCGATGACCTCCCGCCTCTGCTCGCCGTGATCGGCTGCACGGCGATCGGCGCGCTGGGGCTGGCTTTCCTTGCGTTCCTCCTGCTGCGGCGTCGCTGGGAGCGGCTGACTCTCGGAGTCCAACCGGAAGAGCTCGTGGCACTGGTGCAGAACCAGACCGCGGTGCTCGACGGAGTGGACGACGGAGTGATCGCCATCGACACGCAAGGGGTGGTGCGGGTGAGCAATGCCGCCGCCGATCGCCTGCTCGGCCTCGACGACCCCGTGGGCCGCCCCCTCGACGCCCTCAGTCTTCCCGCGGCCGTGCTCGCTGCCGCGCGTGGAGCGATCACGCGCTCCAATGCAATCGTCGGCGACCGGATGCTCTATCTCGACTCGCGTCCTGTGGTGCGCCAGGGCCTCGCGCTCGGTGATGTGCTGATCGTGCGAGATCGCACCGACCTCGTCGCTCTGACGGAGCGCCTGGAGACCGTCCGGACCATGACCGCGGCGTTGCGCGTGCAGCGGCACGAGTTCGCGAACCGCATGCATGTCGCGGCCGGACTCATCGATGCCGACCGGATATCGGATGCTCGCGCCTTCCTCGGCGAGCTCGTGGAACGCGGCTCAGTCGCCTTTCCGGTCTCGGGTCTCCACCTCCTCGGCGATCCGTTCCTGCACTCCTTCCTCGGTGCCAAGGGTGTGGAGGCGAGTGAGCGAGGGGTCGCGCTGCGGATCGCGGAGGACACCCAGCTGATCGGGAGTGTGATCGAAGCGGAAGACGTCGCGGCCGTTCTCGGCAATCTCGTCGACAATGCCGTCACTGCGGCCGTATCGGGTGGCCGAGAACCGCGCTGGGTGGAGGTCGCGGTGCTGGACGACGGAGATGCGCTCGTGTTCACCGTCTCCGACTCGGGAGCCGGTCTCGGTGAGACCGACCAGGCAGCAACCGGACGAGCGGATGACGATACCGCTGATCGCGTGCACGGGCATGGGATCGGCCTGCCCCTCGCCACGGAGATCGCCCGCCGGAGCGGAGGCGATCTCTGGGTGATCGATCCGGGCGGTGACGACCATGGCGCTGTCTTCGCCGCCCGGATCGGCGGAGCCGTCGACCTGTCTCACCGCGAGAAGAAGGAGAAGAAATGACCGAGCCCCTCCGCGCGCTCATCCTCGACGATGATTTCCGCGTCGCGCAACTGCACCAGGACATCGTCGACGATCACCCTGGCTTCACGGTGACCGAGACGGTGCGCTCGCTGGCCGAGGCTCGGGAGAGCATCCGCTCCTCGCGTCCCGACCTCCTCATCGCGGATGTCTTCCTCCCTGACGGGGACGGCATCGCACTGGTGCGTGACTCCGGAGTCGACGCGATCCTCATCTCGGCGGCCGACGATGCCCCGACAGTGCGCCGAGCGCTGAGGTCCGGTGCGGTGGGCTATCTCGTGAAGCCGTTCGAGCGGAGAGCTCTGTCAGGACTCCTCGACCGGTATTCGCGCTATCGCAACCTCCTCGCCGGCGACCGTCCTCTCCACCAGGAAGACGTCGACAGGGCGCTCGCGATCCTGCACGGTGCGGGCGAGCCGGTATCGATGTCGCGCTCGGCGACGGAGCAGCTCGTGCTCGCCGCGCTCGGCGACGGGGAGGCCTCGGCGGCAGAGGTCGGCGAACGCGTCGGCATCTCGCGGGCGACTGCACAGCGGCATCTGGCCGCGTTGGCGGCCAGGACCATCGTGGAGGTACGGCTCAACTACGGCGCGACCGGACGCCCCGAGCATCGGTACGCAGCGCGCACCTGAGCCGAAGCGACGACGTCCTCGTCAGGAATCGGACCCGACCGCGGCGAGACGTGCTTCCTCGTCGGTCGTGATCGCGCTCTCGATCAGCGGATCGAGTGCCCCGTCCATAACCTGGTCGAGGTTGTAGGCCTTGAAGCCGGTGCGGTGATCCGCGATCCGATTCTCCGGGAAGTTGTAGGTGCGGATGCGCTCGGAGCGATCCATGCCGCGGATCTGCGACCGACGAGCGTCGGATGCCGCAGCGTCGAGTTCCTCCTGCTGCCTCGCGAGCAGGCGGGCACGCAGCACGCGCATACCGGCTTCACGGTTCTGCAGCTGAGACTTCTCGTTCTGCATGGAGACCACGATGCCGGTGGGCACGTGCGTGATGCGCACGGCGGAGTCGGTCGTGTTCACCGACTGGCCGCCGGGCCCGGACGAGCGGAAGACGTCGATCTTGAGATCGTTCTGGTCGATCTGGATCTCTTCCGGCTCATCGACCTCGGGGAACACCAGTACACCGGTGGTGGACGTGTGGATGCGGCCCTGCGACTCCGTGGCCGGCACACGCTGCACGCGGTGCACTCCGCCTTCGTACTTCAGGTGCGCCCAGACTCCTTGGGCCGGGTCGGACGACGAGCCCTTGATCGCGACCTGTACATCCTTGTAGCCGCCGAGGTCGGACTCGTTGCGCTCCAGCAGCTCGGTCTTCCAGCCCTTGGAGGCTGCGTACTGGATGTACATGCGCAGCAGATCGGCGGCGAACAGTGCGGACTCCGCACCGCCCTCCCCCGCCTTGATCTCCATGATCACGTCACGGGCATCATCCGGGTCGCGAGGGATCAGCAGACGGCGCAGACGCTCCTGAGAGTGCTGCAGCTCCTCCTCCATCGCCGGGATCTCCGCGGCGATCGACTCATCCTCGCGAGCGAACTCGCGCGCCGTCTCGAGGTCATCGGTCGCGGCGACCCAGGCCTCGTACGCGGCGACGATCCGCGACAGCTCGGCGTAGCGACGATTGACGCGCTTCGCTCGGGCGGCGTCGGCGTGCACCGCCGGGTCGGAGAGTTCCTCCTGCACCCGGCGATGCTCGTCGATCAGAGTCTGGACGGACTCGAACACGTCAGCGGCTCAGCGGATGTTGTTGTCGTGCCCGTGCGCGCCCGAGGGGAGCGTGGGGATCGACTTCTGCATCTGCACGAGGAACTCGACGTTCGAGTTGGTCTCCTTGAGCTTGCCGAGCACGACCTCGAGGGCCTGCTGCTGGTCGAGGCCGGCGAGGGCGCGACGCAGCTTCCACGTGATCTTGACCTCGTCGGCCGAGAGCAGCATCTCTTCGCGGCGGGTGCTGGACGCGTTCACGTCGACCGCCGGGAAGATGCGCTTGTCGGCGAGGGCACGGGACAGGCGAAGCTCGCTGTTACCGGTGCCCTTGAACTCCTCGAAGATGACCTCGTCCATCTTGGAGCCGGTCTCGACCAGCGCCGTGGCGAGGATCGTGAGGGATCCGCCGTTCTCGATGTTGCGCGCAGCACCGAAGAAGCGCTTGGGCGGATACAGCGCCGAAGCGTCGACTCCACCGCTGAGCACGCGGCCGGAAGCGGGAGCCGCGAGGTTGTATGCCCGGCCGAGACGCGTGATCGAGTCGAGCAGCACGACGACGTCGCGACCGAGCTCGACGAGACGCTTCGCGCGCTCGATGGCGAGCTCGGCGACCGTGGTGTGGTCTTCTGCCGGACGGTCGAATGTCGAGGCGATGACCTCGCCCTTGACCGAGCGCTCCATGTCGGTGACCTCTTCGGGGCGCTCGTCGACGAGCACGACCATGAGGTGGACCTCGGGGTTGTTCTGGGCGATCGCGTTGGCGATCTGCTGCAGGACGATGGTCTTGCCGGCCTTGGGCGGCGCGACGATGAGACCGCGCTGGCCCTTGCCGACCGGGGCGACCAGATCGATGATGCGCTGCGTCAGCTTCTCGGGCGCCGTCTCCATGCGCAGGCGCTCCTGCGGGTAGAGCGGGGTGAGCTTGCCGAACTCCACGCGGGTGGCCGCGTCGTCGATCGAGAGGCCGTTGATCGAGTCGACCTTGACGAGGGCGTTGTACTTCTGGCGGCCCTGCTGCTCGCCCTCACGGGGCTGCTTGATGGAGCCGACGACCGCGTCGCCCTTGCGGAGGTTGTACTTCTTGACCTGTCCGAGCGAGACGTAGACGTCGCTGGGGCCGGCGAGGTAGCCGGTCGTGCGGACGAAGGCGTAGTTGTCGAGGACGTCGAGGATGCCGGCGATCGGGATCAGGACATCGTCCTCGCCGATCTCGGTGTCGAACTCGTCGGTCGGAACCCCGGTGCGGCGCTTGTTGCGCTGACGGTTGCGGTTGTTGCCACCGGCCTGGTCGTCGTCGGCTGCGGGCTGAGCCTGCTGCTGCTCCTGCGCCGCGCCGTTCTGTCCGCGTCCGCGGTTGCGGCTGCGGCTGCGGTTGCGACCGCGGCCACCCTGCTCCTCGCCACCTTCGGACGAGTCGGAGTCACCGCTCTGCTGAGCCTCGGCGGGCGCGGCGTCTGAGGTGGACTCCGCGGCCGGCTCGGCGGCGGGCGCCTCGGCGTCTGCCGCAGGCTTCTGTGCACCACGACGGCCACGGCCGGTCGACTTGGGGGCGGTTTCCGCCGGAGCTTCGGTCACGGCCTCGGCTGCAGGCGCTTCCGCGGGAGCGGCCTCAGCGGCAGGAGCCTCGGCATCCGCCTTCTTCGCACGGCTGCGACGAGGGGCCTTCGCCTTCGGGGCGGCTTCCGTCGCCTCAGCGCCCGCCGGAGCGGACGCGGGGGCTGCCGTTTCAGGTGCGGCGTCGGACTTCGGCGCTGCCTTCTCAGCCTTGTCGGCCTTCGCGGCCTCGGCTTTCTCGGCCTTCGCCGCCGCCGTTGCGGTGCTCGCACGACGCGGTGCGCGCTTGCGCGGCGGGGCGGCCTCGGTCGTCGATGCTGCAGCTGACGCAGGCGCTTCGGCTGCAGGAGCCGACTGGTCGTTCTGGGTCTCGGAGAGGTTCTCCACGAGTACTCCCTTATATGTCATGGGGAATGAGCGTTGAACGCACACAACGGGTGCTGCGCGCGATCGCACGGGCTGACGCTCTGCGCCAGCCAGCCTTGGCACGTGTGCCACAGGGATTTGCGTGCGGGTCTTGCAAGAGTTGCAATGGGGCCAGATTCACGTAGTTACGTGGAGCCCTCCGCTCGAGTCCCCACTGTACCACCACGGACGTCGACTGCGAGCAGGAGCGCCTCCCACGGGGTGTCGGTGACTCGATCGGCAAGCTCGACCGCATCCTGGCGGCTGCCAGGACCGTCGGCGAGTACGAGCACGCTGGGGCCGGCGCCGGAGACGACCGCTGCGAAGCCCGCCGCGCGCAGCGCCTGAACGAGTCGCTGCGTCTCGGGCATGGCACCTGCCCGGTAGTCCTGGTGAAGCCGGTCGGCGGTCGCATCGAGCAGAAGCTCGGGGCTCTGCATCAGGGCCGCGATCAGCAGTGCGGAGCGGGACACGTTGAACACCGCATCAGCGGTCGAGACCTGCGGCGGCTGCAGCGACCGCGCCTGCGACGTCGACATCGTGTACGCAGGGACGAGCACCAGCGGCGACACGCCACGGTGCACGAGGAGCTTCTTGTGCTGCGCTCCGCGTTCTGACATCCAGGCGATGGTCAGGCCGCCGAACAGGGCAGGTGCCACGTTGTCGGGGTGCCCTTCGAGCTCAGTCGCGAGGCGGAGAAGGTCGGTGTCGCCGATCTCCACGTCGCCTTCGAGCAGGCCCTTCGCCGCGAGGACTCCAGCCGCCACGGCAGCCCCCGACGAGCCGAGACCGCGACCGTGCGGCACGCCGTTCTCGGCGACGATCCGCAGACCGGGAACCGGGCGCCCCACGTCGGCGAAGACGTGGGCGATCGTACGGACGATCAGGTTCGAGCCGTCGCGCGGGATCTCGGTCGCGCCGGAACCGGTCACCTCGATCTCGAGTTCTCCCGGAGGCAGTGCCGTGACCTGAAGAGTGTCGTAGATGCTGAGCGCCAGGCCGAGCGTGTCGAACCCCGGACCGAGATTCGCGCTCGTCGCGGGGACTCGCACCTCGACGGTTCGTCCTTCGACGGCACGGCCCTCGGCAGGGACGAGAGCCGCTGTCATCGTCACTCGCCTTCCACCCGGAGCACCGAGACCACGCGGGCGACGACCGCGCTGTCGGCCAGTGCCTCGACGGTGGCGCTGAGCGCCTGCTCGGTCGCGCGGTGGGTGCCGATGATCAGGCGGGCCGTCGGCTCGTCCTCACCTTCGACGGTCTGCACGACGGTCGCAACCGAGACGCCGCCATCGCTGAGGGTCCCGGCGACGGTGGCGAGCACGCCGGGCGCATCCGCGACCTCGAGCGTGATCTGGTAGCGCGTGGTGACGTGCCCGATCGGCACGACCGGGAGGTTCGCCCTGGTGGACTCCCCCACCCCGACGCCGCCGGCGATGTGGCGACGAGCGGCCGAGACCACGTCGCCGAGCACGGCGGATGCGGTCTGCACGCCACCGGCGCCTGCACCGTAGAACATCAGAGAACCGGCGGCCTCGGCTTCGACGAAGACGGCGTTGTTGGCGCCGTGCACGGATGCGAGAGGATGCGACGTCGGCACCAGCGCCGGGTACACCCGCACCGAGATCGACTCGGCACCGTTCGCCTCGATGCGCTCGCACACGGCGAGCAGCTTGATCACGAAGCCCGCGGCGCGCGCCTCCTCGATCATGGATGCCGTGATCGAGGTGATGCCCTCGCGGTACACGGCCTCGAGCGGCACGGCGGTGTGGAAGGCGAGGCTCGCGAGGATCGCCGCCTTCTGCGCGGCGTCATAGCCCTCGACATCGGCGGTCGGGTCGGCCTCGGCATAGCCGAGCCGCTGGGCATCGGCGAGCACATCGGCGAAGTCGGCGCCCTCGGTGTCCATCCGGTCGAGGATGTAGTTCGTCGTGCCGTTCACGATGCCCATGATGCGCACCACCCGGTCGCCGGCGAGCGAGTCGCGCAGCGGGCGGATGATCGGGATCGCCCCCGCGGCAGCGGCTTCGTAATAGACGGACGCGCCAACACGATCTGCGGCCTCGAACAGCTCGGGGCCGTGCGTCGCCAGCAGCGCCTTGTTGGCCGTGACGACGTCGGCGCCGGAGCCGATCGCCTGCAGGATGCTCGTACGCGCCGGCTCGATGCCACCGATGAGCTCGATCACGATGTCGGCACCCAGGATCAGCGACTCGGCGTCGGTGGTGAAGAGCTCCTTGGGCAGGTCGACGTCACGCGGAGCATCGACGTCGCGCACAGCGATGCCGGCGAGTTCCAGTTCAGCGCCGGCACGGTCGGCGAGTTCGTCACCGTGTCGCAGCAGGAGCGCCGCGACCTGAGAGCCGACCGCTCCGGCACCCAGCAGTGCCACGCGAAGTCGTCGGTAATCAGTCATGGTTGCTCCTTCGGAGGTGGGTCATTGGTCTCCCTCAGGGGCATACGCCCCGTCGATGCCCGCGTCACGGGCCAGCACGTCGTCGATGGTCTCGCCACGGACGATGACCGCCGAGCGTCCGTTGCGGACGGCGACGACTGGCGGACGCGGAACGTGGTTGTAGTTGCTGGACAGCGAGACGCAGTACGCGCCGGTCGCCGGTACGGCGAGCAGATCGCCGGGCACGAGGTCTTCCGGCAGGTACTCGTGGTCGACCACGATGTCGCCGGACTCGCAGTGCTTGCCGACCACACGGCTGAGACGAGGCTCGCCCCCTCCGACGCGCGAAGCGAGTCGTGCGGAGTACTGCGCGCCGTACAGAGCCGGGCGCGCGTTGTCACTCATTCCGCCGTCGACGCTGATGTAGCGGCGCACTGCGCCGGAATCGATCGTCACGTCCTTGGTGGTGCCGACCTCGTAGATCGTGACACCGGCCGTGCCGACGATGGCGCGACCGGGCTCGAACGACAGCGCGGGAACGGGGATGCCCCGGGCGGCGCAGTCCTCCGCCACCGCGGTGATGATCGCGCCCGCGAGTTCCTCGATCGGTGTCGGGTCGTCGACGCGCGTGTAGGCGATGCCGAATCCGCCGCCGAGGTTGAGCTGCGGCACGGGACCGCCTTCGAGCAGCGACGCGTGCAGGTCGAGCACGCGGGAGGCTGATTCTCGGAAGCCGGCGACACCGAAGATCTGTGAGCCGATGTGGCAGTGCAGACCGGCGAACACCAGGTCGGGGATCTCGCGGATGCGTGCGACCGCCTTCTCGGCCTCCGGAAGGGGGAAGCCGAACTTCTGGTCTTCGTGAGCGGTGGCGAGGAAGTCGTGGGTCTCGGCATGGACACCACTGATCACGCGCACCATCACGCGCTGCGTGGCTCCGGTGCGGGCTGTGATCGCCGCGAGCCGCTCGATCTCGATGGCGCTGTCGACGATGATCGTGCCGACGCCGACCTCGACAGCCCGCTCCAGCTCGGTGACCGACTTGTTGTTGCCGTGGAAGCCGATGGAGTCCGCTGCGACTCCGGCTGCGAGGGCGACGGCGAGTTCTCCCCCGGTGCAGACGTCGACGCGCAGACCCTCATCGACCACCCAGCGCGCGACCGTCGTGCAGAGGAACGCCTTGCCCGCGTAGTACACCTGGGCCGTGGTGCCGTTCTCTGCCGCGGCCCTGTCGAAAGCGAGCCGGAACTGCCGCGCGCGACAACGCACCTCGTCTTCGTCGAGTACGAGCAGCGGCGTGCCGTAGGTGCGTGCGAGCGTGGCGGCACTGACACCTGCGATGTCGAGAGCGCCGTCGGCGTCGCGCACCGCGGAGGCGGGCCAGACGCCGTCGGCGAGATCGTTCGCGTCATCGGGGACGGCGAGCCATTCCGGAGCGAGCGAATCGGCAGGGAGAAGCACTGATCACCAATCGTGGGAAGGACCTCGGGCGGGGCGTGCACATCGAGGCTGACCCGATTCTAGGGCACCACCCGGATCACCTTGGCCAGGGTGACGCGCGGCGTCAAGCCCCTGCATCCGTCGGCGCACGCCTCCTAGGGTGGGGGCGTGGCGAACACCGAAACACCGACAGACTCCCCCGCACGTCCCGGGCTCGTTCCGCGCATCACCGGACCGGTCATCGCATGGGCCCTCGCGCGACGCCCGGTACGCTCTGCCCTGCTGTACACCGAACGACGCGGCCCCATGCTCGCCGACAGCGTCACCTACCGCGCGCTCTTCAGCGTCTTCGCCGGCGTGCTGCTGGGCTTCTCCATCGCCGCGCTGTGGCTCGCCGGGAACCCGGTCGCGTGGCAGGCGATCATCGACGCCGTGCAGTCTGCGGTGCCTGGACTCATCGGCGAGGGCGGAGTGATCGATACGAAAGACCTCCGTGCGCCGGCGTCGCTGTCGATCGCCGGGATCGTGTCGCTCATCGCCCTCGTGGGGTCGGCCCTCGGCGCCATCGGCTCTCTGCGCACAGCGGTGCGCGTGCTCGCCGGCACCGTGCAGGACGACATCCTGTGGATCTGGGTGATCGTCCGCAACCTCGCTCTCGCCCTCGGTATCGGCCTCGCTTTCGTGGCCTCGGCCTTCCTCACCTTCGCCGGGCAGCTCGGTGTCGCCTGGATCACCGACCTGCTCGGTCTTCCCGCCGACTCCCCCGCCGCGGCGTGGACCGTGCGTCTACTGTCGCTCGTCGTCGTGTTCGCGCTCGATACCGTGATCATCATCGGCGTGTTCCGCCTTCTCTCCGGCCTGCGCCCCTCGACGCGTTCTCTGTGGTCGGGCGCGCTGCTCGGCGCCCTCGGGCTTCTGGCGCTGCAGGAGCTGTCCGGTCTGTTCGTGGGCGGCGCGACGAGCAACCCGCTTCTCGCGTCGTTCGCGTCGCTGCTCGCGCTGCTGATCTGGCTGAACTTCTCAGCTCAGGTGATGCTGTTCGCCTGCGCCTACATAGTGACTGCCGAGGAGGAGAAGTCAGATCGGGTGCACGCCCGTTTCGCGGCGACGACGTTCCCGCAGCGCCGGCTGCAGCGCGCCGAGGTCGAGGTGCGGATCGCGACGGCGGAGCTCCGTGCCGCGCAGAAGGCGGCGTCAACCGAAGGCTCGCCCTGACCCACCCACTCCCGTTATGACCGAATCGGGTATTCTGGTCATAACGAGAGGATGCCATGAACGCACGACGCACGCGGATCGAGCTCCCGCACGCCGTGGTCTCTGCCCTGGAGTGGCTCCCGCAGACGGAGACCGGAGCGCCGGTGCTGCTCCTGCACGGCGGCGGTGCTGACAGCGCCGAACTCTCCTGGGGCGAGGTCGGCCCCGCCCTCGCCGAAGCCGGACACCGCGTCATCGCGCCCGACCACCCCGGTTTCGGACGCAGCCCTCATGCAACCTGGCCCCTCACTCAGGAAGGGCTCGTCCGACACGTCGGCGAGCTCGTCGACGGTTTCGGTCTCGTCGACTACGCGATCGCCGGTCTCTCGCTGGGCGGCGGAATGACACTCGGACATCTCCTCGATCAACCGGGCCGCGCGCGGACCGCCGTGCTGCTCGGCTGCTACGGACTCATGCCTCGCCTGTCCGACGGACTCATCGGCTCGATCACCCACTTCAGCACCTTCCTCCTGCTGCGTTCGGGGGTGCTGGGTGCGATGACCCGCTCCTACGCGCGCAACAGCCGTGCGATGGAACGCGGCCTCCGCGACCTCGTACGCACGGAGCAGGCGCGTACACCGCAGCTGGTCGACGCAGTGCTGGCGGAAGCGGCCACGGGCACCGGTCTGGAGACCTTCGCGGAATGGCAACGCGACCAGGTGCTCTGGAATCGGCTGCGCACCGACTACACGCCCCGGTTGTCGTCGATTCGCACGCCCACACTCCTGGTGCACGGTGATCACGACTCGGGGGTTCCTCTCGCACGCATCGAGACCGCCGCGGAGCTGCTGCCTGCCGGGTCGCTGCGGATCGCCCCCGGGGCCGGCCACTGGGTGCAGCGCGATCGCCCCGACCTCGTCATCCCCGCGATGTTCGAACACCTGAACAGGAGCGACGATGCCGCGCCCCCGCGTCCCTGACCGCCGCGACCGCATCCTCGATGCCGCGGAGCAACTCGTGCTCTCCCACGGCTTCGACTCGATGAGTGTGGCCTCGATCGCCGACGATGCCGGGATCGGCAAGGGAGCGGTGTATCTGGAGTTCGCCGGCAAGCGGGAGATCCTCGACGCCCTGCTGCAGCGCGGGACCGCACGCATGAACGAGCGCGTAAGTCGTGAACTGGGCGACCACCCGCGTCTGAGTTCCGCGTATCGTGCCTCCGCGCGTGCTCTGAGTGACGACGCGCTGATGACGGCGGCGTTCCTCGACGACCGCGGCGTCCTCGGCGCGCACGTCGCCGAAGTCACAGACGGCAGGTATCGCGAGCGGCAGCGGCGCGTCATCGAATGGCTCCGCGGCCTGCAGGACCAGGGCGAGATCGTGGCGGACGTCGACGTGGAAGCGCTCGCCCTCGCGCTCTCGAGCGCATCGATCGGGCTGCTCTCTGCGGCGCGACTGCTCGGCCCGTTCGAGCCCGCACAGCTCGAACGGGCGATCGACACGATCGGTCGCATGGCCGAGACCTTCGAGAGGAACTGACGATGCATGTGGAGGCATTCGGCGCACGCGGCGGACGGCCGTTGCTGCTCCTGCACGGAGGAGGCGTCGCCGGATGGATGTGGGACCCGTTGCGCGCCCACCTCGACAGGGGACGCCGTATCGTCATCCCCGATCTGCCCGGTCACGGCCGCAGCGCGGGAGAGACGTACGTGTCCCACGCGGCGACGACGGCCGCGCTCACCCGCGTTCTGGATGACGAGGCCCGGCCGGCAACCGTCGTCGGGTTCTCGCTCGGTGCGCAGTTGGCGGTGCTGCTCGCCGCGGAGCGCCCCGATCTGGTGGGCAGCGTCGTCGTCGTCAGCGCACAGGCCGTGCCGATGCGGGCCACTCGTCCGACCCTCGCACTCCTCGGCGCGACGGCAGGACTTGCGAAGAAGGAGTCGTTCGCGCGATTGCAGGCTCGGCAGTTGTTCGTCCCGGATGAGCTCCTGGACGACTATGTGCAGACGTCGGCGGCCATCTCGCGGGAGACACTCCTCCGATCCGTCGAGGAGAACCTGAGGTTCATCCCGCCCACAGCATGGAAGTCGTTCCCCGGAGCAGCCTCCATCCTCGTCGGCTCCGAAGAGAAGTCGCTGATGAAGCGTTCGTCCGAAACGCTCCACGCGGCGCTCTCCCACAGCACGTCGGAGGTCGTCGACGGCTGCGGTCACGGTATCCCGCTGCAGCGACCCGCATGGCTCGCCGAGCACATCGAAGCTCTCGACGCTCGATCCGGAACCTCCGAGAACTGACAGCTGCCGCCGGGGTCAGCTCGGGCAGACGCCCTTGTCCTGCAGCGAAGCATCGGTGACGATGGCTCCGTTCACGTCGATGTCGATCACTGCCGCGCCATCGACGATCTCGAGTCCGGTGAGCGTGAGGCCCGCCGGGAGCCGATCGGCGATGCACACCCGTTGCGGCTGCGTGAATCGCTGACCGAGCGGGCCCAGGATAGAGCCGGCCTTGTCGAGATCGATGTCGAGTCCGCCGACGCTCGCCGCGACCGGTGTGAGTTCGAGGTCGCCGTCGACAGCGCCGGGGGTGAACGTGAGCGAGAGCGGCACGGCCGCCCCGAGCAGGTCGATCGATCCGCTCACCGTCGCGTTCGGGGCATCGAACTCGACGGATTCGACCGGCAGATCCGTGCCGGCGAGCAAGGGGGCGAACTCGGCCTGATCGATGCGGATGGTGCCGGCGGCGCCGCCGAGGTCACCGCCGCGCAGCGGAACGTCGGTCGCAGTCACGTCGGCGGCACCGGTGATGCCCTCGAGCGTGACGGAGTCGGTGGACAGGTGCAGCGTGTCGAGCGTGCCGCCGATCAGCTGGGGCAGCAGGATCCCCTCCGTCTCGACGTCGAGCTGCTGGTCGGACGGAAGATCGAGCTTCTCGACGACGATCGAGCGAACGACTCCAGGCAGTACCGCGCGAGCGATGAGTTCCGCTGCGACCGCGAGCAGGGCGACCACGACCACAACGATCAGCAGAACCCACGGCCAACGGCGACGCTTGTTCGGCGCGGCCTCCGTCGCTTCTTCGGAAGCGGAGCCCGGGATCACCAGCGTCGGATGCTCGGCCCCTGCGTCCGGATACGGCAGGGTGTGGTTGTCGTCGCTCATGCCTGCCATCCTGCCGTACCGGGAAGCACGGCAGCGCCCACTACATGCGCTCGGGCGCGGACACGCCGAGGAGGTCGAGTCCGTTGCGGAGCACCTGGCCGGCAGCATCGTTCAGCCAGAGACGGGTACGGTGCACGCTCTCGATCGGGCCGTCGCTGAGCGGGATCACGCGGCAGTTGTCGTACCAGCGGTGGTAGAGACCCGCCAGTTCTTCGAGATAGCGCGCCACACGGTGCGGTTCGCGCACCTCGGCAGCGAACGCGACGATGCGCGGGAACTCCTGCAGCACGCCGAGAAGGGCTGCCTCGCTCTCGTGCGTGAGCGTCTGCGGAGCGAACTCCGAACGGTCAACGCCCGAATCCGCGGCATTGCGTGCGACATTGTGCGTGCGCGCGTGGGCGTACTGCACATAGAAGACCGGGTTGTCGTTGGTGCGCTTCTGCAGCAGCTCGGGGTCGAGGTCGAGCGGCGAGTCGGCGGGCGAGCGCTCCAAGGAGTAGCGCAGCGCATCGGTGCCGAGCCAGTCGAGCAGGTCGTCCATCTCGATGATGTTGCCGGCGCGCTTGCTGAGACGGGCGCCGTTGATCGACACCATCTGGCCGATCAGCACTTCGACGTTCTTCTCGGGGTCTTCTCCTGCAGCGCCCGCGACCGCCTTGAGGCGGTGCACGTAACCGTGGTGATCAGCGCCGAGCAGGTAGATCTTGTTCTGGAAGCCGCGGTCGCCCTTGTTCAGGTAGTACGCGGCATCGGCGGCGAAGTACGTGTACTCGCCGTTCGAGCGGCGGATGACGCGGTCCTTGTCGTCGCCGAAGTCGGTCGTTCGCACCCAGACGGCACCGTCCTCGTCGAACACATGGCCCTGCTCGCGGAGGCGATCGACGGCCTGATCGATCAGGCTCACGCCCGAGGCGTCCTTCTCGTGCAGCGTGCGCTCCGAGAACCAGACGTCGAACGGCACGTTGAAGCGCTCGAGAGAGCTCTTGATCTCGGCGAGCTGGAACTCGTAGGCGAGCTCCATCGCGACTCCCAGCTGCTCGTCTTCGGGAAGCTGCAGCAGGTCGGGGCGCGCTTCGAGCACGCGGCCGGCGAGCGTCGTGACGTACGCGCCGGGGTAGCCGCCTTCGGGCGTCGGCTCGCCCTTCGCCGCCGCGAGCACCGAGAGGGAGAAGCGATCCATCTGAGCGCCGGCGTCGTTGATGTAGTACTCGCGGACCGCGTGCGCGCCGCTCGCGAGGAGCAGACGCACGATCGAGTCGCCGAGGGCAGCCCAGCGCGTGTGTGCGATGTGCAGCGGGCCGGTCGGGTTGGCCGACACGAACTCGACGTTCACGCTGACGCCCGACTGCGACGTGTTCGTGCCGTACGTCGCTCCGGCGTCGACGATGACCTTCGCGAGTGCGCCGGCAGCAGCAGCGTCGAGACGGATGTTGATGAACCCGGGACCTGCGACCTCGGTGCTCGCGATGCCTTCGACCTCGGCGAGGCCATCGGCGATCTGCTGCGCGAGCTCTCGCGGGTTGGTGCCGAACGGCTTGGCCAGACGCATCGCGATGTTCGAGGCCCAGTCGCCGTGGTCGCGGTTGCGCGGACGGTCGAGCACGATGTCGGATGCGGCGAGCTCGAACGGCTCGCCGGGACGTCGTTCCTCGGCGATCGGTGCGAGGACGGCGAGGAAGGCTTCGGCGAGGGTTTCGGGATTCATAGCCTCCCCAGTTTACGGGGCCGGGAGGCCGCATCCGACGGTCTGGAACGCGCGGAGTTTGCGTTCTGCTCCCGGTGATCTACTCTCATGCCATGAAGCCCGCTGCCGCCCGACGTCGAATGGGCGTCGTCGGCATCGTCATCGCCGTGCTCCTCGCCATCGCGGCAGTCGTTCTGGGGGCGTGGCGACCATGGACTCCTGCCCCCTCCGCCGCCCCGATCGGCGCCGCGGCCGAAGGCGCGACCGGAGCCTCGTCGGTCATAGCCCCTGCCCCGCTCGTGCTCCCGGATCGCCCCACCGTCCTGGTCTTCGGCGACTCGTGGACGTATGGGTCCGCGGCAAGCGTTCCCACCCTCGGATACGCGTATCTCCTGGCAGATCTGCTCGGCGGCGAGACGATCGTTGACGGTGTCCGCGGAAGCGGCTACCTCAAGCCCGGGCTCGACGGCCCGACCTTCGGGGAACGGATCGCCGCACTCGATCCTGCACTCTCGCCGGACCTCGTGATCATCCAGGGCTCCATCAACGACCGTGCGCAGGGAGTGGCCGGATACCGCGAGGCCGTCACCGCAGCCTGGGACGCGATGGCCGCGACTTATCCGGATGCCACGATCGTGGTGCTCGGCCCGGCACCGCATGAGCTTCCGGTGGGAGCGGCGACAGCGCGCATCGACACGGATCTGTCCGCACTCGCCGCCGCGCGGGGCTGGTGGTACATCTCCCCCATCGCCCAGGACTGGATCACCGAGCAGAACTACCTCGACGTCATCGACGTGGAGGTGGGACGCAAGCACCCATCGACCGAAGGACACCGCTATCTGGCCGAAAAGCTGGCGGCGGCGCTCGAGGAGTTGCGCGCCGCGCCGGTCACGGTGGCCGGTGGGTCGGAGACCACGCCCGACGAGTGATATTGTCGATCGGTACGCCTCCGTAGCTCAGTGGATAGAGCGCCGGTTTCCGGTACCGTAGGTCGCTGGTTCGATTCCAGTCGGGGGCACACACGCTGCATGACCTCAGAAAACCCCGCCCGAATGGGCGGGGTTTTCTGCGTCTGGCACGGCGCCCCATCACGGCGCGGAGCCTCCCTCACTGCACCGCGGCGTAAGGAAGTCCCGCGACCGCGTGGGGTCAGGAGGTCGCGAGCGGCAGCTGCAGGTAGGAGGCGCTTTCGCCGCCGGTGTGGATGACGTGCTCACCGTTGTTCGCGCCGACATACTCTCGGATGCCGGGCATCATCGTGCCCATCAGGTTCCGCGCACTGACGATGAACCGCAGCTGCTCCCCCGGGTGGAAGACGAGACCGACCGGAAGCAAGTCGATGTCGATCTCGACGACCTCGCCGGCCGAGAGCTTCTCGACGCGGTCGAAAGAGTGCGCCGGCACGTCGTCGGACGTCAGGGATTCATCGAGGTGGCGAGCGGAGACGCGGAGCCGACCGTCGGACCCCTTGTACTTGAGGATCGTGGCGCCGTGGTCGGTCAGGTCGTGGATGGCAGCGCTGCGGTTAGGGACGGTGAAGGCCTCGAGCGGAGTGCCGTGGGCGTCGAGCTTCTGCACGAGCACGAAGAGATCCATGTCGTCGGAGCCGCGGGCCTCGACCCAGAGGTGTGCCTTGGGGTACCCGACCAACACGGTCTCCTCGTCGAACCGCGTCAGGAACGAGACGGCGTTCGGGTTCGAGTCGGTGAGATACGAGACGGCCACCTCGTTCGTCGGCGCACCCGCGGTGAGGGTGCGCGTGCGGCCGTCGAGGTAGAACTTCACGGAGGAGACGTCGGCCGGCGGGAACTGATCGGCGGGGAGGTCGACGACGTCGCCGCCTTCCAGATCGAGGACCGAGTAGCGCACGCGCGGTGTCTGCTCCCATCCGTTGTCGTGCCCCTTGAGGTAGTGGTCGAAGAAGCGACGGAGGTCGTCCGTGTGGTCTTCGTCGTAGTAGTCCGGCCATTCCTGCGTGTTGTGGATGCGCAGCCACTTCTCCTCCGAGGCGATCCGACGCCAGGCGCGGAAGGTGCCGGCGGTGTGCAACGTGTTGGAGTAGCTCGCGACGATGTAGGCCGGCACCGTGATCTTGTCGAACGCGGGGATCTTGTTCTCCCACAGTTCGTTCATGAGCGGGTACTCGTCGACCTCGGCGAGGATGTCCTCCTTCCGACTCTTGCCGAAGAAGCTGCCCTCCTGAAGCTGGCGGGCGAATCCGGTGTCTGGCATCCCGCCGCGCAGGGCGAGGTCGCGGTAGACGTCGCTCACACCCTCCCAGGGGTTGATGGCAGCCAGGTGCGGCGGCTGTTCGGCCGCGGCGAACCACTGGGAGACGGCGAGGTATGACGTGCCGGTCATCCCGACCTTGCCGCTGCACCACTCCTGCGCCGCCAACCACTCGATCAGGTCGTAGGCGTCGCGGCCGTCCTGCCGATCCCACAGCACGCTGTCGCCGTCGGAGTCCACGACGCCGCGGATGTCCGGATTGCAGACCGCATAGCCGTGCGCGCACCAGTAGGCGGGGTCCGCTCCCTCGAACTTCTCCAGCCCCGAGACGATGGCGTTGCTCAGCCCGACAAGTCCGAACACTCCCATGACGCTGCCCGATGTGCCCTGCGCCTTGCCATAGGGGCTCCAGCCGAAGATCACCGGCACCTTCTCGGTCCCGACCGGACGGAACACATCGACGTAGATCGTCGTGCCGTCCCGCAGCTCGACAGGCGTGTCCTTCTCGAAGACGATGTCGACCGGGAGCGGCATGAACGGCGGCGCAACGCGGAATCCTGCCTCGAGCGTGCGGGTCCCGGGTTCGAACGGTGTCAGCACGCCGGTGCGCGCCGGAGGGAGCGGTTGGGAGGGAACGAAGATGTGCTGATCACTGGTCATGACGAATCCTTTGCTGTGATTCCCGGGACCGACTCTCGGGTCGCAGCGAGCGTACGTCCGATTCGATCAAAACTCAACACTCGTTGAGAAAAAGGAGCGATGGAGCTATCGTTGCTCTCGTGGAAGACCAGAATCAGGAGCAGCCCATCGCGCGCGTCCGTGGACGACGGCCCGGACCAGGAAGCACGAGGCAAGCCGTGCTCGACGCCGCGCGCTCGCGGTTCGCGGTGAACGGTTTCGCCGCCACGACGATCCGCCTCGTCGCAGCGGATGCCAGGGTCGACGCCTCGCAGGTCATGCAGTTCTTCCGCTCGAAGGACGATCTCTTCGCCGCCGTCATGGCGATACCTCGCTCGGCGTTGGACCGGTTCGACACTGCGTTCGAGGGCCCGAGTGAGCACCTGGGCGAGCGGGTGGTCCGCGCCTACCTCGATGCCTGGGAGGGGCCGGCAGAAGAATCCGAGCCACTCATGGCGATGCTCCGGGGGTCGATCGTCAACGAGCAGGCGAACGAGCAGCTGCGGGAGTTCATCCAATCGCGCCTGATCGAGCACGCGGGCGTCCCCGCCGCGGACGATGTGGTCCTGCGCGCCGGACTGGCGTCGGCGATGCTGGTCGGTGTCGTCACCAGTCGCCGGATCATCGGAGTGCCGATGCTCGCCGAGGCCGAGTCGGAGGAGATCGTCCGCCTCGTGGCACCCGCCATCCAGGCCATCCTCGCACCCAAGATCTCCATCGGGATCTAGCGCCCGTCGCCCGACTGCGGGAGCATCTCGATAAAGGAAAGGACCACCGACATGGTGTCACCCTCGCGCGACGACTCGACACAGCGCCGCAACAGCGTCTTCCGTCGACAGCGTCCTGCCGAGAACACGACAACCACGGCGACGACGAGGCGGACACGCTACGTCGATGCCGGGCACCTCGTGCGAGCCCCACGTGACACCACCGTGGGCGACGCGCAGACCTTCACCGAGGGAGATGCCGAGCGCACCGCCCTCCTCCTCTATCCGCACCCGACCCCGGCGGACATCGCCGAGCTCGCCGAGTCCTGGCACTTGCACCCGCTCCTCGTGGAAGACCTGCTGCATGCCGGGCAGCGCCCGAAGCTGGAACGCTACGAGGACACGCTCTTCCTCGTCGTGCGCTCCGCCTGGTACGTCGATTCCGCCGAGGATGTCGACTTCGCCGAGTTCCATATCCTCGTGCGCCCGCAGGCCGTAGCGATCTTCTGCCAGGACCGCCGCTGGATCGACGGCCTCGATGCCGACGATGCCTCCGGTGCGGCCGACCGCGGCGACCACACCCTCCTCGACGACGAGCGCCTTCTCGAGCACGGGCCGGAAGCGGTGCTGTACCGCCTGCTCGACGCCATCGTCGACGGCTACGCCCCGGTGCTCCGCGGACTCGAAGTCGACAAGGAGCAGATCGAGCGGCAGGTCTTCAGCGGCGACGCGACCGTGACCGAGCGCATCTACCGCCTGAGCCAGGAAGTAATCGACCTGCGGCAGGCGACGTCAGGACTCACCGAGGTGCTGCACGCCCTGCGCAAGGGCTTCGACCGCTACGGCATCCCCGAAGCACTACAGACCTACCTCCAAGACGTCGCCGATCATCTCAGCCGCGTCGACACGCAGGTCGCGGAACTCCGCGAATCGCTGTCGCAGATCCTCACCGTCAACGGCACGCTCGTCGCCCAGCGGCAGAACGAGGACATGAAGAAGATCTCCGGCTGGGCTGCCATCCTGTTCGCCCCGACGCTGATCGGCGCGATCTACGGCATGAACTTCGACAACATGCCGGAGCTGCACTGGACCTTCGGGTATCCCCTGGCGATCGGCGGCATGATCGCCTTCGCATTGGTACTGTTCCTGATCTTCAAACGCCAGAAATGGATGTGATGCGAGGGGGACGGACTCCCAGCCCATCCCGATAGGCTGGTTGGGTGCCCCTCCTCTCGATCGCCGGCTCGACGCGTGCTCCGCACCGTCTGCGCTCGGCGACCCCGATGAAGGAGTGGATGCGGGTCGTCCTGCACCCGGGCACGAACGGATGGACCAGCGTCTGGGGCACCCTCTCGCACGGTGAGATCGCCGGCTGCCCGCCGCCACGGAACTAGACCACGCCTCGAACGGGGCGGTGGTCTTCCTGCGCCATTCACCCCTTCTCCCGCGTGAGGTCTTTCCGTGTCCCCGAATCCTTCCCCTGCCCGTTTCTCTCTTGCTCCGCACGCCCTGTGGCAGGGCATCCGCTCCAATGCCCGCAGCGATGTCCTCGGCGGGTCTCTCCTTCTCGCCGCGACATTCGCCGCGCTCATCCTCGCCAATAGTCCTGGCGCCTCCTGGTACGAATCGGTGCGGGACTTCACGTTCGGCATCCCTGAACTGCACCTCGAGCTCAGCATCGGCGCGTGGGCGTCGGACGGACTCCTGGCGATCTTCTTCTTCGTCGTCGGCCTCGAGCTGAAGGAGGAGTTCGTCGCCGGGCGTCTGCGCGACCCGCGCCGGGCGGCCCTGCCGATCGCGGCGGCCGTGGGTGGCGTCGTGGTCCCGGCGGTGATCTTCGCCCTGCTCAATGCCGGCAGTGGAGCGGATGCGCTGCGCGGCTGGGCGATTCCCACGGCGACGGACATCGCCTTCGCCGTCGCCGTGATCGCGGTGGTCGGCAAATTCCTCCCGCCGGCGCTCCGTGTGTTCCTGCTGACACTCGCGATCATCGACGACCTCATCGCGATCACCATCATCGCCACGTTCTACACCGACACCATCCGGTTCCCATGGCTGATCCTCGCGCTCCTGCCGCTGGCCGGTTTCGCTGCCCTCGTGGCGAAGGGCGTGCGAGCGTGGTGGCTCCTGCTCCCGCTCGCCGTCGCGGTGTGGGTATGCATCCATGCCTCCGGTATCCACGCGACCGTCGCCGGCGTGCTGCTCGGCTTCGTCGTTCCCGTCAGGGCGAGCGAACGCGCCAGAGTGCGCACGGGCACCGACGACGCAGGGCGACCGATCTACGACGGCATGGCCGCACATTTCGCCGACCGCTGGGGCGTCGTGGCATCGCTGTTCGCCGTCCCCGTCTTCGCCTTCTTCGCGGCCGGCGTCACCATCGGCGGATTCGAGGGGCTCGCGTCCGCGTTCGCCGACCCGATCACGATCGGCATCATCGTCGGACTCGTCATCGGCAAGCCCATCGGCATCCTGGCCACGACGTTCCTGTTGAGTCGCCTCCCGGCACTGCGGCTGGATGAGACGCTGCGCTGGCCCGACCTGACCGGCATGGCGTTCCTCGCGGGCATCGGCTTCACGGTCTCCCTGCTCGTCGGGGAACTCGCCTACGGATCGAGCTCGGTGGCCGACGAGCACGTGAAGATCGGGGTGCTCGTCGGCTCGTTCGTCGCCGCCGTCCTCGGCGGGATCGTCCTCGCGGCCCGCAACGCCCGCGCACGGCAACGGCACGCGCCGCATCCATCACCGTCGAGTGAGGAAGGGACCGACGCGAACGAGGCGACGCGCACACGAGGCGCCTGATCCGCAGCAGGTACGCGTGCGGTCGCTGCTCACCACCCGGTGCTGAGCAGCGACTGCACGACGATCGCGAAACCGATCTGCAGACCCAGCAGCCACCGACGCGTCGACGGCCCGAAGAGTGCGAGACCGAGCGTCGCCCACGGCACGAACGGCAACCAGATGCGTTCGACCTCCGCCCGGCTCATGTTCGACAGGTCGGCGGCGAGCACCATCAGCCACCCGGCTGCGGCCAGCATCAGCAGCACGACGCGCGGATCCCACTTCGCTCTCCCGCGCCCGTCCGCCACGGCGTCCCCCGCGACGAACTCGCTCCGGCGCTCGCGTGTGCGCCCGCCGAGCATCCCGACCGCTGCAGCGCCGACCGCGGCTATCGAGGCACCGATGGCGGGGCCTGCGCTCACGCCGAATGCGGCGAGATTGCCCCACAGCCAATACCCCGGCGGTCGCCGCGATGCCACGCCATCCCAGTAGCGCTGCTGCAGCACGGGGAATGCCTCCCACCAGGCGAACCCGTTGATCGCGAACAGTCCGACGACCCCCAGAGCCGCAGCAGCGGCGATCGGCAACGGAACCCACGACTTTCCCGCCCACAGGACCGCGACGGCCAGGAAGCCCAGCAACGGCAGGCCATACGACATCATCACGCAGTATCCGAGCAGCACGCCCGCCGTGAGCGACCAGACGACCCGTCTCGCGCCGGTGGTCGCCGTGGCCAGGGCGAGTGCGCAGATCCCCCACGCCGCGACCGCCATGAACAGGCCGTCGCCCGACACCGCGATCCAGATCGCGGCGGGCGTGAACACCAGGAAGAGCACCGCCCTTCGCGCGTACTCCTCCGCCCCCAGCGCCCGCAGCGCGATCATGACCGCCATCACGGTGGTGGCCCCCAGCACCAGAACGGCGAACCCCGCGGCGAGCGCACTGCCGAGCCCTAGCCGGACCAGCGCGACGAAGAACAGCAGCGCTCCCGGTGGGTGACCGGCGATGTGCACCGGCCAGTTGTCCTCGTGCGCGTAGGGTATGCGTTCGACGTATTCGCGCAGGGTGGTGCCGACGTCGTCGATCTCCCGCGCAGTGCCCAGATACTCGTAGCGGTGGTCGAGGATCGTGCCGATCCCGTCGAGGCCGTCGACTGTGGCGAGCGCGAACAGCCACAACGCTGACACGCCGAAGGCGATCAGCAGCAGGTGCCCCCACCGTGCCGACGATGCGACGCGGGGACCCCAGACGATCGCTGCGATGCCGAGAAGGACCGCCAGCGGTGTGCCGGGCCCCAGCCGCGGCATCCATTCCGCGTGCAGCGGCGGGAACGAGTTCACCCGTACGTTCCAGCCCGTCAGAGCGGGGACGGCGATGGCGGCGGCGATCAGGAGGAGCGCCCCCACGACGCCCCAGACCGCCAGCCGCGAACCGGCGCGGGATCTCACCTCGCTCACCCCGCGGCCCTGTCGCGCAACGGTTCGTGCGCGAACTCCCGCACGCCCTCCTCGAACCCGACCCGAGGATTCCATCCCAGCTCTGCCCTGATGCGGTCGGCGGATGCGGTGATATGTCGCACGTCGCCCATCCGGAACTCGCCAGTGCGCGGTGGCCGCTCGCTGCCGAACGCGGCGGCCAGCCCATCGGCGAACTCGCCGATGGTGTGCGGCACGCCGGTGGCGACGTTGAACGCCCTCGCCGTCTCCGCCTCGGCCGTCTCGGTCCACGCGAGCGCGGCGATGTTGGCGCCGGCGACGTCGCGGACGTGGATGAAGTCCCGTCGCTGCTCCCCGTCTTCGAAGACCCGTGGCGTCTCGCCGCGTTCCAGCGCCGAGCGGAACAGCGATGCCACACCCGCATACGGGGTGCCCTGCGGCATCGCCGGCCCGTAGACGTTGTGGTACCGGAGCAGGGCGGCCCTTCCACCGCTCTGCGCCCAGGAGCGGGCGAGCAGCTCCTGCTCCAGCTTGGTCGCCGCATAGACGTTGCGCGGATCGCACGGCTGGTTCTCGGAGATCGACAGCGGTCGCAGCGCTGCGCCGGTCCGTGCCGACAGCGGGTCGAAGTGTCCGGCCTCCAGGTCGGCCCTCGTGCGCGGCGGCGGCTGCACGACACGGTCGTCGTCGAGATACAGCCCCTCTCCGTAGACGACCATCGACGAGGCGAGCACGAGCCTGTCCACGCCGGCCTCCGCCATCGCCGCGAGCAGCGTCGCCGTGCCGAGCGAGTTCGATGAGACGTAGTCGGGAGCGTCACGGATGCCGAGGCCCAGACCGACCTTGGCCGCCTGGTGGCACACCGCGTCGACGTCGATCAGTGCCCGGGCGACAGCATCCTCGTCACGCACGTCCGCGCGCACGAACTCGACCTCACCGTGCGGAGGGCGCTGTGCCGCCGCGTGCACATCGGGACGCAGCGAGTCGAGGACCCGCACCCGCCATCCGGCGTTCAGCGCTGCGTCGACGACCGCGGAGCCGATGAAGCCCGCCCCACCGGTGATGAGGAGCCGCCCCGTCATACCCGCTCCCCCTGCTCATGCTCCCCGCGACGGAGGAGCGCATCGACGACGTCGGGTGCGAGTCGGGGAACGACCGCGCGTCCGGTCGGGATCGCGTCGATGATCGCCGCGACCGCCGCGCTGAGGCGAGGCTGCGCTGCCGCCATCACGGCGAAGACCCGTTCCGCAGTCGCCGAGGTGTCGGCATCCGCCCCTCCCCGCTCGGTGTCGGTGTCCGTCACGATCGCGAGATTCACGTGGGCGAGACCCACCTCCGCGGCGAGCGCGGCTTCCGGCAGCTGTGTCATGTTGACCAGCCGCGCTCCCATCGCACGGTGCCAGTCGGCTTCCGCAGCGGTCGAGAAGCGCGGCCCCTGGATCACGACGCTCGTGCCGCTCGCGTGCACCCGCTCCCCCAGCGCCTGCAGGGCCGTGAATGCGATCCGGCGCAGGTCGGCGTCGTACGGCTCAGCGAACGGCAGATGCTGCACCCCCGACACCCCTCCGACGCCGTCGAAGTAGGTGTCGGCTCTGCCGTTCGTGCGATCGATCAGCTGATCGGTGAGCACGAAGTCACCCGGACGAAGCGAGGCATCCAGACCGCCGACGGCGTTCGTCGACAGCAGCACCCGCGCTCCCCTGCGCCGCAGCCCCCACAGCAGCGGCCGCGGATCGACCAGATGCGGCGGCACGCGGTGCCCGACACCATGGCGCGGCGCGAATCCCACCCGTCGCCCGTTCAGCAGCCCGGTCACGATCTCCGGAACCGTGCCCCACGGTGATCCGCTCGGCGCGATCACGACCCGGTCGGCCAGATCGAGCTTCTCGAAACCTGATCCCCCGATCACCGCGAACTCGATCTCGACGTCGCTGACGCCCTGCTGTGCATCACTCATCACCCCAGAGTGCGCGAGCGGCGGCCCTCCAGTGTCCCGATTTCCTTACATCGCGATGACATCTGACCCGTCATCACTCTGTAAGGGGATCGGCGACTCCGCGCCGCGTCTGCTTCGCATACTGGGGCCATGGGCACTCCCCGCACGAGAGACTCCGTCACCGAGCGCCTCTCGAACGCGCTCCAAGAGAGGTCCGAACGGGCGCGCGCCGCTCTCGGGTCCCCGTTGCGCACCACCAGGACGACGGTCGTCATAGGCCGTCTACTCGGGGCAGCGTTCCTCATCTGCTTCCTCACCGGGATCTACAGCAATCTGCTACAGAGTCCGCTGCCATGGCTGTCTCCGCCGCCGGGGCCCGCCCACCTCTACGCGTGGACGCAGGGGACGCACGTGGTCGTCGGTGCGATGCTCATCCCCCTGCTGTTGGCCAAGCTCTGGGTCGTGTTCCCCAAGCTCTTCACGTGGCCTCCGGTTCGGAGCCTCCCGCACCTTCTGGAGCGTGCGAGCCTGGCTATCCTCGTCGCCACCGCCCTGATGGAGCCGATCACCGGAGTGCTCAACGCTCTGAAGTGGTACCCGTGGGACTTCTCGTTCCGCCGCACGCACTTCGCTCTCGCGTGGGTGCTCATCGGCGCGATGATCGTCCACATCGCCGTGCACCTGCCGGCGATCGTCCGCGCCTGGCGGAGCGGCGGTCCCGAGGACGCCGGGGAACCGGAGCACGCTCAGCCCCCGGAGGAGAAGCAGAGACCTGAGGAAGCGCAGAGCCCGGAACAGGATCCGACCGAGAGCAGAGACCAGGATGCGGACGGCGACCAGGCCGACGGCTCGCCGAAGACGACCGCCGTCTCCCGGCGCCGGTTCCTCGGAGTCGTCGGGGGCGCCTCGGCGCTGACCGGTGCTGCCGCGCTCGCACACGCGGTCACCCCGATCGGCCCGTTCAGCCTGAAGGCACCCCGGGCCCGCGTGTATGCCGCACAAGGGGTCACCGTCAACCGTTCGGCCCGACAGGCGGAGGTGACCGAGCTCGCGAGCGACCCCGGATGGATGCTGCGACTCGGAACCGGCGACGGTGCGCTCGCCCTGAAGCGCGCTGACCTCGAGGCCTTGCCACAGCGGAGCGAGGTGCTGCCCATCGCCTGCGTCGAGGGATGGACGATCGATGCGACCTGGACCGGCGTGCGACTCCGCGATCTGCTCGACCTCGTCGGCATGCCAGAGGATGCGACGATCCGCCTGCGCAGCATGCAGCGCCGCGGTGCGTTCCGGGAGACGACCATGCCGGCCGCGTACGCACGTGATCCGCGCACCCTGATCGCCCTGCGCCTGAACGGGGAGCCGCTGGACCTCGACCACGGGTATCCCGCACGGGTCATCGCTCCTGGACGACCAGGGGTACTCCAGACGAAGTGGCTCGAGTCCATCGAGGTGGCCTGATGCGTTACATCCGCCCTGCACTGCTCATCGTCGGAGGTCTCTTGCTCGTCTGGGGAGGATGGCTCCTCCTCTCGGCGCAGTCCGTCGACCAGCTGTTCAGCGTCGCGGTCTGGCTCGTCGCCGTGGTCGTGGTGCACGACGGGCTTCTGGCCGCGATCAGCGCCGCGCACCATAGGCTCGTCGGGCGGCGCTCAGACGTGGCGGCGGAGCCGGACGAACGCGCGCCCTGACACGGTCCAGCTCTCGACGAGGTCGAGAGCGGAGCCGTGCAGCCGACGCCGCAGCGCCGCGGCCCCGATGTCGTACCAGGGGAAGGCGGAGCTTGATCGTCCGTCGTCGTCGACCACGGTGGCCACGAACCCGCGGTCGACTTCCGGGTCGGGATCGACCTCGACGAGGATGCTGCCGAGAGGGGTGATGATCTCGGCGCAGCGTTCGAGCAGCACCGCCGGTGACCCGCCGATGCCGATGTTGCCGTCGAGGAGGAGCAGCGACTCCCACGCACCCTCCTGCGGAAGCGCGTCGAAGACCGACAACTGCAGTGCCGGCAGTCCTCGTTCCCGCGCGTGCTCGACGGCGGTCCGCGAGACGTCGACGCCGAGACTGAGCTGCCCGGAGCGGATCGCCGCATGCAGGATCCGCCCCGGTCCGCAGCCCACGTCGAGCACCGGGCCCCTGATCCTCGAGATCACCGAGTCGTCGGCAGCGTCGGCAGCGGCGAGGAAACGGCCGATCTCGACGCGTCGCTCACCCCCCGCCGCCACCTCGACCAACCGCAGCACACCGCCTCCGTTGCGCAGAGCGACGTCGTACGGAGCGTCTCCGCCCGCACCGAAGTGCGCCGTCGCCGGGGCGCTCATGAGGCACCGCCCTCGAGATCGACGCGCAGTTGGGGCAACAGGCGGGCGAGGTGTCCACCCGCCGGCAGCACCGACGACACCTCGCGCAGGGAGGCGAGGTCGTCGATGTCCGTCAGAGGCGGTGCGGAGCCGATCCTGAGCCAGGCGTCGATCAGGCGCTCGCGCTGGAGCAGTCCCGTGTCCGGCGCCGACATCGGAACCCCGCGCACCAGATCGCCACGCGGGCGGCCACCGAGTCGCTCGCGCGGCAGGTCGTCGAGGCCCAGCAGCCAGAATCCACCGTCCTTGGCCGGACCGAACCAGGCGTCGACATCGTCCGGCCAGTCGTCGGCGAAGGCGCGCAGGAGCAACGGATCCACCTGAGGCGTGTCCATGCCGATCAGCAGGACACGGCCGGTGCAGGAATCCAGTGCCGCGGCGATCCGATCGTCCAAGCCTCCCGCGACCTGCGGGATCGAGTCGAAGCCGGCGGGGAGTGCGATCTCGCCCTGGGCGCAGACGACGACCGGCAGTCCGGTCGTGCCGACGGCGTCGAGAGTATCCGCGAGGCTCGCCGCCGCGATCCTCGCCGCGTCTTCCAGTGTGAACGGCGGGTGCAGGCGCGTCTTCACCCGCCCGGGCACGCACTCCTTGGCCATCACGACGATCGTCGTCGTCTTCGTGTTCGTGTTCGTGTTCGTCGTCGTGCTCATGCGAACCTCCGCAGGGCGCTGCGCATGTCGATGACGGCGGTGATGGTGCCGCGGACGGTGCCGGTGACCTTCGATCGTCCGAGTCGCGGCCGGTAGTCCACGTCGACCTCGTCGATCCGCAGCCCCTCCTTCCACGCCCGGAGCAGCAGTTCGAGGGGGTAGCCGCTGCGGCGGTCCTCCAGGCCTAAGGCGAGAAGCTGCTCGCGTCGCCCGGCACGGAACGGCCCGAGGTCCTGCAGGGTGAGGCCGGTGCGACGGCGCACCATCGCGAGCAGGGCCGCATTCGCGAAGCGGGCGTGCACAGGCCACGACGCCGAGCTCGTGACCCTGCGCCGACCGAAGACGAGGTCGCTCACCCCCCGGTGGACGGGCTCGGCGACCCGATCGAGCTGGCCGAGGTCGAAAGAGCCATCGGCGTCGCAGAATGCGACTACCGGGGCGGTGGCGGCGCAGAGTCCCGCGTGCACCGCGGCGCCGTAGCCGCGCTGGTGCGCCTCGATGACCAGGGCACCGGCGGCGCGTGCGACCTCAGCCGAACCGTCGGTCGAGCCGTTGTCCACCACGATCGCCCTCGCGCCCCTTGGGAGCGCGGCGAGAACGCCCGGCAGTGCCGCCGCCTCGTCGAGGCACGGCAGGACGACGTCGGTGCGGAATCTCATACACCGACGCTAGGGATCGCGGTCTTCTCCGACCCCGCCAACTCCTTACGAACCGAGGAAGGATGCCGGGAACGGCCGGATTCCCGCGAGGAAGAGCACCCTCGAACCTACGATGGGAGCATGGTCCAGCCGCTGTCCGACTCCCCCGAGCTCGCGGATCGTCGCGTCCTCGTGATCGAAGACGATGCGACCGTCTCCGAGATCGTGCGTACCTACCTGCAGGCCGCCTCGTACATCGTCGACATCGCCAGAGACAGTTTCGCCGGACTCGCCGCCGTCTCCGCCGGTGCACCGGATCTCGTCGTCCTCGACCGGATGCTGCCGGGCATCGACGGCGCCGAGGTGTGCCGTCGCATCCGCGCCGACTCCTCCGTGCCGATCATCATGCTCACAGCGCTCGGCTCCGAGGACGACCGCATCGACGGCCTGGAGGCGGGAGCGGACGACTACGTCGTCAAGCCGTTCTCCCCCAAGGAGCTGGTGTTGCGCGTCAACTCGGCACTGCGCAGGAGCCTCCCGGAGTTCGCGCGCGAGGCGCCGTTCCAGATCGGCCCCTTCCATCTCGATCCCTCTGCCCGCATCGCGACCAAGCATGGTGCTCCGCTCGAGCTGTCGGTGCGTGAGTTCGATCTCTTCGCGTTCCTCCTCAAGCACCCTCGGCAGACTTTCGACCGGCCGACTCTGCTGCGAAGTGTCTGGGGCTGGGAGATCGGCGATCTGTCGACGGTGACCGTCACGACGCGTCGCCTGCGCGAGAAGATCGAGGAGGACCCTGGCAACCCGACGGTACTCGTCACCGTGTGGGGCGTCGGCTACCGCCTCGAACTGGGGTCCGTCTGATGCCCGCCGCCGACGTCGCGGCGATCGCCGGTATCGCCCTGATCTGCGCGCTGCTGGTCGGTGTGATCGGTGTGATCGCACTGTGGCTGCTTCGCCGCCGCTCGCTCGTGGTGCAGCTGTGCGTCGTCATCCTGGCGGTGGTTCTCGCCTTCGCTACCGGAGTGCTCGCTGTCGCCGAGGCCATGTACATCTCCCGCCACGACCTCCTCGTGGTCGTGGTGGTGACCGTGATCTCAGCCGTCGTGGCGCTCGGCGTGGCCGTGCTGCTCGCCATGCAGCTGCTGCGGGGCGTTCACTCGCTCCAGAAGCTGTCGCACTCGGTGGGCGACGGCGAACGCCTCGACACGACCGGCTCGGTCGCCGTGAATGCCGACTTCGCCCGCGTGGCCGAAGAACTCGTCACCACCAGCGACCGACTCGCCGCCGCGAGGGACGAGGTGCAGCTCCTCGACCGGTCCCGGCGCGAGCTGATCGCCTGGATCTCGCACGACCTGCGCAGCCCGCTCGCCGGTCTGCGGGCGATGACGGAGGCCCTCGACGACGGGATGGCCGATGATCCGGCGAGATTCCATCGCCAGATGCGCCGTCAGGTCGACCACATGACCGATCTGGTGGACAGCCTCTTCCAGCTCTCCAAGATCACCTCCGGCACTCTCGTGCTCCACCCAGAGCCGATGTCGCTCCACGACCTGGTCAGCGACGCCGTCGCCGAGCTGGCACCCGTCGCCCATGCGCGGCGCATCGCGCTGGTCGAGCTCACGAGCCCCGATCACACGATCGTCGGCGATGCCAGGGAGCTCGCGCGCGTGATGATGAACCTCCTCGCGAACGCGATCGAGCACACCCCGAGCGGTGGGACGATCCGCATCAGCACTGCACGCGAGAACGAGGTGATGCTGCTGTCGGTGGAGGACTCGGGAACCGGCATCGCCCAGGCCGACCTCGACCGTGTGTTCGAACCCGGATGGCGCGGCACCGACGCCAGGACCCCTGGCACCGGCATCCATGGCGCGAGCGGTGCAGGACTCGGCCTCGCGATCGCCCGCGGCATCGTGGAGGCGCACGACGGCGTGATCAGCGCCCACCAGGCGAACGTAGGCTCACGCTTCGACATCCGCCTGCCCGCCGCAGGAATGGTGACCGCATAGAGCGCCCTCTTTTGGCTGTATCCGAGGCAGACATCGTCGAACTCAGTGGTGGAACGCCGATTGGGGCTTCTCGGCGGGCATGGGCGATTCGAGCGCGTCGAGGTACGCGACCTCTGTCTCGATCGCCTGCAGCAGGTCGGCCGCGAGATCCATGCTCAGCCCGTTGCGTACGACGATGCGCTGCACCGTGATCTGCTCGAGGTCGGCCGGCATCGGGTAGGCGGGGATGAGCCAGCCCTTCATCCGCAGCCGATCCTGCAGGTCGTAGAGCGTCCAATTCTTCGTATGCCCCTCGGTGAGCCGCCAGGCGAACACCGGGATGTCGCTGCCGTCGTTCCACAGCTCGAAGGCGTCGAGCCTGTCGATTCCCGCGGAGAGGAACTTCGCGACGTCCTGCGACGTCTGCTGCACGGCCCGGTACCCCTCGAACCCCAGCCGCAGGAACAGGTAGTACTGGAGCACCACCTGCGCGCCGGGACGGGAGAAGTTCAGGGCGAACGTGGGCATCTCGCCACCGAGATAGCTCACCTTGAACACCAGGTCGTCCGGCAGCCACTGCTCGTCGCGCCAGACCACCCACCCGAGCCCGGGGTACACGAGCCCGTACTTGTGCCCCGACGTGCTGATCGAATGCACCCGCTCGAGCCGGAAGTCCCACACCACGTCGGGCTGCAGGAACGGCGCGATCATTGCTCCGGAGGCGCCGTCGACGTGGATGGGGATGTCGAGGCCCGTGGTCTTCTGGATCTCGTCCAGAGCTGCGGCGATCTCGGCCACCGGCTCGTACATGCCGGTATAGGTCACTCCCATGATCGCGACCACACCGATGGTGTTCTCATCGACGTACTTCGCCAGATCGTGGCCGTCGAGCGTCTTGTGCTCCGCACTGATCGGCACGTACCGCGGCTCGACGTCGAAGTAGTTGCAGAACTTCTCCCAGCACACCTGCACCGCAGACGACATCACGAGGTTCGGTCTCGAGGTGTCCTTCCCCGCCGCACGCCTCGCTTGCTGCCAACGCCGCTTGAACGCGAGGCCACCCAGCATGCACGCCTCCGAGGAGCCGATCGTCGAGGTGCCGATGCTCTTCTCCGCATCCGGCGCGTTCCAGAGGTTCGCCAGCATGTGCCAGCAGTTGTCCTCGATCGCCGCCGTTTGCGGGTACTCGTCCTTGTCGATCATGTTCTTGTCGAACGATGCGGCATAGACCTGCTTGGCGTCGTCGTCCATCCAGGTGCTCACGAACGTCGCGAGGTTCAACCGCGCGTTGCCGTCGAGGATCGTCTCGTCCTCCACGATCTGCTTCGCCGTATCCGGAAGCGACTCGCCGGCGGGGATCACATGACGCGAGGTGAGCGTCGCCTCCCCCGCCCTCGTGAAGATCGGCTGCTCGTCGGAATCAGGTGTGCTCATGTGCAGAACCTCTCGCTTCACTTATCGCGTCACATCGACAACACGTTCATTCTCCGATGCCGGTCGCGTGCCGCTCACTCTCCCAACCGAGACGACACCGCGCCACCCACTTTCGGCCAGATCGACGTCTACCCGGGCGCTGAATCGCCTCCGTCCACCGCGACAGATGCTTCGAAGCGATCGGCCACCTTGCTCCTCAGCTGCGGATGATGGCCGGCACGGTGTAGCCGCCGCTCAGAACCTCGGGATCGGGCTCGTACATGCGCAGCACCGGCCGGAAAGGGCCATCTGGGGCCGGAAGCCAGTTCGCGAATGCCTTCTCATCCGCCGGCCGCTCGTGACTGATCGTGATGGTGAGGGCTCCGTCGTCGTCGAACTGGATTCCGGGCGTGCGATCGCCGATGGAGTATCGATCGATGGGGTTGTCGACCAGGAAGAAATCAGGCACCGAGTACATCGTGACCGACCAGAACGCACCAACGGGCGGCAGCGGATCGAACTTCAGGGTGTAGTGGCGTGATCCGGAGAGCTGCTCGCCGTGCTCGTCGACGTAGGTCATTATGTACGCGGCTTCGTACGCGTGATTCCCCCAGAGACCTGCTTTCGCAGCGCCAGCACGCTCGAGAATGCGAGTGCGGGGGTCCGCGAGTGTGAACTGGGCATCATCGATGGTGCCGACCTCGAAGTAGTCGAGGTTGTAGTCGAAGACGTGGTAGGTGAGCGTCCACCCGTTGACGACCGGGCTGGAACTCGCATGAAGAACCTGCTGGATCGCGTGTTCGCCTGCCTGAAGCCCCTCGGCGAGCGCGACTATCTCCTGAGACGACAGATCGCGATAGGGAGACCTCCCGACCTCCGTCACTCCGATCCCCGCGTACGAACTCTGCAACTCGACATCGCGCGGCGCAGGAGGGAACTGGTGCGACCAGACCCTGAGCTTCTCCCAGAAGAGCACTTCACCCGGAACGGCGGAGTCGGGCTCCACGAGTCCTTTCGGTATCGCGTCGGAATCGAGGGGCGTGAGCGTCATCTCATCCTGAAGCGCGTGCACGGCGGGAAGATCGTCGTCGGATGACACCGCCCACCGTCCGACGATCGACGCGACAGTCGTCGGAAAGCGGATCACCGTCGTGTCGTGCGGAGCGTCGCCTGTCCAGTCGGAAGGAACCAGCAGATAGTCCCCCGCACCCGTCCCGGTCGCCCGATGCCCCACATACGCGAAGTTGTCGGTCCACGCGTCGACGAACTGCAGCACGTAGTACCGTCCGTCCGCGTCGGGGACATGCAGGAGGATCGGACCGACGCTGACGTCGATCGCGGCCATGGAGTACACGGTGTCGTTGTTGATCGTGACGAACGTGTCCTGGGGGCCCGCCAACGAACGCCCGTGGGCGAAGGAGTTGAACGGGGCCGACGGCATCGCACCGATACCGTCGGTGATGAGACGGCTCACCTGCTCGAGGTTGAACACGAGTGGAAAACCATAGAGGTATGCCTGAGTGAGCGTGTCTTCATCGAAGGTGAATGTCGTCATGCGGTTATCTTCTCGTGCCGGTCAGGTGGAGGGCGGACTGCATCGAAATCTCCCCCTGGTGAGTTCCCGCCGATGCCGTGGGACCGGCGTCAGCCCGTCACGCCTTCTCCGCCGGATGCGCCCGATCGGGAGAAAGGGCGGCCGCCCGCACGAGCATCTCGGGCGCTCGGGAGACGAGGAGCCAGGTGGGGAGGATCGCGATACAGAGCACGGCCAGCACCGTCACGCTTCCCGTCACCGCGACCGCGATGAACAGGGCGATCCACCCGTCGCGGGAGATCGCGAGCACCATGCCGAGCACCCCTCCCGCGATCGCCACGACGATGGGGATGCCAGGGACGAGGGCATTGGCGAGAACGCCGATCGCCGTGCCGATGAACACAGCGGGGAAGATCCGGCCACCTCGGAAGCCCGCTGCCGCCGCGATGACAAGGGCGACGATCTTCACCGCGACGATGACGAAGAGCTGCCCCGAGTCGTAGTCGTCGCGGTCGATGACGAGGGTGGCCGTCTGCTCCAACCCCTTGAACAGGGTGATCGGACCGCCGATGATCCCGAGCACCCCGAGGACCATGCCACCCAGAGTCACGTACAGCACCGGGTTCCGCAGCAGCCGGAACGTCCGATGCACGAGCGGGAAGACGGCAGCAGCACCGATCCCGAGAAGCGCGGCGAAGACCGCGATGACCGTGGCACTGAGCAGGTCGATGGCGGCGATGCTGTCGTACGACGGCATCGGTACCGCGAACGACGGTTGGGTCAGCAGAGACATCGTGACCGCACCGGCGCCGGCGGCGAGCAGCGGGAGGAAGAGCTTGTCCCAGAGAGCCTGACCACCGGCCATCGCCCCCACGACACCGGTGAACACGAGGGCGGCGGCGACAGGCGTGCCGAACAGCGCGCCGATCGTCGCTGCCGCGGTGATGAGCACGATCAGCTGCCCGGAGACTCCCGGCCAGAACCTGGCGAAAACGGCGACGAGGATGCCGGTGTTGATCGCGATGATCGGGCTCTCCGGTCCCAGGCTCACCCCTCCGGCGAGCGCGAGCACGGCGACCAGGGCGAGAGAGGGCAGTGCGCTCAGCGGCAGGGGCGGCGCGATGAGCTCGGTGAGGGCCGAGTCCCGCCCGCCGTGGCCCGGAAGCAACCAGATCGCGAGCCCCACGGCGAGTCCGGTGAGCGTGAGAACCGTGAATATCCACCACGCCGAGTCGGGATCGAAGCCAGCCGCGTGCGGGAGTCCCTCCCACAGCGCATTCTGGAGGACCAGCGCCAGTTCCTCGACCATGAACAGGATCAGCGCGGAGACGACCCCGATGATGACCGCTGGCAGCGAGAGGACGACGAGCCGCCGAACGGTCGTCGCCGAAGTCAGTTCGCTCTCATCAGTGGCCATCGCGCCTCTTCCGCTGCTTGTGCTTCACAAGCGCAACGGCGCAGTGATCACCGCATTATCTCCACAGGTCGGCCCTGGCATCAATTCCCGCGTGGTGGCGGACGAAGGTACCCCGGGTGAATTCCTGATCGCACCTGCGTTTCCCTGGAGCGCCGCGGTTAGCCTGGCCTGAAGCGGGAGCCACCGTGGAGTGGCCTCCTGTCGCAAACGGCTGAGGGTGGTCGACTCAGCCCTGAACAAGGGAAGTCGCCCCATGGCCGAACTGATCGTCATCTCCTTCGACACCGAGCCTCAGGCAGAAGGCGCCTACGACGAGATCCTGTCCCTGCAGAACGACCTCGTCGTCGAACTCGCAGGCCTCGCGCTCGTCAAGGTCGATGAGAAGGGCAAGACGAAGGTCGAGTACCCCGGTGCCGCGGGAAACGTCGGCGTTGGCGCCGCAGGCGGAGCGCTCTTCGGCGTGCTCATCGGCCTGCTGTTCTTCGTGCCGATCGCGGGTCTCCTCTTCGGCGGCCTCTTCGGAGCACTGTTCGCCGGGCTCGACAAGTCCGGCATCGATGCGGAGTTCCGTGACCGCGTGAAGAGCACGGTCTCCGCCGGGAAGTCGGCCGTCGTCGTGTACGCGACGAAGATCACAGAGGACAAGTTCGCCGCCGCGCTCGCGCCGTTCAACGGCACCGTGGTGCAGACCTCCCTCTCCGCCGAAGACGAGAAGGAGCTCATCCACGACCTCGGCGGGGCACAGTAACCAGCGCACTTCGATGCCGGGCACCGGGCAGGGAACGATCCGATCCCCGTGCCCGGCATCGGTGCATCCGTGACACCCCTCCGATGGCACCGAAGTCACGGAGATTGCTGCAAAGGACCCTCGAATGACCGCTGAACTCCCCGGACGCCTCTCCGATGTCGCGCGCGACGGAGATCTCCCTGCCCGTACCGCACTGCCGCTGATCTTCGACGAGCTGGACTACCAGCTCGCCTGCCAGACGTACCTGTGGGCGTTGCCGTTGGTGTCCTATGCCCAGTGGAAGACCCAGCACTATGACGTCTTCGGCGCGACCAGCAGCGATCTCGTGCGCTACCTGACCTACCGAGATCGTCTCGGCCTCATCACCGCCAATGCGACGACTCCTTACATCCTCAATTTCTTCGATCTCTCCGAGACCGGACCGCTGGTCATCGAGCTTCCGGCCGGACCGACGGCAGGCGGGGTGTCCGACTTCTGGCAGCGCGAGATCGGGGCGATGGGCGAGATGGGCCCGGACCGCGGGCAGGGAGGGAAGTACGTCCTCCTGGCTCCGGGCACCGACGAACCCGACGCGCTCGGCGACGACTACCGCGTGCTGCGATGCTCCGGAGTGAACGTCATGTTCGGGTTCCGCACCCTCGACCCCGATCCGGCTCAGGCAGACGCACTCGTGACGTCGGTGCGCATCTACCCTTACGCCGACCGCGAGGCCCCAGCCCCGACTCGGATCGTCTCCCCGGACGGTCGTACCTGGACCGGTGATCAGCCGAACGGCCTCGAGTACTGGAAGCGTCTGCACGCGATCTACCAGACCGAAGTCATCGACGAGCGCGACCGGTTCTACCTCGCCATGCTCAAGCAGCTGGGCATAGAGAAGGGAAAGCCGTTCCAGCCGGATGCTCGACTCATACGCATCCTCGAACAGGGGGCAGCTGCCGGGGAGCTCATGGCGCAGGCGAACACGTTCGCGAAGCGCTTCGCGCAGGGGACCTACTGGCCCGATCGAGCATGGGAACTCGCGATCGTGCTCGACAACTCCGCCCAGCGCGCCGATCACTACGACGAGCTGTTCGAGCGGGCGTCCTGGTTCTACGAAGCGGTGTCATTCTCCGAGGCGATGAAGAGCACGACGCCGGGCGCGGGGCAGGCCTATCTCGGGTCCTACACCGACCGCGACGGCCAGTGGTTGGATGGCGGCCGCGACTACACCCTCCATGTGCCGGCCGATGTGCCAGCCAAGCTCTTCTGGTCGGCGACCGTCTACGACGTCACCACACGGTGTCTGATCGACACGCCCCAGCAGCGCGGCGACCGCGGATCCAGGGACGCCGAGCTCGAAGTGAACGACGATGGATCGGTCGACCTGTACTTCGGCCCGAGGGAACCGGCCTCCGGCCAGACGAACTGGGTCCAGACGATCCCCGGAAAGCACTGGTTCTCCTACTTCCGCTTCTACGGGCCGACCGAGCCGTACTTCGATCGGTCGTGGAAACTCGGCGACATCACACCGAGCTGACCCCCCGAGTCAGGGCCCTCCCACC